>NZ_CP104285.1:3419065-4102878 GCF_025244905.1 Enterobacter mori | reverse complement strand
TTGTATGTGCTGGCAACGTCATTATTGTTCTATTTGATAAAACACAAAAATGTTTTAAATAGAAAACGGTTGTTTATTAGCCGTTAATTGCCTGAAAGATAGTCTTTATTGATATTTTTAAATACAAAAAATCCATTGGGGTTATCACCATAAAATAAAGTTATTACCGCCATTTTTGTTGATCAATATCAGCGTATTGACGTGTTTTTATATTATTAACTCATTGATATATAGGTGTTTTAATGGTGTTTTGCCGAGGTGGGTAATGATGTGAAAAGGCAAATTGTGAGTAACAGCACATACCCCCTTAAACACTATTAGGTAGAATTCGCTCCGTCATAGGGAAATAAGCGCAGAATATTATGAACACTATTATTCTACCGAAAACACAGCACCTCGTGGTATTTCAGGAAGTCATTAAAAGTGGCTCCATAGGTTCTGCGGCAAGACAGCTGGGCCTGACGCAACCGGCCGTCAGCAAAATCATCAGCGATATCGAGTCCTACTTCGGCGTGGAAGTGATGATTCGTAAAAACACGGGCGTTAAGTTGACCGCAGCAGGCCAGGTTCTGCTCTCGTATTCAGAGTCGATCACTCGTGAAATGAAAAACATGGTGAGCGAGATTAACAGCCTCAGTTTTAGTACCGTTATGGACGTCTCCTTTGGCTATCCGTCGCTTATAGGCTTCACTTTCCTGTCTGAGATGATCAAAAAATTCAAGGAAGTGTTCCCGAAAGCACGCGTCTCGATGTACGAAGCACAGCTCTCTTCGTTCCTGCCCGCTATCCGCGACGGCCGACTGGATTTTGCCATCGGTACGCTGAGCGACGGGATGCAGCTTCAGGATCTTCACGTTGAGCCACTGTTTGAATCCGAGTTTGTGCTGGTGGCGAGTAAATTACGAACGTGCACCGGCCCGACCAGACTGGCATCGCTCACGCACGAGCAGTGGGTGATGCCGCAAACCGATATGGGCTACTACAACGAACTCCTGACCACCCTGCAAGACAACCACATCAGCATTGAAAACATCGTCCAGACCGATTCCGTCGTCACCATCTATAACCTTGTCCTCAATGCCGATTACCTGACGGTGATCCCCCGTGACATGATTGCGCCCTTCGGCTCGGACCAGTTTATTGTCCTGCCGGTGGAAGATGAATTACCGGTGGCGCGTTATGCCGCCGTGTGGTCTAAAAATTACAGTATTAAAAAATCAGCGTCAGTATTAGTTGAACTGGCAAAACAATATTCGTCGATGAATATCGAAAAACGACGATGAATAATTAGTATCCATTTTAAAAACACCCAGAGCTTAACTCTGTAACGCTCTGATACCCTGACTTTGCCTGAAAACAATGAATTATTATAACGAGGATATTATGCACATTACTTACGATCTCCCGGTAACGATTGAAGATATTCAGGATGCCAGAAAACGACTGGCAGGAAAAATCTATAAAACCGGTATGCCGCGCTCGAATTATCTGAGCGAACGGTGTAAGGGTGAGATATTCCTGAAATTTGAAAACATGCAGCGTACTGGTTCTTTCAAAATTCGCGGCGCGTTTAATAAGTTAAGCTCACTCACCGATGCTGAAAAACGCAAAGGCGTTGTCGCCTGCTCGGCGGGAAACCACGCGCAGGGTGTGTCCCTCTCCTGCGCCATGCTGGGCATCGACGGCAAAGTGGTGATGCCGATGGGCGCGCCGAAATCCAAGGTTGCCGCCACGCGTGACTACTCCGCCGAAGTGGTGCTGCACGGCGAGAACTTCAACGACACCATCGCTAAGGTCAGCGAAATCGTCGAGATGGAAGGGCGCATTTTTATTCCGCCTTACGATGACCCAAAAGTGATTGCCGGTCAGGGCACCATCGGCCTGGAAATCCTCGAAGATTTATACGACGTGGATAACGTCATTGTGCCTGTCGGCGGCGGCGGATTAATTGCCGGGATTGCTACGGCGATTAAATCCATCAACCCGACCATTAATATTATTGGTGTGCAGTCTGAGAACGTTCACGGTATGGCAGCGTCTTATCAGGCCGGGGAAATCGTCAACCATCGCGTTACCGGAACATTAGCGGACGGCTGCGATGTTTCTCGTCCCGGTAAATTAACCTTCGAAATTGTTCGTGAATTAGTTGACGATATTGTGCTGGTCAGCGAGGACGATATTCGCAACAGCATGATCGCACTCATTCAGCGAAATAAAGTGGTGACGGAAGGTGCTGGCGCGCTGGCCTGCGCAGCGTTATTAAGCGGCAAGCTAGACCACTATATTCAGGGCCGTAAAACCGTCTGCATTATTTCCGGCGGTAATATCGATCTCTCCCGTGTTTCCCAAATTACCGGCTTCGTTGACGCATAAGGATGATCTATGAGCAACACAGAAAGCATTATCGTTGGCCAGACAAAAACGTCCTCCTGGCGTAAGTCTGATACCACCTGGACGCTTGGCCTGTTTGGTACCGCCATTGGCGCGGGCGTGCTGTTCTTCCCCATTCGCGCAGGCTTTGGTGGCTTGATCCCCATTCTGCTGATGCTGGTTCTCGCCTTCCCGATTGCGTTTTACTGCCACCGGGCGCTGGCGCGCCTGTGTCTGTCCGGGAGCAATGTGTCCGGCAACATCACCGAAACGGTAGAAGAGCACTTCGGTAAGACCGGCGGGGTGGTGATCACTTTCCTCTATTTCTTTGCGATTTGTCCGCTGCTGTGGATTTACGGCGTCACCATTACCAACACTTTCATGACCTTCTGGGAAAACCAGCTCCAGCTGCCCGCGCTGAACCGTGGATTTGTGGCGCTGTTCCTGCTGCTGCTGATGGCCTTTGTTATCTGGTTTGGCAAAGACCTGATGGTGAAGGTAATGAGCTTCCTGGTGTTCCCGTTTATCGCCAGCCTGGTGCTGATTTCCCTGTCGCTGATCCCTTACTGGAACTCTGCGGTGATCGACCAGGTCAATCTGAGCGATATCGCCTTCACCGGTCATGACGGCATTCTGGTCACGGTGTGGCTGGGGATCTCCATCATGGTCTTCTCCTTTAACTTCTCACCGATTGTTTCTTCATTCGTTGTCTCCAAGCGCGAAGAGTACGAGCCGGAGTTCGGGAAAGAGTTTACCGAGCAGAAATGTTCCAAAATCATCGGTCGCGCCAGCCTGCTGATGGTGGCCGTGGTGATGTTCTTCGCCTTCAGCTGCCTGTTCACCCTCTCTCCGCAGAACATGGCGGACGCCAAGGCGCAGAACATTCCGGTGCTCTCTTATCTGGCGAACCATTTCGCCTCGATGTCGGGCAGTAAATCCACGTTCGCCACGGTGCTGGAATACGGCGCGTCCATCATTGCGCTGGTCGCTATCTTCAAATCCTTCTTTGGTCACTACCTCGGCACGCTGGAAGGGCTGAACGGCCTGATCCTGAAGTTCGGCTATAAGGGCGATAAGAAGAAAGTCTCCGTTGGCAAACTGAATACCATCAGCATGGTCTTCATCATGGGCTCCACCTGGGTTGTGGCCTACGCCAACCCGAACATTCTGGACCTTATTGAAGCCATGGGCGCGCCAATCATCGCCTCTCTGCTGTGCCTGCTGCCGATGTACGCCATCCGCAAAGCACCGGCGCTGGCGAAATACAAAGGCCGTACCGAGAACATCTTCGTTACCGTGGTTGGCCTGCTGACCATTCTGAATATCGTTTACAAACTGTTCTAACCCAAAGCTCAGGAAGAGCGGAGTCACATGATGATTGAGTTTCCGGTAGTACTGGTTATTAATTGCGGATCGTCCTCTGTTAAGTTTTCTGTGCTGGACGCTGCAGGCTGTGATGCCCTGATGACGGGGATTGCAGACGGGATTAACACCGAGAAGGCCTTTATTTCCGTGAACGGGGGTGAGCCGGTCAGACTGGCTCACCAGGACTACGAAGGGGCGCTGGCTGCCATCGCCCTGGAGCTGGAGAAGCGCGATCTGATGAGCAGCGTGGCCTTAATTGGCCACCGCATTGCGCACGGCGGCGACCTCTTCAGCGAGTCGACCCTGATCACGGAAGAGGTGATGGAGCAGATCCGCCAGGTCTCCCCGCTGGCGCCGCTGCATAACTACGCCAACCTGAGCGGCGTGGAAGCGGCAGAGCGCCTCTTCCCGGGCGTACAGCAGGTGGCGGTATTTGATACCAGCTTCCACCAGACGCTGCCGCCGCAGGCGTATCTGTACGGTCTGCCGTACCGCTACTTTGAAGCGCTGGGCGTACGCCGCTACGGCTTCCACGGCACCTCTCACCGCTATGTGGCCGCGCAGGCACATTCGCTTCTCGGGCTGTCCCCCGATGATAGCGGCCTGGTGATTGCCCATCTCGGCAACGGGGCGTCCATCTGCGCGGTGCGCAACGGCGAAAGCGTCGATACCTCCATGGGGATGACGCCGCTGGAAGGGCTGGTGATGGGGACGCGCTGCGGCGACGTGGACTTCGGCGCGATGGCGTGGATTGCCCGGCAGACCGGGCAGTCGTTTGAGGATCTGGAGCGCGTGGTCAATAAAGAATCCGGGTTGCTGGGGATCTCCGGCCTCTCCTCAGATCTGCGGGCATTAGAGAAAGCCTGGCACGACGGCCACGAGCGGGCGCAGCTGGCTATCCATACCTTCGTCCACCGCATTGCGCGGCACATTGCGGGACACGCGGCGTCGCTGCACCGCCTGGATGGCGTGGTGTTTACCGGCGGGATCGGTGAGAACTCCGTGCTTATCCGCGCGCTGGTGGTGGACCACCTGAAGGTATTCGGCATCATCCTCGACGAGTCCAAAAATGCCCTGCCGGGCAGCGTGGGTGAGCGCGTGATCTCCACCGAGTCGTCCCGCGCGGCCTGCGCGGTTATCCCTACCAACGAAGAAAAAATGATCGCGCTGGACGCCCTCCGTCTTGGAAAGGTTACCCCGGCTGCGGCTTACGCCTGATAAAGCGAGAATCACATGAAAGTTACAATCGATACGGGCGTCGCGCCCTACAGCGACGCATGGGCCGGGTTTCGCGGTGAAGAATGGAAAAACGCCGTCAACGTGCGCGATTTTATTCAGCATAACTACACCCCTTATGAAGGCGATGAAGCTTTCCTCGCGCAGGCGACGCCAGCAACGACGGCGCTGTGGCAGAAGGTGATGGTCGGCATTCGCCAGGAGAATGCCACCCACGCCCCGGTGGATTTTGACACCAACATTGCCACCACCATTACGGCTCACGGGCCGGGCTATATTGACCAGGAGCTGGAGACGATCGTCGGCCTGCAAACCGACAAGCCGCTCAAGCGGGCCCTGCATCCGTACGGCGGGATCAACATGATCCGCAGCTCGTTCGAAGCCTATGGTCGCGAGATGGATCCGCAGTTTGAATACCTGTTTACCGAACTGCGCAAAACCCACAACCAGGGCGTATTTGACGTCTACTCGCCGGAGATGATGCGCTGCCGTAAATCCGGCGTATTGACCGGTCTGCCGGACGGCTACGGGCGCGGGCGCATCATCGGCGACTATCGCCGCGTGGCGCTGTACGGGATCGCTTATCTGGTGCGCGAGCGTGAACTGCAGTTTACCGATCTGCAGGGCAGGCTGGAGCGCGGAGAAGATCTGGAAGCCACGATCCGCCTGCGTGAAGAGCTGGCGGAGCACAGGCGCGCGCTGCTGCAGATCCAGCAGATGGCGGCGAACTACGGCTTCGATATTTCACGTCCGGCGATGAACGCCCAGGAAGCGGTTCAGTGGGTCTACTTTGCTTATCTCGCCGCGGTGAAATCCCAGAACGGCGGGGCGATGTCACTGGGGCGCACGGCGTCGTTCCTTGATATTTACATTGAGCGCGACATGCAGGCCGGGCGGCTGAACGAGGTGCAGGCGCAGGAGCTGATCGACCACTTCATCATGAAGATCCGCATGGTGCGCTTCCTGCGCACGCCGGAGTTCGACACGCTCTTCTCCGGCGATCCGATCTGGGCCACGGAAGTGATCGGCGGCATGGGGCTGGATGGTCGCACGCTGGTGACCAAAAACAGCTTCCGCTATCTGCACACGCTGCACACCATGGGGCCTGCACCGGAGCCAAACCTGACGATCCTCTGGTCTGAGCAGCTGCCGATCGCGTTCAAGAAATACGCCGCGCAGGTGTCGATCGTCACCTCTTCGCTGCAGTATGAGAACGACGATCTGATGCGTGCGGACTTCAACAGCGACGACTACGCCATTGCCTGCTGCGTCAGCCCGATGGTGATCGGCAAGCAGATGCAGTTCTTCGGCGCACGCGCCAACCTCGCCAAAACGCTGCTGTACGCGATCAACGGCGGGGTGGATGAGAAGCTAAAGATCCAGGTCGGCCCTAAAACCGAGCCGCTGCTGGACGACGTGCTGGATTACGACACCGTGATGGCGAGCCTCGATCACTTTATGGACTGGCTGGCGGTGCAGTACATCAGCGCCCTGAATCTCATTCACTACATGCATGATAAGTACAGCTACGAAGCCTCGCTGATGGCTCTGCACGACCGGGACGTCTATCGCACCATGGCCTGCGGCATTGCCGGGCTGTCGGTGGCGGCGGATTCCCTGTCGGCCATCAAATATGCCACGGTGAAACCTGTGCGCGACCATACCGGTCTGGCGGTCGATTTTGTCATCGAAGGGGACTATCCGCAGTACGGCAACAACGATGACCGTGTGGACAGCATCGCCTGCGATCTGGTGGAGCGCTTTATGAAGAAAATTCAGGCGCTGCCAACCTACCGCAACGCGGTGCCAACCCAGTCGATCCTGACCATCACCTCCAACGTGGTTTACGGTCAGAAGACCGGGAACACGCCGGACGGACGCCGCGGCGGCACGCCGTTTGCCCCAGGCGCGAACCCGATGCACGGACGCGACAGAAAAGGGGCGGTGGCCTCGCTAACGTCGGTTGCCAAGCTGCCGTTCACCTATGCGAAAGACGGGATCTCCTACACCTTCTCCATCGTGCCGCAGGCGCTGGGCAAAGATGAGCTGGTGCGTAAAACCAATCTGGTGGGGCTGCTGGACGGGTACTTCCATCACGAAGCGGCTATTGAGGGCGGCCAGCATCTGAACGTCAACGTGATGAACCGTGAGATGCTGCTGGATGCCATTGCGCATCCCGAGAATTACCCGAACCTGACGATCCGCGTTTCAGGCTATGCGGTGCGGTTTAACGCCCTAACGCGCGAGCAGCAGCAGGATGTGATTTCGAGGACGTTTACGCAGGCAATCTGACGACATTCAGGTCTCATGCCCCCTCAACGCAGGGGGCATTTTTTTGCCCGCTAACCATACAAAATTGTTTATGTAATTACTCACACATATTCATCCAGTCTTGAAAAACGGGAGCGCCACGGATTTAACAGGCACCTCAGCGTCATCTAAGAAGACTTAAACAGGGGAACCCATACCCATGAGCAGTGAGCGTTTACCAGCAAGCGTCGGTATGGTTCGAGCGACAAGCTGCCTCTGGCTGAATATAAAAAATCAAATAAATCCACAAAACATTCAAAATCGCTTCGGTACAAGGAGCAATAGAAATATTTATGATGTTGTAGTTGTTGCCGATGTAATTCAGAAACGACCACCAGTCTTTTCTAAGATAAAGGAGAACTTATGACGGCGATCTCAAATGGACAACAACTTAGGCAGGCCATACACGCTGAAGCCAGCCCGGGCAGGAACAATTCAGCATCAAAAATCAAGCAGGTAGAGGCGCAGATCGAGGCCTTAACAAAAGAAATCCATAATTATGTTGAAGGTATTGCCAGTGGTGAGATAGATGAGACTACTGAAGAAAAAGAACGCAGAATAGCAGAGCTTAGTCAGCAGCTAGCACATCTTTATGAACAGCTTGGCCAGCTCCAGAGACAACAAGTTGAAGAAGCACAGCAGAAAAAAGCAGAATCTACACCAAAACAAAACGGAGAAGAACAGATAGATCACATCAAGAAGATAACCAGCTATATTGATGTATATATCTAAAAATTGGTTCTTTGGGCCGCTTTTCGTCATACTTAAGGTTAGATATCATTTTTATACACGCTGGCACTATTGAGTCGCCAGCTTTATCCGGGAGGTAATGTATCGATGACTCATCGTTACAAGATTGCTCTGATATGGGGACTGGTTTGTTTTTCATTACTTTATCGTGCATTTCCCTCAGAGATCTTTTTGTCATTAAAAGTATTGCAGCAATGGCAAATCCCTGTCTGGGAGCAAATAGTACACTATTCCATGGGGATTCTTCCCGCGTTGACTCCACTATTATATTTTTTATTCCTGACTCATCGGGGTAAATTCACTAAAGGTCATGCTTTCATGATGCCCCTCATCGCGTGGATTGCTTTTCGTTTTGTTCTGATTTGCGTTCTTTGGCTTATTACGTTCAAAATAAGCAGGCCCCCCCTCTATTCTGAAGGATTCATGGATATTGTGAGCACTCAGATCGTCAGAATGTTCTGGAATGCGAATGTCCTGGATTCTGCTCTGGTCATTCTTGTTTGTAGTTACGCTTTTTGGCGTGAGCATAATTTGTGGCTGCGAATTAACAATACAGCCAGATAAATCTCATTAATTGATAGTAATTTTATATGGCCATTGCATGGCGTCAAGTCCGAATCAACAGCCCCCACGTCACTTCCAGTACAAGTAAGTGCAAGTGAGGGACTGTTTTCTTCTCGTCATGTCGGAAGAAATGGGCGATATAAAAGACAGAATTTATTTAACGGGCTTTGACAGTGGAAGCCCTTTTTTCCCGGCATAGAATACCACCAGCGTAGCTCCTTCCGGACCTGTGTAGCCCCTGTGTGCACTATCAACCATCTCTGGTAGCACCTCTCCCGCCTGCAGAGTACGGGTTTTACCCGTTGCCTTTTTTTCAACGGTTAAAGCGCCTTTTTCTACATAGGCGGCGTTCGGCATGGGATGTTCATGCCAGTCAAGACTTGTATTCGGCGAAATAGTGATTTTCAGCACAGAAAGCTGCGGTGTACCTGCTGGATAAGGCGCGTATTCCACTCCATCCCAGGACTTCTCGGTCTCCAGTAACGTTTCGATGCTGATCCCATCAGAATTATGACTGCTGTGAGCATAAGATGCCACTGGTGAAATAATAAAAGATAATACACAAAGAATAGATGCGTGAACGTAAGATCTTTTAATAGGAATTTCCTTTACAATTATCATGTTTAAGGTTGTGCGTAAATATCAAAATTTATTCATCTAACATCAACAATATATTTGAAATGCAGACGGAAGCATTGTAGTTATGCAAAAATAAACAGCAAGAGTATTAACATGATTTAATAAACTTAATGTTGGTATTTTAATGGTTATATTATTTTGAATTGTGAAGGAATAAAAAATGGTGCCGCATTGATGATATTTAATGTTTTTTAATGATATTTAATTTATAAGGTATCATATGGTTGGCATATTTTTTATCCTCAAAGCACTAATGCCGAGGATATAAAATCGGCGCAGCTCACGTAGCTCAATCTGACTGGAGTGACACCGCCGACACGCCATGGCGATTCACTTTAATCCACCGAGTTGTTCATCGGTTATATCCGGGAAATTCAAAAATAACTCTGATATGGAGATGTTACGTACACCTTTATAAATTCTGAAAAAGCGCTTTCCCAGGATGACTTAATTCTTTGATCTGAATCACATTTGGAGTTTATTTTTAATATTGTCAAAATAAGGAGAAGACTTTTCTCTAAATGCAGAAAAACCACATTAATTATGTGACTTTTTTCTCCCTCTCTCCGGATATGATCTTCCCACACCAATAACACACACCTGCACTCTCTGAATCGCAATCGCTGGCGATCGGAATCCTATAAAAACAATTGTTTACCCTACAAAATAAGCGAGTGCCCAATGAATACGGCAACAAACAGCAGTGTGATTGTGAATGATTCCCCTGCGGCAAGGCGGGCGGGAATGAGTGAAAGCGAATGGCGAGAGGCAATTAAGTTCGACAGCACCGACACGGGCTGGGTCATCATGAGTATCGGGATGGCTATTGGCGCGGGGATTGTTTTTCTCCCGGTGCAGGTAGGATTAATGGGCCTGTGGGTCTTTTTGCTCTCGTCAATTATTGGTTATCCGGCCATGTACCTGTTCCAGCGCCTGTTTATTAATACGCTGGCGGAATCGCCGGAGTGCAAAGACTACCCGAGCGTCATTAGCGGATATTTAGGCAAAAACTGGGGCATCTTATTAGGTGCGCTCTATTTCGTGATGCTGGTGATCTGGATGTTTGTCTATTCCACGGCCATTACCAACGACAGCGCCTCGTATTTGCACACCTTCGGCGTGACGGAGGGGCTGCTGTCTGAAAATCCGTTCTACGGTTTATTCCTGATATGCATTCTGGTGGCCATTTCGTCGCGCGGTGAAAAGCTGCTGTTTAAAGTTTCCAGCCTGATGGTGCTCACCAAATTGTTTGTTGTTGCGGCACTGGGGCTGTCGATGATTGGCCTCTGGCATTTAGCCAACGTGGGCATGCTGCCGCCGATGGGACTGCTGATTAAAAACGCCATTATTACCCTGCCTTTCACCTTAACCTCCATTCTGTTTATTCAGACCCTGAGTCCGATGGTGATCTCATACCGTTCACGGGAAAAATCCGTCGAGGTAGCGAGACACAAGGCGCTGCGGGCGATGAACATTGCCTTTGGCGTGCTGTTTGTGACGGTCTTCTTCTACGCCGTCTCTTTCACCCTGGCAATGGGACACGATGAGGCGGTTAAAGCCTACGAGCAGAATATTTCTGCCCTGGCAATCGCGGCGCAGTTTATCAGCGGTGACGGTGCGGGCTGGGTCAAAATCGTCAGCGTGATCCTCAATATTTTCGCCGTGATGACCGCGTTCTTCGGCGTCTACCTCGGCTTTCGCGAGGCTACGCAGGGTATCGTGATGAATATCCTGCGTCGCAAAATGCCCGTTGAAAGTATCAATGAGCGAACCGTCCAGCGCGGCATAATGTTGTTTGCCATTCTGCTGGCCTGGAGCGCGATTGTGTTAAACGCGCCGGTGCTGAGCTTCACCTCAATCTGTAGCCCCATCTTCGGCATGGTGGGCTGCCTGATCCCTGCATGGCTGGTCTACAAAGTCCCGGCACTGCATAAATATAAAGGCGTATCGCTGGTGATTATCGTCATCACCGGACTGCTGCTTTGTGTTTCTCCTTTCCTCGCGTTCTCCTGAGGGCAAATAAGGTCGTAACGATGTCTGAGCAAACTCAAACTTTATGGAACCAATTTATTCGCGCGGTGCAGGAAGAAGTGAAACCTGCACTTGGGTGTACCGAACCTATTTCTCTGGCGCTGGCCTGTGCGATTGCCGCAGAAAATCTGCCGGGGGAGGTCACGCAGATTGAAGCGTGGGTATCGCCGAACCTGATGAAAAACGGGCTAGGCGTGACGGTGCCAGGCACCGGTATGGTCGGTCTGCCCATTGCAGCAGCGTTGGGCGCGACTGGCGGTAACGCGAACGCCGGACTGGAAGTGTTGAAAGATGCCACCGCCGAGGCGCTAATACGGGCCAAAGCCCTGCTTGAGGCGGGACGGGTGCAGGTCAAACTGCAGGCACCGTGCGATGAGATCCTCTACTCCCGCGCCCGTGTTCATGCCGGGGGTTCCTCGGCAACGGTGACCATCGCCGGTGGACATACGCGGGTGGTGGAGGTGGTTTGCCAGGGCGAAACGCGCTTTTCGCTGGGTGAACAATTGACTGAAGAAAATACCGATCCTCTGGCGGTGCTATCAACCAGCACGCTGTCGCAGATCCTGGAGTTTGTTGAGCAGGTGCCGTTCGAGGCGATCCGCTTTATCCTGCAAGCAGGGCAACTGAACGATGCGCTCTCCCGTGAAGGGCTCAGCGGGAAGTGGGGGCTGCACATTGGCGCAACGCTTGATAAACAGCGCTCGCGCGGATGGATGGCGCAGGATTTGGGCTCAGACATTGTTATCCGTACCAGCGCCGCCTCGGATGCCAGGATGGGCGGCGCGACGCTGCCAGCGATGAGTAACTCAGGCTCCGGGAATCAGGGGATCACCGCCACCATGCCCGTCGTTGTTGTGGCTGAGCATCTTCAGGCCGGTGACGAACGGCTGGCGCGGGCGCTGATGCTGTCGCATCTGTCGGCGATCTATATCCATTATCAGCTTCCGCGCCTGTCAGCACTGTGTGCGGCGACAACGGCTGCGATGGGCGCTGCGGCGGGAATGGCGTGGCTGATGGGTGGCAGTTACCAGACGATTGCGATGGCCATCAGCAGCATGATTGGCGACGTCAGCGGGATGATCTGCGACGGGGCGTCTAACAGCTGCGCCATGAAGGTCTCAACCAGCGTCAGTAGCGCCTGGAAAGCGGTGATGATGGCACTGGATGATTCTGCCGTAACGGGAAACGAGGGAATTGTGGCGCACGACGTGGAGCAGTCGATTGTCAACCTGTGCGCACTGGCGTGCCGTTCAATGCAGGCAACGGACCGGCAGATTATTGAGATTATGGCGAGTAAGGTGTAGTGAATTGCACCTCACCCCTCACCCTGGCCCTCTCCCCAAAGGGGAGAGGGAACGATCGAGCCCCTCGCCCCTTTGGGGAGAGGGGTTGGGGTGAGGGGGATTTTTACACCGGCAAATCAATCAGCAGCGCGCGCAGCGGCGAATCCGCCACCAGGGTGATATTCGCTTCATCACGAATAAACGCGCCGTCACCGCAGGTGAGCGCTTCTTTCTCTTCCGTGTGCGTCACTGCATGCACCGTACCGTGAATCGATTGCAGATAGGCGCGCGGACCGTGAAGCTGGAAGCTCGCCTGTTCACCTTTCTTCAGTTCGATGTGGTGCAGCCACACCTGCTGTCGCAGTTGCAAACTGCCTTTACTGCCATCCGGTGACGCAATCAGCTGCTGTTCATCGTCCGTTATATCTATCTTCTGCACCAGCGGGTTTTCCCGCTCAGGGCAGGCGTCCAGCCACAGCTGCATGCGGGTCAGCGTTTTGTCTTTGCTGAGGTTATGCTCGCTGTAGCTGATGCCCGGCTGCGTGGAAATTAACAACGCTTCGCCAGCCTTTGCCTGGACATGATTGCCCTCGCTATCACGGTATTCTGCCTCGCCTTCCAGGATCAGGTTCAGGATATCGACTTTCGGGTACGTACGCGGCTGGAAGGAGGCGCCCGGGGCGAGTACTTCCTGATTCAACACGCGCAGTGAAGCGTAACCGAGGAGTTTAGGGTCAAAGTAGTGTCCAAAGGAAAAGGTGTAGCGGGCCTGCAGCCAACCGAAATCGGCTTGTCCGCACTGTTTAGCTGTTCTTGTCGTAATCATAAACTTGACCTCTCTTTACACTAAAACAATGGTAAAGGTATGGACGCTGCATTGTTAGCCAGATATTCTGCCCGGTATGTTCAAATTTCCTGAATGAGAACGAGATGGCTAAAGAGAGAGCATTGACGCTTGAGGCGCTGCGCGTCATGGACGCGATTGACCGACGCGGCAGTTTTGCTGCGGCGGCAGATGAACTGGGGCGCGTTCCGTCTGCGCTGAGCTACACCATGCAGAAGCTGGAGGAAGAGCTGGACGTGGTCCTTTTTGACCGCTCCGGGCATCGAACAAAATTCACGAACGTTGGCCGCATGCTGCTGGAGCGCGGTCGTGTGCTGCTGGAAGCGGCGGATAAACTCACGACGGATGCAGAAGCGCTGGCGCGCGGCTGGGAAACCCATCTGACGTTAGTGACCGAAGCGCTGGTGCCAACTGAAGCGCTGTTCCCGCTGGTGGATCGTCTTGCTGCTAAAGCCAATACGCAGCTGTCGATCATTACCGAGGTGCTGGCAGGGGCGTGGGAACGTCTGGAAACGGGCAGGGCGGATATTGTCATTGCGCCGGACATGCACTTCCGTTCTTCTTCAGAAATTAACTCCCGCAAGCTCTATAGCGTGATGAACGTTTATGTCGCCGCGCCGGATCACCCGATCCATCAGGAGCCTGAGCCGCTTTCGGAGGTTACGCGCGTGAAGTATCGTGGCGTTGCGGTAGCGGATACCGCTCGTGAACGTCCGGTGTTAACGGTACAGCTGCTGGATAAACAGCCGCGTTTAACCGTCACGTCGCTGGAAGATAAGCGTCAGGCATTGTTGGCCGGGCTGGGTGTGGCGACGATGCCCTATCCGTTTGTTGAAAAGGATATTGCGGAAGGACGGCTGCGCGTTGTCAGCCCGGAATACACCAGCGAGGTGGATATCATTATGGCGTGGCGACGCGACAGCATGGGCGAAGCCAAATCCTGGTGCCTGCGCGAAATACCAAAGCTTTTTGCCCACCACAATAAATAAAATCGTAGGCCCGGTAAGCGTAAGCGCCACCGGGCTCTGATTTACATGCCAGCTTTCGGATCCGGACCAAAGCGGTTTTCACCCGGCGTGCCGTTCTGACAGTTGAAGACCAGGATCACAATCCAGCCCACGATCGGGATCAACAGCAGCAACAGCCACCAGGCTGAACGATCGGTGTCGTGCAGGCGTCGGAACTGAACCGCCCAGGAAGGCAGCAGAATAAACACGCCATAAATCGTGGTGAGAATGCCTTCTCCCCCGGCACGCTCCCAGCCCAGAATTTTGTCCACAATACTCAATACCAGGGCGAGGATGAAGTTCACCAGAACGAACATCCAGTACTCTTTGCGGCGGGCGCGGCCACCAAATCCAATGTAGTTGCGCAGTACGTTTAAATACCAGTCCATTTTCCTTGCCTCATTAGTCAGTCAATCACTTGTTTTCTAAGCGATCGAGGTAAGGATAGATGCATGTTATAAATTAAAAAAGGGAATCAATTGATTCCCTGAATATTTATCCGAAACGCACGTCGCGCCCGTGCGGTTCATCCAGATCCTGCCATGGCCCAATGGAGATTATGCCCGTTGGGTTAATCGTCTTATGGCTGCGGAAATAGTGGGTGCGAATATGGTCGAAGTCGACCGTTTCGGCGATACCCGGCATCTGGTAGATGTCGCGCAGGAAACCATACAGGTTCAGATAATCGCTGATGCGGTGTTTATCACACTTAAAGTGGGTGACGTACACCGGATCAAAACGCACCAGCGTTGTCCACAGGCGGATATCAGCTTCCGTCAGTTGGTCGCCCGTCAGGTAGCGATGCTGGCCGAGGATCTGCTCCA
Organism: Enterobacter mori; assembly: GCF_025244905.1. Taxonomy (NCBI): domain Bacteria; kingdom Pseudomonadati; phylum Pseudomonadota; class Gammaproteobacteria; order Enterobacterales; family Enterobacteriaceae; genus Enterobacter; species Enterobacter mori. The sequence continues at coordinate 4,087,655 of NZ_CP104285.1, read as the reverse complement.
GACGCTCAAGCGATTCAAATACCTTTCCAACCGCTTCGTCATACGCTTCCTGGCTGGTGGCAAAACCGGCCTTGTAGACACCGTTGTTCACGTTGTCGTAGATCCAGCTGTTCAGCTCGTCAATTTTATCGCGCAGCTCGACCGGATAGTAATCCCCGGCGCGGGCACCGTGGGCATCAAACGCGGTGTTGAACATGCGGATAATCTCCGCAGACTCATTGCTGACGATCGTTTGGTTTTTCTTGTCCCACAGCACCGGTACGGTGACGCGTCCGGTGTAGTGCGGATCGGCGCGCAGATAAAGCTGGTAGAGAAAATCGTGGTGATAAAGGTCGTCACCGGTGGCGGCAGGGAAATCACTGTCGAACGTCCAGCCGTTTTCCAGCATCAGCGGGTTGACCACCGAAACCGGAATGAAGGATTCGAGCCCCTTAAGCTTGCGCACGATCAGCGTGCGGTGTGCCCACGGGCAGGCGAGAGAAACATAAAGATGATAACGGTCTTTTTCTGCCGCGAAGCCGCCTTCGCCGCTCGGGCCTGGTGCGCCATCGGCGGTCAGCCAGTTACGGAAGGCCGAAACAGAGCGCTTGAAGCGACCCCCGGTGGATTTGGTGTCATACCAGACATCCTGCCAGACGCCGTCTACGAGTTGTCCCATTTTTTTCTCCTCCGTCAGATAGCAAAAGCGAGGAGATATCTCCTCGCTTTGGGTTCAATCAGTATAGCGTGCTTACCACTTCTTATTCAGAAGGCGGTCGATGCTGTATGCGCCAGGGCCAGTGATGGCCAGCAGCAGGAAGCCACCCGCGATGGTCAGGTTTTTCATGAACATCAGAGAGTTCACGCCTTCCGCAAAGTTGCTGTGGAACAGGAAAGCCGTCAGCAGGGTGAAGCCTGCGGTGAACAGCGCGGTGGTACGGGTCAGGAAGCCGAACAGCACTGCCAGGCCGCCGCCGAACTCAAGCAGGATGGTCAGAGGCAGCAGGAACCCCGGCACGCCCATGGCTTCCATATATTGCTGGGTACCCGCGTAACCGGTGATTTTTCCCCAACCTGCCACGATGAACAGAATTGGCATCAGAATACGTGCTACCAGTACACCAACATCTTCTAATTTTTTCATTTTACTCTCCAGAAAACCACATGAGCGGCTGAACTTTATTTGTCTGCAATTCCGGGTAGATACCGCGGCTCTGCTGTCGATGGAGAGGATAATAAACGGGGCGGGGGACAATTGTTAGCAAGGAAAACTGTCAATCTTCTTCAAAGATATTGAGTAAGAGAGGTGCGCGCTGGTGCCCTCACCCCAACCCTCTCCCACGGGGAGAGGGTGCAAAAACAAAAAACGGTAACCTGGGTTACCGTTTTGCTTTTATCACCGCAGCTGCTGCTGCCGCAGCGTGGCTTTCACCAGACGCCAGGCGCTCCAGGCACCAAAGCCGCGTCGTGCCCAGCGGATCAGCATATTAGGATGACGAACCGTCCAGATAGCCATCACGCTGCTGCCCACCAGTGCCCAGGAACGCAGGCTCAGGAAGGTGTTCCAGCCCCGGTCGAACGGGCGTGTTGCCTCGATCCAGTCGCGACGACCGGCGGACAGATCCAGCCGTTGCTGTTGGATCTGGCTTAGCAGAAACGCTTTTCGCTTTTGACGTTCGGCTTTATCGCTCACGGCTTGTCATCCTCCAGCAGCGAACGATCGTTGGCCAGCTCCTGGCGCGTGTGGCGCAGGAAGGTGGACTTGCGTGCTTTACGCATTGTCCAGATGCCGCCAATCAATGCCGCAACCAGCAACACCACCGTGGTGGCGATCATCGCGTTAAGACGATACTGCGGGTCGATAGCCCAGATGATTAATACCATCAGGCTCATCAGACCGAACGCGGCGAAGAGCATGGTCAGCCCGAGCATGAGCAGCATCTGGAAGAGATTGGCTTTCTCCTCTTCCAGTTCAACCACTGCCAGCCGGACGCGCGTTTCGGCAATGCCGACCAGCGTGGTTAATATACGCTGGCCGATACCGAGGACGTTATTAGCAGGCCCTTGTGCGTGACGAGGATCTTCCATAATCAACGACGCGTCAGCAGGACACCCAGCACTACACCAACGGCAGCGCCAATACCCACACCCGTCCACGGATTGTCGCGAACATATTCGTCAGCGCGCGCGGCAGCTTCACGGGTCTGTTTGGCTAATGCATCGCCGGTTTCACCGAGGCGATAACGGCTCTCTTTCAGCGCCTGCTCCGCTTTGCTGCGAAGTTTACTGACCTCTTCTTTCGACTTATCGGCAGAAGAGCTAAGTACCTCTTCCAGAGTGTCCGCCAGTGACTTCAGTTCAGCGCGCAGATTTTCTGACGTAGTATCTTTTGACATGATTCTCTCCTGTTGAGATTTCCGTTAACTCAATAATCGCGAGCTTCCAGCGCTTTCAGGTCATCCTGCGCTTCTTTCAACTTCTTCTCGCGCTTGGCAATTTTTTCCGCATCCCCTTTCTCTTTCGCTTCCTGCAGGTCTTGACGGCGCTCGGCTATCTCGTCCTTCTGTTCAGCGATTTTTTTCTGGTGATCGGCACGCAGCTTGCTGTCGGAACAGTTGTCTTTCACTTCGCTTAACGCTTTCTTCAGGCCATCAACGCGGTGCTGATTGTTATGCTTTTCGGCATAACCGATCTCGCGCTGAATATCCTGTTCTTTCTCCTGACAGAGAGAGGTGGCGTATGACGCTGTGCTTAAAGAAAAAAGGGCCAGAGCCAGGGTAATGCGGAATTTCATTATCGAAACCTTCCATTGTGTTACGGCGTGAGCCGTGATCCAGAACGATGCGGAGAACATCTGAGGGGTGCTCCGCGTACTTAAGCATAGTAAGTAAACGGCGTAATCACCAAAGTGAGTGAAAAGATTCGGAATCCTGGTAATTAACCAAACCGATGCGACGTATCGCGTAGCAGCGACATCCAGGAGGCAACATGGCTGTCGTCTTCCTGCTGAGCAATGATATAACCCTGCGGCAGCGTTCTGTCGAGCACGGCTTTTGCCGCTGCACTTTGCGCGCTGGAGTCAAATTTTATCAGCAGCACGTCGTCTTGCGGCGTGATGCTTTTAAAGCGGATCCCGTTGGCGTCCAGATGATGCCAGATGGAAAAACCATCCGGCACGCTGGCCCCCTGATTCACCGGACGTATTGCCAGCGTCGATTCCTGATGCTGCAGCGCAGCCCATGCCAGGATCAGGATGCTGAACATCATCAGCGCGATCATGGCGTAAGAGACGCGACGCAGAGCGAGCGGAGAGATAACCATGGTTAACCCCTGGCGCCGTATTTCTTTTTCCACAGGACAACCAGTGAACCCACCAGGCCAAAGACCAGCAGGACCACCGGTAACAGCATCAGGCAGGACATCAACTGATCTTCATACTTCATGAAGACCGGGGTTTTGCCCAGCGCGTAGCCCAGCGTGGTGAGGATCAGTACCCATAACAGGCCGCTCATCCAGTTAAAGAACTGGAAGCGGGTACTGCTCAGACCGGACAGCCCGGCGATGGTGGGCAGCAGAGTACGGACAAACGCGATAAAACGGCCCATCAGCAGCGCCGAAAGCCCGTGCTTATGGAAAAGATGGTGTGCGCGCTGGTGGTAATGCGCCGGAAGGTGCGAAAGCCAGTTTTGTACGATCCGCGTGTTGCCCAGCCACCGCCCCTGAATGTAGCTCACCCAGCAGCCCAGGCTGGCCGCAATAGTTAACAGCAATACGGTTTGCGGGAAGGCCATCGCCCCTTTCGCACAGAGTACGCCTACCAGGACCAGCAGACTGTCGCCCGGTAAAAAGGCAGCAGGAAGCAGTCCGTTCTCAAGGAACAGAATCATAAATAGGACAAAATAAAGCATGCCAATCATGGAAGGGTTGGCCAGCGTTTCGAAATCCTGAGCCCACAGGGCATTCAGTAGTTGGGTCAAAAGTTCCATTCAGTGTTCCTGGAAATCGGTTAACGTCACGCCTGTAATCCGGGAAAAACAGCACGGCGACATTGTTGTGATTTCATTATGGTCGCTCGCGGACACATTGGTGTGTGGCCAACACTGTTCCCTGTTAATTGGCTGGTTAGCAAGCACTAACTTACAAAATAACGAAGTGAATCCAATTGTAACAAAGCCCAACGTTCTGCGTCACAGAATTTGCAGGGGTGGAGTGATTTTGGCGTAAGCCCTGGAAGGGAGCGAGGGATTTTACAAAGGCTGACACTATATATGTTTTGCTTACCCCTGTTCGCCATCAGGCGCAGCGAAGCGCCTGCCAGCATAAAGGTAGACTATTTTGCCTGACTGGATGCGGTATCGAGATGAACCACGGGATTATCGGCAAAAAGATAGCGGTCAGCGTTAAATTCGAAGTCGTCGCTGGTTTCGTTAAACAACATCAGTTTGGTATTTTCCAGATGCTGCCACATCGCCAGTTTTGCCGCATGTGGATCTTTGCGAATCAGTGCCTTAAGAATTTGGTCGTGATCGTCGCACCAGTTATCCACGGTGCGGGAATCGATATGATCGTGCAGTTTTTTCCAGTACGGGTTATGAACGCGCTGAGTCCACATTTTTTCCACGATTGCGGCCAGCGCCGTATTCTGCGTGGCCAGCGCCACCTGGACGTGGAACTGAAGATCCCATTCTGAATCGCGGAAACATTTTTCTTTACGCGCGTTTTCCTGGATCTCCATCAGCTTCATGATGTCCTGTTTGGTGACCTGAGTAGCGGCGAATTCGGCAATATTACTCTCGATCAGCTGGCGAGCCTGGAGCAGCTCAAACGGACCGTAGCTGGCAAATTCCAGATTTTCGTCCGGTGCCGGGGAGTGTTTTGCCTGGTTGGAGATCACATGAATACCGGAACCTTTGCGTACCTCTACGTAGCCTTCCACTTCCAGCATGATGATGGCTTCACGCACGACCGTGCGGCTCACGCTCTTTTCATCCGCAATAAAGCGCTCAGCGGGAAGTTTATCACCGACAAGATAGACACCTTGCTCGATGCGATCTTTCAGCTCGGCAGCAAGTTGTTGATATAAACGACGTGGTTCGGTGATTTCCATATGCGCTCCAGGCAGGGTACGGCGGATGATTTGTTATACCACTTTTGCGAGCCACTCTCCAGATTTTGCCATGAAAAAAGCCGCTACTGAGCGGCCTTTACATGCCGGGTGGCGCTGCGCTTACCCGGCCTACGGTTTCGTTGGATGTTGTAGGCCGGGTCAGGCGAAGCCGCCACCCGGCACAGCGATGCTAACTCTGCGTTGCCGGTCCCCCGAGGGACTCTTTCGCCAGTTCGTCTGCGGATTTACTTTTCAGCACCGTCCAGATAACCACCGCACCCATCAGGTCAAAGATAGCCAGCACCGCGAACAGCGGGCTAAAGCCAATGGTATCTGCCAGCGCACCGACCACCAGCGCAAACAGGGTACTTGCTGTCCATGCCGCCATACCGGTCAGGCCGTTGGCCGTTGCCACTTCGTTACGACCGAAGACGTCTGACGAGAGCGTAATCAGCGCGCCGGACAGAGACTGGTGCGCAAAGCCGCCAATACACAGCAGGGCGATAGCCACATATGGGCTGGTGAACAGGCCGATCATGCCAGGGCCGATCATCAGCAGGGCGCCCATGGTGACGACCATTTTACGGGAGACAATCAGGTTCACCCCAAACCAGCGCTGGAACAGCGGTGGCAGGTAGCCGCCCACGATACAGCCCAGATCTGCGAACAGCATTGGCATCCAGGCGAACATCGCGATCTCTTTCAGGTTAAAGCCGTACACTTTAAACATGAACAGCGGGATCCAGGCGTTGAAGGTACCCCAGGCCGGTTCTGCCAGGAAGCGCGGCAGGGCGATCCCCCAGAACTGACGGGTGCCCAGGATCTGCCAGACGGACATTTTTTTGCCGTTGTTGGTCTGGTGTTGAGATTCCTGACCGCCAATGATGTAGTCACGCTCTTCTTCAGAGAGTTTTTTCTGGTCGCGCGGGTGTTTATAAAACACCAGCCACGCCATTGCCCATGCAAAGCTCAGTACGCCAGAGATAATGAATGCCATCTGCCAGCTGTGCATCACGATGGCCCAGACCACCAGCGGCGGCGCAATCATTGCACCAATCGACGAGCCCACGTTGAAGTAGCCTACAGCGATGGAACGCTCTTTAGCCGGGAACCATTCGGAGCTTGCCTTCAGGCCCGCCGGGATCATGGCGGCTTCAGCCGCACCGACTGCACCACGCGCCAGCGCCAGGCCGCCCCAGCTGCCTGCCAGTGCGGTTGCACCGCAGAAAATCGCCCAGGCGACGGCGAAGAAGGCATAGCCGATTTTGGTACCCAGAATATCCAGAACATAGCCTGCAACAGGCTGCATGATGGTATAAGCCGCGGAATAAGCCGCAATGATGTAGGAGTATTGCTGCGTGGTGATGTGCAACTCTTCCATCAACGTTGGAGCCGCTGCTGCCACTGTGTTACGCGTAAGGTAGCCCAGCACGGTGCCGAGCGTCACCAGTGCGATCATATACCAACGTAACCCTTTAATTTTACGCATGTAAAACCTCATCGTTATGTTATTTCCGTGCCAGAACACGGTAACTACTCAACCGTTGCCGGGAGTTGTTCAGTAACGGGAGGGGCATAACCGGGAGATGTCCCGGAACGGCCCGAACCTTGCCAAAAGTCATCGTGCATAAGTCGGTTTCCGTACCGTTAAATCTGATGTTCTTGACACCAGCAATGCATTCCGTCGGCGTAGTGTTTGCGACGGCGAAACGATAACTTGTCATACAACTTTAAAAGGTGAGTGACATCACAAATGTGTGAATCTTTGTAGGGATATTCCGCGGTGCGAGCAAAGCCAGTATTGACGCGGCCTGTAAGAGGGTTTACTCCATTTGGGGTAATTTATTTGTCGACGTTTATTGATCTGACTCACGAAAAAAACTTCGGTTGGTGGAAATTGGTGTGATAACTTTGCAGCATATGAACATACGCTTTCTGACGCTCCCGTAATGAGGAAGACGATAATGACGCCGTTTATGACCGACGATTTTCTGTTAGATACTGAATTTGCTCGCCGCCTGTACCACGACTACGCAAAGGACCAGCCGATTTTCGACTACCACTGCCATTTACCGCCGCAGCAGGTTGCCGAAAATTACCGATTCAAAAACCTGTATGATATCTGGCTGAAGGGTGACCACTATAAATGGCGCGCCATGCGCACCAACGGCGTCGCTGAGCGTCTGTGTACCGGCGACGCGACCGATCGCGAGAAGTTTGACGCCTGGGCCGCCACCGTTCCACATACCATCGGTAATCCGCTTTACCACTGGACGCACCTTGAACTGCGTCGTCCGTTTGGCATCACCGGTAAACTGCTTTCTCCCGCTACTGCGGATGAAATCTGGGATCAATGCAACGATCTGCTGGCGCAGGAACAGTTCTCCGCACGCGGCATCATGAAGCAGATGAACGTGAAGATGGTCGGCACCACTGACGATCCTGTCGATTCGCTCGAGCACCACGCCGTCGTTGCTAAAGACACCTCTTTCGACATTAAAGTGCTGCCAAGCTGGCGCCCGGATAAAGCTTTTAACATTGAGCAGACCACCTTCACTGACTACATGGCGAAGCTGGCGGAAGTGTCCGATACCGATATTCGTCGTTTTGCTGACCTGCAAACCGCGCTGACCAAACGCCTGGATCACTTCGCGGCGCACGGCTGTAAAGTCTCTGACCACGCGCTGGACGTGGTGCTGTTTGCCGAATCAAACGAAGCCGAGCTGGACAGCATCCTGGCGCGTCGTCTCTCCGGCGAAACGCTGAGCGAGCACGAAGTTGCCCAGTTCAAAACGGCGGTGCTGGTGTTCCTCGGCGCGGAATACGCCCGTCGCGGCTGGGTACAGCAGTACCATATCGGCGCGCTGCGCAATAACAACCAGCGCCAGTTCAAACTGCTGGGCGCGGACGTGGGCTTCGACTCCATCAACGACCGTCCGCTTGCGGAAGAGCTGTCCAAACTACTGAGCAAACAGAACGAGCAAAATCTGCTGCCGAAAACCATCCTCTACTGCCTGAACCCGCGCGATAACGAAGTGCTGGGCACCATGGTCGGCAACTTCCAGGGCGAAGGGATGCCGGGCAAGATGCAGTTCGGCTCCGGCTGGTGGTTTAACGATCAGAAAGACGGCATGGAGCGTCAAATGACGCAGCTGGCGCAGCTTGGGCTGCTGAGCCGCTTTGTCGGCATGCTGACAGATAGCCGCAGCTTCCTGTCCTATACCCGTCATGAATATTTCCGCCGCATTTTGTGCCAGATGATTGGCCGCTGGGTGCACGCGGGCGAAGCGCCGGCGGATATCCAGCTGCTGGGCGAAATGGTGAAAAATATCTGCTTTAACAATGCGCGTGACTACTTCGCCATTGAACTGAACTAAGGCCGTCTGAGGTTGATATGCAATACATCAAAATCCATTCGCTGGATAACGTTGCCGTCGCGCTGGCTGATTTGACCGAAGGAACGAACGTCACGTTCGACGGTCAGTCGGTCACGTTGCGCCAGGCCATTGGGCGTGGACACAAGTTTGCCCTGATCCCCATTGCGAAAGGGGAGAACGTGGTGAAGTACGGTTTGCCCATCGGCCATGCGCTGGCGGATATTGCGCCGGGTGAATATATTCACTCCCACAATACCCGTACCAATCTGAGCGATCTGGACGAGTACAGCTATCAACCTGATCTCCAGGCGGAAGCCGGGCAGGCGGCAGATCGTGAAGTGCAGATCTACCGTCGCGCCAGCGGCGAGGTGGGGATCCGCAATGAACTGTGGATCCTCCCGACCGTCGGCTGCGTGAACGGGATTGCGCGTCAAATTCAGACGCGTTTCCTGAAAGAGACCCACGATGCCGAAGGCACTGACGGCGTGCATTTGTTCAGCCATACCTACGGTTGCTCCCAGCTCGGCGACGACCACATCAATACCCGCACCATGCTGCAAAACATGGTGCGCCACCCGAACGCAGGCGCGGTGCTGGTGATTGGCCTGGGCTGTGAGAACAATCAGGTTGACGCTTTCCGCGACACGCTGGGGGAATTCGACCCTGAGCGTGTGCATTTTATGGTGTGTCAGCATCAGGACGACGAAGTGGAAGCGGGCGTTGAGCAGCTTCATCAGTTGTATGACGTCATGCGCCATGACAAGCGCGAGCCGGGCAAGCTGAGCGAGCTGAAGTTTGGTCTCGAGTGCGGCGGATCTGATGGTCTTTCCGGCATTACCGCTAACCCGATGCTCGGCCGTTTCTCCGACTACGTCATCGCCAACGGCGGCACCACGGTGCTGACCGAAGTGCCGGAAATGTTCGGCGCAGAGCGTATTCTGATGAGCCACTGCCGCGACGAAGAGACGTTTGAGAAAACCGTCACCATGGTGAACGACTTCAAACAGTACTTCATCGCCCACAATCAGCCGATTTATGAGAACCCGTCGCCGGGCAACAAGGCGGGCGGGATCACCACACTTGAAGAGAAATCCCTCGGCTGCACCCAGAAAGCGGGCGCGAGCCAGGTGGTTGACGTGCTGCGCTACGGCGAGCGCCTGAAAACGCACGGTCTGAATCTGCTCAGCGCACCGGGCAACGATGCGGTCGCCACCAGCGCGCTGGCGGGAGCCGGCTGCCATATGGTGCTGTTCAGCACCGGGCGTGGTACGCCGTACGGCGGTTTTGTGCCGACGGTGAAAATCGCCACCAACAGCGAACTGGCGGCAAAGAAAAAGCACTGGATTGACTTTGATGCGGGCCAGCTGATTCACGGCAAAGCGATGCCGCAGCTGCTCGATGAATTTGTTGATGTCATCGTGGAAATTGCCAGCGGCAAGCAAACCTGTAACGAGAAGAACGACTTCCGCGAGCTGGCGCTCTTTAAGAGTGGTGTGACGCTTTAGGTGGTTAGTCGGGTGACGCTAGCGTTTACCCGACCTGGTGAACCCTGTAGGCCCGGTAAGGCGTAGCCGCCACCGGGCTTTTCTTTTTAACTGCGCAGAGCATTCTTAGCTAAACGCGCGTCTTCCGCCTGACAGGCCGCTGCGGTGAACAGCACGTCGGTAGAGGAGTTCAGCGCCGTTTCGCAGGAGTCCTGCAATACGCCGATGATAAAGCCAACGGCCACAACCTGCATCGCGATCTCGTTCGGGATACCGAACATATTACACGCCAGCGGGATCAGCAGCAGCGAGCCGCCCGCCACGCCGGATGCGCCACAGGCACACAGTGACGCCACCACGCTCAACAGCAGCGCGGTTGGCAGATCCACTGGAATGCCCAGCGTATGTACCGCCGCTAGCGTCAGCACGGTGATAGTGATCGCCGCACCCGCCATGTTCACGGTTGCGCCCAGCGGGATTGACACGGAATAGGTATCGCGATCCAGGTTCAGCTTCTCAGCAAGCGCCATGTTAACCGGAATGTTCGCCGCAGAGCTGCGGGTGAAGAAAGCATACACGCCGCTCTCGCGCAGGCAGGTCAGCACCAGCGGGTACGGGTTGCGGCGGATCTGCCAGAACACCAGCAGCGGGTTAATGACCAGCGCGACCAGCAGCATACAGCCAATCAGCACAATCAGAAGCTGCGCGTAACCCCACAGGGTTTCAAACCCGGTGGTTGCCAGCGTTGAGGAGACCAGACCGAAGATACCGATTGGCGCAAAACGAATAACGATTTTCACCATAAAGGTCACGGCGTTCGACACGTCGTTAATCAGGTTTTTCGTGGTCTCGTTGCCGTGACGCAGCGCGAAGCCCAGGCCAATCGCCCAGACCAGGATACCAATGTAGTTTGCATTCAGCAGGGCATCAATCGGGTTAGTGACCATGCTCATCAGCAGACCGCGAAGGACTTCCACAATCCCGGATGGCGGGGTGATATCACCGGCCGCGCTGGTCAGGTGCAGCGTGGATGGGAACAGGAAGCTAAACACCACGGCCGTTAATGCAGCAGAGAAGGTTCCCAGCAGATACAGGAACAGAATAGGGCGAATGTTGGTTTTTTGTCCGTGTTGATGGTTGGCAATTGACGCCATCACCAGCATCAGTACCAGAACCGGCGCGACAGCTTTCAGTGCACCAACAAACAGCGTACCCAGCAGGCCCGTCGCGATAGCAGCAGGTTTCGACACCAGCGCCAGCAGGATCCCCAGTACCAGCCCTACCAGAATTTGTTTAACCAGACTCCCCTGCGCCAGGCGCGCAAAAAGCCCCATTGATTGTGTGCTCATACATTATTCCTGAGTGAAATTGCGTTCCATTCCGAATGTGCTCTTAGTCACATTTATGTCCGGATGTAAGTAAATGTTTGCCTGGTCGAGTATAGGGAATGCGCGAAAGGAGGGAAGCGTAAAATGCTGGATTTTACGTGTTGCGTCATGTTTTTTAACTATTGATTAACGAAGGTGCCGGGTGGCGCTGCGCCACCCGGCAAAATGTACTAAGCCTGCTGCTTCTTATCGTGCTGGCGGTTAACCCAGGTATTGATAATCAGCGTCACAACCAGAATGCCAAACACCACGCCGAGCGAAATGGCGATAGGGATGTGGTAGAAATCGACGATCAGCATCTTGATACCGATAAACACCAGGATCACCGACAGGCCGTACTTCAGCATGGAGAAGCGCTCCGCCGCGCCCGCAAGCAGGAAGTACATCGCACGTAGACCGAGGATTGCAAACAGGTTAGAGGTCAGCACAATGAACGGGTCGGTGGTGACGGCAAAGATTGCCGGGATGCTGTCGACCGCGAAAATCACGTCGCTCAGCTCGACCAGAATCAGCACCAGCAGCAGCGGCGTGGCAAACAGCAGGCCGTTCTTGCGCACGAAGAAGTGCTCGGTTTCGATTTTGTCCGTCATGCGCAGATGGCTGCGGATCCACTTCACCAACGGCTTCTCGCCAATACCGGTTTCGTCTTCTTTCGCCAGCGCCATTTTGACCCCGGTAAAGAGCAAGAACGCGCCGAAGACGTACAGCAGCCATTCAAACTGGGTAATCAACCAGCTGCCGGCGAAGATCATGATGGTACGCAGGATAATCGCACCCAGCACGCCATAGACCAGCACGCGGCGCTGTAGGGCAGCAGGTACGGCGAAGTAGCTGAACAGCATCAGCCAGACGAAGACGTTATCAACGGCCAGGGCTTTTTCAATCAGATAGCCGGTGAGGAAGGCGAGCGCCTGAGGATCGGCCACCGCACGGCCTTCGGTCGAGGCCAGATACCACCAGAAGGCGGCACAGAACAGCAGGGAGAGAGTAACCCACACAAGAGACCAGGCCGCAGCCTGTTTGATGCTCATGCCGTGCGCGCCGCGACGGCCCTGCAAAAAGAGGTCGATCGCCAGCATGATGAGCACGACAACCGCGAATCCGCCCCACAACATTGGAGTGCCGACAGAATGCATACTATTTTCCTTACACATAAAAAAACAAAAACGGCTATGGTCAGAAGACGATAGCCGTTAGCTTTTTATGCATAGACCTCGCCTTCCGGCAAGGTCTCACTTACAACCACGAGGGTTGCCCGGCGACCGGATGCGGTATTGCACGCATCGTAATGACGATCCACCGGCGAAGAAGTTACTCCCCTTTGCAGGTAACAAAATATGTCAGACCATCGGTTTCGTCAATGGTCTGCGCCGTTTCATTACACAGTTTTACGCGATAGCTTCCGCGCTCACGTCGTCTGCCGGGAACACCACGCCGGTCTGGCGGCGGATCTCCGTTTGCAGCTTCGCCGTGGTGCGGCTTACCGCGAGGCCAGGGTGATTCACTTCGTTGTCTTCCACCAGACGGGCGAAGACCTCTGCCTCATAGAGCATAGTGTTAATATGCTGAGGCTGCGTCAGCTCCTGCGCTTTACCGCCGCGCGGCACAAAGCTCACTTTCTGGCATTCGGAGATCTTCTCGATAACCAGCGAGCCCGCCTCGCCCTGAATTTCGCTCGGCAGCACGGAATCGCTCACCTTGGAGTGCTGCAGCGTGACGCTGAAATCACCGTAATCCAGGACCGCTAAACCGTGCGCATCCACGCCGCTCTCCAGCAGGCTGGCGGTGGCCGTTACGCCATGCGGCTCGCCCCACAGGGCCACGGCAGAGGCCAGGCAGTAGAAGCCGATATCCATAATCGAGCCGTTAGAGAACGCCGGGTTAAAGGTGTTCGGGTTCTCGCCGTCCAGGTAGCGCTGGTAGCGCGACGAGTACTGGCAGTAGTTGATAAAGGCTTTACGCACTTTGCCAATTTTCGGCAGGGACTGCTGCAACAGCAGGAAATTCGGCAGGCTGGCGGTTTTGAACGCTTCGAACAGCACCACCTGGTTTTCGCGGGCAAGCGCAATGGCCGCTTCCACTTCCTGAATATTCGACGCCAGCGGCTTCTCGCAAATCACATGCTTTTTATGGCTGAGGAACAGCTTCGTTTGCGGGAAGTGCAGGGAGTTCGGGCTGGCGATATAGACCGCGTCAATGGCGTCGCTTTGCGCCATCTCGTCGAGCGAGGTGAACAGATGCTCGACCAGGTAATCGTTCGCGAAACTCTGCGCCTGCTCGAGGCTGCGGGAATAGACCGCGGTAAGCTTATATTTGCCGGTTTCGTGGGCGGCGTCGACGAACTGGCGCGTGATCCAGTTCGTTCCAATGACTGCGAAACGTATCATAAACGTTTACGTACTCCGTAGCGGGGAACCTTTAGCCACTGTAGCACGTCATCATGACAATTCGCGTGCGCTATTCCGCATTACTATTTAACGATAAATGCGTAAGCCATAGCCGGGTATCAAACTCCAGCTGGTGGTACTGCGGCTCCATGTGGCAGCACAGGGAATAGAACGCTTTGTCGTGCTCTTTCTCTTTCAGATGCGCCAGCTCATGCACCACGATCATCCGCAAAAAGGCTTCCGGTGCGTTACGGAACACGGTCGCCACGCGGATCTCCGCTTTGGCCTTCAGCTTGCCGCCCTGCACGCGGGAAATCGCGGTATGCAGGCCGAGCGCGTTCTTCAGAACGTGGATCTTGTTGTCGTACATCACCTTGTTGATCGGCGGCGCGCTCTTCAGATAACGGCTTTTCAGATCCTGCGTATACTGCCAGAGCGCTTTATCGGTCGCGAAATCGTGCGTGCCGGGATAGCGTTTTTCCAGCACCGCGCCGAGCTTCTGCTCGGCAATCAGGCTGCGAACCTGAGTCAGTAAATGCTCCGGATAGCCCTGGAGATAAGTAAGTTGGTTCATCAACGCCCCAAATCGACAATAAAACGGGTATACTCACGCACCCTTTTCAGGGATACGCCAAATTTTACCATTCAGGAGGGCCGATGAGCCACTTAGACAACGGTTTCCGTTCACTCAACCTTAAACGTTTCCCGGAAACGGACGACGTTAACCCGCTTCAGGCGTGGGAAGCGGCGGATGAATATCTGCTGCAGCAGTTGGATGAGACTGAAATCCGCGGCCCGGTTTTGATCCTGAATGACGCGTTTGGTGCGCTGGGCTGCGCCCTGGCGGAGCACACGCCTTACAGCATCGGCGATTCCTACCTGAGCGAGCTGGCGACGCGTGAAAACCTGCGCCATAACGACATCGAAGAGTCCAGCGTGAAGTTCCTCGACAGTACCGCGGACTACCCGCAGGCGCCGGGCGTGGTGCTGATCAAAGTGCCAAAAACCATGGCGCTGCTGGAGCAGCAGCTTCGCGCGCTGCGTAAAGTGGTGACGCCTGAAACGCGCATTATCGCGGGCGCCAAAGCGCGCGATATCCACACCTCGACGCTGGAGCTGTTTGAGAAAGTGCTCGGCCCGACCACCACGACGCTGGCCTGGAAAAAAGCGCGCCTGATCAACTGTACGTTCAGCGCACCGGCGCTGGCCGACGCGCCAGAGACCCTGAGCTGGAAGCTGGAAGGCACCGACTGGACCATCCACAACCATGCGAACGTCTTCTCCCGTACCGGGCTGGATATCGGCGCGCGTTTCTTTATTGAACATCTGCCGGAAAACCTGGAAGGCGAAATCGTCGACCTGGGCTGCGGCAACGGCGTGATTGGCCTGACGCTGCTGGCGAAGAATCCGGACGCCAGCGTGGTGTTCAGCGACGAGTCGCCAATGGCGGTGGCCTCCAGCCGTCTGAACGTGGAAACCAACATGCCGGACGCGCTGGACCGCTGCGAGTTTATGATCAACAACGCGCTGTCTGGCGTAGAGCCGTTCCGCTTCAACGCGGTGTTCTGCAACCCGCCGTTCCACCAGAAGCACGCCCTGACGGATAACGTCGCGTGGGAGATGTTCCACCACGCGCGCCGCTGCCTGAAAATCAACGGCGAGCTGTACATCGTGGCGAACCGCCACCTGGACTACTTCCACAAGCTGAAGAAGATTTTCGGTAACTGCGTCACCATTGCGACCAATAACAAGTTTGTGGTGTTGAAGTCGGTGAAGCTGGGGCGCCGTCGTTAAGATTGTTTTGCCCGGTGGCGCTTCGCTTACCGGGCCTACAATGGCCTCGGACCCGTAGGCCGGGCAAGCGCAGCGCCGCCCGGCAATGTTCTAGATCGCCAGAGCTAACTTCGTCCCCTGCGCAATTGCCCGCCGCGCATCCAGCTCCATCGCCACGTCGCACCCGCCAATCAAATGCACCGTTTTACCGGCTTCGCGCAGCGGATCCGCCAGATCGCGCTTCGGCTCCTGCCCGGCGCATAAAATCACATGATCCACGCGCAGCAGCTGCGGTTCACCGCCGATCGTGACGTGTAAACCCTCGTCGTCGATCTTCTGGTAGCTGACCGCCGGGATCATCTTCACCCCGCGTGAGAGCAGGGTGGCGCGGTGGATCCAGCCCGTGGTTTTGCCCAGCCCTTCGCCCGGCTTGCTGGCCTTACGCTGCAGCATCACGATCTGGCGCGGGCTTTTCGGCAGCTGAGGCCCTTCCGGGCGTAGCCCGCCGGACTGCTTCAGGCTGGTGTCGATACCCCATTCCACGCAAAACTCGGCGATATTCTGGCTGGTGGCCTCGCCCGGCTGGCTTAAATACATGGCGGTATCAAAGCCGATCCCGCCGCAGCCGATAATTGCCACTTTCTCGCCAACCGGTGTTTTGTCCCGCAATACATCCAGATAGCTCAACACCTTCGGATGATCGATGCCCTCGATCGCAGGCAGGCGCGGTACGATCCCGCTCGCCAGGATCACCTCATCGAAACCGATCAGATCCGCTGCGCTGACAAACTGGTTAAGCCGCAGCTCGATGCCTGTAAGCTCGATCATCCGGCGATAGTAGCGCAGGGTTTCATAGAACTCCTCTTTGCCGGGGATCTGTTTGGCGATATTAAACTGGCCGCCAATCTCCGCCAGCGCATCAAACAGCGTCACGCTGTGCCCGCGCGAAGCGGCATTCACCGCAAACGCCAGTCCCGCCGGGCCTGCGCCCACCACGGCCAGACGCTTCTTGTTAGCCGCCGGAACGAGCGGCATTTTGGTTTCATGGCAGGCGCGAGGGTTAACCAGGCAAGAGGTGACCTTGCCGACGAAAATCTGATCCAGACAGGCCTGGTTACAGCCGATGCAGGTGTTGATCTCATCCGCACGGCCGCTTTGCGCTTTGGAGAGCAGTTCGGCATCCGCGAGGAACGGACGCGCCATCGAGACCATGTCGGCATCACCGCGTGAAATCACATCGTCCGCCACCTGCGGATCGTTAATGCGGTTGGTCGTGACCAGCGGAACAGACACTTTGCCCTTCAGCCTGCGCGTTACCCAGCTGAACGCCGCGCGTGGCACCGGCGTGGCGATGGTCGGGATGCGCGCCTCGTGCCAGCCGATGCCGGTGTTGATAATCGTGGCCCCTGCGGCTTCAATCGCCTGCGCCAGCTGTACGGTTTCGTCGAACGTCCCGCCGCCTTCCACCAGGTCGAGCATCGACAGGCGGAAGATGATAATAAAGTCCGCGCCCGCACGTTCACGCACCGCTCGCACCACCTCCACGGCAAAGCGCATGCGGCGGGCATAATCGCCGCCCCATTCGTCGTCGCGATGGTTGGTGCGGGCGGCGAGGAATTCGTTAATAAGGTAGCCTTCTGAACCCATCACCTCGACGCCGTCGTAGCCCGCCTCGCGTGCCAGCGCGGCGCAGCGGGCGAAGTCGTCAATCAGCGCCAGGATCTCGTCATGGGTGAGGGCGTGAGGTTTAAAACGGTTAATAGGCGCCTGAAGGGCCGACGGTGCGACCAGGTTCGGCTGATAGCTGTAGCGCCCGGTGTGCAGGATTTGCAGGGCGATTTTGCCGCCCTCGCGGTGTACCGCGTCGGTCACAATGCGGTGATGCGGCAGCTGTGATGCATCGTTCAGGATCGCGCCGCCCTCCATGCCCACGCCGGAAGGCGCAGGGGCCACGCCGCCGGTGACAATCAGCGCCACCCCGTGGCGAGCGCGCTCGGCATAGAAGGCCGCCAGACGCTCGGCCCCGTCCGGATGCTCTTCCAGTCCGGTGTGCATCGAGCCCATCAACACGCGGTTTTTGAGTGTGGTGAACCCCAGATCGAGGGGGGCGAATAACGACGGGTAGCGGCTCATAGTCTCTTCCAGTGTAAAATTATTGTTATGTGGTCGGATGAGTTACTAATTTAGCCAGCGGCAGTAGAAAGGTAAAAGCGGGATCGAATGATTGTGATAGATCTCAAAGAACTTCCCCGGTGGCGCTTCGCTTACCGGGGCTACAAAACCGTAGGCCGGATAAGCGCAGCGCCATCCGGCGGTTTTTACGGCGTCGTTGCACGCACCAGCCCCGGCGCCTGCCACATCGACGTCGTCAGTCCGCTGTCCACCAGACCAAGCTGGTCTGCGTACACCGCCTGCCATTTCTGCATCATGCCGTCGTACAGCTCGCGGTGCGCCGGGTTCGGCGTAAACTCCCGGCTCCACTTCACCAGCCGCTCGCCCGTCGAGGCCATATCCGCAAACAGCCCCGCGCCAGCACCTGCCGCAATCGCGCAGCCGAGCGCCGTCGCCTCTTTCACTTCCGGCACGCGCACCGGCAGCCCGGTGACATCGCTTAAGATCTGGCTCCACAGCGCCCCTTTCGAACCGCCACCCGCAAACACCAGGCCCTCAAACGTCACGCCGGAGAAGCGCGAAATCTGCGCCAGGTTGCAGGCCGAGACGATCGCCGCGTTCTCCTCCAGGGCGCGGAACAGCGTCGCTTTGTTGCATTTTTCCGGGTCGATGGAGAGGTTAATAAACGACGGTGCAGCGTGGTACCACTGCTTAAAATGCATCGCGTCGGAGAATATCGGCATTACCCCGTGGGAGCCCGCCGGCACGCGGCTTGCCATCTCTTCCAGCAGGGAATAGGTGTCCATTCCCATCCGTTCGGCAATCAGCTTTTCCTCCGCGCAGAAGGCGTCGCGGAACCAGCGCATGGTCAGCCCGGTAAAGAAGCTGATCGACTCCGCCTGCGCCATGCCGGGAATAACGTGCGGGTTCACGCGGATGTTCATGTCGGGGTCGGTGCGTACCTGCGGCAGGTTAACCACCTGCTGCCAGAAGGTGCCGCCCAGCACCGCCGTTTGTCCGGCGCGAACCACGCCCAGCCCCAGACAGCCCAGCTGCACGTCGCCGCCGCCCATCACTACCGGCGTGCCTTCGCGCAGGCCGCTCTGCTGCGCGGCTTCATGGGTAATGGCACCCAGCACGGTGCCGGTCTCTTTCACCGGGGAGAGGATATCGGCGCGCAGCCCGGCCATGTCGAGAAGCGCCGGACGCCAGTCGCGGGAGAAGAGATCCAGCATGCCCGTCGTGCCCGCGTTCGACGGGTCGACCGCCAGCTCGCCGGAAAGCTTCGCCGCCAGCCAGTCGCTGATCATGGTGATTGTCGCGGCCCTGCGGTAGATGTCCGGGCGATGGTGCGCCAGCCACAGCAGGCGCGGCATGGCGCTCAGCGCCAGCGTTTGCCCTGAGACGTCATACACTTCGGATTCAAAACGGTTGTCGTGGATCTCTTTGAGTTCGGCCACCTCGCGGCTGGCGCGGGCGTCGACGTTGGCACAGGCCCAGATGGCCTCGCCGTTGCGGTCGTACAGCACGATCCCTTCGCGCATCGAACAGCAGGCGACGGACTGGATATCTGCCGCGCTCAGGCGCGCATGCTCCAGCGCCTGATGAATGCACCGGCAGGCCAGCCGCCAGTTGGTGTCGAGATCGAACTCCATCGAGCCCGGCACGTT
The DNA here is from genome assembly GCF_025244905.1 of Enterobacter mori. Taxonomy (NCBI): domain Bacteria; kingdom Pseudomonadati; phylum Pseudomonadota; class Gammaproteobacteria; order Enterobacterales; family Enterobacteriaceae; genus Enterobacter; species Enterobacter mori. Next base: position 4,068,378 of record NZ_CP104285.1, on the reverse strand, counting down.
CTCCACGCTCAGGTGCTTCCACTCGGCCTGGCCGACGGCAATCTGGTTGCCCTGCAAATCGAAAATCACGGCGCGAACGCTGCCTGTCCCTGCATCTAACGCTAAAAGGTAACTCATGAGCTTGCCTCATTGTTAGCGCAGGGCATGCCCTTTACGTCAGGGCCAGCACCGCGCGGGCTGTCGTCTCCTCCGTCACCAGGCCATTGATACGGCGACCCTTCAGTGCGGCATAAATCGCATCGGCTTTCTCTTCCCCTCCGGCCACACCAACGATGGTGGGCAGCTGCGCCAGTTCATCGAGCGTGACGCCAAGTAACTCTTTATGGATCTCCAGCTCCTCGACGCACTCCCCTTCGGCATTGAGGAAATAGCCAAGAATGTCGCCGACCGCGCCTTTGCGGGCGTACATCAGCTGTTCACCTTCGCTGATGTAGCCGGAGCGCAGTATCGTGGCGTCACGGCGCTGGTTCACCGAGCCAATGCCGACCACTGCAACATCGGCGGCGGTGGCGGCGAGGATCACGTCCCGCACGCTGGTCTCGCGTTTTAAGATCCCGGCAACTTCTGCAGATGAAACGCGAAGCGGGGCGGGGATCATGCTGACGCTGCAGGCCGCGTCCAGCTGGCCGATACCGGTCATATACGGCCCGACGCCGCCGGAGAGCGTCACCAGGCGGATCTGCTGTGAGCTGATAAAGCCGCTCAGGTGCTGCAGGCTGCTCATGGTGGTTTCACCAAACCCCACCGCCAGCAGCTGGCCGGGCTCCAGCACGCCCATCAGCGACTGCGCCGCGCCAATGCCCAGCCGCACGTTCATCGGCGGCGTATTCAGAGCGGGCATTACGCGCACCAGCTTCAGGCCAAAGCGCTGCTGTAGCTCGGTCTCCAGCGCCAGACAGCCCTCGTAGCGGGAGTTGATCTGCACCCGGATCACCCCGGACTGGCGGCCCTTCTCCAGCAGGCGGGAAATCTTCAAACGCGGCAGCCCGAGCCGTTCACCGATGTCGTTCTGGGTCAATCCGTCGTGGTAATAGCACCAGGCCACGCGCGCCACCAGCTCCTCTTCCGCCAGTGCCAGCCCGGCAAACCGTCCTTCTTCCGCAGTGCGTTTATCGCTCATAGTTGAACTCTTATAAAAATTTAGATCATATGTTCGTGATGGCGCAGGTGGAAAGTGTGAGCCACGCGGCAAAACGGATCTTTATAGATCGTTTCTGGTTTATCTGTATCTCAATCGATAAAACTGTGATCCCTGCACGGTTGTAAATATAGTTCACCGTCTACGCTTTTGAACATTATTAAATCTAAAAATCATTTGTTCAATAGCGGAGCGATGATGACCCCACTTCTCGACGCGCGGAATATCAGCAAGCAGTTCTCAGGCGTGCCGGTCTTAAAAGGCATTGATTTCACGCTGCTTGCGGGGCAGGTGCATGCGCTGATGGGCGGTAACGGCGCGGGAAAATCGACGCTAATGAAGATCATCGCTGGGGTGGAAACGCCGGATAGCGGTGAACTTTCGGTCGCGGGCGAGTCTTTTGCACGGCTTACCCCGGCGCAGGCGCACCGGTTAGGCATTTATCTGGTGCCGCAGGAGCCTCTGCTTTTCCCCAACCTGACCGTGCGGGAAAACATCCTGTTCCGCCTGCCGCGCGAGCGCGATCGGGAAAAACGCCTGACGGAGAAACTCCAGCAGCTGCAATGTCAGCTTAATCTTGACGCAACGGCCAGCACCCTGGAAGTGGCGGACCAGCAGATGGTTGAGATCCTGCGCGGGCTGATGCGCAACGCCAGAATTTTGATCCTCGACGAGCCCACGGCCTCGCTGACGCCCGGCGAAACCGAACGGCTGTTTCGCCAGATCCGCGCCTTACAGGCGTTCGGCGTCGGGATTGTCTTTATCTCGCATAAGCTGCCGGAAATCCGCACGCTGTCGAGCCACGTTTCGGTGATGCGCGACGGCGCGGTAGTGCTCAGCGGCGAAACCGCCCAGTTTGACGACAGCGCCCTGATCGCCGCCATGACGCCGATAAGCCGTGAGAAAGGCTTAAGCGATGCGCAAAAGCTGTGGCTGGCGCTGCCGGGCAACCGCCGCACCCAGCCGAAGGATTTCCCGGTGCTGCGCGTGGAAGATCTCACCGGAGAGGGCTTTATCGATCTCAGCCTGGAGATTTACGCCGGGGAGATCGTCGGCCTTGCCGGACTGGTCGGATCCGGGCGCACCGAGTTTGCCGAAACGCTCTACGGCCTGCGTCCCGTACGCGGCGGGCGGGTGTGGCTCGAAAGTCACGAGATCACCGCCGATCCGGTAAGTTCACGTCTGGAAAAAGGGCTGGTCTATCTGCCGGAAGACAGGCAGGTGTCCGGCCTGTTCCTCGACGCGCCGATCCGCTGGAACACCGTGGCGCTGAACGAGCCGTCTCTCTGGCAGCAGCGCAGGCGGGAGTCCGCGGTGGTGGAACGCTATCACCGGGCGCTGGGGATCAAGCTCAACCATGCGGATCAAACCGTGCGCACGCTCTCCGGCGGCAACCAGCAGAAGGTGCTGCTGGCGCGCTGTCTGGAGGCCAATCCATTATTGCTGATCGTCGATGAGCCGACGCGCGGCGTGGACGTGTCGGCGCGTGCCGATATCTACCAGCTCATTAAAAGCGTGGCGGCGCAGAATGTTGCGGTGCTGATGATCTCAAGCGATCTCGATGAATTCCCCGGCCTCGCGGACCGCGTGCTGGTGATGCATCAGGGCGTACTCAGCGGCGAGCTGCCGCGCCATGCCGTCAGTCTCGACAGGATGATGGCGCTGGCGTTCGGAGGGCAATCATGAAGACCTTACTGAAAAACCGCGAGCTGAGCGCGTTTCTCGCCATTCTGGCGCTGTTCGCCGTGCTGGTGGCGCTGAATCCGTCCTACCTGAGTCTGCAGACGCTGGGGATGATCTTCGCCAGCGCGCAGATCCTGATCCTGCTGGCGATCGGCGCGGCGCTGGTGATGCTGACCCGCAATATTGATGTGTCCGTGGGCTCAACCGTCGGGCTGTCCGCCATTGCCGTCGGCGTGGCGCTTAATAGCGGCTACAGCCTGCCCGTTTCCATTCTCTTCGCGCTGTCCATCGGCGCGCTGGCCGGGGCGTTCAACGGCGTGCTGGTGGTGGGGCTGCGCATCCCTGCGATTGTCGCCACCCTCGGCACGCTGGGGCTTTACCGCGGGGCGATGCTGCTCTGGACCGGCGGAAAGTGGATTGAGGGGCTGCCGCCGGGACTGAAATCTCTCTCTGAGCCTGCCGCCGTCGGCATTTCGCCGCTCGGCATGGTGGTGTTGATCATCGCGGCCACCGGCGCGTGGACGCTGTCGCGCACCGCGTTCGGGCGTGATTTCTACGCGGTGGGGGATAACCTCGCCGCCGCGCGACAGCTGGGCGTGGCGGTGAACCGCACCCGCATGATTGCCTTTACCCTGAACGGCATGCTGGCGGCCTGCGCCGGGATCGTCTTTGCCGCGCAGATTGGCTTTGTGCCCAACCAGACCGGCAGCGGGCTGGAGATGAAGGCTATCGCCGCCTGCGTCCTCGGGGGGATCTCGCTTTTGGGTGGCACCGGCACGCTGATCGGTGCTCTGCTTGGGGCTTTCTTCCTCACCCAAATCGATACCGTGCTGGTGCTGTTCAGGCTCCCGGCGTGGTGGAACGACTTTATCGCCGGGCTGGTGCTGCTGGGCGTGCTGGTACTTGACGGACGCCTGCGTCAGGCGCTTTCAAGGCATCAGCGGGCGCTGAAGTACGGCCGTTTCCAGCCGGGTAACAAAGGGGGAAAGCACGTCACCCCGTTTCCCAAACGCAAAAAAGAGGTGGCGTAAATGAGGCTTAACTGGGAAAGCGCGCTGCTGATTTTACTGGTGCTGGAGATCCTGCTCTTTGGCGCCATCAATCCGCGCATGCTTGATATCAACATGCTGCTGTTCAGCACCAGCGATTTTATCTGCATCGGCATTGTGGCGCTGCCGCTGACGCTGGTGATTATCAGCGGCGGGATCGACATCTCCCTCGGCTCCACCATTGGGCTGTGCGCGATTGCGCTGGGGGTGATGATGCAGGCCGGGTGGCCGATGGCACTCGCCGTTCCATTGACGCTGCTGCTCGGCCTGCTGTGCGGGCTTTTGAACGCGGCGCTGATCCACTACACCGGCATCAGCCCGCTGGTGATCACCCTCGGCACGCTTTACCTCTACGGCGGCGGGGCGCTGCTGCTCTCCGGCATGGCGGGGGCGACGGGCTATGAGGGCATCGGCGGCTTCCCGGACAGCTTTACCGCCTTCGCTAACCTCACGGTGCTGGGGCTGCCGATCCCGCTGGTGCTGTTCGCGGTAATTACCGTCTTCTTCTGGCTGATGACCCACCGCGGGCGCTTTGGCCGGCATCTGTTTTTGATTGGGCAAAACCCGCGCGCGGCGCGCTATGCGGCGCTGTCGGTCAACGGCATGCCGTATGCGCTGTACGGCCTGGTGGGCGTGGCCTCGGCGATTGCCGCGCTGGTGATGGTCTCCTATTTCGGCTCGGCGCGTTCGGATCTGGGGCGCGATTTACTGATGCCTGCGCTGACCGCCGCGGTGCTGGGCGGCGCGAATATCTACGGTGGTTCAGGTTCGGTTATCGGTACGGCACTGGCGGCGCTGCTGGTGGGGTATCTGCAACAGGGTTTACAGATGGTCGGCATCCCCAACCAGGTGTCGAGCGCGCTGTCAGGGGCGCTGTTGGTTGCGGTGGTGATGGGACGTTCGCTGAGTCTGCACCGTGAATGGGTGCGGTCTCTCTTTAGAAAACACTCCGGAGCGTAAGATGAAAACAAAACTGTTCGTCCTGGCAATGGCCCTCAGCTTCGCCTCGGCGCAGGCGGCGGACCGCATTGCCTTTATTCCAAAGCTGGTGGGCGTGGGCTTCTTCACCAGCGGCGGCAACGGCGCGAAAGAGGCGGGGAAAGATCTCGGCGTGGACGTCACCTACGACGGTCCGACCGAGCCGAGCGTCTCCGGCCAGGTGCAGCTCATCAATAACTTCGTCAACCAGGGCTATAACGCCATTATCGTCTCCGCCGTGTCGCCGGACGGCCTCTGTCCGGCGCTGAAGCGGGCGATGCAGCGCGGCGTCAAGGTCCTGACCTGGGATTCCGACACTAAGCCGGAGTGCCGCAGCATCTACATCAACCAGGGGACGCCGGAACAGTTGGGCGGCCTGCTGGTGGAGATGGCGGGTAAACAGGTCACCAAACCGAACGCTAAAGTGGCGTTTTTCTACTCCAGCCCCACCGTTACCGACCAGAACCAGTGGGTAAAAGAGGCGAAGGCCAAAATCGAGAAAGATCATCCGCAGTGGCAGGTCGTCACCACCCAGTTTGGCTATAACGACGCCACCAAATCTCTGCAAACCGCCGAGGGGATCTTAAAAGCGTATCCGGATCTGGATGCGATTATCGCCCCGGACGCCAACGCGCTGCCGGCGGCGGCGCAGGCGGCGGAAAACCTGAAGCGGGAAGGGGTGGCGATTGTCGGGTTCAGCACGCCGAACGTGATGCGCCCGTACGTTGAGCGCGGCACGGTGAAGGCCTTCGGTCTGTGGGACGTGGTGCAACAGGGCAAAATTGCGGTCAATGTCGCCGATCGCCTGCTGAAAAAAGGCGATCTTAACGTCGGCGACAGCGTGGACGTGAAAGATATCGGGACGCTGAAGGTCGAGCCGAACAGCGTGCAGGGCTACCAGTATGAGGCGAAGGGCAACGGCATCGTGCTGCTGCCGGAGCGCGTGGTGTTCACCAAAGAGAACATCAGCAAATACGATTTCTGACGGGGGAGCAAATGGCTGATTTAGACGACATCAAAGACGGCAAGGATTTTGGCATCGGCACGCCGCAGCAGAATGTGCCTTACACCCTGAAGGGCTGCGGCTCGCTGGACTGGGGCATGCAGTCCAGGCTGGCGCGCATCTTCAACCCGCAGAGCAACCGCACGGTGATGCTGGCCTTTGACCACGGCTACTTTCAGGGGCCGACCACCGGCCTTGAGCGTATCGATCTCTCCATCGCGCCGCTGTTTGGTGAAACCGACGTGCTGATGTGCACCCGCGGCATTCTCCGAAGTCAGGTGCCCGCCGCGACGAACAGGCCGGTAGTGCTGCGCGCCTCCGGCGGTAACTCAATCCTGGGCGAGCTCTCGAACGAGTGCGTGGCGGTGGCGATGGAGGACGCGCTGCGCCTGAACGTCTCCGCGGTCGCGGCGCAGGTCTACATCGGAAGCCCGTTTGAGCACCAGTCGATCAACAACATCATCAAGCTGGTCGACGCAGGCGCACGTTACGGGATGCCCGTGCTGGCGGTGACGGGCGTCGGCAAGGAGATGGCGCGTGACGCGCGCTACTTCTCGCTGGCCAGCCGCATCGCCGCCGAGATGGGGGCGCAGTTCGTCAAAACCTACTACGTGGACGAGGGCTTTGAAAAAGTGACCGCCAGCTGCCCGGTGCCGATCGTCATCGCCGGGGGCAAAAAGCTGCCGGAGCTCGAGGCGCTGGAGATGTGCTGGCGGGCGATTGATCAGGGGGCGTCCGGCGTGGACATGGGACGCAATATCTTCCAGTCCAGCGCGCCGCTCGCCATGCTGAAAGCGGTGAAAAAAGTGGTTCACGAGAACGTGAGCGCCCGGGAGGCGTTCCAGTTCTGGCAGGACGAGAAACAGGGAGAAGCAAAATGAATGTGACGCTGGTTGAAATCAACATCAAGCCCGAGCGGGTGGACGAGTTTCTGGAGGTGTTTCGCGCCAACCATGAGGGAGCAATCAAGGAGCCGGGGAACCTGCGCTTTGACGTATTGCAGGACCCGAGGGTGAAAACCCGCTTCTTTATCTACGAGGCCTATAAGGACGAAGAGGCGGTGCTGGCGCATAAGCAAACGCCGCACTATCTGGCGTGTGTGGATAAGCTCGAGGAGCTGATGTCGGAGCCGCGCAAAAAACGCAGTTTTGTGGGATTGTTGCCCGAGTAGCGGCTTTGCCCGGTGGCGCTAACGCTTACCGGGCCTACGGGTACTGGGGTGTGTTGATTTTGTAGGCCGGGTAAGCGCAGCGCCACCCGGCGTTGTTCAGGCCAGCTCCAGCAGCTTCACCTGCGCCGTTGCCCCCGGCATCAACTGCTGCAAATTGTTGACCAGCTCTTGCCCTGCCTCTTCCAGTGCCGCAAGCGGCATCGACGGCAGGCTTTCAAGGATAAACCACATCGATTGCGCCTGGCTGTCCAGGCGGGTCCGTATCCCCTGTCGCCAGTTCCAGCGGCGGCAGGTGACGCCGAGGTCGTCACGCCAGATGACCTCGCCCGGTTCAGGATGTTCCACCACCGGCTCTCCCTCTTTAAAGGTATCAAACGGCTCGCTGCCGTCGGCCAGGGTCAGGCGCGGCGCGCCCGAGTACGCCTTGAGATTTTCCCCACCCACCGGAATGGCATAGCGAATGCTCACCGCGTTATAGATATCCACGACCGGATCCAGCGACGGCAGTGAACCGTCTTTCAGTACCCGCTTGCGCAGGGCCGCGGCCGAGCAGGGCGTGCGTTTCGGTTTAGCGCCGAAGGCTTTGAATACGTTATCCCAGTCCGAAAGGTGTGCATCAGCCCACGGCACATCATCATTTAACATCTGCTGGCAGGCCTGCGCCAGCGCGGCGGGCGCAACCTCCGGGCAGGTAATCGGCGTGGCTTCAACCAGAATGCTCAAAGCCCGAAAGCCGGGCGCAATGTCGGCAAGTCGCGAATCTATTGACGGCGTTACGAGAGACATAAATAATCCTGTATTGACTGTTTTATACCATGGTAGTGACCAATGACTGATAAAGTCAATATAATGACTTCTCAGGGTGCCGATGTTGCCCAGGTGAGCCTGGCCGTGGCGAACCGCATCCGCAACTGGCGGAAAGAGAAAAAGCTGTCGCTGGACGAGCTGTCCCGCCGAGCCAGCGTCAGCAAAGGCATGCTGGTGGAGATCGAAAAGGGCGCAGCCAACCCCAGCATCGCCATTTTGTGCAAGCTGGCCGCCGCACTCGGCATCTCCGTGGCGGATATCGTTAACGTCTCCAGCGAGCCGCTGGTGCACATTATCGAAGAAGCGGCGATCCCGGTTCTGTGGCAGGGCGCACAGGGTGGTTACGCCAGGCTTCTGGCGGGCACCGCGGGCCCGGACATGATTGAGCTGTGGCAGTGGGAGATGCATCCGGGAGAGTATTTCACCTCGACAGGGCATCCTGCGGGAACCTTTGAGCTGCTGCACGTGAACGAAGGCGTATTGACGCTGACGGTGGACGAGACGGTTACGCAGGTGAATGCTGGCGCGTCTGCGGTGGCGAAAACCGAAGCGGCGCACGGCTATGCGAACGAAGGGGAGAGCGTGCTTCGCTTCACTATGACGGTGGCGGAGTTTCACCGTTAGTGTCGGGTTTGTGGGTTCCTCGATGCAGCGTCTGAACCATCATGGGCAACACCCGCCCGGCGTCATTGAGGGTTTGCCAGCGTATCTCACAGCGCGGTGCGCGACGGCACCAGTCGGTTTTTCGTTGGCTGAAGGGAGCAACAACACCAGCGTTAACAACGGGCTTGCCGTTGATGACGGTCTGGAAAAGCGTCACGTAATACGAGGTAGGATTCGTCGCGATTAATCCATCATCAGAGTAAGACCAGCGTATTTCGCGATAGGCACGATCGGGGGTTCCTTTTAATCCCTCCGGGCGATAGAGCAGCTTAAACGCCGAACGTACCGCTATCTGCACATCGCGACTGCCCTCATGGGCTGACGGAATACTGGCGATGGCCAGCGTAAAGAGCGATTCGCGATCGGCTGGCAGGTCAGCCTCTGCCTGCAGCAGGCGGATAATATGTTCATGTCCGGGTTTTATGGCAAACAGCGGTGGTATAACCACCAGCGAACGGCTCGCAGACCCGGGCGCTTCTGCGCCAGGCCATTTTCCACCGGGAGAGATTCGGACAGTAACAAGGTAAGGTATGTCCGACTTGTTGCGCACCGAGACGGTGGTTGATTTATCATTCTGCTGAATGATAAACCGGGTTCCACCGACAACTACGCCTGCATGTCCCTGCGCGTTGACCAGCAACACAATCATCAGTGAAATTGCGAGTTTGTTCGCTGACATGACAAATTTATGCATAAGTCAAAACAAAGGTTGCTGCCGCGTTTGCGGTACCTGGGGTGACGGTATCTGTGACGGCGAGATAGCGGGCAAAGAAAACGAGCTCGGCGGTCGTTTGATTTCCGGTAAGCACAAAGGGTAGGCTCTCTCCGCTCAGCGGCAGCGGGGATTTATCGGTGTTGAAAAGGCCGATTGCGACACCAGTGGCGCTATCTTGCGCCTCGGTAAGCGCCAAAAGCGCGTTGTCCAGTCCGTCAGGTGTTCCTTCGAAACGGGTGGTAATGGTGTTAAGCCCCGCCCCGCACTGCTCGACGTTAATCGTGAACCGCTCATACGGCGTCTCATTCTTTGCCTTCTCAAGCTGGGTGGCATTAGCCTGCGTCATGGTAACGACCAGATGTTCTGAGTCGGGGGAAATGACGCACGTTTTGTTTTTTATCGTTCCCGTAATATAAATCGTTCCGTCATGCGACCTTGCTTCGGCCAGCGGGAACAGTGTCAGAGATACGCTAAGTAAAGCTAATCTGATGAAGGGTTTCACGCGGGGCCTCACTGATACAGCAGATCGAAATACATCACCGCCGTGGCTTCGCCTGATGTGACGGTGGGCAAGGTGGATTTGTAGCGTAAAAAGAAGGTCAACAGATTGTCCCCCGGCGCGAGCGGATAGTGGGCAGATTCGGTGTTGTTAATAGCGATGGGCGTGAGAGTGCTATCCAGAAGCTCTACGCCCAGACCGGTCGCCATGGTTGAGAGGTGGCCTTTACCGGTATCTGAAAGCGCCAGCAGAGAGGGATTGTCCCGATCCGCCTGTCCGGTAAACCACACCTGAGTATCGGTAATCGCAGCGGTGCACCCTTTGAGACTGATATCGAATTTTTTCGGGTTAGTGGTGGAGCCCGGTACGGGAAAATCGTCTGCGGAAAACTCGCCCATGTCGACAGTCTGCTCCACGCTTTGCGTATCGACATTGCAGGATTCACCGACAATGGTACCGAAAACGTGAAGGTTATAACTGCTGTCAGCCATGACGAACGGGGTGAATAACAGGGCTGTCAGATACAGCCCTTTTTTCCAGGGAAAATTCATCATTTATCCTCAGGCGAAATCAATGCGTAGCAGTGCCAGAGCGGTGAAAACACCCAGCTCGGGAGAAAGACCCGTGGTGCTGATTGGATACGCTTGCAGCGTCACGTTCGCTTTTCCAGAGATATCCGTCTCGAAGGGCGCGTTACTTGAAAAGACGTTTGGCGTAAGGGGCGTGCCGTCCTCACGGGTGATGACGACCCCCACGTCCGGATTGTCCGTAGCCAGCGCCTGTGAATAACGGCTGTCCGCCGTGCCCGTTAAGCGCAGCGTTAACTGTGCGGGAGATTCAACGTCCCCATTGCATTCGACCGGAACGTTAAAGGTTTTCGGACGGACATTATCGGGCATCTGGCCTGCCTGCCTGAAATCACCGTGGTAGAGTTTACCCAGATCCACCGTGACGGTTTGCCCGGCGTTGATGACGCAGTTTTGCGGAACGCTAATTACCCCGCTGTAGATGATTTTATAAACAATTGTGTTAACCGGTTCATGATCCGTTGTGGTGATATAGACGTTAAACATGAGCCTTGAGGGGATCACGACGGTGCCGATAAAGGGTTTTACAATTTGCAGCCTGAACACAAGATGACTGTCGTTGACGGGGAATACCCCTCCCGTATCGACTTCGTCATGGCCGCCCATATGCACATATTCAACTGGCGGATAGAAATCGCCGATGGTGGCATCATGAATTTTCATGGCCCCAATGATGTAATCCGGATCAAGCTGCAGATACTTCCATTCGCCTTCGGTTTTGATGACGGGATACGGGCTCAGGTAAGTACGATAGGTTCGTTTGTCCCAGTCCCCCGCCGGACATCTGGCACCGATATTAACATCCTGACTTTTCTCTAATTCTGTACCGCTACCGGGGCGATTCTGATCGGTCGTGAGTGTAGTGGTCAGGTCGTAGTTAACGATGGAAATGCTGCCATTGGCGTTAACGCAGGTTTTGGCGATGCCATTACCGCTAAATGCCAGCCCCGCTACGCTGATTAACACTATCCATAGCTTCATTTATAAACACTCCATTTTCAGCCGTACCAGCGGCGCTTTACTTTCCGGTAGTTGATATCTCGCCGTGCACTGCCGGTTTGCGCCTTCTCCCCATTGAATATTCAGCGTTCCTGTTGGGTTCAGGCCGGACAGATAGGTCTCACCCTCTTCACCGACAATCGTGTTGCTGCCACCGTCGTCGCGGGTCACCATGGCGCCGAAAGGAACGGGTTTTCCACGATAGAGCAGGGTCATTAAGGCGCGCGTTCCGGGGCGCGCTTTGAACGTCGCGCGGACAACGGCACCTCGTGTCGGCACAACGTGCGTCACCGCATCGTCAATATCCACGTCGTCGGCCAGCGAGTTGGTATCCAGTGCCATGCGATTGAGGCGATAGGACGAGGCGTAGGGAACAACGGCATAACCGCGCCAGTCAGTATGGATGCCGGGTTCATTTTCAATCTTGACCTCTTTTGCTCCTGGCGCAGCAATGAGTACGTTGGTATCGCCCAGAGGCTGGCTCAGGGTGATACCGTTGCGGTGCGCGATAACGCCGCCATTTAACCCGTAATTGACCTGCTGATAGTCCCCGTTTTGGCTATAGTTATACCCGACGCTGGCATTGCCGTATGCGCTGTCGTATTCCATGCTGCTCGCCCCCTGAGCGTGCGAGCCATGGCGGGTATAGCCTTGCTGCACGCTGTAGCTGAGGTTGTTGTCCTCCAGCAGCGTGCCGTTTACGCCTGCGTTCTGGGACGTGTCACCCTGTTTGTTCGTGCTCAGGCTATAGGTTGCATAGGCATAATTATGTTTTTGTCCCACTTCATTCTGTGGGGATAACCACTGGCTTAATGGCAGCGATATATTCAGCGCGTAGATTTCATCACTTCCCGTCATGCCGGGGGCCTTATTGTAGTTATAGGAGAGGCTCCAGGAGACGTCTGCCCAGGTTCCGCTGTATCCAATCTGCAATAGCGTATTTTTCTCATCCGTGTGCCAGTAGCTTTGCTGGCTACCGGTAACATAAACAGAGCCTGAACCAGGCAATTGCTGAGAGAGATTGAACTGCACCTTGCCGCGTTTGGTGTAGTAAAGGTTGTAGTAATCCATCCAGAGGGTTTGCGCGTTATCCTCCTCCTGAGCGTCGCCTTTATAGCCCCGCATTTGTCTGTAGGCGGTTTCATCCAGGGTGTAAAACCCGGAGGTGGAGTAGCGATAGCCCAGCAGCTGAAAGTTTGTGCCAATGGCGTTTAAGGATTTCGCGTACAAAAAACGAATGGACTGTCCGGAGTGACTGCTATCATCGGCGAGGAGGCTTTTTGCGTGCGTCACGTCAACAGAGAGGGCTCCCGCCTCGCCCATGTTCAGCCCTGCGCCCAATGCGGCGGCAGTGTAGTTCCGGGTCAATTGCGATCCGCCGTACGCGGTAAGACCGTGAGGAAGCCCCCAGATCAGGGAGCCCTGAATAAACTCAACGTCATCCTGCTGGCTACCGCTGCTACGGTATTCAGCCGCCGTCAGGGCGTATTTTAGTCGCCCTTCGCGCTGCAAAATAGGCACTGCGGAATAGGGCACGGAGTAGCTATTGATGCTGCCGTCTGCCTCTTTGACTTCGACCATCAAGTCACCGCTGGATGAGGTGGGGAAAAGGTCGTTGATCGCGAATGCGCCGGGCGGCACGTAGCTTTGATAAATGACGTAGCCGTTCTGCCTGATGGTTACCTGGGCATGACTTTTCGCGATACCGCGAATGGTTGGCGCAAAGCCCTTCATGCTGTCCGGCAGCATATTGTCATCAGAGGCAATTTGCGCACCGCGGAAGGGCAGGCTGTCAAAGACATCTGAGGGGGTATAGCTGTCTCCCAGCGTTAGCCTTCCCTGAAGGGGGACGACCGTACGCTCCGCATAAGTGCTGATATGCTGCCAGCTATCGCTTTTGCTCTGAGCGCTGCTGGAATGGTTCCAGGAAGCATTGTCACGCAAACGCCACGGGCCGATATTTAACCCGCTGTTAAGGCCGAGAAAAGCGTTATTGCTGATCCCATTATCGGTTCCGCGATCGCGACTGCGCGATCCGGAAAAATTATAATTAAGCAGGAGCGCGTTAATCCCCTCATCCCACTGGTCGGGAGGAATATAGCCTCGCGCATTGTTTCTCATGGCAACCTGGGGGATGCTGATATCCAGTCTGAGCTTTTCAAAATCAAACGTGGTGCTGGCATCTGGAATGGCACCCGCCACATCAATACAGTTATCTTTTTGAGCCGATGCCTGTAAAGAGAGAGCCTGTAGGTTGACCCCCATATTCTCAAGAGATTTCGCCGACAGGCAGGCGACAAGGCCAGTGTCATCCGTCGATTTTGCCGGGGCACTGTCTTCCACTTTCCGGGCATCGAAGGTGATATCGCGTGTAGCGATAAAGTGCTCATTTAGCCATATATCCACGCGGTAGACGCCAGGCGCCTGACCGTTAGTGGAAAAACGCGACAGATCGGCAACCGCTGAAGGATCGCCTGACAAGAAGGCGGGATTGAAAAAATACTCAGCGCGCGCTTCGGTAAGTGCGAGGAGTGCCGTAACGGCTACTGCCACGGGCGTCAGCGAGGTTAAATAGGCTGTGTCTGGAGCCGGTGAATCGTTACGCTTCATCTACTTTTCCTGCTATCCATGGCAAGGCACTTTTTGTCTGCTTGCATAACGTGCAGACCGTGTTTTCCAGTCTGCTATCAAGAGCACGTTTGTGCGGGCGTATTAGCACCAAAATCATTCACCGTCTGGAACCTGACGCGCCCGGCACCGCCGCCTGGAACAGGCAAGGTAAGGGTGTTGAAGGGGGCCACCATCGAATTTGGCAGTTGTGTATCACCGACGAAAAACTGCACAAGCGAAACGTAATAGGGGGACGGATTTTTAATGGACACTTTGCCGTTGGCTGTCTGGCAGGAGAGTGTTTTGGGCGCATCGGCGGAGAGAGACGCCAATTTTTTCGGACGGACAAACAGTTTTATTACGCTTTGCGTGGCAATCTGTAGCGTGTTCCCATTCAGCTTACTTTTATCAATAGAGGGGATTGCTTTACTGTTAAGATAAAATACGCTTTCACGATCGGTGGGCAGATCAGGCCCCGCATACATAATACGTAACGTATTTTCTTTTTTAGGGTGTATAACAAACAGCGGTGGAGTAATAATAAAATCAGAAGATTTTACACCCTCAGCATTGGCCACCCAAGTCTGAATCAGGAATGTATTATTACTTGACGAGTTAATAACTGGTAGTGATGCCTGTTTATCACCCTGAGGATAAATGACACGAGTGGCTCCCAGGGCGATGCCGCCGGCATTTGCATCAGGTGTTATACCTACTGTAAGCGTAAACGTTGCGGCCATGAATAAGCCAGCACGTAATTGATTAATCATGAATCCTTTCATTATCTCTTTATTCTCTCTATGAGACGACTGTCTGCATTTTATTGATAGATGACGTTAAACCAGATCTGCGCATCGGCGGTTCCCGCCTGGACGTGAGGAGCTGTCGACCGATATTTCGCGATGAATCGCAGCACGTTCTCACCCCCTCGCAGGGGAGCTTTCCAGAGGGGCGTGGTACCCGGAACGAGCAGATGACCTGCCGCATCAAAAATACCTATCCCAATACCCTTCGCGGCCCCTGCACCCTTGCCGGCATGAAAGATCTGGGGATCTTTTAACGCCGTCTCTCCGTAAAACAGCACGCCGGCATGTTGGCTTACGCTGGCATCACACTCTTCAAGTTTGATTTGAAAAGGCGTCGGCATAGCCCAGTCCCCGGTCGAGATGAACTGGCTGCTACGTACCTGACCCATGTGAACGACCAGATCCTGGCTGTCGGTGCTCACGGTACAGGCGGCATTAACGACCTGACCCATAAAGGTGACCTGCCCATCTTCACTCGCCAAAGCATGCCCTGAAGCACACGCTATCAGGCCCAGAGCGAGTAATACGTATTGAGTGGCATGCTTCATCATTCGCTAAATTCCCGTTGAACGCGTAACACCTCTCCGTCAGAGAGATGTTACAGACGTTAGCGAATCAGGAGTAAACCATCTGGAATGTTGCCGTGGATGAGACGTTACCGGGTGTTGCGGCTCCCGTCGCGATGTAGTCCACGCTGAGAGGAATGATATTTTCGCCGTTGATGAGTTTTGTGGAGGAGGAGGTTTCACCCAGCTTCAGCGTGTTGCCATCTGGTCCAAACAGCTGCAGAGCAACGTTGGTGGCGGCGCCTGCGCCTGCAGTATTCGCCAGGGAGCCCACATGAGCGGCATCCTGTTGACCGTTAAAGATAACCGCAGCGTTTTGGCTGACGGTCGTGTCGCAATCTTCCAGCACGATGCTGAAATCTTCTTTTTGATTTGCCTGCATACCGGCTGCGGTCAGTTTGACAGTGCGGACCTGGCTCAGAATGACGGTCTGATCGACGGAATCAGCCGCAACGGAACACGCGGCGTTAACCACCTGACCGACGAAGTTCACCGTACCGCCGGAGACGGTTACGGTATCAGCCTGAGCGTTCATTGCCAGCCCGCCCAATAACGCTGCAGTCACAGCCATACCCAACAATTGCTTTTTCATAGAAATCCTTTTTTAAAACAAAAATTAACGTTAATAATATCTGGAATACCAGAAGGGCCTTGCTATACATCCAAAAATATCAACAGTAAAAATATTATATTAGACATTTTGATATCGTAATTTATAGTTTAATATTTACATGGTAGAAATGTACCGAAGGTAATGCAATCGATTTGTTCGGTGTTTTTTATTAGAACTTCTTAATTTATGATTAAAATAATCTTAATCTATGGGAACCTATTTGCCGGAGTTATATTAATTTATTTGAATGTATAATATGTGAAATCGGTGATATCAGTCGCGAGACATACGAATACCGTTTGAATAACTATTATCAGTGCCTGATTTATTTACGGTTGTGGTAAATGTTGCCGTAATCATTATTTTATTACGTTAAGAAATAACAGGAGCCCCCACTAAACAGGGGGCTCATTATTATGCCTCTTCCACGCTGACGCGCAGGGCTGCCAGCGCTTTACGTGCCGCTTTCAGCACCTGCTCACACTGCTCAATCGTCAGCGTCAGCGGTGGCTCAATGCGGATGGTTTTAGAGTTGTTGAGCGTCCCGGCCACCAGCACCCGCTGGCGGAACATCTCGCTCGCGAAGCTGTAGCCGATTTCGTTGTCCACAAACTCGATTGCCATGAGCATCCCTTTGCCGCGCGCTTCTTGCACAAGGTCCGGGTATTCCCGGCCCAGTTGGCGGAAGCCGTCCAGCAGCATGTCGCCTTTCTGCTCCGCCTGCGCAGGCAGGTTTTGCTCCAGCAGCACGTTGATGGTCGCCAGCGCCGCCGCACAGGCCAGCGGGTTGCCGCCAAAGGTGGTGGTATGCAGGAACGGGTTGTCGAACAGCACCGAGAACACCTCTTCCGTCGCCACCGTCGCGCCTATTGGCATCACGCCGCCGCCGAGCGCCTTCGCCAGACACAGAATGTCCGGCTGCACGTTCTCGTGCTCGCAGGCAAACATCTTGCCGGTGCGCCCCATCCCGGTCTGGACTTCGTCGAGGATCAGCAGCGCGCCAAACTCATCGCACAGCTGACGCACGGCGGGTAGATAGCCCTGCGGCGGCAGGATCACGCCGCCTTCACCCTGAATAGGCTCCAGGATCACCGCTGCCACATCGTCGCCGGTTTTACGGCATTCACTCAGCACGGTACGCATGGCATTAATGTCACCGAACGGCACGTGGCGGAAGCCCGGCAGCAGCGGCATAAACGGTTTGCGGAAGGTGGATTTGGCGGTCGCCGACAGTGCACCCAGGGATTTCCCGTGGAACGCGCCGCTGGTGGCGATAAAGGTGAATTTCCCGCGCGGCGACTGGTACGCTTTGGCGAGCTTAATCGCCGCTTCGACCGATTCCGTGCCGCTGTTGCTAAAGAAGCTGTACTTCAGTTTGCCGGGCGTTAAGGCCGCCAGCGTTTTCGCGAGCATGGCGCGAAGCGGGTCGAGCAGTTCCTGACTATGGAGAGGTTGTTTCGCAAGTTGATTCTGTACGGCGGAAACCACAACTGGATTACGGTGCCCCACGTTGAAAATACCAAAACCACCCAGGCAATCGATAAATTCCTGTCCCTGGGTGTCGACAAGCGTGTTCAGACTTCCCGCTTGCCACTCTACGGCTCCGTAATCCCCGCCGGCGGTAACAGATTTGCGATACTCCAGAAAACCAGGATTCACATGCTCTTTAAAGTAATCGATGACCTCTCGGTTAAGTTGTTTCATCTCCTCATGATCAAGCGTTCGCTTCTCAATGAGATTCAGTGCGTGCGCGGTGCAGGCAAGAGCCGAGGCGCTGGAAGGTAACCTGTTCAAAATGTGCTCCCGGGGATCGCGTATCACATGATACTGCGTTAATTATTGCAGGGATTACGCCACTTCAGCGGACTTAACGAAAATCGGGATAAACACCAGGTTAAAATAATATTGCGCAATATTTAATCATGCCGATACCAGCCTGACGGGATGAAGGAGAGAGGGGAGAAAGCGATGGATGGGGTCAATTGCACCGACGTGGTGCGTAAGATGCCACTTAAGTGGGCGTTAATAGATCATGCTTTGCGGGTAATTCCTCTACGAAAGTATTTCAAATCAATCGATTAGAAAAGCATACAGAAAGTGCGGTTTACCCTAAATTTGCGATCTCGATCGGATTTAACAACTAAAGATAAATTTGTAACCGCCGAAAAAACAATAAACCACAAAATTAACACTCGAATAACCTGCAAGGAATGCCCGCCATGTCTTCTCCATCCTTTGTCACCCAGAATGAATTCCCTCTGGATAGTGACACCACTCTTATGTCGACCACCGATCTCCAGAGCTACATGACCCATGCCAACGACACCTTTGTGCAGGTAAGTGGCTATACGCTCCAGGAACTGATGGGACAGCCGCACAACATGGTGCGTCACCCCGACATGCCGAAAGCGGCCTTCGCCGACATGTGGTACACGCTGCAACAGGGGGAACCGTGGAGCGGGATTGTCAAAAACCGCCGCAAAAACGGCGACCACTACTGGGTGCGAGCGAACGCCGTACCGATGGTGCGCCACGGGAAAATGACCGGCTATATGTCGATCCGCACAAAAGCGACGGCTGAAGAGATTGCGGCCGTGGAGCCTTTATATAAGGCGCTCAATGAAGGCCGTTGTAAAAAACGTATCCATAAAGGGCTGGTGGTGCGCAAAGGCTGGCTCGGGAAGTTAGCGGCTATGCCGCTGCGCTGGCGGGTTCGTAGCGTAATGGCGGCGCTGTTTGCGGTAATGGCTACCACGCTGGCGTTAACCTCTGCAGGTTGGCCATCGCTAGTGGCTGCTGCCGTCGTGATGGTCGTCGGGACGATGCTGTTCGAGCAGCAGATTGTCCGACCGGTGGAAAATGTCACGCGTCAGGCGCTGAAGGTCGCGACCGGTGAGCGTAATAGCGTGCAGCACCTGAACCGCAGCGACGAGCTGGGGCTGACGCTGCGCGCGATCGGACAGCTGGGGCTGATGTGTCGCTGGTTAATCAATGATGTATCAAGCCAGGTGGTGAGCGTGCGCGATGGCAGCGATAAGCTGGCGCAGGGGAATGACGATCTCAACGACCGTACGCGCCAAACCGTCACCAATGTGCAGCAGACTGTGGCGACGATGAATCAGATGGCCGCCTCGGTACAAAGCAACTCTGAAACCGCTGCCGAAGTCGATAAGCTCTCCGTGGCGGCCAGCAACGCGGCGACCAAAGGCGGAAATGCGATGCAGACGGTGGTGAAAACCATGGATGATATTGCTGACAGCACCCAGCGGATTGGCTCGATCACCTCGCTTATCAATGACATCGCTTTCCAGACCAATATTCTGGCGCTGAACGCGGCAGTGGAAGCGGCACGAGCAGGCGAACAGGGTAAAGGCTTTGCGGTCGTGGCCGGTGAGGTTCGCCACCTCGCCAGCCGCAGCGCCAGTGCGGCCAACGATATCCGTAAGCTGATTGACGCCAGCGCCAGCAAGGTACAGTCCGGCTCCGATCAGGTTCACGCGGCAGGCCGCACTATGGATGACATTGTTGAGCAGGTGAAAAACGTCACGCAGCTTATTGCCCAGATTAGCCACGCCACGTCTGAACAGGCTAGTGGGCTGTCCGAGTTAACCCGGGCCGTTGCCGAACTGGACAGTATCACGCAGAAAAATGCGGACCTGGTAGAGGAGAGCGCGCAGATCTCCGCCATGGTGAAGCACCGTGCGGGACGTCTCAAAGATGCCGTGACCGTGCTCCATTGAGTCAGTAATGTTCCAGAAAAGCCGTTTATGCCACCAGGTATAAACGGCGTTTTAATGTGATTATTTTTAATGTTTATTGTTAATGTAATATTAAATAACTAAAAAATCCGTTCAGTTATTTATGCCTGCCTAAGTCAGTTTTCCCCGATGCTATTTCAGAAATGCCCTCTCCGGTGGTTAAGCAACGATCGATGCGCCAAAATTAATAGACAGTACCTATCCATTGTGATGGTTATGAAATAAAAAAACGATCAAAGTCATAAAGTTAGCGCGTTCGTTACCGATAACAGCGATCGTCTGAGAAATAATCACATCGATGGAGTAAATATGTTCTTACATGACGTAAAGATCGGCACGAAATTATTTCTGGCGTTCGGGTTCTTTATTGTTCTGATGATCGTCAGTGCGAGTGTCTCATTGCTGAGCCTGAATCGGGCGAACAACGGGATGCAGACTATCATTACCCAGGATTATCCAACCACGGTAAAAGCCAACCAGCTAATCGACAACTTCCAGGAATTTATAAGCACGCAGCAGCTTATGCTGCTGGACGAGCAGGGCACCTACACGGGGCAATCTCAGCAGCGTCTGAAAGAGATCAGCGAGCACATTACGGTGCTCCTGGGCGAGCTGAACAACGCGTTGCAGGATCAGAAGTCTCAGCAGGTACTGGCGGATATCCGCAGCGTGCGCCAGCAATATCTGGACTCGCGCTACCGCATTTTGCAGGCGGTGCAGAACAACAACCGTGCGGGCGCTATCCAGGAGATGATGACCAACACCCTCACCGTGCAGCAGGCTTACAAAGCGAAGGTGCAGGCGCTGATCGCCATCCAAAACAATGAGATGCAGAGCGCGGGCGCGCAGGTGGACGGTGATTTCCGAACCAACCGCATGCTGCTGCTCCTGATCACGCTCTTCAGCGTGGCGGCGGGCAGCCTGATCGGCTGGTTTATCGTGCGCTCCATTACCCGTCCGCTGGGCGAAGCGGTGAGCTTTGCTGAAGCCATTGCCGATGGCGATCTGACCGGCAGCATTACGTCTCACGGTAAAGACGAAACCGGCCTCTTGTTGTATGCGCTGATGGAGATGAAAACCCGTCTGCTGGAGATTGTGCAGCAGGTGCAAACCGGCTCGGAAAACATCTCCAGCGCCGCCGCGCAGATTGTTGCAGGTAACCAGGATCTGGCCGCGCGCACCGAAGAGCAGGCCAGTTCCGTCGAGCAGACGGCTGCTTCGATGGAGCAGATCACCGCAACGGTGAAAAACACCGCATCGCACACCGGGGAAGCGACCAACCTCTCTGCCGATGCCGCCACGGTGGTCAAAAACAATGGTGAGATGATGAAACAGGTGACCAGCAAAATGCGCCTGATTAACGAAACATCCAACCGGATGTCCGACATTATCGACCTGATCGACGCCATTGCTTTCCAGACCAATATTCTGGCGCTTAACGCAGCGGTCGAGGCGGCACGTGCGGGAGAGCACGGTCGTGGCTTTGCGGTGGTTGCGGGCGAAGTGCGCCAGCTGGCACAGAAGAGCGCCTCTTCGGCGAGTGAAATCCGCCAGCTGATTGAAAGCTCCACCAGCCAGACCCAGGACGGGATGAACCTGGTCGAAAAAGCCAGCGGGCTGATCAACGGGATGGTCGGCAACGTGGAGGAGATGGACGTGATTCTGCGTGAGATCCGTCAGGCCAGCCATGAGCAGACGGAAGGCATCTCGCAGATCAACAGCGCGATTGGCCTGATTGACGCCACCACCCAGCAGAACTCCGCGCTGGTGGAGGAGTCCGTTGCGGCGGCGGCCTCGCTGAACGAGCAGGCGATGCACCTGAAAGAGCTGGTAAAAGTGTTCCGCGTGAGCGAACGCGCGCTGGCTTAATCCAGCTGGGAGATCTCCAGCGCCGCGCGGTCGATCACCCCGACGATCTGCTTGAGCTGCGCGTCGCTGAGTTCTCCCTGATTCACCTTCAGGTCTAACACCGCTTTGAAGTTATCCAGCGCCCGCTTCATCTGCGGGTTTTTGCGCAGCTGGAAGCCGACGCTGCGCGCTTTGATGCGCACCTGGATCTGTTCCAGCTGTTCCCGGTTTTCATCCAGCCAGTTTTGTCCTTCAGCGGTTATCGCAATTTTCTTGCGGCCGTTCTCTTCTTCCGTAATGGTGATAAACGTCTGATCCTGCAGATAATCCAGGGTTGGGTAGATCACGCCCGGGCTCGGTGTGTAGTTCCCCTGCGTCAGGTTCTCGATCTCTTTGATCAGCTCATAACCGTGGCTGGCATTGCGGGTCAGGATATCCAGGATCACCAGCCGTAGATCGCCGTGGCCGAAAAAGCGCGGTCGGCGTCCGCCGCCATCATGTTCGTGTCGCATAGTGACTCTCTCAATTTGATATATCTAAACTATATCTTAGATATATTCAGATGCAATCTAAAAGATCTTGCATTCCTGGTTAATAGCAATCATTATCATTAAAAAATCAATTTCGATATATCGTATTCATCTGAGAAGGGCATAAAAATGACACCAACCCGTTACCCTCAACGTGTCCGCAATGACCTGCGCTTTCGTGAGCTGAACGTGCTCCGCGTCGAGCGTGTCAGCGCTGGCTTCCAGCGCATTGTTCTCGGCGGTGAGGCGCTGGAGGGCTTTAGCTCCCGCGGCTTCGACGACCACACCAAGGTCTTTTTCCCGGCACCGGGCGCGACCTTTGTTCCGCCCGTTGTCACCGATGAAGGCATCGACTGGGGCGACGGCGTACGCCCGCAGGCGCGTGACTATACGCCACTGTTCGATGAGGAGAAAAATGAGCTGGTGCTGGATTTCTTCGTTCATGATGGCGGCGTTGCCAGCAACTGGGCGGTAGCGGCCAAACCTGGCGACAAACTCACTATCGGTGGGCCACGCGGATCGCTGGTGGTGCCGGAAGATTACGCCTGGCAGCTGTACGTGTGCGATGAATCCGGGATGCCCGCGCTGCGCCGCCGTTTAGAAGGCATCGCAAAACTGCCGGTGCGCCCGGACATTCATGCGGTCGTGACCGTGGGTGACGGATCTTATAAGGACTATCTGGCGCACCTGAGTGAATTCAACCTCACCTGGATTGTGGGCCACAACCCGCAGGCGGTGGCCGATCGTCTGGCGACGCTGGCCGTGCCAGAAGAGGATTACTTTATCTGGCTGACCGGGGAAGGGAAGGTGGTGAAAAACCTGAGCCGCCAGTTTGAAACCGACGCGATTGACCAACAGCTGGTGCGTGCCAGCGCATACTGGCACGCGAAATAGTCAGGCTGCGGACTCCAGCTGCGCTTCGCTCACCTGATGTTCGAGCGAGGCGCGGACCTCATGCAGCGCCTTCTCCTGCTGGGCAAAGTAGGCTTCCATATTGTTCAGCGACGAAACCAGCAGCCAGGATTCTTCTTTCTCCAGTTCCGCCAGCTCGTTCACTAAGGTGTCGATTTGCTCGCGAACCTGCGCCATTTTTTTGCGGATACGCTCCAGATCGTTCAGCCTGTCGCTCGCCATCATTGGCTCAAAGCCCTGCTGCAGACGCGCCACCAGTGAGCGGATCGCTTTCACATCTCCGCGCTGTTTGGCCTGGTTGAGCTGTACCATCATGGTGTTGGCTTCTTCTTTCAGATCGTCTGCCACCAGATCCGGGTGGCACAGCTTGCTCGCCTGACGCCACAGGCGTTTCAGCTCGTTCTGATCCTCTTCCGAGAGATCTTTCCCTTTGCGCAGACGCATTTCGGCATCGTGATGCTGCTCGCGATACTTCTCGTACTCTTCGTTAGCCTCATCGCGCGCCTGGCGCGCGGGCTCTTCTTCACGCGTTAAGCCGCTCTCCAGTTCCAGCGCTTCGGCCAGCAGATTGGCAATCAGGTTGCTTTGCTGCTGTAGCTGTTTACGCGCCTCGGCAGCCTGTACGGAATCGGCCGGGAGATCGCGCCAGCGCTGGGTGAGCGTTGCCAGCACCTCTACCGCCTGCGCCATATAGCGCTGGCAGCGGCGATAATCCTCTTCGCGACGACGCGCCTCCGCCTGCTGACGACGCAGGTTTAGCTCCGCCAGCGTTTTACGCAGGGCGAGGATCTGCTGCATCAGCGGCCCGAGACGGGAGAAATAGAGATCGTTGAACTCATCAAGCTGCTGCACGCGAGCGTTGCGACGGTCAATCAGATCGCGCAGACGCTCCTCTAGCGCCTTCAGCTCCAGCTTGCTGGCAGCCACCTGCGGGTCACGCCACGGAGTCACGGCACGCTGGCCCTGCAGCCATGCGGTGATGGCCCTGATAGCTGCGGTGTAGTTCTTCTGCTCAAGCGCCACGACGATTGCCTGTAGCTCCTCGTCAAACGCTTCATTTTTCAGCCGCGTCAGCTGGCTCTGGATGATGTCGTCATCTTCCAGTTCGATGGCATTTTTTATGATTTCTAGCCGTTTGATCGGTGTGCTCATGATGCCTTTCGCTTTGGCGCTTAAGTATTTGAGTTAAGGATAGTTGTTGTAAAAGCTACAGGAAATAATACACACGGATGATGATCGGCGCGATAAGGGATTTCTTTAATCTTGCTTCAGATTTACCCCTGCAAAAATCTGAAAATGCGCCAGAAATATCCTTATTCTCTTTGCTGATATTTACACTATTTACTTTTTGAAATAAGTTGCTCGTTTTTTAACAGTCAAGTTTGTAAGCGTACTTTGAGCGGAGAGTAAATAATGTTAGGGAAAACATCAGCATGCGTGCTGCTGGCGGCTATCATGTTACTGATGCCAGGCATCGCACTCGCCGCCCCGTTGTCACCGGCTGACCGTAATATCATCCAACAGCAACAGCAGCAGTTGCTGGATGAGAGCCAGCGTCAGCGTGAATCGCTCGAGCGCAGCGTGGTGTTACCGCGGCCTGTCAGGCCAGACGAAACCTTTGCGTCACAGGGTCCGTGTTTCTTCATCAGCCGCATTGCGCTGTCTGGAGCAACCCTGCTTTCGCCTTCTGCTGAAAAGCAGCTGATTGCGCCATGGCTGAATCAGTGCCTTGATATTGCCCGTTTAAATGCCCTGACTAACGCTGTGTCCGACTGGTACATCAGCCGGGGCTATATCACCAGCCGCGCATTTTTGACCGAGCAGGACCTCTCCGGTGGTGTCCTCCAGCTTGCGGTTCTGGAGGGTAAGCTCCAGCAAATACGCCTTGAAGGCGTCCCGTCGCGCACCCTGAGCATGACCTTCCCCGGGCTCGAAGGAAAAATTCTCAACCTGCGCGATATCGAACAGGGTATGGAGCAACTTAATCGCGTGCGCCAGACGCCGGTTGAAATAGAAATATTGCCCGGCGACAGGCAGGGCTACTCTGTCGTCAATTTGACGGCTACACCAGAATTCCCCCTCAGCGGTTCAGTGAGTTTCGATAATAGCGGGCAAAAGAGCACCGGGACCGGGCAGCTTAATGGCGCGTTGTACGGAAATAACCTGCTGGGTCTGGCGGATAAGTGGTTTATCAGCGGCGGGCGCAGCAGTGATTTTTCCAACAGCAATGATGCTCAAAATTTTGCAGCAGGCGTCAGCATCCCTTACGGCTACGGATTGCTGGACTACAGCTACAGCTGGAGCAACTACCTCAGCACTATTGATAATAACGGCTACCTCTGGCGATCGACGGGGGATACCGAAACGCACCGTCTGACGGGCTCCTGGATATTGTTCCGCAATGGCGATATCAAAACCGGCGTGGCGGCGGGCCTCACGCACCGCATCAACCATAACTATCTCGACGATGTTCTGCTGGCCACCAGCAGCCGCAAGCTTTCCAGTTTCTCTCTGGGCCTTAACCACACGCAAAAAATCGCCTCCGGCGTGGCGACCCTGAACCCGACCTTTACGCAGGGGGTACCGTGGTTTGGCGCCGAAGATGATAACGACAAGCATGGCGATGTGCCGAAAGCCGAATATCGCAAATGGAGCGTGAACGGCAGCTTTCAGCGCCCCGTTGCAGACAGGCTGTGGTGGTTGACCAGCATCTACTTTCAGTGGTCGCCGGACCGGCTGTACGGCAGCGAGCGGCTGACGCTGGGCGGCGAAGCCTCCGTGCGCGGCTTTAAGGAGCACTACATCTCCGGGGATAACGGCGGCTACTGGCGAAATGAGCTCAATTATTCGCTCTTTACCCTACCGTGGGTGGGGGATGTCGGCCTGCTGGCGGCAATTGATGGCGGCTGGCTGAAGAAGGACGGTTTTGACCGTTACGCCTCCGGCACGCTGTGGGGGGCTGCACTGGGGCTGACGACGGCTCATCGTGGCTATTCGAGCCAGTTTACCGTTGGCACACCGATGGCGTATCCGGACTGGCTGGGGCCGGATCACCTCACGATTTATTACCGCGTATCAGTGGCTTTTTAAGGGGCAAGGATGATGAAAAAGGATCAGGTTCGTTTTTCGCAGCGCGCGCTGAGCGCCTTTCTGAGCGTATTGCTGGCGACGCAGCCGCTGCTGCCTGCGATGGCGGCAACCCTCACCCCGACCGGCAATACGCAGATGGACAAGGCGGCAAACGGTGTTCCGGTCGTGAACATTGCCACGCCGAATCAGTCCGGTATTTCCCATAACAAGTACAACGATTACAACGTCGGGAAAGAGGGGCTGATCCTCAATAACGCGACCGGGCAGCTGAACCAGACTCAGCTTGGCGGTCTGATCCAGAACAACCCGAATCTGAAAGCCGGGCAGGAAGCCAAAGGGATCATCAACGAAGTCACCGGCGCGAACCGCTCGAATTTGCAGGGCTACACCGAAGTGGCGGGCAAGGCAGCCAACGTCATTGTGGCGAACCCCTACGGCATCACCTGTAACGGCTGCGGGTTTATCAACACGCCGAATGCGACGCTCACCACGGGTAAACCGATGCTCGACGCCAGCGGGAAGCTGCAATCGCTTGATGTGACCAAAGGCGCCGTCACCATTGAGGGCGCGGGGCTGAATGGTAGCCAGAGCGATGCGGTGTCGATTATCTCCCGCGCGACTGAGATCAATGCGCAACTGCATGCGAAAGAGGTACGTGTGGTCGCCGGGGCGAACCGCGTCGCGGCGGATGGCAGCGTCAGCGCGTTGAAAGGAGAAGGTGACGCGCCGAAGGTGGCGGTAGACACCGGCGCGCTGGGTGGCATGTACGCCAACCGTATTCGTCTGGTGTCCAGTGAAGCGGGGCTGGGGGTAAACCTGGGCAATTTGAACGCACGCCAGGGGGATATTACGCTCAGCAGCGCGGGGAAAGTGGTGCTGAAAAACACGCTTGCCAGCGGTAGCACCCGCGTTTCTGCGAAAGAGGTGACGTTAACCGGCGACCATAAAGCAGGGGGTAACCTCACTGTCTCCGGGCAGAGCGCCCTGACGCTCGACCAGGCCCATATCGCCGCCGAGAAAAATCTTCAGTTAGCGACCAACGGTACCCTCACGCAAAACGGCGGCGCGTTCACTGCGGGAGCAGACATCACGTTGACGGCAAACGCCCTCACCCAGAGTGCGGATGCTCAGGCCGGTGCCGGTCGTAACCTTGCTGTGAACGTTGCAGAAAACGCGGCGCTTAAGGGGAAAAACATCGCCGGGCAGGATGCCACGGTTAACGCGAAAACGCTGGAGACCGGGACGCAGCTGACCGCATCACGCCATATTTCGCTGGAAGCGTCGCAGCGTGCCGCGCTTAACGGCTCTGTCGTCGCGGGTCAGCAACTGTTGGTGAAAGGCGGTGAGCTGACGCAGCGCGGAAACGTCAGCGCCTCAGATATCTCGCTCAGCGGTCAGGCGCTGACTCAGGAGAGCAGCAGCAGAACCAGTGCCAGCGGGAATATCGCTCTC
The DNA here is from genome assembly GCF_025244905.1 of Enterobacter mori. Classification (NCBI taxonomy): domain Bacteria; kingdom Pseudomonadati; phylum Pseudomonadota; class Gammaproteobacteria; order Enterobacterales; family Enterobacteriaceae; genus Enterobacter; species Enterobacter mori. The sequence goes on along the minus strand of NZ_CP104285.1, from coordinate 4,040,901 downwards.
TCCACGTCAGGGAACACCCTGCTGAAAGGCAGTACCACTGCCGGAAAATCTCTTGCCATAAATACGGGGAACCTGATCAACAGCGGGATGCTGTCCGCGGGGACGGATGCCTCGTTGACGACCGGGACATTCAGCAATACCGGCACCGTTCAGGGCAACAACCTGGACGTTTCAGGAACCGACATCACCAGTTCCGGCACCCTGAAAAGCGCCTCCACGCTGGGTATCAACGCTCGCAACGCCACGCTGTCTGGTGACACCGGCGCGAAAGGCAAAACGACCGTTATCGCGAGCGGTAAGCTGGATAACAGCGGCGCGCTCGTCAGCGATGACACGCTGACGCTGAAGGCTGCACAGGTGACAAACAGCGGCACGCTTTCCGGTGCCAGAGGGCTTGATGGCTCATCAGACGCGTTCATCACAACCGAAAAGTCAGTGACCCACAGCGATGGCGATCTGGCGCTGAACAATACGGCTACCACCCTTGCAGGCGAAACCAGCGCGGGCGGTTCCGTGAGCGTTCGGGGTCAAAGCCTGACGACCACGGCAACGGCGCAGACGCAGGGTAACAGCGTCAGCGTGGACGTACAGAATGCGCAGCTTGATGGGACGCAGGCTGCGAAATATGGGCTTATCCTGACAGCCACTGACGCTCTCAGTCACGGGGGAAAATCTTCAGCGTCAGCCCTGAAGATTGAAACCACGAATCTCAATAACAGGGGGACGCTGACGGCGTCTTCGCTCGCCATCAGCAGCCCTGCAGTCATTAACAGTGGTTTGATCCACGCGGGTCAGACGCTGTCACTGGTTACCCGTCTGCTGGATAACCGCAGCAGCGGCGTGCTGTACAGCCCGGCGGCGCTGTCGCTTTCTCTCTCTGAACTGAACAACGCCGGTATTATCACCAGCGACGCGGCGCTTTCCCTGTCTGGCTCAACCCTGACCAACAGCGGCGAGCTGAGCGGCGCTTCACTTCTTGTTGATTACGATACGCTGAATAACAGCGCAGGAGGCCTGCTGCTGGCGCAGGGGGAAAACAGCATCACGGCACAATCGGTGTCCAGTGCAGGCAGTATCGTGGGGAACACGCTGACGCTGAATGCCGATCGCCTCGACAGTCGCGGTCTTTTGCAGGGTGATACCGCGTTATCCGTGACCGCCGGTGTGCTGGATTTAGCGGCAGGCTCGCGCACGCTTACGGGGGGGAACCTCACCTTTTCAGGCACCACGCTAACCACCGCTGGCCAGCTGCAGGGGCAGAATGTCAGTCTCCGCGGCCGCGACTGGAATAACAGCGGAAGTTCGCTGGCGACCGGCTCCTTTAATTCCTTCACCACCGGGACATTCAGCAATACCGGTGAAGTGATGAGCCAGGGAGACATCACGCTGAATGCGGGCAATACCGTTAACAACGGCAATCTGTTATCGGCTGGCACGCTCTCGCTCGCGGGGAATACGCTGCGCAACAGCGGAACGGTTCAGGGGAACCATGTCACCGCGCATCAGGACAGTATCACTAACAGCGGCACGCTCACCGGGATCGCCGCGCTGACGCTGGCTGCTCGTCTGGAGATGGCTGCACCGCTCCTCTCGCTGGTGAATGAAGCATCGGGAGCGCTGCTGACGGCAGGTGAGTTGACGGTGACGGCCGGTGACCTCAGTAACGCCGGGCAATGGCAGGGTAAACGGGTACTTATTCATGCGCAGGCGCTTACGAACGGCGGTGCGATCCAGGCGGCAGATGTACTGGATGCGCATATCGTCAGCAATCTTATCAGTACGACGGGCAGCAAAGTCACCTCAAACGGAGAACTGGCGCTCTCAGCACTGACGCTGGCAAACAGCGGGCAGTGGATTGCGAAGCACCTCTCGCTGGAGGCCAGTACGCTGAACAACAGCGGCGAGATCACCGGCGTTGATGCGCTTTCGGTCGCCCTTAAGCAGCTGAATAACCAGGCCGGAGGAAAACTGCTCAGTGCAGGAGCGCTGACGCTTGATGCGGACAATGCAACGAACGCCGGGCAAATCCAGGGGAAAGCTACCACGGTTACTGCCGGGCAACTCATTAATAGCGGACGGCTTCAGGGAGAAGCGCTGACGCTGAGTGCCACGGGCGTGCTGAACAATACCGACAGCGGTGTGCTGCTCAGTGAAAACGCACTGACGGTGTCGGCTGACACGCTGAATAATCAGGGCACGATACAGGGCGGTGGGGAATCTGCGGTGAAGGCCACCACCCGCGTACAGAACGACGGCAAAGTGCTCTCTGGCGGTGGCCTCACACTGACCGCGCCGGAGCTGACGAACAGTAACGTTGGGCTGGTTCAGGCAGTGAGGTTGCTGCTGGATGTGGTGAACGTCGTGAATAGTGGGCGGATACTTGCGACCGACAACGCCGAACTACGGGGAATGACTCTCACCAACGACGGCACGCTGCAGGGTGCAGACCTGCTGGTTAACTATCAAAAACTGAATAACAGCGGTACGGCACTCGGCACCACTTCGCTTACGGTGAAGGGCGATGCGATTACCAACGCCACCAGCGGTAGGTTATTCAGTGCGGGTAACCTCATGCTCAACAACGGCACGCTGAAAAACGCCGGACAGATTGTGGCGCTGGGGGATGTCACGCTTCACCTGTTAAGTGCGCTGGAGTTCAGTGGAACGCTGGCCGCCAGCAACAGCCTGTCTCTCACCACTGAGGGTGATATCACCAATAATGGCACCCTACAGGGAAACAGCCTCGTTCTGAGCGCCGGTGGGGCGTTAACCAACAACGGCCAGTTCACCGCAGGTAAGGGTGACAGCGCGTTCAGTGCGCAACGTATTTTGCTCAATGCAGCCGGTAGCCTCTCTGCAGCCGGCGACGTGGTATTTAAGAGCCTGAGCGATATTACCGTGAATGGCTTTACCGGTACGGCAGGCAGCCTGACGATGAATGCGGCGGGCACCTTGCTCAATACCGCACTGATTTATGCTGCGAATAATTTGCAACTTTTCGCTGAGCGTATCCATAACGTCTACGGCGATATTCTGGCAGGGAATAGCCTGTGGATGCAGAAAAATGCAGCGGGTGCGGCGAACAGTGAAGTGGTGAACACGTCCGGAAATATTGAGACGCAGAAGGGTGATATTACGATCATTACAGCCCACTTATTAAATGAGCGAGATGGAAGCAATTCGAATACTCAGATAATTGATTTGGATAACCCTTCCTGGGTTGGTGATTCATCCTTTGTTGTAAGCCTGGATGATATGGAGGAAGGAAGCTATTCAACAGTAAAAAATCGCACGGATGTCTGGGTTGGAAGCTGTATGAGTTTTCCAACCTATCCAGGTGCGTGCAGCATGGACGAGCCTTTCTTTACCACCTCTTACCGGATTAATGATTCGGGTCAAACCAAACGTTTTGGTATTAAACGAACTGAGGTTGATGTAAGCAGTGCTGGCCAGGCAGCGCGCATAGCATCTGCTAATAATCTAAATATCACTGCAAATTATCTCGACAATAGCGGTAGCAATATACTTGCTAATCGCGACATTAGCCTAAAAGGTACGCAACTCAACAACCAAAGCTATCAGGCCAGTTCTGAGACGGAGTATCTTGTCTACACGGCATCAACCATTAATGCTGGTGGTATAACCTATACTCTGGCTGGTCGTGAGTTCGAATCAGAAAATACCGCTAACGTTGTTAGGGCAGTAATACAGGCTGGCGGCAATGTCTCCGCAACCTTTACTAACGATATCAGCAACACGCTCGTCACCGCGAACACGGATGGCTTTAGCAATACGATTGCCGTACCAACGCTGACCCCACTCAGCAATCAGTCCATCGCCAATGGTGAGCAGGCGCAGTCTCTTGTCGAAACCGATACGCAGGACATCACCACGCCGCAATGGCGTGATGCGTTAAGCGACGCCCTGAAAGACATCTCCGGCGCTTCATCCCTTTCCGATCAGAACGGCAGCAGCAGTAACTATCCACTGCCATCCGGCAACAACGGTTACTTCGTGCCATCCACCGATCCCGACAGCCCGTATCTGATTACGGTGAACCCGAAGCTCGATGACCTCGGTAATATGGACGACAGCCTGTTTGACGGACTGTATGACCTGCTCGGCATAAAACCCGGCGACGCGCCGCGCGAAACCAACAGCGCGTTCACCGATCGGAACCAGTTCCTTGGTTCATCGTATTTCCTCGACAGGCTCGGCCTGAACCCGGACCGCGACTACCGTTTCCTCGGCGACGCGGCATTCGATACCCGTTACGTCAGCAACGCCATCCTGAACCAGACCGGCAGCCGGTATATCAACGGCATCGGTTCCGACCTCGAACAGATGCGCTACCTGATGGACAGCGCCGCAGAGCAACAGACAACGCTGGGGCTGCAATTTGGCGTGGCGCTCACGGCGGCGCAGGTTGCCGCGCTTGACCACAGCCTGCTGTGGTGGGAAGCGGCGACCATTAATGGTCAGACGGTGATGATCCCGAAAGTCTATCTGTCACCGAAAGACGTCACTGTTCACAGCGGCAGCGTGATTAGCGGTAATAACGTCCAGCTGGCGGGCGGCAACGTCATCAACAGCGGCAGTACGATCGCGGCGCAGAATGGCCTGACAATCGACAGCAGCAACAGCCTGAGTAACCTCAACGCCGGGCTGCTGAGCGCAGGCGGCGGGCTGAACCTGAGCGTGCTGGGGGACATCAACAACATCGGCTCCACCATCAGCGGTAAAACGGTAGGGCTGGAGAGCGTCACGGGCAGCATTAACAACGTGACCCGCGCGCAGCAGTGGAATGTTGATGCGGGCAATGTGCGTTTTAGCGGTACGGATGTGGGCAGGACGGCCTCCGTCACCGCCACCGACGGGCTGACGATGCGCGCCGGACAGGATATCAACGTGACCGGCGCAAACGTGTCGGCGGGCGGCAGTCTGGCCATGGCGGCGGGGAATGACATCAACATCACCGCCAACGAGATTGCGACGAGCGAGGGACGTGCCGGGGGCAACCGTGCGACCACAGAGACAGCGTCCGTCACGCATCAGGGCAGCACCCTGAGTGCGGGCGGCGATCTGACCCTGCAGGCGGGTAACGACGTGAATGCTCGTGCGGCGGCGATGGCAGCGGAAGGCGATGTGGGGGTTCAGGCCGGGCGGGATGTGAACCTGCTGGCGGAAGCGTCAACGGAACGCTCCAGCAGCCAGGCGAAGAAAAAAACCGTCATTGATGAATCTGTTCGTCAGCAGGGAACGGAGATTGCCAGCGGCGGTAATACGGTGATCCTCGCCGGGCGCGACGTGACCGCGCAGGCGGCAGAGGTCACTGCGCAGGGCGATATCGGCGTGGCGGCAGGCCGCGACGTCAACCTGACGACGGCAACGGAGAGCGATTACCGCTACCGGGAGCAAACCAAAACCAGTAGCGGGTTCCTCAGCAAGAAGACCACCCACACCATCGAGGAAGACAGCGCGACGCGGGAGAAAGGCTCGCTGCTGAGCGGTGACAATGTGACGGTGTCGGCAGGGAACAACTTGCTGGTGAAAGGTTCGGCGGTCGCCGGAGACGGCGACGTGGCCCTGTCCGCAGGCAACAACGTGGACATCGTGGCGGCCACCAACACCGACACCTCCTGGCGCTTTAAGGAGACCAAAAAGTCCGGCCTGATGGGCACGGGCGGTATCGGCTTCACCATCGGCAGCAGCAAAACCACCCACGACCTGCGAGAGCAGGGCACGACGCAGAGCGAGAGCTTCAGCACCGTCGGCTCGACGGGCGGCAGCGTCAGCATCACGGCGGGCAAACAGGCGCATATCGGCGGGGCGGATATCATCGCGCAGAAGGATATCAGCCTGACGGGCGACAGCGTGGTGATTGAACCGGGGCATGACAAACGCACCCGCGATGAGACGTTTGAGCAGAAGAGCAGCGGGCTGACGGTGGCGCTGTCAGGGGCGGCGGGGAGCGCGGTGAATAACGCGGTCACCACGGCGCAGAGCGCGAAGCAGAGCAGCGACTCGCGCCTTGCTGCACTTCAGGGTACTCAGGCGGCGCTTTCCGGCGTGCAGGCGGGTCAGGCGGTTGCGCTGGACCAGGCGAAGGGCAGTTCTGACAAAGGGAATAACAACACTGTCGGCGTCAGTGCGTCGGTGGGAACGCAGTCGTCGACATCCTCATCCCATATGCAGAGTGAGACGACAACAGGCAGCACCCTGAGTGCGGGTAATAACATCACGATAAAAGCCACCGGAAGCGACATCACCGTGGCGGGGAGCCAGATTAAGGCCGGGAAAGACGTGACGCTGGAGGCGGCGCGGGACGTCAACCTGATTGCCTCGCAGGACACGCAGCAGACGACGGGTAAAAACAGCAGCAGCGGCGGCAGCCTGGGTGTCGGGGTAGGTGTCGGCTCCGGTGGGGCGGGCATCAGCATCTCGGCGAACGCCAATAGCAGCAAAGGGCACGAGAAGGGCAACGGCGTCTGGCAGAACGAGACCACGGTTGATGCGGGTAACCGCGTGACCATCAACACCGGGCGTGACGCGACGATTGCCGGGGCGCAGGTGAGCGGTGAAGCCGTGGTGGCGGATATCGGGCGCGACCTGACGATTGCCAGTACTCAGGACAGTGACCACTACAACAGCAAACAGAACAGCGTCAGCGGCGGCGTGGGGTACACCTTTGGTGCAGGCACGGCTTCGGGCAGCGTCAACGTCAGCCGCGATAAAATGACCAGTGACTACGACTCGGTGCAGGAGCAGAGCGGGCTGTTCGCCGGCAGCGGTGGTTTTGATGTGACGGTGGGTAAACACACGCAGCTTGACGGCGGGGTGATTGCCTCAACGGCGACGGCGGATAAAAATCGCCTCGACACCGGGACGCTGGGCTTCAGTGATATCCACAACCAGGCGGACTTTAAGACCGAACATCAGGGCGCGGGCATCAGCTCGGGCGGCAGCATCGGCGGGCAGTTTGCCGGGAACATGGCGAACGCTCTGCTGGCCGGAGGCGGTAACAGTGGTCACGCGGAAGGCACGACACAGGCGGCGGTGAGCGAGGGGACGCTCATCATCCGCGACAAGGAGAGCCAGAAGCAGGATGTGGCTGACCTGAGCCGCGATGCGGAGCATGCGAACGGCATCATCAGTCCGATATTTGACAAGGAGAAGGAGCAGCAGCGCCTGCAGGAAGTGCAGCTGATTGGTGAGATTGGCTCGCAGGCGGTGGACATTGCGAACACTTATGGAGAGACAGAAGGGCTGAAGGCAGCGCGGGATGCGCTGTCGAAAGAGGGCGTGACTGAGCCGGACGCGGATGCCAGCGACGCACTGAAAAAGGCCTATCAGGATGCCCTGCGCGGGACCGATGCGTACAAGACCACGACGGCGAAATACGGCACGGGCAGCGACCTGCAGCGGGGTATCCAGGCGGCGACGGCCGCGCTTCAGGGGCTGGCAGGCAGCGACCTGAAGGCAGCGCTGGCGGGGGCCTCGGCACCGGAGCTGGCGTATCGTATTGGTCACGGCATGGGGATTGATGACAATACGGCAGCGAAAGCCATAGCGCATGCGATACTGGGTGGCGCAGTTGCGGCACTGCAGGGGAACAGTGCGGCAGCGGGTGCTGCGGGCGCGGCGACCGGTGAGCTTGCGGCGAAAGCGATAGCGGGTATGCTGTACCCTGACGTCAAAGATTTGTCGAAGCTGAGCGAGGAGCAGAAGCAGACGGTCAGTGCGCTGGCAACGATATCGGCCGGGATGGCTGGCGGGCTGACGGGGGATAGTACGGGGTCAGCGGTGGCCGGGGGGCAGGCCGGGAAGAATGCGGCGGAGAATAACTCACTGGCACTGGTTGCCAGAGGTTGCGCGGTTGCTGCACCCTGCAGGACGAAGGTCGCAGAGCAGTTGCTGGAAATCGGGGTCAAAGCCGGTATTACTGGCGCCGTGGCAAAAACACTTGCCGACAAGCTGACTGCTGATGAACTGGATCATCTTGTTACCCTTGAAATGATGGGTAATGATGAGATCACCAGTAAGTATCTCAGTTCGTTGCAGGATAAGTACGGTTCAGGGAGTGCTTCGAACCCGAATATTGGCAAGGATCTGACGGATGGTGAGAAAGCAGAACTGGGCGGTGCGGGTTCAGGCACCGGTACACCACCACCACCGCCGGAAAATGATCCTAAGCAGCAAAATGAAAAGCCCGTAGAAAAGCTTAATCAGAAACAAGAAAGTGCGATTAAGAAGATTGATAACACTATAAAAAATGCTCTGAAAGACCATGATATTACTGGAACTATCAAAGACATGGATGGTAATCCAGTGCCTAAAGAGAATGGAGGGTATTGGGATCATATGCAGGAAATGCAAAATACGCTCAGAGGATTAAGAAATCATGCGGATACGTTGAAAAACGTCAACAACCCCGAAGCTCAGGCTGCGTATAGTAGAGCAACAGATGCTATTAATAAAATAGAATCGGCTTTGAAAGGACATGGAATATGATTACCTTCCGTAAATTGATTGGAAACATCAATGTGACGAAAGAACCAGATCAACAATCACCACTTGAACTCTGGTTCGAACGTATTATTGATGTACCTATTGAAGAGCTAACAGTGGAAGACCTCTGCCGAGCTATCCGACAGAAATTATGTATTGACCAATTGATGCCAAGGGTATTGGAAGTTCTGACTGAAGAGCCGTTGGCAGGTGATTATTACGATGGTGAACTAATTACTGCCTTATCAACCATAAAAGCAGAAGATCTAAGAGGTCAGAAAAATACTTTTACCCAAATAAGGCAACTGATTAACCAGCTGTCTCCTTCAGATATTAACGATGATCTAAGAAAAGATATATTAAAAATCAATCAAATAATCGTATAAACGATCCCGGCCACCGCGCCGGGATCGTTCTATCAGGCTTTACCCGAAATTCCCGTTCCTGTGCTGGATCACCAGCCGATTGTCGACATTTAACGGCAGTGGATATTGCAGAATGCAGGGGAACGCCGAATTAGGCCTGAACTAAGTACGAAAGAGCGGTAAGCGTAAGCAAGTAGAAGGATATTCTCCTTCATTATTTTATCTCAAGGAAAGAAAATGAAAGTAACAAAATTTTCAGCAACTACTTTACTTTTCGTTGTAGCGCTAACGGGTTGTGCCAGCAAAGTAAAACCTGAAAATGTAACCTCTTCAAATGGTAGTTCGATTGAGATTATGGCTGTGTCAGCACAGGCAGACCTTAATAATAATCGTATCGCAGATAATTCACTACGCGTAGTTACCCCGACTCATAACGCTGTAGGAAAAGGGCTAGCCGTTTTGTCTGTGTTAACCGGAAATATAAATTCCAGCAGTTTTGATAAAGAAAATTATAAAGGGGAAATCATCGAGTCGATCAAAAACCCTACTGATACCTATCTCGCTGAAGCTGCAAAGAAAACTATCAGTAAATGGATGGACTCCCAATCCAGCGGGTATGTTTATAAAGAGCAACTCTATATTGGCCATGCTACCTGGGCATTGATCTTTAAAAATGCTACGGCAACCACTCCCGTTTATCAGCTGAAATATAAGGTACTTTTCTATAAAAAACCTGAGAGTGGGAATATGTTTTCCGCTTATACCGTAGCTGAATGTTCCCCAGCTCCTGTGGAAGCGAATCTGTCAGAATGGGAACGTGAGAATTATAAGAAGGTAACTGTTGAAACCCAGAAGTATATGGATGCCTGTATCCTTGAGTTAAATAATCAACTCCCGCGCTTGCTTAAAAAGTAGCATCTATATTAAGTTATCCAATCCCGGTCTTAACACCGGGATTTTATTTTTTATACGTCATTTACCCCCGCTTTACCACCGGCACATCTCCCAAATCATTCAGCGCTCCCGGAAACGTTTTCAGCCACTGCGCCACTTTCTTTTTATTAATATTCGCCACACTCATGCCTTCAAGACAGCCCCATAGTTCGCGTGTATGTTGCGGTGTAATAACAATACAATCTTTCATCACCCGGATTTTGACAGGCATGCCGTTGATAAAACCTGCATTTGCGAGCCACTTGCCGCTAAGGGGAAGGTATCGACAGTCCACCCGGGAATAAAGCTCGCAACAGGCAGAACTATCTTCCTGCGTTTCTGCACGAGGATGAACAGGGGCAGCATCAGTCTGGTTTCCGTGCAAACGACGGATATCTTTTTTGCGTATCAGATCGCGGTTTTCAGTAATACTGTTAAAAGCGTCTGATTCTGTTTTGAAAACAGTAAACTCTGGCTTAAAATTCGTCTCAGCCATATTCAACTCCTGATTAGTTGCTTTGTGGTTAGCGGCATGGAGGTGGTGGTACACCTTCATGTCGCGTTCTTTAATAATTTGAAAAATTATATCCTGTTAATGCTTCCTTTACTGTGGAGTGATTTTCTATGGGTTGATTATACCGGACTGTATAAAAATTCAGTATCTGGTGGGGAGATAATTTTGAGAATTGCGAAGTGGCTTCAGAAAATATTCATGAACAATATTTTTGAGTAAATGATCTCTGGCCCCGCGCTGAAATCTCTTTTTCAACCGTAACATTCGCCCCATTACCTGTTGTCACGCTTGTTTGCAGTTGTCATTCAAAACACCCTGTCATCCATTCTCCCTGTTTACCATAAAATTCCTAAAATCTGTAATTTGCCAGCAATATCACTTTATCTTTCTTCATCCTACTCTTGATTATTTGTCTTCCATGTTAAAATTCCAGGAGAACAACTTTGTTAAAGGATGAAAGATGAATATGAAGCTTTTCCTGTTTTGCGAACATACAGGATTCAGTAAAAAGGATTCTCCTTTGTGGGCAGATGTCTGTGATGCTCTTCATAAGCTCAGGACTCATACTGGAAGTGTAAATATTAAAGATTTTGATAATCAAAAAACGCTCAGCATTCATTCAGATGGTATGCATTTCTTACTTTCATTAATTGAGTATATAGACGATGAAACAAAAATAAAAAATATCCAAAACGCCTGTTTTTCAAGTGTGGAGAGACCTGTATTACCTGTTTCCTGGCGTCGCTCTCATGAAGTGATAAATGATTTCGATTTTGTCTCTGAGGTGACCAGAAAATTTTTCATTACGGGGCAGGCTTAGTGTTTTCTGCATAGAAAAAACTCGGTTATATTAGGTTTTCTAATCCTGTGTGTATGACTTCACTGCATTATGAATAATGCACAGTAGATGATAGTCATGTATTAATTGATACGGTAAAACTGCATTATCTCACCACCCTCAAAAATGCCGACGGGCCGTGCATTAAAGGCCGATTCCCTGTGCCCAGGGGGCTCGGCAATGGGCTTCCACAACCAATACTCAAGAATGCCATAGCGGGTAAACTGAACAACGGTTGCCGGAAAATACCACGCTGGATGTGACGGAACTGGAAAAGGTTCTGACCGATGGCGTGATTGTCCTGCTGCGTTTTCCCCAACCAATAAATAATTGAAAGTAAAAAGATCGGGATAAAAATCGAGACAAATCCCTACGTAAAATTACCAGGTAAAACGCGTAATCACCCTAATAGTTTGCCCTCACCGGCCTGTTTATGATTCGTCTCACTGACTGTTATTTCCTGACACTGGCGGACGGCGGTTCGACGTGCAGTAATAATTTCCAACGGAGTGAAGATGAATATGAAAGCGATGTTAGTCGCCCTGCCGGTCGCAGCAATCCCGGTTACCGTTATGGCGGCAAATACTGAAGAAGGCTATTACGCTTCTGCAAAATACCTGCAGATCGAGCAGCGAGCGAAAGAGATGGATACCAGTGCTCGCCCGGGTGTCGGGCAGTTTACCGGCGGTAAAGAAAAAGAGCATTTTGGCGGAGCGGCGATTGCTGCGGGCTATCAGTTTGGTAACGGTTGGCGCACCGAAGGTGAGTACACCTTTAAGCAGAAAACTGAATACACCAGCGGTTCCAGCACGTTCGCCAACAGCTATAACCACCTGCAGACTGAAACTGAGCGCCTGATGCTCAACGTGTATCGCGATTATGAGCTGGGTTACGGTGTTTCCGTGTACGGTACCGCAGGGGTGGGTGTGAGTAAGATTAAAGCGGGCGGCTGGCAGGGTAATGCAGGTCGTGAATATGCGTCTACCACCCAAAGCAATTTGACCTACGCCTTAGGTGCAGGCGTCATCTATATGCCGGTTGAGCGTCTGTATGTTGATTTGGGCTACCGTTACATCGATATGGGTAAGATCGAAAGCGGATATAACAACTTTATCAACGCGCGTGGCTTAAAAGATGAGCAAATGAAAGCGCACATTGTCTCTAATGAATTTACCCTTGGCATGCGCTATGTCTTTTAACCTGTTGATATTGTGACTGCTTTAAAAACAGGGCCAACGCCGCGTTGATGCGGGGTTGGCTTTTTTGTGCTTTGTTGGCGTCTCCACGTTCTCTTATCGCACGCCAAAAGTGATAAACAAAAAAGCCACTCGCTAGAGTGGCTTAATTATTTGAATCTACAACTAAAATTTGGTGGCCCCTGCTGGACTTGAACCAGCGACCAAGCGATTATGAGTCCGAAACTTAAGTTAGATAAAACAATTAGTTACTTTAATTTCAACCGCTTGCGAAGTCGAATAATGGAGAATATGCCAGCATAGTGGATAGGTTTGCTGCCAATTTGCTGCCATCTCAAGGGGGGGGCGGGGCCTTGCTGAACGGCAAAGGTTTTCGATTTGACCAAAAAACACTAAACTATGGACCATCATTGCCGATTAGATTAAATGTTTATAAATGGCTGTTAATAGTAAAAACAAGGAGATGCTGTGTCAAATTTGAGAGATATGGAAGAACTTATAAGTGATATTGTTGATGTAGAACTTAAGGAATATATGCGTGAAGCTCTAACATGTTACATGACTGGAGCGCATCGTGCTTGTGTAGTACTATCATTCATTGCTATTTTTGAGGATTTATTAAAGAAATTAGATGGGATGGCAACAACAAATAAAACAGCAAGAGCCATATTTACTGAGATTAGTAAAAAAAGAGATGAGCAGAAAGTCTATGAAAATGATCTGCTCAACAAATTGAAGTCTGAAAAAATAATAACAGAAATTGATGCGGATTTTTTGACGGTATTAAAAACTCTCAGGAATAAAGCTGCACATCCTTCAGGACACAAACCTACTGCAGAGGAAGCGAGATATGTTTATTCTGAAACAATTAATCGATTTCTTTCTAAACCAGTACTTTCAACTACGCAGGTTGCAGACCAAATCCTTTCTAAGTTAACAAATGCCTATCTATTCCCTACAACTAATATTACTGATCATTCAGCTGTTGTAAATGATGGGGTTAAAAACCTACATAGTGACGGCTACTCATATCTTTTATTAAAATTGATTGAATCTTTAGAGCATGCTAATGAACAGATAAAAACAAATGCTAAGCGGTATCTACTAGGTTTAGCATTTAAGCCCTTGAATCATGATGTTTTACAACAGATTAAAAAACATATAATAATTGACTGTTGTTCCGATAATAACAAGGCCCAGCTTATAATGGAGTGCATAGCTACCAACTACCGATTGCTGAATGGGTTAGATGAAATAGTATACTTAAGACTTAATAAAATGTTTGAGGATAGTATTATGTCCTCAAAGACATCTGATCAACATACATATTTAAAACATCCTATTCAAATTTCTAAGAGTTTGCTAAAGTTAGATGAAGAGATAATTAATAAGTTCTTTAAGAAAAGTGTTGATGATGTTTTAGAAAAATATAAACTAAGTCCGTTGTTAATGAAAATAGTAAAAAATAAAGATTGGGCTAAAAGAAAAGTCATCAACTCAATATTTGAAAAAGCAGGTTCTTCAACCTTTGACGAAGCTAATTCATTCGCAAGAAGTGCAAGTGCTTATGATGAAGATTTGTCCCATCTGATGAGCAATATGGAATGCTTAGAGTTAATTGTCAGAGTATGTGACGCAGGGATTTGGGGAGCATATGGAGCTGAAGGTATGATGAAAGGCAAATTTAATAACATACCAAAGGTTAAAGAGAAAGCTCTAAAAGCTCTTATGGAGGATGAAACTGTCAGCCAAGAGTTAATAGAAAGAATAAGGCCAGACCTCGGGAGTGCTGTAGATTTCGAAAAGAATTACTTTTGATGTAAATTGTAAGAAGGGCATTTTATATGCCCTGATTTTAATTAATTATAAGGTTCAGTGGGTTCAAACTCACAGCTTCCGACAGATGATCCGGCGCAAAATGAGCGTAGCGCATAGTGACTTTTATATCTGTGTGTCCCAATATTCGCTGTAACACCAAAATGTTACCGCCTCTCATCATAAAATGGCTGGCAAAAGTATGCCTTAAAACATGCGAAAGTTGTCCGTCTGGTAAGTCGATACCAGCGCGTTTAATGGCACCTCGAAATGCAGAATAACATTTCGTAAACAATGGTTTCGATGTTCTCAATTTGGGGAGAATCTCATACAGTTCATCACTGATTGGTACCGCGCGGTTTTTTTTGCCTTTCGTTTTAATGAAAGTGATTTTACCCGGGCTGATCTGCTTGCCTGTTAAATTCTCTGCCTCTCCCCACCGCGCGCCGGTCGCCAGGCAAATCTTAACGATAGTGGTTAAATCGTCCGCTTTGCTTTTTTCGCATTCCTCAAGCAAACGTGTTGCCTCTTCAACCGTCAGCCAGGCCAGTTCCACCTCAGCAATTTTAAACTCTCTGACGTTTTCAAGAGGGTTGGGCGCGGCCCAGTCATCCAGTCGTTTCAGTTCATTGAACATAGCCCGGAAATAAGCCAGCTCAAGGTTTACTGTTCGAGGGGTTACGGTCTTCACTCGATCAGAGCGCGTTATTTTTCCGCTTAACCGCTGTTCGCGGTAAGTTGAGAACAGCTTTGCGTTAAATTCAATAGCGAGCGGATCACCCATGGCGAGGCAGGCAAACTCCATGGCGCTTTTTCGCTTTTCACCATCTGCAAGTGTTACGCCGTGCGCGTTATACCAAGCGGTTACTAAATCCCTAACGCGCCGCTTGTCCGCTTTCTCGCCCAGCCAGGGCTTATCCTCGGATTGTTCTTTAACGTATCGTTCATATGCCAGGGCTTCCCCTTTAGTGGCGAACTGGCGGCGTATGCGCCGTCCGTCCCTACCGTTCGGGAAAACCTGAGCCTGCCACTTTCCATTTGGTAGTTTTGATACGGCCATAAATTAGAGACTCTGAGTACGATTGATAATTTTGCCTAGGATTTTGATGTCATCGAGCGGGCATTCGAAAGAGGCTTTGCCATTTTCAATTCGCACGCGCCCCCCAGGGAATCTATAAAGTTCACGTACACTCACAATCCCATCAATTTCAATAAACCAAAAACCATCAACTAACTCCCCGTCATAGCGATCAGCCAGATAGGTTGTTTTGTCTGCGGTCAATATGAACGGTGACGACAGACCTTCAGGGATTATTGAAACATCTGCAATTAAGTCGTTTTGGGTTTTAATGATCCCATTTGTGATGTCTATGCGTTTAAGGTTTATGGTTTTATCGTCACGACCATCAACGAACTTACTTCCAACGCCTGTACTCAGCCAGATTAATGATGCTCCCGTTTCAAGATGGCAGACAATCACCCAGTCAGCCGGAAAGGTGTCGCGCGCATACCTGTTAGCCATGGTGCTTTGTGAGACGCCAAGCTGGTTGCAGAGGGAAATACGGGTGTTAAAACCATAGGCTTCAAGGATACGAGCAATGACCTCTTTCCCACCTCTGTTTTGTGATATGCAATCTCGAATCAGGTTGATGTCATCTTCATTCGTTAATTTGCGTGTTGACATGTTCATTTAGTGGTCCTAATATCTCGATTCAAGATGTTGTGAATAATGTAAAACAGTGCCGAATAGTGAGTTCGTCACCCAAACTGAGGGATATTGCATCATGAATCGCCAATTATCAATGCGCCCTAGCATCAATCTTGTGGTGTCTGAACCATTCATTACCTTGGATGAGTTCTGCCGCCGTACCGGTTACAAGGCCAGCTATGCCCGCCAGATGATCCGTGAAAACCGCTTACCTATCAGGAAAAAGGCCGGAGTAAATAGCCTCATCGAAATCAACATGTTCGCGTTAACGATGGAAGCCGCTCAGGGCTGTGAAATCGCAATGCAAGCCTGATAGTTCCATTTTGGGATAGAAAAGGATTTAAAACATGTTTGATTATCGCGTTTCCAAACATCCTCACTTTGATGAAGCCTGCCGCGTTTTCGCACTGCGTCACAATATGGCGAAACTGGCAGACCGCGCAGGAATAAAGGTCCAAACGCTGCGCAACAAGCTTAACCCTGAGCAGCTCCATCAGCTCACTCCGTCGGAAATCTGGTTACTCACGGATATCACTGAGGACTCAACCCTAGTTGACGGCTTCTTGGCACAAATTCACTGCCTGCCATGCGTGCCGATGAACGAAGTGGCAAAAGAGAAACTGCCGCATTACGTCATGAGCGCCACCGCTGAGATAGGGCGGGTTGCTGCCGGTGCCGTTACTGGCGATGTGAAAACCACTGCCGGACGCCGTGATGTGATCAACAGCATTAACTCAGTAACTCGCCTGATGGCACTGGCTGCCGTTTCCATGCAGGCCCGCCTGCAGGCCAACCCCGCTATGGCAAGTGCGGTGGACACCGTAACGGGCCTTGGTGCTTCGTTCGGCATCATCTGAGGTGATTATGCTGACTAAAGAACCGTCATTCGCATCGCTTTTGGCTAAACAAAGCCAGGGTATGCACTGCGGCCATGGCTGGATTATCGGGAAAGATGGCAAGCGCTGGCACCCGTGCCGCTCTCAGGAAGAACTGTTGGCAGGGCTGACCACTACCAAAAAGGTGAATCCATGGCTATTGAAGGCACTTCTGCGACTGTTCCACTAAGCCCGGGTCAACGGCTTGAAGGACTGAACCATATAGCTGAATTAAGGGCGAGTGTGTTTGGTCTGAATATTGAGCCAGAGCTTGAAAGGTTCATTAAAGATATGCGCGACCGTCGCGATATAAACCATAAACAAAATGAGCGCGCACTGGCTGCCATATTCTTTATGGCAAAAATTCCGGCAGAACGTCACGGCGTCAATATTAGTGATCTGACTACTGACGAAAAGCGGGAACTGGTTAAAGCAATGAATCATTTTCGTGCAGTGGTGAGCTTATTTCCCAAACGGCTAACCATGCCGAATTAACCCACAACAGAAATTAATGGCGTAAACCCGCCGGGCATTCTTTTGCCCAAATTTAGGAGAGAGAACAATGCAGAAAGAATTACGAAAAATGTTTGTAGCCGAAACCGATCCACTTATGACGGTGATCGATATTGCCAAACGTGAGGAGCGCAAAGGCCGCGCGCTCGCAGTTTCAATCCGCCTTGAGGCGCTGGCAACCCACATCACCAACAAAGGGTTAAACGGTGTTGAAGCAGCTGAACTACTGCGCTGCGAAGCAACCCGCTACGAAAACGAATCTCAGGAGCTCCACTAATGGCTGACTCTATGGACCTCGTACAACAGCGCGTTGAAGAAGAACGCCAGCGCCACATCCACACTGCCCGCAACAGAGCGCCGGGCGTTTCCCGTGTGCTTTGCATCGAATGCGATACGCCGATCCCTCCAGCTCGCCGCCGCGCTATTCCGGGCGTGCAGTGCTGTGTGACCTGTCAGGAAATCGCAGAGCTTAAAGGCAAGCACTACAACGGAGGCGTTGTATGAGCACTATCCTGAAATGGGCGGGAAACAAAACCGCCATCATGTCCGAACTCAAAAAGCACTTCCCAGATGGCCCTCGACTGGTTGAACCTTTCGCAGGTTCCTGCGCTGTGATGATGGCAACAGACTATCCTCATTATCTTGTCGCGGATATTAACCCTGATTTAATAAATCTATATCGGGAGATAGCAACAAACGCATCAGATTTTATTGAGCGTGCCAAACATCTGTTTAAAATATTCAATAGTGAAGATGGTTATTATGATAGCCGGGATTCATTCAATCATGATAAAGACCCTGAATGGCGCGCGCCGCTGTTTTTATTCTTAAATCGCCACTGTTACCGTGGTCTTTGCCGTTATAACAAAAAGGGTGAGTTTAACGCCCCTTACGGTAATTATAAAAAACCGTATTTTCCTGAAAATGAAATACGCGCTTTTGCTAAAAAAGCTACCCGCGCCACGTTCATTTGCGCCAGCTATGACGAAACTTTGGCATTATTAGTGCCTGGGGATGTTATTTATTGCGATCCGCCTTATGACGGTACTTTCAGTGGCTATCACACTGCCGGTTTTACTGAGGACGATCAGTATCATCTGGCCTCTATTCTTGAGTGCCGTGCATCAGAAGGCCATCCGGTCATCGTTTCGAACAGCGACACTTTCCTGACTCGTTCCCTGTATCGCAATTTCACTCATAACCGCATTAACGTAAAACGCAGCATTGGTATTGCTGCAGGCGAAGGGAAAACCGCAGACGAACTGATTGCTGTACTCAAACCGAAAGTATGGGCTGGCTTTGATCCAGCCGGCGGCCCTGATTACTCGGTCGTGCATGAGGTGCGCGCGTGAGTCATCACGAAGTTGAAAAGCACGGCGGTGCAGAAGATTCCGCCGCTGCTTTTGCCTGGAATGTACCTAAAAAGGCGATTAACCCCTACATGGACCCGGCGGAAGAAGCGCCGGTTTCTGCGCTTTCAAACCTGATTACTCTCTATGTTGCGGATAACGAGCAGGAGCAGCTGCGCCGCGAGGCCCTGAGTAATGAGGTCTGGGAACGCTATTTCTACAATGAATCCCGTGATCCTGTTCAGCGAGAAATGGAGCAGGATCAGCTGATAAGCCGCGCCAAAATGGCCCGCGAGCAGCAGAAATTCAACCCCGATCTGGTCATCGTTGCTGACGTGAGCGCCCAACCGGCGCATATCAGTAAGCCGCTGCTTGAACGGATTAAATATTTCGAGGGCCTGGGCAAGCCGAAGGCATATTCCCGCTATCTGCGTGAAACCATCAGGCCGTGCCTTGAACGCCTGGAGCGCGTGCGTACCAGCCAGGTTTCTGCCTCGTTCCGTTTTATGGCAAGCCACGACGGGCTGGAGGGCCTGCTGGTCCTGCCGGAAATGAACCAGGAGCAGGTCAAGCGGTTATCTACCCTGGTGGCGGCACACATGAGCATGTGTCTGGATGCTGCCTGCGGTGAGCTGTTTATGGATGAAAACGTTACGCCGGAAGAGATCCGCCGGTCATGGGAAAGGGTGGCCGCTGAGGCCATGCGCCTTGATGTTATCCCGCCTGCTTTCGAACAGCTGCGCCGTAAAAAGCACCGCCGTAAGCCGGTCCCATACGAGCTTATTCCGGGCTCGCTTGCCCGTATGCTTTGCGCGGACTGGTGGTATCGCAAGCTGTGGCAGATGCGGTGTGAATGGCGGGAAGAACAGCTGCGCGCTGTCTGCCTGGTCAACAAAAAAGCGTCCCCGTATGTCAGCTATGAAGCCGTGATCCACAAACGCGAGCAGCGCCGCAAATCGCTGGAGTTCTTCCGCTCGCATGAGCTGATCAATGAAGACGGCGATACGCTGGACATGGAAGACGTGGTGAACGCCAGCAACAGCAACCCGGCACACCGCCGTAATGAAATGATGGCCTGTGTTAAGGGGCTGGAGCTGATCGCGGAAATGCGCGGAGACTGTGCGGTGTTTTATACCATCACCTGCCCGTCACGCTTCCACGCAACCCTTAACAACGGCAGACCTAATCCGAAGTGGACCAGTGCCACTGTCAGGCAGAGCAGTGACTATCTGGTTGATACATTCGCCGCTTTCCGCAAGGCCATGCACAAGGCCGGGCTGCGCTGGTATGGCGTCCGCGTGGCAGAGCCGCACCATGACGGCACCGTGCACTGGCATCTTCTGTGCTTCATGCGCAAAAAAGACCGCCGTTCCATCACTGCGATGCTGCGCAAGTTTGCCATCCGTGAAGACCGCGAGGAGCTGGGCACCAATACGGGGCCGCGCTTCAAGTCCGAGCTAATCAACCCGCGCAAGGGCACGCCGACCAGCTACATTGCCAAATACATCAGCAAGAACATTGACGGGCGGGGGCTGGCTAAAGAAATCAGCAAAGAAACCGGCAGATCACTGCGTGACAGCGCCGAGCATGTCAGCGCCTGGGCGTCACTGCATCGTGTCCAGCAGTTCCGTTTCTTTGGTATTCCGGGGCGTCAGGCATACCGAGAGCTGCGCTTGCTGGCTGGTCAGGCGGCGAGAGTGCAGGGTGAACGCAAAGCGGGCGCACCAGTACTGGATAACCCGCGTCTGGATGCGGTGCTGGCGGCAGCTGATGCGGGCTGCTTTGCCACCTACATCATGAAGCAGGGCGGTGTGCTGGTTCCCCGCAAACATCACCTTGTCCGCACAGCTTATGAGCTTAACGACGAACCGAGCGCCTACGGCGATCACGGTATCCGTATCTATGGTATCTGGTCCCCGATTGCAGAGGGCAAGATTTGCACGCACGCGGTGAAGTGGAAAAAGGTTCGCAAGGCCGTTGACGTTCAGGAGGCGGAAGCCGACCAGGGCGCTTGCGCCCCTTGGACTCGTGGCAATAACTGTCCCCCTGTTGAAAATTTGAACCAGACAGGGGGCGAAGTACCGGATATTACGTCCATGGATGAAAAGGTGCTGCAGAACTATCTGCACGGCATGGGCAAAAAGGAACGGCGTGAGCTGGTCGCCCGGCTCAGGCTGGTAAAACCGAAACGGAAAAAGGCTTACAGGCAGGATATTTCTGAGCAGCAGCGCCTGCAACTGGAGTATGAGCTGCAGTCCAGAGGGTTCGATAGCAGTGAGTACGAGGTGAGTTTACTTTTACACGGCGGCAGCCTTCCGTCAGGGGGAGGACTGCGGATATTTTACCAGAACGGGCGGCTGCGTGAGGATGACAAATGGCGCCAGTATTACTGACACATCGGATATTTTTTCTGTTTTTGACTCATATCAGGTCTTTCTTATTGAAGGACAAAAAAGCGTTTTACATTTAGAAATCGGTACTATACTGTATATATAAACAGTGTATATACATACAGTTATGTTGTGTAAGTGGTCGTAAAAGGAGGGAAAATGCAGGATTATCTTTTGGAGTCATTGAAACTTCAGCGCATTGATTTTTTCTTAAAGCTGGTAGCGGCAAGCGATTGCAGCGACGAAGAAAAGCGGCTGGCTATCCAGTGGGTTTCTGAGCTGACTGACGAGCTGATGGCCAAAATACGCAACCATGAATATAGCCGCACAATGGACGCTACCAGTTAGGGGGAATCTATGCGCATTGAAATAATGATCGATAAAGAGCAGAAGATAAGCCAGGCAACACTGGAAGCCCTTGAATCTGAGCTTTACCGAAATTTGCGCCCTCTCTATCCAAAAACGGCAATCCGCATACGTAAGGGAAGCGCTAACGGTCTGGAGCTGAGCGGTTTAAAACTGGACGAAGATAAAAAGCGGGTAATGGAGATTTTGCAGCAGGTCTGGGAGGACGACAGTTGGTTACACTGAAACATTGCCCTCGAAAGAACTCATTATGGGGGTAAGGTTGAACAACGAGCGCAACGAGATGTGAGATGTGGCGGTCATTTGGATGAGTGATCGCCCGCTTTGTATCAGGCATGGGTGTTTCTGGCTTTGCAAGGAATGGTATACGGTGAATAGGCAAAGGAGAACGGGTGTGTTGGACAAAATTGTATTGTAATTTTTATTGCTATCCGTACCCCTATAAGTTAACGTAAATAATGAAACATGGCAGGCTCGAAAGGTTTGTCTCTTGTGGTGATACACATAAATTTGAGGTTAAAATTATGACTATGCCTAGTTATTCCCCTTTTTTTAAAACTGTATATGATGAACAATCCCCAGTTGGACATCTTGGTCGTGGGACGCACTACTCTATTTTGAGTGCTGTCCAGTGGAAGTCTTCTCTTTATACAAATCATCCCAGCCCAAAAATCCATACATTCGCCATTTTATGGGATGAAGACCATGATGAAAGGGTTTTAAATGTCCTTGAAGTTGCTTACATGTCTAACCTTATGCCTGCCGTTAAATTTGTAGGTGAACGCAAAGGTTCGCTTTTTGTAGTCTTCGATAGCAACTTGAAAAGCTTAGGTAAAACCATTCTTGAACCTATGTTTAAAGAGTGGTATCGCATCTGCCAAGCTGGATATGCTGACGATGTGTGGAGTTTTGAGTACGGATTTGATGACGATCCTGCATTAACAGGAATTATCAATGATAGGAATGAGAAAGTTAATTTGTACTTAGCCAATATTGCTAATTTATGGCCTCTTGGCCAGAGTGATTATATTCCTGTTAATTTGTTGGATAGCAATAAACCAGTGTCGCCTCCTTTTTTGCCAAATAGTGGTAAATCACTGTTTAACAAATCTTAGTCTGAGATAAAAAGGAGCCCCTGGCTCCTTTTCACGTTTTGTCACAACATATTCTTCACTTCTCATATAAGAATTTGGGCAAAACAAGTCGTTTATTCTTGAGCACATTCTGAATGTAAGAGTTCAACTTAAACAAACTCCTACCTTTCGTTTACGGCTGACCTTCAACTTTCATTGCACGTCTGCTCCATTTTACAAACGGTCATTCGGATGCAGATTTAAACCTCCCTGGCAAGTGCATGTCTATGCTGCATGAGTGTGCATGAACGTTTGAGGATCGTTTTAGCTCAATCCCGCTAGTTCTGACAGGCTTTGGCTTATGTCATGCACCTGCATGAAAACCGCTACAAGAAGCGGCCAGGCGTGGCGGGGCTACGAGCGCGCGGTTTTGGGTGAGGTGATCAGAAGTGAGCGGTTTTAACCTTAGTTCCAGAGTTGGCTTTGCTCTGAAAACACCTAAGTTATATGATGAGCAAAAATCGACAAAAAAGGCTCGGCTAATGGGTTTAGGATTAAAAGACGCTATTGTTCACACAGCTGCATTTCATCAGAAAGATGAGAACAAGTTACTTTTGCCAAACATTTACTGGCACCCTGGATTTATTACCGTATTAGCCGCTTATGTGAACCATCATCGGATTGCTGAGGAAAACTGTACCTTATCAAGCCCTAGCTATATGAGAGCCATAAACTTACATGGAGCGTTATGGGGGCAGGACCAGTATCAGCAAGAGCGTGTTAATGTTGGAAGAAATTACAGTTTAGTTACTGCTCTAACGAATGTTGAGGCTGTGGATATCGCAACCAGTAGCATTAACAGTTGCGTAAGGCAGTTAACTTTTCCTGATCGTGATCCGCGAGACTATCCAAAGGGGCTTACGGACCTGACCCATGTAATAGGCGAGCTTCATGATAACGTTTGGTCACATGGTAAATCGACGGGCTTCTCCTTTGCACAACGTTCGGCAGTTCCTTACACGCAAAGACAAGAGCATTATTTAGAGTTTTCTTTAGCTGATTGCGGGTTGGGCTTTTTGAGAGAGCTACGGCGAGCTGGCATTCCGGGTATCGAAACACATCGTGATGCTATCGAATGGTGTATCCAGGAAGGGCATTCCTCAAAACATGCCGATCTACAGGATGATTGGGCGCAACAACTTCCTCAGGATTTTATGGGCGGAAGTATGTTTGGCAATGGGGTTGCTGTAAAAGAAAAAGATAATAACCATCAAGGGCTTGGATTGTATCACTTGATGGAATTGGTAAAAACATACAAAGGGGAATTGCAACTGGCTACAGGAAATGTATGCTTAGAGGCAATTGGTGATGAAGTGAGCTACACTGAGTTACGTAATGATTGGCCGGGTGTTGCAATTTCATGCCGCTTTAAGATTCATCAACTGGCAGTAGATAACGATAACGAAGAAAATGACCCTCAGCTTATGGAAATCATGCGGGCGTTAGGAGGAGAGTAATGAACAAAATCGCATACAAGTTACCCGAGGGTGACCTGGCTTCGCGCAATCAGGCTATCCCCCAGCGACACAAGATTGAAGTTTTTATTAAAGAGGGGAACGCAGTAGATTTGGATTTGAGCGGTGTTTATTCAATTTCCGAATCCTACTCTGATGAAATTTTTGGTGTGCTGGTTGTAAAATTCGGTGCTACCAAAGTCTTGAATCAGGTAAAGGTTAGAAACGCATCCCCTTCAATTCTAAAAAGTATTGCAAAGGTAATCCAACGTCGTAGTAATGAAGTTGCATCAAAGAAGGTGCATTCTGTTGGATTTGATGGCGCATATGCTGTTTGCTAACCCAAAGATGTAAAAAGGCGCTCTTAAGAGCGCCTTTTTTGTTCAATCCCGTGCATCTAAGATATATGGTTCGAAGCTAATAACTTCATCACCCAGCCAGTCGTTAACTTCCATCATTCGCTTCTGTAAAGACATCAACTCATTGCGTACGAACACGCGCGCCGCTTTTTCAACATCGCCGAACCCGCCGGTATTCGTTGGAATAATCCCCATTAGCTGCGGTGGCACGCGGTGAGCTGCCAGCATGTCATCACGGCTAACATTCTTGATGTTAAGAAACTCATCTTTCGCTGCGACTTCTGAAAGCGGGATGATCTGAATGCCGTCTTTCTTGCCGTTCGGGCTGTACATAAACAGGTTGCGGAAGTTGCCTGGCCCTTTCGATTTTTTAAGTGCATCGCGTATGTTGTCGACGTCACTCTGATCGGCGGCTGGATCACTCATGTACATGATGAAACCAGCATGGCTACCGTTGAGGTAATACTTACGGCGAAACAGCGTGGCCGATTCATTCAGCAGGGCGGAGGGAATGGCGGAGAGGTATTCCGGCATCCCGTAAAGCTCCTGGTTAACGTCGGGTTCCATCAGGTGAAACACGCTTCCCTCATCGAACTGATAGGGCTGCGCGTTGTAGCCATACTGTGCAAACCAGTAGGTGTCCGGGTCAATGCCACGACGGGTATATTTGGCAAGCGAGGCGCGCAGCTCCATGATCTGGCCTAACCGGTTCATGCGTTTTTCAAGGTAGGCATTACCGAATACCAGAAAGTCCTGGGCGAACCGGGAAAAGGCTTGTTTAGACAGCCAGCGGTGAGGGATGAAGGTACTGGTAAGAATATTGCGTTTTACCTGAATAGCGCTGGAGTGATGCACGGCGGCGCGGTAAGTTCGCGCCAGGCCATCCATGCTGATCGGTGGTTCGTACCAGCGGTCTACCTGCACGCACTCCAGGTAATCAAATAACTCCCGGCGGTCCATCACGGGGATCGGATCGCCAAACGTAAACGCCTCCGCATGTGCATTACTGACCATGTTGGCCGTATCGGTGGCGGTCTGGCCGCGCGGTGCCTTGCTGCGGTTTTTGCGGTTAGCCATTAAAAAATCTCCACGATGTTGCTGGTACTGGCGGAAGCTCCTGCCAGTGGTTCGTTATAAAGTGCGTGCATGGTTGCCCAGGCTAAATCCGCGTGGCTGGCTTCCTCTGTGCGGGCTGCTTCGTAGGTTGGCCGGTTGCCGCTGGCGGTGGTTGAACGGCGAATGGACATAAAGGACTGCGCGATATCCAGCATCCCCGCGTCAAACTCCAGACGGCGCCCGCTGATAATGTCGTAGGCTTTAAGCACCAGGGCATTTTTTACGGTCGGGTTGTAGACAAACTCACGCGCGGCAGGGAAAAACTGCTTAACCGTTTTGTAAACGCCATCGCCAACGCCGGTCGAGTCAATGCCTATGTAGGTCACGTTGTAGCGTCTGGTGATTTCCTCAATCGCTGAGGCCTGAGCGCGAAAGTCCATCCCGCGCCACTGGTGACGCTCAAGTATGCGGAATTTACCGCCGGGGACTACGGGAGGTGCAATGACAACGCAACCGGCGCTGTCACCGTTCTGCGTTCCTTTTGCCGGGTCATAGCCGATCCAGACCGGGTGGTATGCAAACGGACGCAGTAAAAGTGGTTCGAAATCGTCCCACACATCCCAGCTGTCAACCATGCAGGACTGCAGCAACGCCAGCGGGAACACGGACGCCAGGTCGTCAACAAACTGACACATCAGCAGGTTGTTGTATTCGTCCGGGCTGTACTCCAGGCGCAGCTGGTCCAGGTCGAAAAGGTTACACCCGCCGTTTACTGCATCTTCGATGGTGACTATCTGGCGGTACTGGCCGTCAGGACATAAAACGCCGTGCACCAGGCTACTGTGAGAAAGGTCAAATTCTACCCTGTCGGCTTTCGGGCGCCCTTTATTGAACAGGGCGCCAGACCAGAACGGGTAGGCGCTGTGCGTCAGGCTGGAAGGTGTTGAGAAATAGGTCTGACGCCATTTTTTGTGTAGCGCCATACCGGAGGCCACCTTGCGCAGCTCCTGGAATTTCGGTATCCAGAAATACTCATCAAGATACAGATTGCCGTGATAGCTCTGCGCGGTACGGGCATTTGTACCGAGGAAGTAAAGACACGCGCCGTTAGGCAGCACCATCGGATCGCCTTTCAGTTCAACGTCCACCTCTTTTGCGAAGTCGATGATGTACTGTTTAAAAACGTGCGCCTGCGCTTTACTCGCTGACAGAAAGATTTGATTTCGCCCCGTGGTGAGCGCGTCTATCAACGCTTCACGGGCGAAATAGTAGGTTGCACCGATCTGGCGTGACTTTAAGAGGTTGCGAATACGGTGCTTGATGCCAGCGTCCCACCAGTGGCGCTGGTACTCGAACATACCGGCGCGGAAAATCTCTTCCAGCTTTTCGATCTGCTCGTCGGTAAACAGGTTTTTTTCCGGCGGCTTGCGCGGACCTTTATTGCGGTTCGCCACGTTCGGATTCAGGTCTGCTTCATTCCCGCCATTGTTAAATTTGCCGATTCTGGCCTGTCGTTCGGACTGACGCGCCAGCAGGTCAATTTCTTTAAAGTCCTTTCCTTCCTTCTGCTCCTTCATGACGAGCTGGCAGTAACGTGCGGCGGTGGTGAGCTGCATCTGATCCAGTGGGCCATATTCGCCCCACTTATCGCGTTTTTTCCAGCTGTGAACGGTTGCAACTTTTTCGCCCAGCATTTCAGCAATGCGGGCTACGCGGTATCCCTGAAAGTACATCAGCATTGCCTGACGACGGGGATCGAGGTCTGCGGGGGTCAGTGTTGTCATGGCACAAACATACGGCCTCAAATCAGCACTTTCCCCGGCTTCGCATTGTGTGGGAGTTCGCACAAGCCCAACGCGTTGTTTACACGCGCCCATCACCGCAAACATAAGGCTCTGAACGTGTTACGAACTAACTAACCGGAGCCGGACCGATGGCAAAAAAATCTAAGCGTTTTCGCATTGGGGTCGAAGGGGCCACCACTGACGGGCGCGTTATTGAGCGTGAATGGCTCACCCAGATGGCAGCGAGCTATAACCCGCAGGTATACACCGCGCTGATCAATATGGAACACATCAAGGGCTTCACCCCTGATGGGCCTTTCCGTCGTTTTGGCATGGTGGAAAAGCTGGAAGCGGAAGAAATCACCGAAGGGGCATTGTCCGGGAAAATGGCGCTGTATGGCTGGATTGCCCCGACTGACGATCTGGTCACGATGACAAGCAACTGGCAGAAGCTTTTCACCTCAATGGAAGTTAACACCAGTTTTGCCGATACCGGCTCCGCTTATCTGGTTGGCCTGGCGATTACTGACGATCCGGCAAGCCTCGGCACTGAAATGCTGCAGTTCAGCGCCAGCGCAGAACATAACCCCCTGGCGCGCCGCAAGCTGGATAAAGACAACCTGTTTACCGCTGCTGTTGAAACACTGATCGAGTTTGAGGACGTGCCGGAAAAAACCAGCCTGTTTACCCGCGTAAAAGAGTTGCTGTCCCGCAAAAGCGCCGATGATAACGCCCGCTTTGCTGATGTGAATCAGGCTGTTGAAACCATCGCACGTGAGCATCAGACGCTGGCAGAGCAGGTCAGCACCCATCAAACCGATTTCAGCAACAAGCTGAGCGATTTGCAAAAGGTTGTTGATGAGACAACCAGCGCACTCTCCACCCTGCGTGAGCAGCTTTCCACCCAGGACAGCCGCAGCGAGCGCCGCCCTAATGCGACCGGTAATAACGGCGCAGAACAAACCACCGATTGCTGACGGAGCAAAAGCACAATGAAAAAAGAGACTCGCTTTAAATTTAACGGCTATCTGACGCAGCTCGCCAAACTCAACGGCGTATCTGTGAGCGATATCGCCTCGAAATATACGGCTGAGCCGTCAGTGGCGCAGACGCTGGAAACCAAAATCCAGGAGTCTTCCTCGTTCCTGCAGAAAATCAACATTGTCCCGGTTGATGAGCAGTCCGGCGAGCGCCTGGGGCTGGGTATTGGTTCCAGTATTGCCGGAAATACTGATACCACCCAGAAAGACCGTGAACCTGTTGATCCGACTTACATCGACGGTGAAGGGTACAAGTGTACCCAGACCAACTCTGATACGGCGTTGCCTTATGCGAAGCTGGATTTATGGGCTAAATTCCAGGACTTTCAGACGCGCATCCGTGACGCCATCATTACCCGCCAGGCACTTGACCGCATCATGATCGGCTTCAACGGTGTGAAGCGTGAGAAAACGTCAGACCGCAAGACCTATCCGCTGCTGCAGGATGTGAATATCGGCTGGCTGGAAAAAATCCGCCAGGAGAAGCCCGTTCAGGTTATGGACAAAATCGTGTCCGAAGGCGAGGTGATTTCTCAGACTATCCGTGTCGGCAAAGGCGGCGATTTCCTGAATCTGGACGCGCTGGTTATGGGCGCCGTGAATGAGAAAATTGCGCCGTGGTATCAGGAAGACACGGAGCTGGTTGTTATCGTCGGGCGCCAGTTACTTGCGGATAAATATTTCCCGATCGTCAACCGTGACCAGCCAAACAGCGAAGCGCTGGCGGCAGATCTCATCATCAGCCAGAAGCGTATCGGCAACCTCCCGGCCGTTCGCGCGCCTTTCTTCCCGGCGAATGCCATGCTGATCACCCGTCTGGATAACCTGTCTATTTACTGGCAGGCCGGTACTCGTCGTCGTTCAGTTATCGACAATCCGAAGCGTGACCGCGTGGAGAACTACGAATCCGTTAACGAGGCGTATGTTGTTGAAGATTACGACGGCGCTTGCCTGGTTGAGAACATCGAGTTGTTACCAGAGCAGGCAGACGGCAATCCGGGCGCGGCGCTTACTGCTGAAAATATTCAGACCATCGTTGCTGCAGCAGTGCAGGGCGCGCTTGATGCTCAGAATGCGGGCGGCACTGGCGACGGGGCGTGATAAATGAATCCGTTCCGTGCTCACACTCAGTATGTACAGGCACAGGATGCCGCCCGGCAGGGCGGCAGTAATGCCAGCCTGACGGGCTACAACCAGATGCTGTTACAGCTGACAGAACACCGCAGGCGCCTTAAAACCGTCCAGTCAAATGAGCGCAAGGCTCAGCTCAAACGTGAGTTTCTTCCCGCTTATGCCTCATGGATTGCCGGTTTACTGGATGCTGACGCGTCAGGCCAGGACGACGTGGCGATGTACGTCATGATCTGGCGGATTGATGCCGGAGACTATACCGGCGCGCTGGACATTGCCCGCCATGCCATTAAACACGGCTGGGTCCTGCCGCAGCGATTCAACCGGACCTGCGGGACCGCTGTTGCGGAAGAGTTTGCCGACGCGGCAATGCGCGCTTTTTCTGCCGGTGAATCATTCAGTGCCGCCATTCTTACCCAGGTGCTCGATATCGTTGAAGGTCAGGATATGCCGGATCAGTCCCGCGCCCGACTTCATAAGGCGATGGGCTACGCGCTGCGGGATAACGATCAGGCAGTGGCGGCACTTAACCATCTGAAGCGTGCCCTGCAGCTGGATAACAGTTCTGGCGTCAAAACCGAAATCAACAAGCTTGAAAGCCGATTGCGACAGGCAATGTCGGCTTAACGAATCGTGCCAACGCGCGGGGCGGCACGGGGTGGCGACAGGCTTTATGCCGCGTCAAAACCCCGTCCACCGCCCAACTATTTGGGAGTGCCAGAAATATGCAATTCGTTTCGCCGGAACAGGCCGGGGAAAGTACCCAGGACGTTATTAAAAACACCAGTTTCTGGCCTGATGTCAGGGTTTCAGAGTTCCGCCGTGATATGCGCATGGATGGAAGTGTCACTGATCCGCGCCTGCGTCTGGCGTTGCTGACAGCGATTGCTGAAGTTAACGCCGATCTTTATGAGTTCCGCGAGAAACAACGGGCGCAGGGGTATGCGAGCCTGGCCGACGTCCCTGCTGATGTGATCGACGGCGAAAGCCAGCGGCTCATGCTGTATCGCCGTGCGGTGTTTTGCTGGGCAAAAGCAAACCTGGTTGAGCGCTATCGCGATTTTGACGCAACCGGCGACGGAAGCAAGAAAGCCGAAGATATCGAAACAACCTTAGGCGAGCTGTGGCGCGATGTGCGCTGGGCGGAGTCCCGCCTGCGCGATATGCCGCATATGACGGTGGAGCTGATTTGATGAAAGTGCGTGCGCATCAGTATGACACGGTGGACGCACTCTGCTGGCGCCATTACGGGCGCACGCAGGGAGTCACTGAGCAGGTGCTGCAGGCGAATCCGGGGCTGGCTGAATATGGCCCCTTTTTACCGCACGGGCTGCAGGTGGAGCTGCCGGATATCACGGCGTCAACCACTGCGCAGACTGTCCAGTTATGGGACTGAACTATGACGCTTGAACGAATCAGCGCCTTTATCACTTACTGCGTTGCCCTGCTTCTGGCATGGCTCGGCGATTTGTCTCTTAAAGATGTATCGACCATTACCGGTCTTGCGCTGGGGATTATTACTGCAGCGGTGACCTGTTATTTACGCTGGAAAGCCTACCAGCTGCTGCGGGACGGCAGAATATCCAGGGGGGAATATGAGTCCTTCAATCGTTAAGCGTTGCCTGGTCGGCGCGGTGCTGGCGATTGCCGCCACGCTGCCGGGCTTTCAGTCGCTTCATACTTCCGTCGAGGGGCTGAAACTGATTGCTGATTTCGAAGGGTGCCGCCTGCAGCCGTACCAGTGCAGCGCCGGGGTCTGGACTGACGGGATCGGCAATACGTCCGGGGTAGTGCCGGGCAAAACCATAACGGAGCGACAGGCCGCGCAGGGGCTGATTAATAACGTGTTGCTGACGGAAAAAAGGATTGAAGCCTGCCTGCAGGTTAAGCCACCTCAGCATGTTTACGATGCCCTGATCAGTATCGGCTTTAATGTCGGAACGGGGGCAATCTGCCGGTCAACAATGGTTTCTTACATCAATCGCCAGCAATGGTGGCAGGCGTGCAACCAGCTCCCCCGCTGGATTTATGTAAATGGTCAAAGGAGTAAAGGGCTGGAAAACAGGCGCGCCCGTGAGCTTGCCTGGTGTCTTAAAGGGGCAGGGGCATGACGCGCGCGCTGGCGGTGATCCTGGCTCTGGTGCTGGCATTGCTGGGCTGGCAGTCATGGCGGCTTAACAATGCCGGTCACACCATCGGGACGCAGGCTGAGGCGCTTAAAAATAACAAGCAGGAGCTGGCGAAGAAAAACAGCCAGCTCATCAGCCTGTCCATTCTTACTGAAACCAACAGCCGGGCGCAGATGCAACTTTATGCTGCAGCGGAGGAGACTTCCGCGCTGTTGCGGAGCCGCCAGCGCCGGATCGAGGAGCTAAAACGTGAATACGAGGATTTACGCCGCTGGGCTGACACTCCTTTGCCTGCTGACATTATCCGGCTGCGGGACCGCCCGGCCCTCGCCGGAGGTGCAGCTTACCGTGAGTGGTTGTCCAAAAGTGACGCAGTGCCGCCTGGACAGGTCAGCGCCGCGCAGTAATGGGGATTTGAACCAGGTGCTGGATGAGACTGAGGCCGCCTGGGCGGTATGTGCCGACAAAGTGGACACGATCATAGCGTGTCAGGAGCAAGACAGTGAACAAGCCGCAGTCCTTACGCAACGCCCTGAATAAATCGGTGGAGTATGTCCGTGACAACCCGGACAAACTGCACCTTTTTGTTGATAACGGTTCGCTGGTTGCAACCGGCGCCCGTTCAATGTCATGGGAATACCGCTACACCCTGAACGTGGTGATTGAAGATTTTAGCGGCAACCAGAATTTAGTGATGGCGCCCGTATTGCTCTGGTTAATGACCAATCAACCGGACGCTATCAACAACCCGGAGCTGCGCGAAAAACTTTTTACCTTTGACGTCGATATCCTGAGCAATGATCTGTGTGATATCAGCCTCAATCTGCAGCTCACGGAGCGCGTGATTGTCAGCACAGACGGCACCGTATCGAGCGTTGAAGCGGTGCCGGAACCCGACGTACCCGACGAAATGTGGACGGTGAAACGTGGATGACCTGCAGAGGGTGGATGACTGGCTGGCGGCCCTGCTGGCGAATCTGGAACCGGCAGCCCGCAATCGTATGATGCGACAGCTGGCGCAGGAGCTGCGCCGGTCGCAACAGCAAAATATCAGGCTGCAGCGCAATCCAGACGGCACCACCTTTGAGCCGCGCCGGGTGACGGCCAGAAGTAAAAAGGGGCGCATCAAGCGCCAGATGTTCGCCAAATTGCGCACCACTAAATACCTGAAAACCGCAGCCACTGCGGACTCTGCCAGCGTGCAGTTTGAAGGGAAAGTCCAGCGCATCGCCCGTGTTCACCATTATGGTCTGCGTGATCGAGTCAGACGCAACGGCCCGGAGGCCCGGTACCCGGCACGCCGTCTTTTGGGCGTGAATGATGAGGTGGAAACCATCACCCGTGACACGCTGTTGCGCTGGCTGTCGGAGTGAAATTTGTGCCACGGACGGCACAAAACCCAACGCTGCCTCCCTTTTCCCTCTGATGGCAACCTTTCGTTATGAACGCACAACTAACCGAAATCATGCGCCTTATCACCAACCTGATCCGCACCGGCACCGTAACCGAAGTGGACCGGGAAAACTGGCTGTGCCGGGTGAAAGTGGGCGAGCTTGAAACCAACTGGATTAACTGGCTGACATTGCGCGCAGGTGGTGCCCGAACATGGTGGTGCCCGTCGCCGGATGAGCAGGTGGTGGTGCTGAGTATGGGCGGCAATCTGGAAACCGCTTTTGCCTTACCTGCGATCTATTCCAACCAGTTCGCGCCGCCGTCGGACTCAGTGGACGGCTGCGTAACGGAATACCCGGACGGTGGCTGGTTTGAATATGAACCCGCGACCGGCCGCTGGCATGTGCGGGGCATCAAATCCATGGTGATCGAGGCTGCAGATAACATAACCCTGAAAACGGGGGAATTTGTGGTGGAAGCAAGCAACACGCGCATAAACAGCGAGGTGGTGATCAATGGTGGTGTCACCCAGGGCGGCGGCGCCATGAGTTCTAACGGGATCGTAGTCGATAAACACGGTCATACCGGCGTTAAGTCCGGCGGCGATACATCAGGAGGCCCGGTATGACGCTGTATATCGGAATGAGTCAGGGCAACGGCAAAACCATTACCGACACGGACCACCTGCGCCAGTCGGTCCGGGATATTCTGCTGACCCCGCAGGGGAGCCGCATTGCCCGCCGGGAATACGGCTCGCTTCTGTCTGAACTGATAGACCAGCCGCAGAACCCGGCGCTGCGTCTGCAGGTAATGTCTGCCGTCTATGTGGCTCTGAGTCGCTGGGAGCCGCGGCTTACCCTGGATTCCATCACCATAAACAGCAGTTTTGATGGTTCGATGGTGGTTGAGCTTACCGGGCAGCGTGATAACGGCGCGCCGGTTTCACTTTCGGTATCAACAGGAGCAGACAATGGCAGTCATTGACCTTTCCCAGCTGCCCGCCCCGCAGATAGTGGATGTGCCGGATTTTGAAATGCTGTTAAACGAACGGAAAGCCGCGTTTGTAGCCCTTTATCCGGCAGACGAGCAGGACGCGGTAAGGCGCACGCTTGAGCTGGAGTCTGAACCCGTGACCAAGCTCCTGCAGGAAAATGCGTATCGTGAAATCCTCCTGCGTCAGCGCATTAACGAGGCGGCGCAGGCGGTCATGGTGGCTTATTCCATGGGGAGTGATCTCGATCAACTGGCCGGTAACTGCAACGTAAAACGTCTGACGGTTATACCTGCAGATAACGACGCGGTACCGCCGGTTGCTGCCGTGATGGAAAGTGATGAGGCTCTGCGTCAGCGTGTTCCTGCAGCTTTTGAAGGGCTGTCAGTTGCAGGCCCAACGGGAGCTTATGAGTTTCACGCTAAAAGCGCTGACGGGCGAGTGGCTGACGCCAGCGCAACTAGCCCGGCCCCGGCGGAGGTGGTGCTTACCGTGCTGAGCCGTGAGGGCGACGGAACGGCTGCGGCGGATCTGCTGGCTGTGGTTGAACAGGCGCTTAACAGTGAGAACGTGCGGCCGGTTGCTGACCGTCTGACGGTGCGCAGCGCTGAAATCATTCCGTACAGCGTGGATGCGACGATCTTTCTTTACCCGGGGCCAGAAGCTGAGCCGGTGATGGAGGCGGCAAAAGCCAGCCTGCAGAAATATATCGCCAGCCAGACGAGGCTGGGGCGCGATATTCGCCGCAGTGCTATTTATGCCGCGCTGCATGTTGAAGGTGTGCAGCGTGTTGAACTGGCCTCGCCGCTCGCTGATGTGGTGCTGGATAAGACACAAGCCGCTTCATGTACGGAATGGAGCGTAACCAACGGGGGAACGGATGAATAGTCTGCTTCCTCCTGGTTCATCGCCGCTTGAGCGCCGCCTGGCGCAGACCTGCAGCGGAATTTCCGATCTGCAGGTGCCGCTGCGGGATTTATGGAACCCGGCAACATGCCCGGTCAAGTTTCTGCCGTATCTGGCGTGGGCCTTTTCGGTTGATCGCTGGGACGAAGGATGGGCGGAGAGCGTGAAGCGCCGCGTGGTGCAGGATGCGTTCTATATCCATCAGCACAAAGGCACAACCAGCGCGGTGCGGCGTGTGGTGGAGCCGTTCGGCTTTCTGATCCGCATCATTGAATGGTGGCAGACCGGCGAGGCGCCGGGCACGTTTCGCCTGGATATTGGGGTGCAGGACCAGGGCATAACAGAAGAAACCTATCTGGAGCTGGAGCGCCTGATTGGTGACGCCAAACCCTGCAGCCGGCATCTGATCGGCATGTCCATAAACCTGCAGACGAGCGGACCATATTTCGTTGGGGCTGCCACTTACACCGGCGAAGAAATCACGATTTACCCGTACATCAACGAAACCATCATTTCCGGTGGCACTGCCTACGAGGGCGGCGCCGTCCATGTTATCGACACAATGAGAGTGAACCCATGAGCGCAAAATTTTATACCCTGCTGACGGATATTGGCGCGGCGAAACTGGCAAGCGCTGCCGCGCTCGGTGTGCCGCTGAAAATTACCCAGATGGCGGTGGGGGATGGCGGCGGCGTGCTTCCAACTCCCAGCGCACAACAGACGAAGCTGGTTTCCGAAAAGCGGCGCGCTGACCTGAACATGCTTTACATCGATCCGCAGAACAGCAGCCAGATTATTGCTGAGCAGGTGATTCCTGAAACTGAGGGCGGTTGGTGGATTCGTGAGGTTGGGCTGTTTGATGAAACGGGCGCGCTGATCGCAGTGGGTAACTGCCCGGAGAGCTACAAGCCGCAGCTGGCAGAGGGAAGCGGCCGCACGCAGACAGTGCGCATGGTACTGATTACCAGCAGCACCGATAACATTACGCTGAAAATTGACCCGTCCGTAGTGCTGGCTACCCGAAAATATGTGG
The DNA here is from genome assembly GCF_025244905.1 of Enterobacter mori. NCBI lineage: Bacteria > Pseudomonadati > Pseudomonadota > Gammaproteobacteria > Enterobacterales > Enterobacteriaceae > Enterobacter > Enterobacter mori. The sequence continues at coordinate 4,005,123 of NZ_CP104285.1, read as the reverse complement.
ATGACAAGGTTCTGGAACTAAAGGTGTATGTAGATGAGCTGATGGCGGCGCATCTTGCAGCAGCTGATCCGCATACGCAATATGCGACAAAAGCCAGCCCGACGTTTACCGGCACCCCAAAAGCCCCGACTGCAGCTGCAGGTAACAATACCACTCAGCTTGCCACAACTGCGTTTGTGCAGGCGGCTCTGATCGCCCTGGTGAATGGTGCCCCGGCTACGCTGGACACGCTGAAAGAAATTGCTGCGGCTATCAACAACGATCCTAATTTCAGCACCACCATTAATAACGCGCTTGCGCTAAAAGCCCCACTGGCAAGCCCGGCCCTGACCGGAACACCGACGGCGCCCACGGCTGCGCAGACTGTCAACAATACGCAAATTGCTACTACTGCTTTCGTAAAATCAGCTCTGGCTGCGCTTGTTGGCTCATCACCTGCGGCGCTTGATACCCTGAACGAGCTGGCGGCGGCGTTAGGAAACGATCCTAACTTTGCAACCACCATGACAAATGCGCTGGCAGGCAAACAGCCTCTTGATAGCACGCTGACAACGTTGTCTGGAAAAACAGCTGATGGGATTATCGAATACCTTCGTTTGGGAGAAGCGGCGAAACTCGCAGCAGCGAGCGGCGTTTTGTCTAACAGCGGCTGGGCGAAATTCCCGCTAACCGGCGGTGTTACGTTAATAGTGCAGTGGGGGCGATGGGAGGGAGGCGTAACAAGCACTACATATAATTGTGATATTACGTTTCCAGTCGCGTTCCCGGCGGCTTGCTTCGGTGTATATTCAAGCGCAGGCGTAAGGGCATCAAATTATGATTATGTGCCATCGTATAGAACTTTAAGGCAAGCTGTTTCAGTCGGCTACCCAACGAAAACCGGCGCTAATGCTCAGTTTTTCCTTGATGATACGCTGCCTGGTAACTCCCGTATGTTTACGTGGTTTGCAATAGGGTTTTAATTTAATCCTGTATCTAACCCGACTGTATAAAAATAAAGCCCTTACGGGCTTTATTTCACTCAGGCCAATTTTTTACTACGTAACCGTTGTTTACTGCCTCAATGAGAATCCATTGAGGTATCGCAGGCAACGCTATGCCCGGCCAACCCTCACTCTCAGGCCAAACTTTAAACTTTTGCCTTACGTCCAAAAGTTCCGCTTGCTGCTCAGAGGTTAATAAAACATTGTTGATAGTGTAATCAGAAACAAGCATCCGATCTGTACTGACAATGAATTCATCCCGTAAAGCACGGGCGCGTGCCTGGATTTGTTCCGGGCTTTCTTCCACAACTGGAATATCAATCCAGATCGGCAATCCATCAGCTCCAATGCCACGCAACTTCCCTTCTGGTGGCGTCGCGGAAAACTCGCTAAACACGCTATCTTCAACTTCGATTAAATCATTAGGGAGACTACCTGCATTTACATAAGACTCCTTTAAAGCTACGGGATAAAAAGCATTATTTGCAGGGCTAAACCAATAGTTCATAACGCACTCCTTAGTTTGAAACTCAGATCGTAAGTGCGGTTTCATAAAATAATTATCTGGCTACTTTGTGTGAGTAATAACACAATATTTTGACGTCAGTAGCCAACAGCGAACCAGTAAACGCTACGTTCAAAAGGTTGCTGCACGCCGTTCACTGTTCTGGCGCACAAAGCAAACGCGCTGGTTTTATCTCTGATAAATCCATTAGTCATAGTTACCATGCTCACATCAGCGGAATCAGTTGTGTGGGCCATAGCAACCAGGCATAAACCACCTACGGGAAATGCAATTGGGAATTTAAAAGAATAATTACTCGCACCGGTCAAAAGCCCCCACTGCAGCAACATTTTTTTGCCGCCAGAAACGGGAATATATAGCCAGCCATTAGCACCGATCTGTGCGGTGGCCGCCTCCATTTTCGCCGCTTCTCCCAAACGAACGTTTTAAAATCCTATCGCTATATAGCTTGATGACTGCAGCCTGACAGGAATATGCGGGTAAGGCGCATTAGAAACATCACGAAATACAGCCGTGAATTCTGTTAGTGAACGAGTGGCGAATGATGCAGAAAAGCCTCCGTTGATTGTATCCAGCGGCCCGAATGCTCCGGCAAGAAAAGCTTTCGGAAATGCAACCGGTAACTGTGCATTTCCGGTCGCACCGCTTCCACCATTTGAAACACTTCCCCATTGAATTATCAATTCACGCTCAGCAGTTAACGGGATTTTGGTCCACCCATTACCCGTGAGCGATCCCGTTGCCGCTGCAAGTTTAGCTGCTTCCCCCAAACGAAGGTTTTTTATCCACCACGGTCATGATTGTCCGTGTTGGCCATTCTCTGCAGTACAGTCAGAAATGACCATGCTCGATAAAATGGTGGCATCATTCACCACTTTTTATGGGCGAAAAATCATGCAAATCGGTTACGTAAGGGTGTCAACAAATGACCAAAACACAGCGTTACAACGAAATGCGCTGGAGTGCGCAGGATGTGAGCTGATATTTGAGGATAAAATGAGCGGTAAAACCTCTGATCGTCCGGGGCTAAAGAAGGTCCTGCGCACGCTCTCCGAAGGGGACACGCTGGTAGTCTGGAAGCTGGACAGGTTGGGCAGGAGTATGCGGCATCTTGTTACTCTGATCGAAGACCTGCGAGGGAGAGGAGTAAATTTCCGCAGCCTGACAGATAGCATTGATACATCAACTCCGATGGGCCGTTTCTTTTTCCATGTTATGGGTGCCCTGGCAGAAATGGAGCGAGAGCTGATCGTAGAGCGAACCCGTGCCGGGCTGGCTGTAGCGCGTGCGCAAGGGCGGATTGGTGGCCGACGGCCAAAGCTATCAGAGGATGAGTGGGCGCAAATTGGCCGGTTGCTGGCTGCCGGAGAAACGCGAAAACGCGTGTCGATAATTTTTGATGTTGGCATATCTACCATTTACAAAAGATTCCCCGCGTCGGGCTTAACTGGATTGTCTGAACGCTCAGACACTCCTGTATAAATGAACATGATTTCTCATTTATGTAACCTGAAATCAGGCACATAAGAGAGGCAAGGCTATGCAAAAAGCGGTTATTGGGGCGGCAACTATTTACTGTGGTGACAGCCTGGAAATTTTGCGCGAACTCACTGGCGAATTTGATGCAGTAATTACTGATCCGCCTTATTCCAGCGGTGGCATGACACGCAGTGATCGGCAGGCCAAACCCTCCGGGAAGTATGTAGGCAATAACAACTACCATGAGTTTTTCGGCGATAACAGAGACGTGCGCTCCTGGGCGTTCTGGATGACGCAGTGGATGAGTCAGGTTAACCGCCTGGTTAAGTCAGGCGGCTATGCCATGGTTTTCACTGACTGGCGGCAGCTTCCAACGCTTACTGACGTTTTCCAGGCTGGCGGTTTTGTGTGGCGGGGGCTGATTCCGTGGGATAAAACGCTTTCAACCCGTGCGCCTCATACCGGTTATTTTCGTCATCAGTGCGAATACGTGGTTTGGGGAAGTAACGGACCATTGCCTAAAAGTCTGCATGGTGGACCCTGGCCGGGTATGGTGACTCGTCGGGTTATTCCGTCTCAAAAACTCCATATGACCGGCAAACCGATTGAGCTTATGGAGAGCCTGGTTGCTCCCGTTCCTCCTGGCGGCCATATTCTTGATCCATTTATGGGGAGTGCATCAACTGGCGTTGCCGCGCTGAGGAAGGGATATAAATTTACCGGGATTGAAATGAGCCAGCAGTATTTTGATATCTCATGCGAACGCCTGGAAAAAGAAAACGCAGATATCCGCGCGGGCGTATTGTGTGATTAAGGGAACAATGCCGCGTAGCTGTCTGCGCGGCCCATTCAATTCACCATAGGGCGAAACCTAAACACCGGAGGGTTCGCCGTATGGCTCAGGATTATCACCACGGTGTGCGCGTCGTTGAGGTCAACGATGGCACCCGCCCCATTTCAACAGTAAGCACGGCAATTGTCGGTATGGTCTGTACCGGCGATGATGCAGATGCGTCCGTGTTCCCCCTCAATAAACCGGTCCTGCTCACCGACGTGCTGACCGCCAGCGGTAAAGCAGGCGAGTCCGGCACGCTGGCCCGCTCGCTGGATGCAATTGCCGACCAGGCTAAACCCGTGACCGTCGTTGTGCGCGTGGCTCAGGGTGAAACCGAAGCGGAGACAACCTCCAACATTATCGGCGGCGTGACAGCTGACGGTAAAAAAACGGGCATGAAAGCGCTGTTATCTGCGCAGTCTCAGCTCGGCGTTAAGCCGCGCATTCTGGGCGTGCCGGGGCATGACACGCAGGCGGTTGCCACTGAGCTGCTGAGCGTGGCGCAGAGTCTGCGCGGGTTCGCCTATCTGTCAGCCTACGGCTGCAAAACGGTAGAGGAGGCCATTGCCTACCGCGCTAATTTCAGCCAGCGTGAGGGGATGCTGATCTGGCCTGATTTCATCAGTTTTGACACCGTGCTGAATGCTGACGCAACGGCTTACGCCTCAGCCCGTGCGCTTGGCCTGCGTGCCAAAATTGACGAACAGACCGGCTGGCACAAATCCCTGTCCAACGTGGGCGTGAATGGCGTCACCGGCATTTCTGCTGATGTGTTCTGGGATTTGCAGGACCCGGCAACCGATGCGGGGCTGCTGAACCAGAACGATGTCACCACGCTGATCCGCAAAGACGGCTTCCGCTTCTGGGGTTCCCGTTGCCTCAGTGACGATCCACTGTTTGCCTTTGAAAACTACACCCGCACCGCGCAGGTACTGGCTGACACCATCGCCGAAGCGCATATGTGGGCGGTGGATGGCGTGCTTAACCCGTCACTGGCCCGCGACATTATCGAAGGTATTCGCGCCAAACTGCGCAACCTGAAAACGCAGGGCTACATCATCGGCGCCGACTGCTGGCTGGATGAGTCCGTAAACGATAAAGATTCCCTGAAAGCCGGGAAGCTCACTATCGATTACGACTATACGCCGGTACCGCCTCTGGAAAACCTGATGCTGCGCCAGCGCATCACCGATCAGTATCTGCTGGATTTCTCCAGCCAGGTCAGCGCGTAAGGGGACAATATGGCTTTACCACGCAAGTTAAAACACCTGAACCTGTTTAACGACGGGAATAACTATCAGGGGATTGTTGAGTCCCTGACCCTGCCTAAATTCGGCCGCAAGTTTGAAAAGTATCGCGGCGGCGGTATGCCCGGTTCGGCTGATGTTGATCTGGGGCTGGATGATGGCGCGCTGGACACGGAATTTTCAATCGGTGGCACCGAACTGCTGTTATTCAAACAGATGGGTAAAGCCACCGTTGACGGTATCCAGCTGCGTTTCACCGGCTCCATTCAGCGTGACGATACCGGCGAAGTGCAGGCCGTTGAGCTGGTTGTGCGCGGGCGACATAAAGAAGTCGATTCCGGCGAATGGAAAACCGGGGAGAGCAACACCACAAAAGTCAGCAGCACCAACAGCTACGCGAAGCTGACCATTAACGGCGAGGTGCTCTATGAGGTTGATGTGATCAACATGATTGAAATCGTTGATGGCGTGGACCTGATGGAAGAACACCGCAACGCCCTGGGCCTCTGATCTACTTTAAAGGCGCGGGCAGCCGCGCCAGTACCTTATTAACAGGACATGACAATGAGCGAACAACTGACTGAAAAAACCGTACAGCTGGACACCCCAATCAAACGCGGTAAAACCGAAATTGCCGAAATTGTGCTGCGCAAGCCGCAGTCCGGCGCGCTGCGTGGCACCCGTCTGCAGGCGATCATGGATATGGACGTCGGCGCGATGATGACGATTATTCCCCGCATCTCCACGCCCGCGCTGACCGCTCAGGAAATGGCTGAAATGGACCCCGCCGATCTCACCGCGCTGTCGGTTGAGGTGGTCACTTTTTTGTTGAAGAAATCGGTGCTTGCCGGTTTGCCGACAGCCTGACGGTAGAAGACCTGGTGGCTGATATCGCCACCATTTTTCACTGGCCGCCGTCCGTCACTGACGTTATGCCGCTGACCGAAGTGCTGGAGTGGCGGCATAAAGCGATTCAGAGAAGCGGGGCCAGCGATGAGTGACACTAACCTGCGTTTGCAGGTAATTCTAAATGCGGTTGATAAACTCACCCGCCCATTCCGATCAGCGCAGGCCAGTTCTAAAGAGCTGGCTACCGCCATTCAGCAAAGCCGCGCAAGATTAAAAGAACTGGACGCCCAGGCGGGCCGTATTGACGGTTTCCGCAAGGCAAGCGCGCAGCTGGCCGTCACTGGCAACAGTCTTAAAGCCGCACGCGAAGAAGCGGCGAAGCTTGCCACGCAGTTCTCGGCAACTAACCGCCCGACGGCGGCGCAGGCGCGTCTGCTTGAGCAGGCAAAAAACCGCGTTAACGAGCTGCAGAGCAAATACAACGGCCTGCGTCAGTCGGTGCAGCGTCAGCGTCTTGCGCTCAATGAGGCCGGGCTGGACACCAAAAAGCTGAGCAGTGCGCAGCGGGAGCTGCGGCAGAATGCCGACGAAACCCGGCAGGCGCTGGACCGACAGCAGAAATCCCTTAAACGCCTGGGCGAGCAGCAGGCCCGTATGAACGCCGTCCGCGATCAGTATTCGCGGCGCCTTGAGGTGCGGGATCGTATTGCGGGCGCCGGAGCAACGACTACTGCCGCCGGGCTGGCGATGGGTGCGCCGGTGATGGCTGCCGTTAAAAGCTATGCCAGCATGGAAGATGCGATGAAAGGCGTGGCAAAGCAGGTTAACGGGCTGCGGGACGACAACGGCAACCGCACAAAGCAGTTTTATGACATGCAGGATGCCATCAAGGCCGCCAGTGAACAGCTGCCGATGGAGAATGGCGCCATCGACTATGCCGCGCTGGTTGAAGGTGGCGCCCGCATGGGCGTGACAAACCAGAACGATTCTTACGAAGACCAGAAGCGTGACCTGCTGGCCTTTGCATCCACTGCAGCAAAGGCCGCAACGGCATTCGAGCTGCCCGCTGATGAGCTGGCGGAGGGGCTGGGGAAAATCGCGCAGCTCTATAAAGTGCCGACCCGCAATATTGAACAGCTTGGCGATGCCCTGAACTACCTGGACGATAACGCCATGTCTAAGGGCGGCGATATCATCAATGTGCTGCAGCGCATGGGCGGCGTGGCTGACCGGCTTGATTTCCGCAAGGCGGCCGCGCTGGGTTCCACCTTCCTGTCTCTGGGCGCCGCGCCTGAAATTGCCGCCAGCGCATCAAATGCGATGGTGCGCGAACTGTCGATTGCCACCATGCAGAGCAAGCGGTTCATGGAAGGTATGGATCTGCTGAAACTCAATCCAGAAGAGATTGAAAAGCAGATGACAAAGGACGCAATGGGGACCATTCAGCGTGTGCTGGAGAAGGTTAACAAACTGCCGCAGGACAAGCGCCTGTCCGCCATGACGATGATATTTGGCAAGGAGTTTGGCGACGATGCGGCGAAGCTGGCAAATAACCTGCCGGAGCTGCAGCGACAGCTGAAACTTACCTCAGGCACTGAGGCTAACGGCTCCATGCAGAAAGAATCCGATATCAATAAGGATTCACTTTCCGCGCAGTGGTTGCTTGTTAAAACGGGCGCGCAGAACGCTTTCAGTAGCCTGGGTGAAACCCTGCGCCAGCCGCTGATGGATATCATGGGGTACGTCAAAAGCGTTACCGGGGCACTGCGTCGATGGGTTGAGGCTAACCCGCAGCTGGCGGGCACGATGATGAAAGTGGCGGCTGCCACTGCTGCGATAACCGTTGTACTCGGCACGCTGGCGGTGGCCGTGGCTGCCGTGCTGGGGCCGCTGGCGGTGATCCGTTTAGGCCTGTCCGTGCTCGGTGTAAAAACACTCCCATCCGTTATGTCTGCAGTGACCCGCACCGGCGGTGCGCTGTCCTGGCTGGCAAATGCGCCGCTTTCCCTGTTGCGCCGTGGCCTGGCGGCATCCGGCAGCAGCGCCGGATTGCTGACGTCTCCCCTTAACTCCCTGCGCCGTTCTGCCGGGCTGGCTGGCAATGCGCTGAAAGCGCTGGCCGGTGCGCCGCTTGCTGTCCTTCGCGGCGGAATGTCTGGTATTCGCAACATTATCGGCATGGTAATGAATCCTCTGGCCGCGTTGCGCGGGGGATTATCCGCAGCCGGTGGCGTGCTTCGTTTTCTGGCGTCCGGCCCGCTGGCTCTCCTTCGCGTTGCGCTGTACGGGATTTCTGGATTGCTGGGCGCCCTGCTTAGTCCGATAGGTCTGGTCGTGGCGGCGCTGGCTGGCGTGGCGCTGGTTGTCTGGAAATACTGGCAGCCGATAAGCGCATTTTTAGGTGGAGTGGTTGAAGGATTCAAAGCTGCAGCTGCGCCTATCAGTGCGGCGTTTGAGCCACTGCAGCCTGTTTTCCAGTGGATAGGTGACAAGGTCCAGGCGTTGTGGGGCTGGTTTACTGATCTGCTGACGCCGGTTAAATCCACCTCTGCAGAACTGCAAAGCGCGGCGTCGATGGGGCGGCAGTTTGGCGAAGCGCTGGCGGCAGGGCTGAACATGGTCATGCACCCGCTGGATTCGCTTAAATCGGGCGTGTCCTGGCTGCTTGAAAAACTCGGCATTGTCAGCAAGGAGGCGGCCAAAGCGAAGCTTCCTGAACAGGTCACGCGGCAGCAGCCAGCTACGGTCAACAGAGACGGTAAAGTGGTGCTGCCGCCTGGCGGATTCCCGACGATGGGTTTTGCTGGAATGTACGACAGTGGCGGTACCATTCCGCGCGGCCAGTTCGGCATCGTGGGTGAGAATGGCCCAGAGATTGTTAACGGACCCGCCAATGTCACCGGCAGGAAACGGACTGCTGATCTGGCGAGGGTGGCGGCAACGCTCAATCCTTCCCGGACGGAACCGGCCAGCGCTAAACAACGTCCTGAACGCGGGATAGTTCTGCCGCCTGATAGTGTGAACGGTCCGGCAAATATTCCGGTAATCAATCGCACTACTGAACTGGTGAAACTGGCGGCAACAGTAAGCCCCGTTCGTGATGTAACAGCCAGCCCGGATCAACGGCCTGAAAGCAGGTTAATACTGCCTCCTGAGATTGTTAACGCCCCGGTAAAACTTCCTGGTCGGGATCGTGCTGCGGAGCTGGCTGATATCGCTGCTGCCGTCATGCCAGCACCGGCCATTACGGAAATCACGGATAACAGGGTTGACCCGATGGCTATGCGCCAGAAGGTGTTCGCTTCCGTGGTCGCTGGCGTAATGGGCCTGGCGGCTGCCCCGGCAGAAGCCGCACCACTTCATCCGTACAGTGTGCCTGTCAGGACGCAACCGGCGCCGTCGCCGAAGGAAGAGAGACAGCCGCAGGTAATTAAGTACGAGATAAGCGCGCCAATTCATATTGTCGCGCAGCCAGGGCAAAGCGCGCAGGATATCGCCCGCGAGGTGGCCCGGCAGCTTGATGAGCGTGAGCGCAGGGCCAGGGCAAAAACACGCAGTAATTTCAGTGATCGAGGGGGTTACGAATAATGATGATGGTGCTGGGGTTGTACGTATTCATGCTGCGAACAGTGCCCTATCAGGAGCTGCAGTATCAGCGCAGCTGGCGGCACGCAGCCAACAGCCGGGTTAACCGGCGCCCGTCAACGCAGTTTCTTGGACCGGATAACGATTCGCTTACGCTGTCCGGCGTCCTGCTGCCGGAGATTACCGGCGGCAGGTTGTCTTTGCTGGCGCTGGAGCAGATGGCGGAGCTGGGAAAAGCCTGGCCTCTGATTGAGGGGAGCGGGACGATTTACGGCATGTTTGTGATCGAGAGTCTGAGCCAGACAAAAACAGAATTTTTTGAGAGCGGTATGCCCCGGCGCATCGAATTTTCGCTAAGCCTGAAACGGGTGGATGAGTCGCTGTCTGATATGTTCGGCAGCCTCAGCGACCAGCTCAGTAATTTGCAGGAATCTGCCACCTCTGCGATAGGCAATATGAAAAATACGGTTGGAGGGTTACTGCAGTGAATTTCAGCTCTGATCTCCTGAACCTGAACAGCAAAACTCCCGGTTTCAGTATCATCATTGAAGGTAAAGATGTGACTACCGTGCTGGATGCGCGCCTGATGAGTCTGACGCTGACGGATAACCGGGGCTTTGAAGCGGACCAGCTTGATCTGGAACTGGACGACTCGGACGGGCTAATCGTTCTGCCGCGTCGGGGGGCCATTATTCAGTTTGCGCTGGGGTGGAAAGGTCAGCCGCTTTTTCCGAAAGGGGCGTTTACTGTCGATGAGATTGAGCACAGCGGCGCGCCTGACCGTCTCACAATCCGCGCGCGTAGTGCCGATTTCCGTGAAACCCTGAATACGCGGCGTGAAAAGTCCTGGCACCAGACAACGGTGGGCGAAGTTGTGAAGGAAATCGCGGGCAGGCATAAATTAAAGATGGCGCTGGGAAAGGACCTGTTGGACAAGCCTGTCGATCATCTTGACCAGACTAATGAAAGCGACGCCAGCTTTTTGATGAAGCTGGCGCGGCAGTATGGGGCGATAGCCTCAGTTAAGGACGGCAATCTGTTGTTTATCCGCCAGGGGCAGGGCAGAACGGCAAGCGGTAAGCCGCTGCCGGTTATCACCATAACCCGCCAGGCCGGTGACGGTCATCGTTTTACTCTGGCTGATCGCGATGCCTATACGGGGGTAATTGCCAGCTGGCTCCATACACGTGAGCCAAAGAAAAAAGAGACTGCAAAGGTTAGGCGCCGTCGAAAAAAAACCACTGCGGCAAAGGAGCCGGAAGCAAAACAGGGAGATTACCTGGTTGGAACGGATGAAAACGTGCTGGTACTCAACAGAACTTATGCAAACCGCAGCAATGCAGAGCGAGCGGCAAAGATGCAGTGGGAGCGCCTGCAGCGCGGGGTGGCAACATTCTCCCTGCAGCTCGCAGAGGGAAGGGCTGATCTGTATACCGAAATGCCGGTGAAGGTGAGCGGCTTTAAACAGCCCATTGATGATGCCGAATGGACCATTACCACCCTGACGCATAGTGTCAATGCAGATAATGGTTTCACTACGACTCTGGAGCTTGAGGTAAAGATAGATGATTTAGAAATGGAATGATAATGTTCACAAAATGGATGTTCGTGTATCATTATGGGATTGCGTGTAATGACTTGGGGAGAAACGGTTATGATGAATTGTCCGAAATGCGGACACGCGGCACATACTCGCAGTAGCTTTCGTGTATCAGATAATACGAAAGAGCGTTATTGCCAGTGCCAAAACATAAACTGTGGAACCACTTTTGTTACTCATGAAACCGTAGTGCGCTTTATCGTAACACCCGGACAGGTCGATCATGTGCCTCCGCACCCTTTAAACAGTGGTCAGGGACACATGAATTTTTGACAAACTAACCCGCTTCGGCGGGTTTTTTATTGGTGGCAGCTTATTCCCTGCTGCCATTTTGCTGCCAATGATGAAACTATAAACAAAAAAGCCACTCGCGAGAGTGGCTTAATTATATGATTCTAAAGCGAAAATTTGGTGGCCCCTGCTGGACTTGAACCAGCGACCAAGCGATTATGAGTCGCCTGCTCTAACCACTGAGCTAAGGGGCCGTGGCGGTGAATTATAAAGTAACTCCCCGCAGCAATCCAGCCATTCACTCCTGCCTGCTGTTTTTATAAACAATGCATAATCAATCCTTTATACTTCCATAACGATGTATCAGTGGGAGTAACGATGATCAACGACATTCTGGCCCCTGGCCTGCGGGTGGTGTTTTGCGGTATTAACCCGGGCAAATCCTCGGCGCACATCGGTTTTCACTTCGCTCATCCGGGAAATCGCTTCTGGAAGGTGATCTATCAGGCAGGTTTTACCGACAGGCTACTCAAGCCAGAAGAGGAGCAACACCTGCTGGATACGCGCTGTGGGATCACCATGCTGGTCGAGCGTCCTACGGTGCAGGCAACCGAGGTCAATCTGCATGAATTACGCAGCGGCGGGCGGGAACTGGTCAAGAAGATAGAGGATTATCAGCCCGCTGCGCTGGCTATCCTCGGCAAGCAGGCTTACGAGCAGGCATTCAGCCAGCGCGGGGCGCAGTGGGGTAAACAGAGCATTAGCATCGGTGTAACGCAGGTGTGGGTGCTGCCAAACCCAAGCGGGTTGAACAGGGCAACGCTGGATAAGCTGGTTGAAGCATATCGCGAACTGGATGAGGCGCTGATGGTGCGCGGGCTGTAGCTGCCGGAGCCAGAGGCTCCGGCATCACTGTCAGAACTCGAAGCGCGCGCCCATGTTGTAGCGGCGTCCTTCCAGCAGGGAAGACTGGTTATAGGACGTTTTGTAGATCGGGTTCACGTCGAACAGGTTGTAGACCCCCGCCATCAGCGTGATGCGCTTGTTGAGATGGTAGCGTGCGCCTAAATCGACCAGCGCATAGGCCTCTGTGGATGTCGATTTCCCGGTGCTCGGCGTGTTGCTGCGCCAGCTGGCTTTGGTCCACAGTTCAAGGTCGTTAAGCGCGTTCCACGTCAGGGAGAGGTTGGCCATGCTGCTCGGGAATTCGTTCAGCGCTTCACCCTTGTACTGACCGCTCTTTTGCTCGCTGTGCGTATAGGTGTAGTTTGCGTTAGCCTTCAGCGCGGGCGTGACCTGCCAGTCACCGTTCAGCTCCAGACCATAAATTTCCGCGTCGCTGACGTTGAAGTACTGGGAGACCTCTTCCGCTTCATAGCCGTTGTACACACACTTCTCCGTAGCCGTTGCGGTACAGATGGTGTAGTCGCTGATCTTGTCTTTAAATTTGGTGAAGAACACGGTGGCATCCAGCGCCAGCGCGTCCTCCTGCCAGTAGACGCCCAGTTCGGTGTTGACGCTCTGTTCCGGCTTCAGGTCGTTGTTACCGATGCCAATATAGGAATACGGATACGAACCGTAAACGCTGGTGAAGCCTTCGTTGTTCTGGCGCAGATCCGGTTTTTTATAGCCCGCGGAGACGCCACCTTTCAGCGCCCAGCTTTCATCAATCGTCCAGTTACCGTAGAGTTTTGGCGTTACGTGGTAGCCAAAATAGCTGTCGTGATCGAGACGCGCTGAGGTAGTGAGGGTGAAGTCAGGCACCATTATCCAGGCGTCTTCGGCGAAGACGGCCCAGCCGTTACGCGTGATTTTGCTGACTGGCGTGACGCCCGGCACTTCTTTGTCTGCAATACCGAAGGTGTCGTCCAGCTCGTTGCGGGTGAAGTTAATCCCCAGCGTCAGCTTGTGATCGCCAAGCGTAAAGGTATTCGCGCTATTGGCCTCGTAGTTACGCTGTTTGATGAACTGCGAGCTCATCCCCGGAACGCGATATTCGGTTTTGGCGTTCTCGTAGCTGACGAAGTTCTTTGCTTCCAGCAAATCGTCACCGTACCAGGCGTGCTGAGAAAGCGACGCAGCATCGCGGTCAAAATCCCATTCCCAGGCTTTATCGTTGTGTGATTTTTTCTGATGCCCTTTAACGACATTTAAATCCCACAGTTGGGTATCGGTCGGCGACATGTTGATGGTCGCGTCCAGATTCCCGGCCTGGTGCTTTACAAAGCGCTCATCGTTCTGGCTGTCGTCATCGCGACGGTCCAGATAATCCGCCGCCACGCTCACCCCGAGTTTGCCGGGAATAATCGGACCCATCAGGAAAGCATTGGTCTGGTTGGTGTTGCCGTATTCGCTCTTCTCCTGCAGGAAGTAGTTATCTTCCAGTACGCCGGTCCATGCATCCAGGTTGTAGCCTTTTTTGGTGATGACGTTCACCACGCCGCCAATGGAGTCAGAGCCATACAGTGAAGACATCGGCCCACGGATCACCTCAATGCGCTCGATAGCGGCAAGCGGAGGTAAAAAGGCCGCTTCGGTGCCGATGTGGTGCCCGTAAGGGCGGGATTCGCGGGTACCCTGTTTAATGCCGTTCACCATGTAAGAGGTGTAGGTTGAGTCCATGCCGCGCATCTGCACATCACCTGTTGCCAGGCTTCCGTTACCGTTGCCCACTAATACACCGGGCATCTCACGAAGCGCCTCGGTCACGTTCTGGTTCGAACGGGTGTTAAGCTCTTTTTCACCGACGACAGAGATGGTGGCCGGTGCTTCGCGGCGTTCCTGCGCGAAACCGGTGGCGGTGACGACAAGCTGATCTTCATCTGCCGGGGTAGCTTCCTCGGCGAAAACCGCCGCAGGAAGGGTGGCGAGGGCGAGCGAGATCGCCAGCGCCATACGTGTCTGGTTCATCACATCGCACTCCTCAGAATTGGGTTAAATCGAGTTTGAGCACATAGTCAGCCTTGTTGGCCTTTTCATCCTGTTTCACGCTGACGAACAGCGTTTTGTTGTCAGGGGAAAGCACCATGCTGTTCGGCATCGCCGCCGTTGTGACGGTGTGTTTCAGGCTGTAGGTGTTGGCATCGATAACGCTTATCTGACGGGCATTGCGATGGGTAGCATAAACTTCATCGCGCGCAGGGTTGTAGACCGCGGCAATAGAGTTCGGTGTTGGAACGCGATGAACAATTTTGCCGGAGTCGAGCTGGACAACCAGCACGTCACGGGTGTTGGTATCCGCAATAAAACCAACGCCTTTGTCGGTGTTCAGCGCGATGTTCAGGAAGTAGTGTTTAGGTTCAGCGGGGTCAACCTTCACGCGGGAAAGAACCTGAGAGGTGTTGCCATCCAGGGTAATTAGCTCGCCTTTACCGGTCACAGCGTAAACTTTGTCGCCTGCTTCATCGACCGCAAAACCGACCGGATCCATCTGTTTGTGGGTCAGGAGTAACGTCTGTTTTTGCGCGTCGACGACCCACAGCACGCCTTTGCCTTCGCTGCCGATGCCGGAGACATACAGGCGGTGGTGTTTCTTATCAAGAACCACCTCGCGGACGTGTGCTTTATTCTCAACATCCGCAAGCTGGAGGGTTTTCACTTCTTTGCTGGTGCGGGTATCCAGCAGGGTTACTGAGCCATCCAGCGCGTTGCCTAACCACAGGATATGATTGGCATCATCCAGTGAAACCGCAAACGGGCGGCGCTGGGTAGTAATGCGCTTATCAACTTTTAGTGAATCGGCCGCAAGCTGGAACACTTCACCGGCGGTTTTGTCTTTCTCGAAAGAGGGGGCAGAGGCCGCGTAGACTGCTTTTTGTCCAGCGTCATAGGCCATTTCGTAAACGCCGTGGCCCAGCGACTGAGAGGTAAACTGATCTTCCGTGAAGTCCTTTGCCAAAACGGACCCCGCGTGAAGGGCCAGGGAAATCGCGAGCGCACAGAGGGATTGATTTTTTAATGTTCTGAAATTCATGTAATTTTTCTTTACAGTAGTTTACGAAAAGAAAAATGATAATGAAAATAAATATCATTTACAATTGCATGTTAGAGCGGCTACCCCTACCAATTTTTGTACTCTGCGGAAAATCCGCAAAAAAAAAGCTCCCCGGAGGGAGCTTTTCGATAACAGGAACGATTAGTCGTCCAGGAAGCTACGCAGCACTTCAGAGCGGCTTGGATGGCGCAGCTTACGCAGCGCTTTTGCTTCGATCTGACGGATACGTTCGCGGGTAACGTCGAATTGTTTACCCACTTCTTCCAGCGTGTGGTCGGTATTCATATCGATACCGAAACGCATACGCAGTACTTTTGCTTCACGGGCGGTCAGGCCAGCCAGAACGTCGTGCGTGGCAGCACGCAGGCTCTCGGTGGTGGCAGAGTCCAGCGGCAGCTCGAGGGTGGTATCCTCGATGAAATCACCCAGATGCGAATCTTCATCATCACCGATGGGTGTTTCCATGGAGATTGGCTCTTTGGCGATCTTCAGCACTTTACGGATCTTGTCTTCCGGCATCAGCATGCGTTCGGCCAGCTCTTCCGGCGTCGGCTCGCGACCCATCTCCTGCAGCATCTGGCGGGAGATACGGTTGAGCTTGTTGATAGTCTCAATCATATGCACCGGAATACGGATGGTGCGCGCCTGGTCTGCGATAGAGCGGGTGATCGCCTGACGGATCCACCATGTCGCATAGGTAGAGAACTTGTAACCACGACGGTATTCAAACTTATCTACCGCTTTCATCAGACCGATATTGCCTTCCTGAATCAGATCCAGGAACTGCAGACCACGGTTGGTGTATTTCTTGGCGATAGAGATAACCAGACGCAAGTTCGCTTCAACCATCTCTTTCTTCGCACGGCGGGCTTTCGCTTCACCGATGGACATACGACGGTTAATGTCTTTTACCTGCTCAATGGTCAGGCCGGTTTCTTCTTCGATCTGCTGAAGTTTCATCAGGCCGCGCTGCACATCGTCTTTCACATCATGCAGTTTTTCTGACCACGGTTTGTTCATCGCGATAGCCGCGTTGAACCAGGTCTCGCTGGTTTCGTTGCCGGTGAAGAGGGTGATGAAGTTCTTCTTCGGCATTTTGCACTGTTCAACGCACAGCTTCATGATGATACGTTCCTGGGTACGCACGCGATCCATCATAACGCGCATGCTGTTCACCAGATAATCGAACTGTTTTGGCACCAGGCGGAACTGTTTGAACACTTCAGACAGCTTCAGGATCTCTTCCTGAGCGGCGGCATGACTGCGGCCTTTCGCTTTGATGGTGTCACGCGTGACTTCGTACTGGGTACGCAGCTCGCCGAACTTCTCACGTGCCAGCTCAGGGTCGATGCTGTTGTCGTCGTCGCTGTCGTCTTCTTCTTCCTCATCTTCGTCTTCGTCGTCATCCATCTCTTCCTGAGACAGTTCAGAACCGACGTGAGTGGCGGTAGGCGCCATATCTTCTTCAGCGTTCGGATCGACAAAGCCGGTGATCAGATCGGACAGGCGAGCTTCTTCAGCCTCAACGCGATCGTACTGTTCCAGCAGATAGGTGATGGCTTCCGGGTATTCAGCAACAGAACACTGAACCTGGTTGATCCCGTCTTCGATGCGTTTAGCGATGTCAATTTCGCCTTCGCGGGTCAACAGTTCAACAGTACCCATTTCGCGCATGTACATGCGGACCGGGTCAGTGGTACGCCCGATTTCAGATTCCACGCTGGACAGTACCTGTGCAGCAGCTTCTTCCGCATCTTCGTCAGTGTTGTTGGAGGTTTCAGCCAGCAACAGATCATCGGCATCCGGTGCTTCTTCCATCACCTGAATACCCATGTCATTGATCATTTGGATGATGTCTTCGATTTGATCTGAATCGACGATATCTTCCGGCAGATGGTCATTGACCTCGGCATAGGTCAGATAGCCTTGCTCCTTACCGCGTTGGACAAGAAGTTTCAGCTGTGACTGCGGGTTTTGCTCCATAAGACGGTATCCACACTTATTTCGTTTGATTGGTGTCGGCGATGGGGCTGCCAACCTTTAAAGCGAGGGCGTACTTATATTTTTGCCGCTGCCTCTCAGTGCGGCTGCCGGGGGCTTCCCGATCGATATTCGGCACTTAAGCCGTTAAATACTTTTGTCTTTGACTTATTTCTTCGCCAGTTCCTGGTTAATCATCCAGAGCTCCCGGCGTTCTTCGCTGCTTAAGCCGTGTGTGCGCTCGCGAGCTATCAACTCTTCCTGGCGCAACTCAAGCATCGAATCAAACATATGGTTGAGCGAGTCGGTGAACGTTTTTTCTGCAATATCCTTATCTGCTATATCGTCCCACATCGACAATTTTTCAAGGGTAGCGGCCTCTTTTGTGCCGCGATAATGTTCTAAAAGTTGTCCGGTGGTCAGACCTGGCTGAGACAAACAAGTGTTGACCAGTTCTGAAAATAAGCCAAGTCCGGGCAATTTTTCGTGGTTCAAACCCGCCAGTGACGGCACTTGCGGAGCAAGCTCGGGGTTTTGCACCAGTAACCCTATCAGTATACGCATGGTTGTGCGTTTTAGCTGAGGCGCGGCGCGAACCGCACCGTTTTCAGCCTGTTTAGGCATTAAACGTTCAAGCTGGCTATCGTCCAGAATGCCGAGCTTGTTGCCCAACTCCTGACGCAGATAGATGCGCAGCGTTTCGCCGGGCACCTGGCTGATTAACGGCAGCGCCAGCGTACTGAGCTGCGCGCGCCCGTCAGGGGTACTCAAATCGACCTGCGGCATCAGGCTGTTAAACAAAAACGTGGAGAGTGGCTGAGCCTGCTCCATCCGCGCTTCAAACGCCGCTTTGCCCTCTTTACGCACCAGCGTATCCGGGTCTTCACCGTCGGGCAGAAACATAAAGCGCAACTGACGCCCATCGGTCATATAAGGTAGCGCGGTTTCCAGCGCTCGCCAGGCGGCGTCACGTCCTGCGCGGTCACCGTCGTAACAGCAGATGACGTTGTTGGTCACCCTGAACAG
This sequence comes from Enterobacter mori, assembly GCF_025244905.1. Classification (NCBI taxonomy): domain Bacteria; kingdom Pseudomonadati; phylum Pseudomonadota; class Gammaproteobacteria; order Enterobacterales; family Enterobacteriaceae; genus Enterobacter; species Enterobacter mori. The sequence goes on along the minus strand of NZ_CP104285.1, from coordinate 3,986,788 downwards.
CAGCTGAATATGATCGGCAGTGGTGGACGTACCTAACGACGCAACCGCGTAGTTGATGTCGTACTGCGCCAGTGCCACGACGTCCATATAGCCTTCGACGACCAGCAGACGCGGAGGTTCCGCATTATCCTGCTGCGCCTCATAAAGACCGTACAGCTGGCGGCCCTTATGGAAAATATCGGTTTCCGGGGAGTTGAGGTACTTCGGCAGGGCATCACCCAGCACGCGACCACCAAAACCAATTACCCGGCCTCGCTTGTCGCGGATCGGGAACATCACCCGTTCACGGAAGCGGTCGTAGCTTCGTCCCTGGTCGTTGGTGACCAGCATGCCTGCATCGATGAGAGACTTACGATCTTCGCTATTGCCGCCAAAACGCTTTAACACGTTGTCCCAGCCGGGCGGGGCGTAACCAATAGCGAAACGCGCAATGACATCGTCGCTCAGTCCGCGCTTGTTCAGATACTGACGCGCAGGCTCAGCCGCAGAGTGCTTAAGAGACTGTTGGTAAAACGAATTCAGGCCATCCATCAGTTGATACAGCGTTTGCCGTTGATGGCGCTCGATCTGACTTGGCCCACTGCCTGCTTCATACGGCACTTCAAGGTTATGCATCGCCGCCAGCTCTTCAACGGTTTCAACGAACTCGAGCTTGTCGTAGTTCATCAAAAAATCGACGGCATTACCGTGTGCGCCACAGCCGAAGCAATGGTAGAACTGCTTTTCACCGTTTACGGTGAAGGAGGGGGTTTTTTCGTTATGGAACGGACAGCACGCATGGTAGTTCTTGCCCTGCTTTTTTAGCTTTACCCGCGCGTCGATGAGATCGACGATGTCGGTTCTGGCAAGCAGGTCATTGATGAAAACGCGTGGGATTCTTCCGGCCATATGCCCCGTTATTTTTAGTGACTCATAAACGAAAACAAGCCGCGCATTCCTTCCGGAAGCACGGCCTTACGACTACTACTCTGTCTGTCAATTGAGGGCATTGGCCCTCAACAGATTAGTACAGACGAGTACGGCGTGCGTTTTCGCGAGCCAGTTTCTTCGCGTGACGTTTCACAGCGGAAGCTTTAGCGCGCTTACGTTCGGTCGTTGGTTTTTCATAAAACTCACGACGACGAACTTCAGCCAGAACACCTGCTTTCTCGCATGAACGTTTGAAGCGACGCAGTGCTACGTCGAACGGCTCGTTTTCACGTACTTTAATTACCGGCATGTAACTCTCACCTTTAATAAATTCGGTTTGCCGCTGGCATCAACGCCAGCTTATTTCAAAATGGTGCGGAATTTTACTGCAAATGCTGCTGCTTTGTAAAGCACCGATGCGATTTTGAAAGGGACTTTAATAAGGGTGAGGAGTATACACGAGCCTTTCTCCTGGGGCGAACAAAGTTTTACATCAACCCGCCCAGGCTCTACACTGCGCGGTATTGAAACGAGGTAAAACAAGTCATGCGTGTACTGGGTATTGAAACATCCTGCGATGAAACCGGCATCGCCATTTACGACGACGAAAAAGGGCTTCTGGCCAACCAGCTGTATAGTCAGGTGAAATTGCACGCTGACTACGGCGGCGTCGTCCCTGAGCTGGCCTCTCGTGACCACGTGCGTAAAACAGTTCCCCTGATTCAGGCGGCGCTGAAAGAAGCGGGATTAACGGCAAAAGAAATTGATGCAGTGGCGTATACCGCAGGCCCGGGCCTGGTCGGCGCGCTGCTGGTTGGCGCGACCGTTGGCCGTTCGCTGGCGTTCGCGTGGGATGTTCCGGCTATTCCGGTTCACCATATGGAAGGGCACCTTCTGGCACCGATGCTGGAAGAGAATCCGCCTGAATTCCCGTTTGTGGCGCTGCTGGTCTCCGGTGGTCATACGCAGCTGATTAGCGTAACGGGCATTGGCAAGTACGAGCTGCTGGGCGAGTCGATCGACGATGCCGCCGGTGAGGCGTTCGATAAAACCGCCAAGCTGCTGGGGCTGGATTACCCTGGCGGCCCGATGCTGTCAAAAATGGCGTCGCAGGGAACGGAAGGGCGCTTTGTCTTCCCGCGCCCGATGACCGACCGTCCGGGGCTGGATTTCAGCTTCTCCGGGCTGAAAACCTTCGCAGCGAATACTATCCGCAATAACGACAACGACGAGCAAACCCGCGCGGATATTGCGCGTGCGTTTGAAGATGCGGTGGTGGATACGCTGATGATCAAGTGCAAACGCGCGCTGGATCAGACCGGCTTTAAGCGTCTGGTGATGGCGGGCGGCGTGAGCGCTAACCGTACGCTGCGTGCGAAGCTCGCCGAGATGATGCAAAAGCGTCGCGGGGAAGTGTTCTACGCGCGTCCGGAATTCTGTACCGATAACGGCGCGATGATCGCTTACGCGGGTATGGTGCGGCTCAATGCCGGTGCGACGTCCGACCTGAGCGTGTCCGTGCGTCCGCGCTGGCCGCTGGCGGAACTGCCGGAGGCGTGAGCTTTTTTGCCCGGTGGCGCTGCGCTTACCGGGCCTACAAAACCGTAGGCCGGGTCAGGCGAAGCCGCCACCCGGCAATAAACCACACTACACCCGCAGCATCCCTTTCTCTTCCAGAAACGCAATAATCGTCGCTAAACCGTCACCCGCCTTCAGGTTGGTAAACGTCCACGGACGATCGCCGCGCATGCGGTTGGTATCGCGCTCCATCACCTCCAGCGACGCACCGACGTACGGCGCGAGATCGGTTTTGTTGATCACCAGAAAATCAGACCTGGTGATCCCCGGCCCGCCCTTGCGCGGAATTTTTTCCCCTTCGGCCACGTCGATTACGTAGATGGTCAGATCCGCCAGCTCCGGGCTGAACGTCGCGCTCAGGTTGTCCCCACCGCTTTCCACGAAGATCAAATCCAGATTGCCGAACTTCTCGCTGAGCGCTTCAACCGCCGCCAGGTTCATTGAGGCATCTTCGCGGATGGCAGTATGCGGGCAGCCGCCCGTCTCCACGCCCACGATGCGCTCCGGCGCCAGCGCGCCAGCCTCGGTGAGGATGCGCTGATCCTCTTTGGTGTAGATATCGTTGGTCACCACCGCGAGGTGATACGTGTCGCGCATCGCCTTGCAGAGCGCTTCCAGCAGCGCGGTTTTACCCGACCCCACCGGGCCGCCCACGCCCACGCGCAGGGGATGTTTGTAATCAGCCATGTTGACTCCTCAGGAACGGAATAGTCGTGAATATTGGGTTTCGTGGCGCGCGGAGGCGATGGCAGACAGCGGCGTAGCAGCCCCCAGCGTGTCGTCGCGACGTAAAAATGCCTGTTTAAAACCAGCGGCGTAGTGGTCGCTCAGTTCGATAATGAGCTGCTGCGCCGCCTGTTGCCCAAACGGCACCAGCTTGACGCCCGCCATGACCGCGCTCTCCATCCAGCTGTAGCCCAGGCTCAGCGCAAGCTCGCGCGCGTCAATGCCCCAGCGCACGCCGAGCCAGGCCATGCCGCAGAGCTGGCTTTGCATAAACAGCGGCAGCCATTCGGGCGGACAATCCGGCTCCCAGCTCTTAATCAGTCGCGTAAAGGCCACCCCGCGGTTGCGCTCTTCTTCACGCAGCTCGCGCGTTTCCCGGCAGGCGAGAAGGTATGCCGTCCAGCGTTTTGCATTTGTAAGATCGTGTTGCTCACAGGCCTGATAAAGACGGATAAACAGCGGCAGGTCGACGCAGAAAAAACTCTGCTCCATCTGCTGGATTTGCCAGCGTTTGAACGCGTCGGCGTTCGTGACCCAGCCTGCCTCAACGGCCCACTCCAGCCCCTGCGACCAGGTAAACGATCCGACCGGCAGGCTGCTGCTGGATAGCTGCATCAGGCGCAGCCGCTGGCGGGCATGCTCCATCAGCTCATCAGCGCCAGCAGGGCGGAGACAATCAGCCCGCCGCCGAAGGTTTTACGCAGACCGTCGTGACGCCGCAGCAGCAATCCTGCGGCAAAACTGGCGCACAGCACCGTGGCGCTGGCGAACATAAACCCGCTGGTGAAGAGCCAGAAGCTGTGGCCGGACATCTCCACGCCGTGCGCCCAGCCGTGGAACATCGCCAGGGCAGGCACCGCCAGCAGCAGGCGGTTTTCAGTTTTAAACATCATTACGCCGCAGACCGCCAGCGAGGCGATAATCAGCATCTCCATGCCGCTGAAGCCGCCGAGCAGGCTGCCCGCAATCGCACCGACAAGCATCATCCCGAGAGTGGCAAACGGCAGCAGGAGTTTGCGACCGCTCAGCGCCGAGAGCACGCCCGCACCGGTGAGCATCAGCAGGTGATCGAGCCCGGTCAGCGGGTGGAGAAAACCGGCCTGAAAGCTGTCGGTGCCGTGGCCGGGATGGGCGAGCGCCGGAAGGGAAAAGGCCAGAAGCAGCAGGGGTAAATACTTGCGCATGATGAATCCTTAATGTGAATGAGCGTGAGAATGACTGTGGGCATCGCTGGCGTAAGCGCCCGCTTCCGGTTCAAACGGCAGAGTAGCGAACGTTACTTCCAGCCCGAACTGGCGCAGCATGTCGTCGAGAACGTGATCGTGGTGATAGCGCAGCTCGCCGGGCATGATCTGCAGCGGCACGTGACGGTTGCCCAGGTGATAGCAGGCCCGAGCCAGCAGGAACGGATCGGCGCAGCGCACCATGGAAACCGACTCTGCTGCTGCGATCACTTCAATCACTTCGCTACCGTCGTCGGTAGTCAGCAGGTCGCCCCCGCGTAGCAGCAGGCCGCGCGGCAGCATCAGCCCGGCTTCACGTCCGTCGTTCAGCGCCACGCGGGCGCGGCTTTTCACCCGCACGTCAATCGGCAGCGTGACGCTGGCGGTAATCGGATGCGCATGGTCCAGGCGTTGGGTTAAATAGATCATCATCACTCCTCAAAACAGGAAATAGCGTTGTGCCATCGGCAGAACGTCCGCCGGTTCGCTGGTTATCAGTTCACCGTCGACGCGCACCTCGTAGGTTTGTGAGTCGACGGTGATATTCGGCTGCAGGCCGTTGTGGATCATGTCCGCCTTTTTTACCGTCCGGCAGCCTTTCACCACCGCGGTGGCACTCTGCAGGTTGAGCTGCTGCGGGATGCCATTTGCACTGGCGGCCTGCGAGATAAACGTCAGCCGCGTGGCGTGGCGCGCGGCGCCAAGGGCACCAAACATCGGGCGGTAATGCACCGGCTGCGGCGTAGGGATCGAGGCATTGATGTCGCCCATCGGCGCGCAGGCGATCATCCCGCCTTTGACGATGGTGGCGGGTTTGACGCCAAAGAACGCCGGGGACCAGACCACCAGATCCGCCAACTTGCCCGCCTCAATCGATCCCACTTCATGGGCGATACCGTGGGTCAGCGCCGGGTTAATGGTGTATTTAGCGACGTAGCGCTTCACGCGGAAGTTATCGTTCTCGCCGGTCTCTTCCGGCAGCGCGCCGCGCTGGACCTTCATGCGGTGTGCGACCTGCCAGGTGCGAATAATCACTTCCCCGACGCGGCCCATCGCCTGCGAATCTGACGAGGTAAGCGAGAACGCGCCGATATCGTGCAGCACGTCTTCGGCGGCGATGGTTTCGCGACGAATACGGGATTCCGCGAAGGCCACGTCCTCGGCGATATCCGCGTCGAGGTGATGGCAAACCATCAGCATGTCCAGGTGCTCGTCGATGGTGTTAACCGTGTAGGGCAGCGTCGGGTTGGTGGAGGAGGGCAGAATATTCGGGTGAGCGCAGGCGGTGATGATATCCGGCGCATGGCCGCCGCCCGCGCCTTCGGTGTGGAAGGTGTGAATAGTGCGCCCGCCGATGGCCGCCAGCGTATCTTCGACAAAACCGGATTCATTCAGCGTGTCGCTGTGCAGCGCCACCTGGATATCCATCTCGTCAGCGACCTCCAGCGAGCAGTTAATTGCCGCGGGCGTCGCGCCCCAGTCTTCGTGGATCTTAAGCCCAATAGCGCCCGCGGCAATCTGCTCGCGCAGGGCATCCGGGTTTGAACCGTTACCCTTACCGAGCAGGCCGATATTCACCGGTAGCGTATCGGCAGCCTGCAGCATGCGGGCGATATACCACGGCCCCGGCGTGCAGGTGGTGGCGTTGGTGCCCGCCGCCGGTCCGGTGCCGCCGCCGATCATGGTGGTGACGCCGGAGACCAGCGCCTCTTCCGCCTGCTGCGGGCAGATCCAGTGGATGTGGGTGTCGATCCCGCCAGCGGTGACGATCTTCCCCTCGGCGGCAATCACTTCCGTTGCTGCGCCAATCGGGATCGTCACGCCGGGCTGAATGTCCGGGTTCCCGGCTTTGCCGACGGCGAAGATCCGCCCGTTCTTCACACCGATATCAGCTTTTACGATCCCCCAGTGATCGACGATCAGCGCGTTGGTGAGAACCAGATCCACGCAGCCGTCAGCGGTCATCTGCCCCTGGCCCATGCCGTCGCGGATCACCTTTCCGCCGCCGAACTTGACCTCTTCGCCGTAGATCGTGAGATCGTCTTCCACTTCGATCCACAGCTCGCTGTCGGCCAGCCGCACTTTATCCCCGGTGGTGGGGCCGAACATATCGGCATACGCCCGGCGTGAAATCTCAGTCATGTTTCACCTCGCCCATCACCTCGCCGCGAAAGCCGAAAATGCGCTGCGCACCCGCGACCTGCACCAGCGTCACTTCCCGCTTCTGGCCGGGCTCGAAGCGCACGGCGGTGCCCGACGGGATGTTCAGCCGGTAGCCTTTGGTGGCTTCCCGATCGAACTTCAGCGCCGGGTTGACCTCGTAAAAGTGGTAATGCGATCCGACCTGGATCGGCCTGTCGCCGTGGTTTTCGACAATCACGCTTTGAGTTTCACGCCCGACGTTGAGGGCAACGTTTCCGGGCTGGACCTGATATTCACCAGGGATCATCACGCGCTCCTTAGACGATCGGGTTGTGGACGGTGACGAGCTTGGAACCGTCCGGGAAGGTGGCTTCGACCTGAATATCCGGGATCATCTCCGGGACGCCCTCCATTACCTGATCGCGCCTCAGGACGTGGCGGCCCGCCTCCATCAGCGAGGCGACGGTTTCGCCATCGCGCGCGCCTTCCATAATGAAGGCGCTGATCAGCGCGACCGATTCCGGGTAATTGAGCTTTACCCCGCGCGCAAGGCGGCGCTCGGCAACCAGCGCGGCGGTAAACAGCAACAGCTTGTCTTTTTCTCTGGGGGTCAGTTCCATAACGTTTCTCTTATGTCTGCCAGATACGCGGCGAACAGGCGGTTTTGGTGGTGAGAAGCGGGCGAAGCGACTGCCAGACATCGCGCATCACCCGCTGGCAAATCAGGTTGTCGCTGGAGAGAAAACGCACCGACAGCAGGCCATCGGTGAGCGTTGCCCCGGCATAATTTTCCAGTGGCGCGAGCCGCTCGCGCACCGCGTCGAGGTGATCATCGGCAGCCGGATAGAACAGCAGCGTGCCGATCCACGGATGTCCGGCGACGGGCGTGAGATCGCCGTTGCTGAGGTGCTGGCGCTCAATCAGGCGCGGTTCATCATCCACCCACACCTCAAGGCGGCTCTCCAGCGTGCCGTGGCTGAAGGTTTCGTTTATCACCGGGCGGCCCAGGCAGTACAGCTCCCACGCCAACAGCGTGCTGGAGGCCTTCAGGTGGAAGACGGAGCGCAGCGCGGCATTCGCGCCGGGAAAAATAATCGTGTCCTGCGGCAGCCACTCCAGCGTGGAATCTTCATCGAGATAAAAATGCTGGCTCAGACGAGCCTGCGGGCCGCTGCTGCGATAGAACTTGCTGGCGCCGGGCATGGTGATAAGCGCATGGCTATTGGCATCCAGCCGAACGGAAATGTCCAGCGTATCGCCGCCCACAATCCCGCCGGGCGGGTGCAGCAGGTAAAGGTGGCAGGTTTCCCCTTCAGGGTAAAACGGACGCTGAACGGTGAGCGGCCCGACGTGGTGGGCGGAGTGCAGGAGGGTTTTCTCAGGAGCGTGACAAAACTGGAGGGCAAGCGACGCCTGCCAGCCTTTGTACGAATTATCAGTGACCTGAGCTGCTAACATGGTGCTTCCATTTCCACACTATCGGGATACGTTTCAGTATGCCCTGGCGGAAATGAAGGCTGTCATATGAGTCGCTTATGGATGGTCTGTCATGTAGGCCGGGTAAGCGCAGCGCCACCCGGCAAGAAAGGCTAGCGATAATCCTCCGCATCCACATCATACCCGGACGGCTCCCAGCGGATCGCCAGCAGCGACGCCAGGCCGATAAACGGCGCCAGTGCAATCACCCAGAACACGGCGGTGTCCAGCGAGGCGACCAGCAGCGGGAACAGGAACAGTGAGAGCGTTGAACTGCTGCGCATCAGCGTCTGGTTGAGGCCCACGCCTACGCCGCGCAGGGAGGTCGGATAGCTTAATGACGCAAACGTCATGGTATGTGCGCCCGGGCCAAAGCCCTGACCGAACAGGAACAGCGCCAGCATCGAAACAGCAAGCACGCCTTCAGAGGCACCCTCCGGTCGGCCAATCAGCGCCAGCCCGAGCAGTGCGGCAAGCTGGCAGGCATAGCCCGCGAGCGACATCCGCCACGCGCCGAAGCGTGGAACATAGCGTACCGCCAGTAATCCACCGACAAACGCAAACAGCAGGTTCAGCACCAGCGAGATCAAAATGGTGGTGAGCATCGACTGGACAAAGAAGCTTGAAATAATTACCGGCAGGCCAAAGGCTACGGCGTTATAGGCGAACGAAGAGACGACCGACAGCAGCGTGGCGAGCGTGGTGCGCCGCAGATAGATGCCGCGGAACAGGTTGAGGTAGTTCGACCATTTTGCTCTGTTAACCACCGGCGCGGGCTGGTCAAGGGCATCCTGCGGCACGTGGGCATTGATGTTGTACGACTGCCGCAAAATGGATGCTGCCTCTTTCAGGTTGCCCTGATTCGCCGCCCAGACCGGAGACTCGCTCATGTAACGACTACGAATGGCGATAATCACCAGCGCGGGCACCGCGCCAAAGCCGAGGATCAGGCGCCAGAGCCAGTCGCTGTGGCTTTCCGGTAGCACGGCGTAGAAGAACAGTACCAGCAGGTAGGAGACGCTGATGGCCGCATACCAGGTGGGGCACCACATCGCGACGCTGGACGCTTTGTTTCCCGGACCTTTCAGTCTGGCGAACTCGCTGAGAAACGCCATCGCTACGGGAAGGTCGATCCCCACGCCGAGCCCCATCACAAAGCGCGCGCCCGCCAGCACATATTCGTTCGGAGCCAGCGCACAGGCGATAGCGGCGACGACAAAGAAGACCATATCGGCCATAAACACGCGGTAGCGACCAATTTTATCCGTGAGATAGCCGCCGAGCAGCGCCCCGACGATAGCACCAAAGGTGATGGCCGACGCCACCATACCGGTGCCTGCAGGGGTTAAATTGAATTCGCGGGTAATGTCCTTGATGCCAAATGCCAGCGCGCCGAGATCGTAGGCGTCGAGGAAAATACCGCCCAGCGCGATACCGACCACGATACGGGCGTTGGCCCGGCCCTGAGAACCGTCGTTAACCAGACGCGAAACGTCCGATGCGCTGCGCACCCACTTGATGTCGCCATCCGGGGCGCTTCCTGCCGTTGAAAGGGGTGTTGTCTCTGTGATTTCTGCCATTTTTCTTTTTGTGTGGTTGTGTTGTGTCTCTAACAGTTACCACAGGCAGAAGGTGACCAAAATCACATTTGGTTATAAGGCATAACGAACGCTTTATTTAGCGTCTTTCTTCTTACGCTTGAGCTTCGTCCAGATCTTGGTTTCCTGACGACGCCACAGGCGCTGAATGTTGTCGTGATGACGCAGCAGGATCAGACACGAGAGCATCGACACCGGGAAGGTGAACTGGGGCTTAAACCACCAGACGTAGAACGGGGCAATCAGTGCGCTGACGATGGCGCCCAGCGACGAGTAGCCGCTCAGAAGAATGGTCAGCAGCCAGGTTCCGGCCATTACGCCGGTGAGATCCCAGCCGATAGGTGCAATCGCACCAAAGGCCGTCGCAACGCCTTTTCCGCCTTTAAAACCAAAGAAAACGGGCCAGATATGGCCGACGCAGGCGGCGATGGCGATAAGACCGAGCCAGAACGGCGTGACGCCCAGCGCATACGCGCCCCAGACGGGAAGCATCCCTTTCAGAACGTCAAAAATCAAAACCGCTACGGCTGCTCCCTTGCCGCCAATTCGTAGTACATTGGTCGCTCCCGGATTCCCGGAACCACTTTCGCGTGGGTCAGGCAACCCGGCGATGCGGCAGACCAGAATGGCGCTGGAGATTGAGCCGCAAAGGTAGGCGAGGATAATCATTCCAGGCGCGATTGCACTCATAACGCTGTTCCGTTTTGAAAATGTATCTGTATTCTCAGCATCTGTGGATAATACGCATAATTCGCCGGAAGTGGTATCCGGTTTAGCCAAAAAGCAGGCAGGTCGTGATGGATATTGTATTTATAGAGCAACTTTCGGTAATCACCACTATTGGTGTTTACGACTGGGAACAGACCATCGAGCAGAAGCTGGTGTTCGATATCGAAATGGGCTGGGATAACCGCGCGTCGGCAAAAAGCGACGATGTGAAGGACTGTCTGAGCTATGCCGACATCAGTGACGCGGTCGTGGGGCACGTGGAAGGGCAGCGTTTTGCGCTGGTGGAACGCGTGGCGGAAGAGGTGGCGGAACTGCTGCTGACCAAATTCAACTCACCGTGGGTACGCATCAAGTTAAGCAAACCGGGGGCGGTCGCGCGCGCTGCCAACGTAGGCGTGATTATCGAGCGTGGCAATAATCTGAAAGCAAAGATTTAACGTCATAATCGCTAAACCATTTTAGGTTATACCGGTCATAAAGCTGTATCTTTCACGGTTGTCCACGTGGGACACCGTTTTTTTATATCTTTTTAGGGGTTTATAGATGAGCGATATGCACTCGCTGCTGGTGGCGGCAATACTGGGTGTGGTCGAAGGATTGACGGAGTTTTTGCCGGTTTCCAGTACGGGCCATATGATAATCGTCGGCCATCTGCTGGGCTTTGAGGGCGATACCGCAAAGACGTTCGAAGTGGTGATTCAACTGGGTTCTATTCTGGCCGTCGTCGTGATGTTCTGGCGTCGTCTGTTTGGTTTGATCGGCATCCACTTTGGACGTTTGCCGCAGCGTGAAGGGGAAGGCAAGGGTCGTCTGACGCTGATTCACATTCTGCTCGGGATGGTTCCGGCGGTCGTGCTGGGACTGGTATTCCACGACACCATCAAATCGCTGTTTAACCCAATTAACGTGATGTATGCGCTGGTGGTCGGCGGTTTCCTGCTGATTGCAGCAGAAGTGCTGAAACCTAAAACCCCACGTGCGGAAGGTCTGGATGATATGACCTACCGTCAGGCGTTTATCATTGGCTGCTTCCAGTGTCTGGCGCTGTGGCCAGGATTCTCCCGTTCAGGGGCGACCATTTCAGGTGGCATGCTGATGGGCGTGAGCCGTTATGCCGCGTCGGAATTTTCATTCCTGCTGGCCGTGCCGATGATGATGGGTGCCACCGTACTCGACGTCTATAAGAGCTATCACTTCCTGACGGCTGGCGATATTCCGATGTTCGCCGTTGGCTTCATCACCGCCTTTATCGTGGCGCTGATTGCCATCAAAACCTTCCTGCAGCTGATCAAGCGTATCTCGTTCATTCCGTTCGCGATCTACCGCTTTATCGTCGCGGCTGCGGTGTACGTGGTCTTCTTCTGATGACCAACGGCCCTCAGTCTTTTGGCTGAGGGCAACGCTTTTCCTTCCATGCTGCGACGGCATAAATCCGCCGTTTCGTCATCTCTTCGCGAATCTCTGGTCCTTTGAATCCTGCCTCTACCACGTCTTTCGTCGGCACCGCTTTCGCCACGTCCCACGCTTCGCGCAGCAAACGGCCCTGTGGGTAATCGCAAGCCTCAAACCCGGTGCGACCACGCACGTCGGCTTCGCTGGTGAGCGCAATCTGCTCCACGCGCTGCGGCTTACGCCAGGCGTCGATATTATCGAACAGCTTAACAATGGTGGCTGGTTTCAGGATCGGGAAGGTATGGATGAGGTCGTGGAATTCCGCCACCAGTTTTGCCAGGTCACGGATCTCATTTGGCACGCGAAGACGCTGGCAAATTCCTTCGACCAGCTTCACGCCTGCCGGACCGTGTCCGTGATGGCGCGGCCAGAACTCTTTCGGCGTTAACCCTTTGCCGAGATCGTGGCAGAGGGTGGAAAAACGCACGTCCACGTCCGGGCTGAGCATGGCGGCCATGCTCAGCGTCATCAGGGTATGAATACCGGTATCAATTTCCGGGTGCCATTTCGCCGGGGCGGGGACGCCAAACAGCACGTCGATTTCCGGGAACAACACCTTCAGCGCGCCACAGTCGCGCAGCACCTGGAAAAAGACCTGCGGGTTGCGGGTCGTGAGGGCATTTTCCGTCTCTTTCCAGACGCGTTCTGGCGTCAGGTGTTCCAGCTCGCCTGCTTCGGTCATCGCGGTCATTAGGGCCATGGTTTCATCAGCGATACGGAAACTGAGATGCGCATAACGCGCGGCGAAACGCGCCACGCGCAGCACGCGCAGCGGATCTTCAGAAAACGCCGGGGAAACGTGACGCAAAAGACGGTCACGGAGATCGTCCTGGCCGCCGTAGGCATCGATGATTTGGCCGTTTTCGTCCTGGGCGAGGGCGTTAATGGTGAGATCGCGGCGCAGCAGATCCTGCTCCAGCGTCACATCCGGGGCGGCATAGCAGGTAAAGCCGGTATAGCCAGAGCCGGATTTTCGTTCGGTACGCGCCAGGGCGTACTCTTCACGGCTTTTAGGATGAAGAAAAACGGGAAAATCGCGGCCTACCTGCTGGTAGCCCGCGTCGAGCATCTCTTCGGGAGTGGCGCCCACCACCACCCAGTCTTTATCTTTGACCGGCAGACCTAACAACGCATCACGTACCGCACCACCGACCAGATAACTCTTCACGCCTTACACTCCCGTTTTCTCTTTTCGCAAGATAATACGTAAGTGTGGCAGAGAAGACGAGTTAGTTCATCCAGCGGTCTTTGCGCTTACGGCTTGGGATCAGCATTGGCAGCACCAGACCCAGCACCAGACCGACGCCCAGCACGCCGCCGCCATACATGAACCACTGCATGATGATGGTGCGCTGTTTGTCATCAAGCTGCAGGTTGGCGGCATTCACTTTCTTCTGCGCGACAATCAGCTCGTTTTTCAGCTTCTGGTTCTCTTCCTTCAAACCATTTATCACACCATCGCTCTGGGCCACTTTCTGCTGCATTTCTGCTGTGCGCTGGTTCCAGGTGTTATCGATGTTGGTCAGCTTATCGGTCAGGGTTTTCACCTGGTTTTCCAGGTCCGGCACGCGGGTGCGCAGGCTTGGCACGTTGCTCAGCTCTTTCAGCGGGATCCAGGCGGTGCGACCGGAGCTGTCGCGTACTTGACCGTAGTTGGTGTCTGCATTGGTTTGTAACAGAACCACTTCCTCGCCGGCATTTACCGTGCCCACGAGGCGATAATTGTCACCAGGGCCACTGCGTACCCAGGTGTTCAGTTCATCAGAAACGTAACGCTTCTCTTCAGCGTGGACCGCGGTTGCGGCGCTAAAAGCGAGTAAAGTAAGTCCAATCAGGCGTAATTTAAGCATATCAGTCGTTATTTTCATAAATAGTGGAACGATAGTAGTGGTATCAGTGTCGCTACGCAAAGGATTCGTCATCAATCGGAATCATCTGTGTCGTGATTTCCACCTCTTCAAACTTTTACGCCCGTCAAATTGCTCATTGCGTGGTAATTTGGCGCAAAATACTATGTACTGACAAACAAATGGCGAGGAAGTTCGCCTTCATCGACGCGTCTGTGACGCAGGCAAAAGTACAAGGCTATGGCACAAGAAATCGAATTAAAGTTTATCGTCGAAAAAGACAGCGTTGACGCGCTCCGTCAGCATCTGCACACGTTTTCCGGCGAACACCATGAACCGGTACAACTGCTTAATATCTATTACGAAACGCCGGATAACTGGCTGCGCCGTCACGACATGGGCCTGCGCATCCGTGGCGCGAATGGGCGCTACGAGATGACGATGAAAATTGCCGGTCGCGTGGTGGGCGGTTTGCACCAACGCCCGGAATACAATATCGACATCAGTAAGCCAGAACTTGAGCTTGAACGTTTTCCGGCTGAGGTCTGGCCGGAAGGCAAACTTCCGGAAACCTTATCCGCAGAAGTACAGCCGCTGTTTAGCACCGATTTCTGGCGCGAGAAATGGCTGGTGACGGAAGGCAAAAGCCGCATTGAAATCGCCCTCGATCTGGGCGAGGTGAAGGCGGGGGAGTTCCAGGAACCGATTTGCGAACTGGAGCTTGAACTGCTGGAAGGTGACGCCAACGACGTGCTGAAGCTGGCGCGCAAGCTGGTCAATCAGTCCGGACTGCGTCAGGGAAGCCTGAGTAAAGCCGCGCGCGGCTACCACCTGGCGGCGGGGAATGCGCCGCGCGTGTTGAAAGAGACGGCCATTTTGCACGTTGCGCCGAAAGCCAGCGTTGAGCAGGGTCTGGAAGCCGCGCTGGAGCTGGCGCTTTCCCAGTGGCAGTACCACGAAGAGCTGTGGGTGCGTAATGTGAAAAACGCGAAATCCCACGTGCTGGCAGCCATTGCCCTGGTGCGTCATACCCTTGCGTTGTTCGGCGGTATCGTTCCACGCAAAGCGAGTGCTCACTTACGCGATCTGCTGACGCAAACCGAAGCGCTGATGCTCTCGGACGTATCGGCGCAAACGGCGATCTACAGCCCGCAAACCGCCACGGCAAAACTGGCGCTGACCGAGTTTCTGGTGACGCGCGGCTGGCGTACTTTCCTGGATGCAAAAGCGCAAACCAAAATCGCGGAAAACTTCAAACGTTTCGCGGATATTCATCTTTCCCGCCATGCCGCTGAACTGAAGACCACGTTTGCCTACCCGCTGGGCGATCAGTATGGCGATCAGCTTCCCCGTCTTTCGCGCAATATCGACAGTATGGTGCTGCTGTCCGGTGCCTATGACGGCGTGAAGGCGCAGGCCTGGCTGGAGAACTGGCAGGGGCTGAAACACGCCATTGAAACCCGCCAGCATATTGAGATTGAGCATTTCCGTAACGAGGCCATTTCGCAGGAGCCGTTCTGGCTGCACAGCGGAAAACGTTAACTCTGGCAAGGAACCCCAATAATGCCGCTTTCTTCGCAATTACAGCAGCAGTGGCAGACCGTTTGCGAACGTCTGCCCGAGTCATTACCGGCCTCATCGTTAAGCGAGCAGGCAAAGAGCGTGCTCGCCTTCAGTGATTTTGTGCAGGAAAGTATCACCGCCAACCCGGACTGGCTGGCAGAGCTTGAGAACGCACCGCCACAGGCGGACGAGTGGCGGCATTATGCTGGCTGGCTGCAAACCGCACTCGAAGACGTAGCGGATGAAGCGACGCTGATGCGCGTCCTTCGCCAGTTCCGCCGTCGGGTGATGGTACGCATTGCCTGGGCGCAGTCGCTGGAGTGGGTAAGCGAAGAGAGCACGTTGCAGCAGCTAAGCGAGCTGGCGCAAACGCTGATTGTCGCCGCGCGCGACTGGCTC
Source organism: Enterobacter mori (assembly GCF_025244905.1). Taxonomy (NCBI): domain Bacteria; kingdom Pseudomonadati; phylum Pseudomonadota; class Gammaproteobacteria; order Enterobacterales; family Enterobacteriaceae; genus Enterobacter; species Enterobacter mori. The sequence goes on along the minus strand of NZ_CP104285.1, from coordinate 3,971,146 downwards.
TACGCCGCCTGCTGTAAAGAGTGGGGCACGCCGTGCAGCGAGGAAGGGGTCCCTCAGCCGCTGTTGATTCTGGGAATGGGCAAACTTGGCGGCTGTGAGTTGAACTTCTCCTCCGACATCGACCTGATTTTTGCCTGGCCCGAGAACGGCTCCACGCGCGGCGGCCGACGCGAGCTGGACAACGCACAGTTCTTTACCCGCCTCGGGCAGCGTCTGATTAAGGCGCTGGACCAGCCCACGCAGGACGGTTTTGTCTACCGTGTGGACATGCGCCTGCGTCCGTTTGGCGACAGCGGCCCGCTGGTGCTGAGCTTTGCCGCGCTGGAAGATTATTACCAGGAGCAGGGGCGCGACTGGGAGCGTTACGCGATGGTCAAAGCGCGGATTATGGGCGACAGCGACGACGCTTACGCCAACGAACTGCGTGCCATGCTGCGCCCGTTTGTGTTCCGTCGCTACATCGACTTCAGCGTGATCCAGTCCCTGCGTAATATGAAAGGGATGATTGCCCGCGAAGTGCGTCGTCGTGGTCTGAAGGACAACATCAAGCTCGGCGCGGGCGGCATTCGCGAAATCGAATTTATCGTCCAGGTCTTTCAGTTGATCCGCGGCGGCCGTGAGCCATCGCTGCAGTCCCGCTCGCTGCTGCCAACGTTGAGCGCGATTGATCAACTTCACCTGCTGCCGGAAGGCGATGCGCAAACACTGCGCGAGGCCTATCTCTTCTTGCGTCGTCTGGAAAATCTGCTGCAAAGCATCAATGACGAACAAACCCAGACTCTGCCAGGCGATGAGCTTAACCGGGCGCGTCTGGCCTGGGGGATGCGCGTGGACGACTGGGCGGCGCTCACTGAAAAGCTGGATGCCCACATGGCGGGCGTGCGCCGCATCTTTAACGACCTGATTGGTGATGACGAAAGTGAATCGCAGGACGATGCGCTTTCCGAACACTGGCGCGAGCTGTGGCAGGACGCACTTCAGGAAGACGATACCACGCCGGTGCTGACGCATTTAACCGACGACGCGCGCCATCGTGTAGTAGCGCTGATCGCGGATTTCCGTCTCGAACTGAACAAACGCGCCATTGGCCCGCGCGGTCGTCAGGTGCTGGATCACCTGATGCCGCACCTGCTGAGCGAGGTTTGCTCGCGGGCGGACGCGCCGGTGCCGCTGTCACGCATGATGCCGCTGCTGAGCGGGATTATCACCCGTACCACTTACCTTGAGTTGCTGAGTGAATTCCCCGGCGCGCTCAAGCATCTGATTTCCCTCTGCGCCGCGTCGCCGATGGTGGCGAACAAGCTGGCACGTTACCCGCTGCTGCTGGATGAGCTGCTCGACCCGAACACGCTTTATCAGCCCACGGCGACGGATGCCTACCGGGACGAGCTGCGTCAGTACCTGCTGCGCGTGCCGGAAGAAGATGAAGAGCAGCAGCTTGAGGCGCTGCGCCAGTTTAAGCAGGCGCAGATGCTGCGCGTGGCGGCGGCGGATATTGCCGGAACGCTGCCGGTGATGAAAGTGAGCGATCACTTAACCTGGCTTGCGGAAGCGATTATCGACGCGGTAGTGCATCAGGCGTGGGTGCAGATGGTGGCGCGCTACGGCCAGCCGAAACACCTGGCCGACCGCGAAGGGCGCGGCTTTGCCGTCGTGGGGTACGGCAAGCTCGGCGGCTGGGAGCTGGGATACAGTTCTGACCTCGATCTTATTTTCCTGCACGATTGCCCGGTTGACGTGATGACCGACGGCGAGCGTGAAATTGACGGGCGCCAGTTCTATCTGCGTCTGGCGCAGCGCATTATGCACCTGTTCAGTACCCGCACCTCGTCGGGCATTTTGTATGAAGTGGATGCCCGTCTGCGTCCGTCAGGCGCGGCGGGCATGCTGGTGACCTCAACGGAATCCTTCGCCGATTACCAGAAGAACGAAGCCTGGACGTGGGAACATCAGGCGCTGGTGCGTGCACGCGTGGTGTATGGCGATCCGCAGTTAAAAATGCAGTTCGATGCCGTTCGCAAGGATGTCATGACGACACTGCGGGATGGCGCAACATTGCAAACGGAAGTGCGTGAAATGCGCGAGAAAATGCGGGCGCATCTCGGCAATAAACACCGCGATCGCTTTGATATCAAAGCCGACGAGGGCGGGATTACCGATATTGAGTTCATTACCCAGTATCTGGTACTGCTGCACGCGCACGACAAGCCGAAGCTGACGCGCTGGTCGGATAACGTGCGCATTCTGGAACTGCTGGCGCAAAACGACATCATGGACGAGCAGGAGGCGCAGGCCTTAACCCGCGCCTATACCACGCTGCGTGATGAGCTTCATCATCTGGCATTGCAGGAACAACCGGGTCATGTCGCGCAGGACTGTTTCTCAGATGAACGCGCACAGGTCACGGCAAGCTGGCAGAAATGGCTGGTGGAGCCGTGCGTAACAAATCAAGTGTGATATTATCGCGCGCAAATTGTGAATCTTTCTGGAGTCAGGAATGAAAGTAACACTGCCAGAGTTTGAACGTGCTGGGGTTATGGTTGTTGGGGATGTGATGCTGGATCGCTACTGGTATGGGCCGACCAGCCGTATCTCCCCGGAAGCACCGGTACCGGTGGTTAAGGTCGACACCATTGAAGAGCGTCCCGGCGGCGCGGCAAACGTGGCGATGAACATTGCCTCTCTGGGCGCGCAGTCGCGCCTGGTAGGCCTGACCGGCATTGACGATGCGGCCCGTGCGCTGAGCAAATCGCTGGCGGACGTGAACGTGAAGTGTGACTTCGTTTCTGTTCCGACCCACCCGACCATCACGAAACTGCGCGTGCTGTCGCGCAACCAGCAGCTGATCCGCCTCGACTTTGAAGAAGGTTTCGAGGGCGTCGATCCCGAGCCGCTGCACGAGCGCATCAACCAGGCGCTGGGCAATATCGGCGCGCTGGTGCTGTCGGACTACGCCAAAGGCGCGCTGGCGAGCGTGAAGACGATGATTCAGCTGGCGCGTAAAGCTAACGTGCCGGTGCTGATCGACCCGAAAGGCACCGACTTTGAACGCTATCGCGGCGCGACGCTGCTGACGCCTAACCTCTCTGAGTTTGAAGCGGTGGCGGGCAAGTGCAAAACCGAAGAAGAGCTGGTTGAGCGCGGCATGAAGATTATTGCTGACTTTGAACTGTCCGCGCTGTTAGTGACCCGTTCCGAACAGGGCATGACGCTGCTGCAGCCGGGCAAAGCACCGCTTCATATGCCAACCCAGGCGCAGGAAGTCTACGACGTGACCGGTGCCGGTGATACGGTGATCGGCGTGCTGGCGGCGACGCTGGCAGCAGGAAACTCGCTGGAAGAGGCGTGCTACTTCGCCAACGCTGCGGCGGGTGTCGTTGTCGGTAAACTCGGTACCTCAACCGTTTCGCCAATCGAGCTGGAAAACGCGGTGCGCGGTCGTGCGGATACCGGTTTTGGCGTGATGACCGAAGACGAGCTGAAGGTTGCCGTCGCCGCTGCGCGGAAACGTGGTGAAAAAGTGGTGATGACCAACGGGGTGTTTGACATCCTGCACGCGGGCCACGTTTCGTATCTGGCGAATGCGCGCAAGCTGGGCGATCGCCTGATTGTGGCGGTGAACAGCGATGCCTCGACCAAACGTCTGAAAGGCGAAACGCGTCCGGTGAACCCGCTGGAGCAGCGTATGATCGTGCTCGGCGCGCTGGAAGCCGTGGACTGGGTGGTGTCGTTTGAAGAAGACACGCCGCAGCGCCTGATTGCCGGTATTCTGCCGGACCTGCTGGTAAAAGGCGGGGATTATAAGCCGGAGCAAATCGCGGGCAGCGAAGAGGTCTGGGCCAACGGCGGCGAGGTGATGGTGCTCAATTTTGAGGACGGGTGCTCCACCACCAACATCATCAAGAAGATCCAGAAAGACAGTCAGTAAAAAACGGGCCAGTTGGCCCGTTTTTTTATGTCGGGTGGCGGCTACGCCTTACCCGACCTACGCGTTCATGTAGGCCCGGTAAGGCGTAGCCGCCACCGGGCACAACAGGCCGCACTTACTCCTGGTCATCCACCGGCGGAATAGCCGGTGCTGGCTTCACTTCTACCGGCGCATTGCGGTTTTCCAGCTCGGTCAGACGCTGTTCCAGCAGCGCCACCTTCTCGCGGGTGCGCAGCAGAACCTGCGTCTGCACGTCAAACTCTTCGCGGCTGACTAAATCAAGGCGAACCAACTGTGCCTGCAAGGTCTGGCGGATTTTCTTTTCAACGTCATCACCAAATTCACGAATGCCTTTCGGCATGGACTCATGAACCTGACGCGCGATCTGCTCAATTTTCTTTGGGTCAATCATTGTCGTTTCCCTTGATGAAAAGGTGTTAGTGCCTATTGTAGCGCGTCATGCCGCGGGTTAAACAAAATTGTTTGATGCTTATGCATTGCCCAGGGTAATCAATAGCGTTATAGTTATCTCGCTTATTCTCAGGGCGGGGCGAAATTCCCCACCGGCGGTAAATCAGCTCAACGCTGAAAGCCCGCGAGCGCTTTGGGTGAATACTCAAAGGTCAGCAGATCCGGTGTAATTCCGGGGCCGACGGTTAGAGTCCGGATGGGAGAGAGTAACGATCCAGTCGGGCATGGGCCCGCTCACGTTATCTTTTTGCCGCTTATACGGCGCTCCTAAGACTGCCCTGATTCTGGTAACCATAATGTTAATGAGGTTTTTTTACCATGAATCAGACGCTACTTTCCTCTTTTGGCACTTCAACTCAACGTGTTGAACATGCACTGGATGCACTGCGCGAAGGTCGCGGTGTGATGGTGCTCGACGATGAAAACCGTGAAAACGAAGGCGACATGATTTTTGCCGCTGAAAACATGACCGTTGAACAGATGGCGCTGACCATCCGCCACGGTAGCGGCATCGTATGCCTGTGTATTACCGAAGATCGCCGTAAGCAGCTCGAGCTGCCTATGATGGTCGAAAACAACACCAGCGCCTTTGGTACCGGTTTTACCGTGACCATCGAAGCGGCGCATGGCGTGACCACCGGTGTGTCTGCGGCTGACCGTCTGACCACCGTACGTGCCGCGATTGCTGATGGTGCTAAGCCATCCGATCTGCACCGTCCAGGCCACGTCTTCCCACTGCGTGCGCAGGCGGGCGGCGTGCTGACCCGCGGCGGCCACACCGAGGCGACCATCGACCTGGTGACGCTGGCAGGCTTCAAACCAGCTGGCGTGCTGTGTGAACTGACCAACGATGACGGCACCATGGCGCGCGCGCCGGAGTGCATCACCTTTGCGCGTCTGCACAATATGCCGGTCGTGACGATTGAAGATCTGGTTGAGTATCGCCAGGCGCACGAGCGCAAAGCCAGCTGAAAGTGCTGATGTGAAAAAGCCGGGGAGACCCGGCTTTTTTGTTTCTAATGATAGTTAATTTTGAACAGCACCACCGTTTCGAACGGGCCGGACTGGATCGCTTTTCCTTCGACCGGCGACAGCTCTGCGGTGTATATTTGCTCATATTGCAGGGTGCTGCCCGTAAAATCAGCATACTCTTCATAGCGGTTGAAGGTGTAAGGCTGGGTCCCGTTAAGGATCCGCAGCTTTAAGCCGTTCCCTATCAATAACGCCGTATCGTCGGCGCTGAGTGACTCAGTAGTGTAGAACGACGAATCCATTTTGAAGCCATCTGAACATTGCGCATCCTGCACTTTGGTTGTTCGTACCGAAAATGTGCGAGTGCGCGTCTGCTGATTCACCATATCGCGAGCGCTGAAGGTACCGAAATCGATCTCCTGGTTTTCAGGGAAAATGCTAAACGTCGCCCCGCAGTCCAAAACGGTAATATTTTGCAGACCGTTGATATGATATTTGAGGTTTTTCGCGTCCGACATCTGATTCACGCCGCCTTTTCCGTCAAACTGGACAACGATGTAATCGCCAAGGGAACTGACATAACCGTGGGGCGGCATCGCTTTGATTTTTACGTATAAGCGCAGGCGAGCAACAAAGGTTCGTGACGTGTGGATATCGTCCGGGTTACCGGAACAGATTCTATTTTCCCATCCCATTTGTCGGATCTGGGCAGGGGTATAAATGGTGATGTTTTGGTTGTCCAGGCACTGTCGGGTATCGACGCCGTTGGGCTGGCCTGTTGCATCGTAGTCTATCCCTTCATAGGTTACCCCAAGTTCATAATAGGGATCGGTGGCAGAAGGATATGGGTTCACCCAGCCAAAAACGTCTTCAGGTTGAAAATTGCTCGTGACATTGTGGTCGCACGTCACCGGGATTTTGATGTCATCTGACTCCCAGATTTTTTCACCTACCTGCGCATTGCTGGGAATAGCAAACGGCGAGATCGTTTTGGCCTCTTCAACGGGGCCGCCGGAACCGCCCAGGTAGCAGTCGAGCGCCAGCGCTTCTCTTAAAGGCAGCGCTGAGAGCAGCAATATGAACAATACGTTAGCGAGATTTCGCATCTTTTTCGATCTTCCGTTCGGTGAGCGAGCACTGCGCCGTCCCCGCGCACTGTACGTCGACCTTTTTCAGCGCGCCGTAATCGTCGATATAACCGATGCTGTAATAGTTACCGTGGTAGTCACCGGTGGAGGTTGTTGCTGTCGCGAAAGGCGCAAGCATCAGGCTGTCGAAGCCCGGCAGCATGGTTTTGGCATTCTTACTAAGCCACACCAACGTGATGTAGTACGGCGTCGGGTTATGTATGGTTAGCCCTTTCGCAGTGGCTGAAACTTCCATCCGCATTTCCGCCTGCTCGCCGGGTTTTTTGGTAATCGCTTTAGGACGCCAGAACAGCTTGATCCTGCTCTGCATCGCCACCTGCATGACGCTGCGTTCCTCACTGGCACTGCTGCTTTTCGGCGGCACTTCGCGCAGGTTGAAATAAAACAGGGATTCTCTGTCTTTCGGTAGCTGGTGGGTGGCCGTTTGCTTAACGATCCTGACCTGCGACGCGGAACCCGCTTCAAGGCGTTGAATGGGAGGCAGCGCCATGAAATGCGTGTCTTCTTTGCGCCCCTTTTCATCTTCAATCCAGGAGAGCGCCAGATAAGGCAACGCCTTGCTCTGGTTTTCAACCTTCAGGCTGCTGGCCTTGTCGCTTTCCGGAAAGACAATGCGCGTGCGGTCCAGGTTTATAGCCGCGTGGAGGGTAAATGCTGTGCCGACCAGCATCAGGCACAGGCTTTTGAGTGGGGTTAATTTCATCATGATTTCTTACTGACATGGCAGTATCAACTGCATACTGTTTTCAAGGTGTGAAGGTAACGTGAAGCGACACTGCTGATTGTCTCCCCAGGTCACGCGGAACTGTTGTTCAGGCTCTACGGCACCGAGCCAGACGTGGCCGTCATCGGCGACCATGGCAATCTGCGTATCGTTTTCCAGCAGGCGAACAACCGCGCCTAGCGGTGGTGTGCCGGAAGCGGTACGTAAGATGCCCGCAATATCATTGCCTGCACGGGTCGCAATCTGACGGTACCCGATGGCGCCTTCCGTCCAGGTTGAGGTAACGACGCGGGTGTCAACGTCTACGCCATCGGGCAAGTTGTTCATATTGACCTGCACGCTGGAGGGGGAATAGCTGGAGATGGACGGTAAAACACCAATGCCAAACCGGTTGGTTTCATCCCGCGACATGTTCAGCGGGATGTTGCCTACGCCATCGGTACTGACCATCACGCGCGGTTCGTTACCGTAGCTGCGGCGGTGCAGCGCAGCGCCTTTGGCCGTCGAGGTGAATGAACCGGTCCAACTGGCGCTCAGGGAATTGTATTCATTAGCCTTAACACTCCCGGAGAGATTCAGGTCGCCATAAGGAGAATAATGTTGATAGTTGCCGCTCACCTGCGCGCCGGCATCTGACTTCTCGCTTTCGGTACCTGCCGAAACGCCCCAGGTATTGTTGCGGTCTGATGTGTCATACCACGATACGTTCTGGCTCAGACTGTCGCTGTTGCGCAGGTCGTAATTCAGACGATGATCGGGATCGAGCGGTACGCTCAGTGAGAGATAGAACTGCGTATCGTCGTCTTCATCTTCATAATGCGTTTTACTCCACGACAGGGTGACGCCCAGATTTTTCCAGCGGCCGATATCAAAGTTGTAGCCTGCGGTCACGCTGCCCGTCGTGGAGGAGGAATCGTTCCACCAGGTTTGACGCAGCATGTTCACATAGAGGTTGAGCGATAGCGCCGAAATGTACTGGCTAGCTGTCACGCTGAGCGTCTGTTTTTCTGACTGCCGATCGTGATTGTCATCATCCAGAAAACGAGCGTAGCTGAGAAACTGCGGGTCGGAATAGCGATAGCTGGCGAGCGTGAGCTGGCTACCGGTAGTATCGAAACGCTTACTGTAGTTGAAACGGTAGCTGTAACCTGTCTGGCTATTATGATTGGACAACTGACTGGTCGCCTGCGTCACGTCAAAAGAGAGCGCGCCCAGGTACTCCATATTTTGACCTATTCCGGCGGCAACGGACCGGTAGCGATCGCCATCGGCGAGCGTACCGCCATAGAGGGAGGTTTGTGACAGCATACCCCAGGAGAATTCGCCGCTTATAAACGCGTTATCTTCAACGTCATGCGAGGCGTCTTTGCGTGCTTTTCCGGCCGCCAGCTTATAGCGAACCTGACCTTTGCGGGTTAAAAAAGGCATCGATTCCGCAGAAACCTGGAAGGTGCTTACGCGCCCATCCTCTTCCGTCACTTTGACGTCCAGCGTACCCTGGACAGACTGGTTTAGATCCTGAATAACAAACGGCCCTGGCGGAACGTTGCTTTGGTAAATGACACGGTCAGCCAGGCTAACCGTTACCGTGGCGTTAGTTTGCGCGATGCCGGTAATTTGTGGCGCGTAGCCGCGCAGCGACCATGGCAGCATGCGCTCATCGCTAATCAGGGAGGCACCGGTATAGGTGAAGGCATCAAAAATAGCGGACTGGAAATCCGTTTCACCCAGTGTGAGTTTGGCTCCGAGCGAGGGGATAGGACGGAACATATAGACGCGTGAAAAGCGTCCGTCATTCTCTGAACCCGCGTCGGTATGGGTTTGAGTGTACTGATAATCACCGCGTAGTCGCCACGCGCCCACGTTCGCGCCGGCAGTGCCGTAGGTGTTGACGTTATCCGTGCTGCTGCCATCGTTCGGCTGGTAATGGCTGACAAAAAGATTGTAATCCAGTAGTACGCCCGGCACGCCGTTGTCCCAGGTTGAGGGAGGCATCCAGTCTGCGGCACGGTACTGTAACCAGGCCTGAGGTATCGTGACCTTCAGCGTCTGGCTGGATTGCTCAAAATTAAATTTAATATCCGGTTTTGATGCAAAGTCGACGCACCCGTTTTTTTCCGCCAATGCGCTCCGGATATTGTCCTGGAGAGCAAACGTATCGGCCAGTTCAGGTGGAATACAGACTTGTACGCTCTTGTCTATCGCCTGCCAGCGGAGCTGCCAGCCGTTTGCCAGCGGGATATCATTAATTGAAACGGTAACAAAATAGTCGCCTGGCGTAATCGATATTTGATCTTTAAAAAGGGATAAATCAACGCTGCCACGCTGATCTTTATCGATGGCGTGGATGTTAAATTCGGTAGCGGAGGCAAGTTTCATCATTAACAGGGACACAATAATGATTATGTATTGTAATTTATATGTCATCGCCCTGTTACTCAAATAAATACATCCAACGCCGGCTGACATAAAATGCCAGCCGGTTTAATCTGAAACATGGCGTAGTTATTTATACGCCAGAATATAGTTGGCTGTGGCTTCAACCTGGCCAGCAGTCGCCGTTTTACCCGTTACAACTTCCATTAATGCTTTGAAGTGCAGCGTTTGAGTCGTTGAACCTGCCAGCAGAGCAACCTCATTAGCCGCACCCAGCGTAATGTTGTCTTCGGCGTTATCCAGAAGACGAACGCCCACGTTCTGTGCACCACTCGCAAAGGTGTTGGTCATCAGGCTGGTGTCAGTCGCGTCTGTCGCTGAGCTGGTAAAGGTGACATCGACTTTGGTCACTGGTGTGTCAGTCTCGTCGGCCGGATCGTCAAGCTGGCAGTTTTCCAGATTGATATCAACCGGTACAGCGGAAGACTTCTTGTTGGCATTGATCACGGCTGTGGTCACTTCACCGAGATCGACTTCTTTATCAACGCTGTCTGGTGCAATGCTGCAAGGCGCATCAATAACAACGCCTTTGAATTTGATTTTGCCCGACCCCTGCTCGGCAGCAAAGGCGGAACCCGATGCTGCGGCAGCTATAGCTAAAGCTAATAGAATTTTTTTACCCATATACATGAAAATATCCTTTTTCAAACGAATTCATACTCTGAATATAAATTTCAAAACGCAACTGGAGTATATGGGAGGATGAAGGGGAGATGCGATTACTGCATCTTAAAGCTATTTTAAGAGTATGTTAATATATAATTAATGTTGATTGTAAACATTGGCTAACATTCATAATAGATGCAATCACTCCGATAATGTGCTGATAAAATTTCACCATTCTATCTCTATGAGTTATATATTTTGCAAGGGCTTTGTTGGCAACGGAATAACGTATCATTTCTATCTATATCTTAACGTTTCAAAAGTCTGCCTCCGTATTATACGGAGGCAGATTAATCCTAACCGATACCCGCAGATTGCAATAACACCAGGCTTAAGCCCATCACCGACATTCCACACAGCACGCCATAGCTCGGGTTATTATTCGGGTCGATCTCTTTCGCCAGCGGCATCAGCTCATCGACGGAGAGCGCAACCATGATCCCGGCGACGGCAGCCATAATTGCCGCCATAACGACAGGGGAAACGAGGCTTCCGAGGATCAGCCACGCCAGCACGCCACCGAGAATCTCAGCCATTCCGGAGATACCTGCCCAGAAGACAGCAGTACGTTTTGAACCCGTGGCGGCATAAACCGGCCCGGCAACCGCAAGTCCTTCAGGAATATTGTGCAAGGCCACCGCCAGCGCCACGCCAAAACCCATCTCCAGATTGCTGCTGGCCGTGACATACGTGGCGACACCTTCCGGGAAGTTATGCAGACTGATACCCAGCGTCAGCAGGATGGCCGTTCGTTTTATATTACCCGCAATGGGGGTAACGCTTTTTTGCATTAAATCCTGAGGGTGTGCGTGCGGCAGCATGCGGTCGAGAGCAAAATAACCCAGCAGGCCCACGATGAACATGCCATAGCCGAGGACCGGGGACATACCCTCAGTGTGAAGCGCTGCGGGCAGCATCTCCATTAACGAGATGAGCAGCATAATCCCGGCAGCGAAACCCAGCGAGAAGGCCAGAAGGCGGTTAGATGGCTTTTGACCGAGCACGCCGAGGAACGCACCGATAAAGGTCGCGGCTCCTGCAAGCAGGGTCAGAATCAAGGGTACTGACATGCATTCTCCTTAAGCGATATCTGACATTCAAATTTCCTGATGATGATCTTCACGGTTATCTGCGTTCATCTTCACCTGAATGCGCGTAATGTAGCACCATCAAATTACCAATATCTCTAAGGATATCACCATGACTTCTTCACGTATGCCAGCACTGTTTTTAGGCCACGGTAGCCCAATGAACGTTCTGGAAGATAACGTCTATACCCGCGCCTGGCGTCATCTGGGTGAGACGTTGCCGCGTCCGAAGGCGATTGTGGTGGTATCTGCACACTGGTTTACCCGCGGCACGGGCGTCACTGCGATGGAAGCACCAAAGACCATCCATGATTTCGGCGGCTTCCCGCAGGCGCTGTACGACACGCATTATCCTGCGCCGGGTTCGCCTGAACTGGCGCAACAACTGGTTGATTTACTGGCTCCCGTCCCGGTCTCGCTGGATAAAGAAGCCTGGGGCTTTGACCACGGCTCGTGGGGCGTGCTGATTAAGATGTACCCGGATGCCGATATCCCAATGGTGCAGTTGAGCATCGACAGCACCAAACCCGCCGCCTGGCATCTGGAAATGGGCCGCAAGCTGGCAACCCTGCGTGATGAAGGCATCATGCTGGTGGCGAGTGGCAACGTGGTGCATAACCTGCGTACGGCACGATGGCACGGTGAGAACACGCCGTACCCGTGGGCGACCTCGTTTAACGACTACGTCAAAGCAAACCTGACGTGGCAAGGCCCTGGTGAGGCGCATCCGCTGGTGAACTATCTGGATCACGAAGGCGGTTCACTCTCTAACCCGACGCCGGAACACTTCCTGCCGCTGCTGTACGTGCTTGGCGCGTGGGACGGTCAGGAGCCGGTTACGATCCCGGTCGACGGGATTGAGATGGGAAGCCTGAGTATGCTGTCGGTGCAGGTGGGGTGAACACTTGCCGGGTGGCGCTACGCTTACCCGGCCTACAGGTCGAGCGTAGGCCCGGTAAGCGTAGCGCCACCGGGCAAGTCTTACTCCACGAAAATATGCGGGTAGAACCGCGACAGATCCTGGGTGATCAGCGCGCGATCTTCGCGAATGCCAATCCCCGCAGGCTGATCGTTGATGAGCCAGCTGCCAATCAGCATATAGCTGTCGCCAAATTTCGGCAGTTGCCAGAACTCCTGGACGATCATCCCTTCCTCGCCGTAAGGCCCTTCAACCGCTTCCAGCGTCTTGCCGTTTTCGATAATCGACACGTTCGCCCCTTCGCGGGAGAAGATCGGCTTAACGACGAACTTCTCCATCTGTGGATGATCGTCTTCCGCAAAATAGGCTGCCAGCAGGTTAGGGTGGTTCGGGAACATCTCCCACAGCATCGGCAGCAGGGCTTTGTTAGAGATAATGCTCTTCCATGCCGGTTCCAGCCAGCGCACGCCAGCATCTTCCAGCTTGGTTGAGAACATCTCGCGCAGCATGTACTCCCATGGATAAAGCTTGAACAGGTTGCTGATGACCTGGTCCTGGGTGTCGGTAAACTGACCTTTCTCCCCCAGACCGATATCTTCGATATAGAGGAACTCTGTCGCCACCTCCGCTTCTGCTGCGCAGTCCTGCAGATACTGCACCGTTCCACGATCTTCTTCCGTATCGCGACAGCAGGCAAGGTGCAGCAGGTTGAAGCCGTGCTGCTCGCGCAGTTCGGCAAAGCGCTCAATTAGCTTTTCCTGCAGACTGTTAAACTGGTCGCTGCCTTCCGGCAGGTTCCCGGCACTCACCTGATCTTCCAGCCAGATCCACTGGAAGAACGCGGCTTCGTACAGCGAGGTTGGGGTATCCGCGTTGTTCTCAAGCAGCTTAGGTTCACCCACGCCATCCCATGCCAGATCGAGGCGAGAATAGAGCGAAGGCTGGCTGGTTTTCCAGGACTGACGAACAAAGCTCCAGGTGTGCTTTGGGATGCGGAATTTGGTCATCAGCTCATCGCTGTCGATGACCTTCCCGACAACCTTCAGGCACATCTGGTGTAGCTCAGCGGTGACCTCTTCCAGCTTTTCAACCTGGGCAAGCGTGAGCTTATAGTAAGCATCTTCACACCAGTACGGTTCGCCGTACATGGTGTGAAAATTAAAACCGTACTCTGTGGCTTTTTCGCGCCAGTCCGGGCGCTCAACAATACTGACTCGTTCCATGATCAGCCGCCCATTGAGCGAGTCGAGGTACCGGTCGCGCTACGCTGCATGGTGGTCTGTTTCGCCACAGACTCACCGAAGCCGCCACGGGTGATGGTGCTGGTGGTCGCTGGCTTAGGTGCCATCGCCGTTTTAGGCACGGTCGTGGTACGGCCAGGCGTTGCTGCACCGTAGTTTTTACCGGTGGCGTCGGTGTATTTACCGTATGCCGGGCTGTTTGGGTTTTTGGAACTAAACAGCGGTTGCTGCTGGTAGCCCGCACCGCCGCTCATCATGCGGCCCATCATGTAGCCCGCCATCAGCGGCATCCAGAAGCTGCCGCTGGACTGCGCCTGCGCCTGGTTTTCCGGCGCCATGCCTGCCTGAGCAGGAGTCTGCTGGCACTGGCCTTCGCCGAATTCCGCCACGCAGTCTTCGCGCGAAGCATATTTCGGTGCGGTACGTTCCGCTTCTTTCAGCGCGCTGTTATAAGCCGTCGTACATTCCGCGGCTTTACCGGTTGCTGCCGAGCAGTCGTCCGCGTTTTGATACATCGAGACCGTTTCGTCGCTTTGCTCACAGCCTGCCAGCATAAAGACGGCGGTGACCGCCAGTGCAACAGGGGTGAGGTGACGTGCGTTCCAGCTTTTGCGGAACGACGCGTGATTAATCGTTTTTGTCCGTTTCATATTTGTCTTCCAGGACCCAGTGGTAATAACGCTCAGGATAGAGGATGAGTGGTTGAAAATGAAGCGAAGAGGGGCGGAATCTGGGGGATCTTTACGTTGGCTTACGTTCGGATGTGATTTTGCGCCGGGTGGCGCTGCGCTTACCCGGCCTACGATCAAGTAGGCCCGATAAGCGAAGCGCCATCGGGCAATGCTTAGTTACGGAACGGATTATTGCCTTTGCTGGCAGGCGCAGTGGTACGTGCGGCAGCAGGCTGTGCAGCAGGGGTGTTGTTGTCAGCGTTGAAGTTATCAACCGCGGCAACCTGCTGTGGGTTCTCCGGCGCGACGCTGTCTGGAGACGTCGAAACCGGTTTGCCCAGTGCGCTATTCAGCGACTGCAGATCCTGCTCGTTCAGCGTACCCAGAGCCTGCTTAATGTTCAGCTGGTTAATCAGGTACTGGTAACGTGCGCTGGAGAGCTGCTGTTTCGCGTTGTAAAGCGCAGTGGTTGCGTCCAGCACGTCAACGATAGTACGTGTACCGACCGAGTAACCCGCTTCCATTGCATCCAGGGAGCTTTGTGCAGATACAACGGCCTGTTTATACGCGTTGATGCTGCTGATAGAGGCGTTCACGTTGTTGAACGAAGAACGTACGGTCTGCACCACGTTGCGGTGCGCGCTTTCCAGCTGCTCGCTCGCGCCAACAAAGTTGTACTGCGCCTGTTTCACCTGAGAGTTCACCATGCCGCCCTGGTACAGCGGCAGGGAGAAGCTCAGACCCACTTTGTTCTGACCCTGGTTGCTGTCGTCATATTGGGCTGAGTTGGTTTTAGAACCGCTATAGGTCGTATCAGACACACCGGTAGAGGCGCTCAGGCTCAGGGTTGGCAGATGGCCATCCTGCGCCTGACGAATTTGCTCGCGGGCCAGATCCTGGCTCAGACGCGCCTGCAATAACGCCAGGTTGCGGTTTTCAGCCTCTTTCAGCAGGGCGTTAACGGCCTGCGGCTTATCGGTTTTGAAGCTGTCCACGTTCAGGGAGGCCAGCTCAGGGTAGTAGTTACCCGTCACCTGACGAAGTGATTCCAGCGCGTTATCAAGGTTGTTACGCGCGGTGACTTCGTTGGCCAGTACGCTGTCGTACTGTGAACGGGCGTTCTGCACGTCGGTGATCGCGACCAGGCCCACGTTGAAGCGCTGGGTGGTTTGATCCAACTGACGGTAAATCGCCTGTTTCTGCGCTTCGGTGTAGGAGAGCGAGTCAATCGCGCTCAGCACGTTGAAGTACGCGGTGGCGGTATTGAGGATCAGCGTCTGCTGATCGGTCTGATACGTCACATCCTGAATACCCGCGCTCTTTTCCTGCAGGGTCAGGGCGCGCCATTTGGACATGTCAAACAGCGTCTGGGTTAACTGCAGTGATGCGCTGGTGGCATTGGAGTTAACGCCGTTAGCGTCGCGGAAACCATTGCTGTAGGTATAATCTGCACCCAGGCCTAACTGCGGCAGCAGCGGGCTACGCGCTTCGTTAATCTTTTCAAACGCAGCATCACGATCGGCCGCTGATTTACGTAAATCAGGGTTGCCCAGACGTGCCTGCTGGTAGACCTGTAACAGGTTTTCCGCCTGGCTCATTGCACTGAAGCCCGTCAGGCTCAGGCCGATAAGGATGGGGAGCAATTTCTTCATTTGCATTCCTTGTTGTGAAGCAGTATTAGCGCTGATCTAATTAAAAATAATTGCCGATTCTAACAGAATCATCCACACCAAAAGGTTGGCGTTACGTGCCATCTGGCGGTAATTTGCACCAATCTACCATATAGCCTTACAAACGGCAGCCAAACAGCCTTGAAATTCACAATTTCATCACCATTGCTACCAGGACTCGATTTATGCAAAAACCAAAGAAGTTGCCCGTAACCTTCGCCAAAAACGATGTAGAAATTATTGCACGAGAAACGCTTTATAGCGGTTTTTTTTCAATGGATCTTTACCGTTTCAGGCATCGCCTGTTCAACGGTGAGATGAGCGGTGAAATTAAACGCGAAATTTTTGAGCGCGGGCATGCTGCAGTCTTGCTACCCTTTGACCCAGTGCGCGATGAAGTGGTGCTGGTTGAGCAGATCCGCATCGCCGCTTATGACGTCAGCGAAAGCCCGTGGCTGCTGGAGATGGTGGCCGGGATGATTGAAGAGGGCGAATCGGTCGAGGACGTTGCCCGGCGCGAAGCGCTGGAAGAGGCGGGTCTGGTTGTCGGGAGAACAAAACCCGTGCTCAGCTATCTGGCAAGCCCGGGTGGCACAAGTGAACGCTTATCCATTATGGTGGGCGAAGTGGACGCCACAACCGCGGAAGGGATCCACGGTCTGGCAGATGAAAACGAAGATATTCGGGTTCATGTGGTGAGCCGGGAACAGGCTTACCAGTGGGTAGAAGAGGGGAAAATCGACAACGCAGCGTCTGTCATCGCCCTGCAATGGCTGCAGCTGCATTATCAGACATTACGAAACGAGTGGTTAAAATGAAGCGCTATACGCCTGACTTCCCAGAAATGATGCGCCTGTGCGAAACCAATTTCGCACAGCTGCGCCGCCTGCTGCCGCGAAACGACGCACCCGGCGAAACGGTAAGCTATCAGGTGAGCAACGCGCAGTATCGATTAACGATAACAGAATCAACGCGCTACACTACGCTGGTAGAGATTGAGCAAACGGCCCCCAGCATTAGCTACTGGAGCCTGCCGTCGATGACGGTGCGCCTCTATCACGACGCGATGGTCGCTGAAGTGTGTTCGAGCCAGCAGATCTTTCGCTTTAAAGCGCGGTATGATTACCCGAATAAAAAGTTGCATCAACGCGACGAAAAGCATCAAATTAACCAGTTTTTAGCCGACTGGCTAAGATATTGTTTAGCACATGGAGCAATGGCGATTCCGGTTTGTTAGCGTCATAAACCTACCTAAGGACACCATTTGGAAAGCCTGTTGAACCTGACTGTTGCTGGTGGGGCGCCAGTCAGGATATTACAAATCACCGATACCCACCTGTTTGCCGAAAAGCATGAAACTCTGCTGGGTGTGAATACCTGGGAGAGCTATCAGGCTGTACTCAACGCGATTCACGCCGAAAATCGCGCCTGCGATCTGATTGTCGCAACGGGCGATCTGGCGCAGGATCAGTCCTCCGCGGCCTACCAGCACTTTGCTGAAGGCATCGCGAGCTTCAGCGTGCCTTGCGTATGGCTGCCCGGAAACCATGATTTCCAGCCAGCCATGTACAGTTCGCTCCTGGAGTCGGGGATCTCCCCGGCGAAGTGTGTTTTTGCAGGGGACCACTGGCAAATTTTACTGCTCGACAGCCAGGTCTTTGGCGTCCCGCACGGTGAGTTAAGCGAGTTTCAGCTTGACTGGCTCGAAACCAAACTGGCTGCCGAACCGGCACGCAATACGCTGCTGTTGCTTCATCATCATCCGCTGCCGGCGGGCTGCAGCTGGCTCGATCAACACAGCCTGCGTAACTCAGCGGCGCTGGACAGCGTGCTGGTGAACTTCCCTCGCGTGAAGAACCTGCTGTGCGGGCACATTCATCAGGAACAGGATCTCGACTGGAATGGCCGCAGAATGCTCGCCACGCCGTCCACTTGCGTGCAGTTTAAGCCGCACTGCGCCAACTTCACCCTGGACACCATCGCACCAGGCTGGCGCTGGCTGGAACTGCATGCCGATGGCAACCTGACGACAGAAGTGTGCCGTTTGTCAGGCGCAAAATTCCGCCCCGATACCGCTTCAGAAGGCTATTGATGTCTACGCTTCTCTATCTTCACGGGTTCAACAGCTCGCCGCGCTCCGCGAAAGCGACGCAGTTTCGCCACTGGCTGAGCGAGCATCATCCGCACGTTGAAATGATCGTCCCGCAACTGCCGCCATACCCTGCGGAAGCGGCGGAGATGCTGGAATCGATTGTCCTCGAACACGGTGGCGAATCCTTTGGCGTGGTCGGTTCATCGCTGGGAGGATATTACGCCACCTGGCTGTCGCAATGCTTTATGCTGCCCGCAGTGGTAGTTAACCCGGCGGTACGGCCATTTGAGCTGCTGAGGGACTTTCTTGGCGAAAACGAGAACCCCTACACCGGCCAACAATATGTGCTAGAGTCACGCCATATTTACGATCTCAAAGTTATGCAGGTCGACCCGCTTGAAGCGCCGGATCTCATCTGGCTGCTGCAGCAGACGGGTGATGAAGTGCTGGATTACCGCCAGGCAGTGGCGTATTACGCATCCTGCCGCCAGACGATAGAAGAGGGCGGAAACCATGCTTTCACGGGCTTTGAGGATCATTTCACCCAGATTGTCGATTTTCTTGGACTGCACAGCCACTGACAATCAATGCGAATTGCTAGTTTAAATCATGACGCAAACCTATAACGCTGATGCCATTGAGGTACTCACCGGGCTTGAGCCGGTTCGCCGCCGCCCGGGGATGTACACCGATACGACGCGCCCAAACCACCTGGGCCAGGAAGTTATTGATAACAGTGTGGACGAAGCGCTGGCAGGCCATGCCAAACGCGTCGACGTTATCCTGCACGCCGATCAGTCGCTGGAAGTTATCGACGACGGGCGCGGTATGCCGGTGGATATCCACCCGGAAGAGGGCGTGCCTGCCGTTGAGCTGATCCTCTGCCGTCTGCATGCGGGCGGTAAGTTCTCCAACAAGAACTATCAGTTCTCAGGTGGTCTGCACGGCGTGGGCATTTCCGTGGTGAACGCCCTGTCCAAACGCGTGGAAGTGAACGTCCGTCGCGACGGTCAGGTCTATAACATCGCGTTCGAAAACGGCGATAAAGTGCAGGATCTGCAGGTTGTGGGTACGTGCGGCAAACGCAATACCGGTACCAGCGTGCACTTCTGGCCTGACGAAAGCTTCTTCGACAGCCCACGATTTTCTGTTTCTCGCCTGACGCACCTGCTGAAAGCCAAAGCGGTGCTGTGTCCGGGCGTGGAAATCACCTTTACAGACCACGTTAACAATACCGCACAAACCTGGTGCTACGCCGATGGTCTGAACGACTACCTGTGCGAAGCGGTAAACGGCCTGCCAACGCTGCCTGAAAAACCGTTTGTCGGTAACTTTAGCGGCGATACAGAAGCCGTGGACTGGGCGCTGCTGTGGCTGCCGGAAGGCGGCGAGCTGCTGACCGAAAGCTACGTTAACCTGATCCCGACCATGCTGGGCGGTACGCACGTCAACGGCCTGCGTCAGGGTCTGCTCGATGCGATGCGCGAGTTCTGTGAATACCGCAACATCCTGCCGCGCGGCGTGAAGCTGTCGGCGGAAGATATCTGGGATCGCTGCGCTTACGTGCTCTCCGTGAAGATGCAGGACCCGCAGTTTGCCGGTCAGACCAAAGAACGCCTGTCGTCACGTCAGTGTGCGGCGTTCGTTTCCGGCGTGGTGAAAGATGCGTTTACCCTGTGGCTGAACCAGAACGTTCAGGCAGCAGAAATGCTGGCTGAAATGGCCATTTCCAGCGCCCAGCGTCGTTTGCGTGCCGCCAAGAAAGTGGTGCGTAAAAAGCTGACCAGCGGCCCTGCGCTGCCGGGCAAGCTGGCGGACTGTACCGCGCAGGATCTCAACCGTACCGAGCTGTTCCTTGTGGAAGGGGACTCGGCGGGCGGATCGGCCAAGCAGGCGCGCGATCGTGAATATCAGGCGATCATGCCGCTCAAGGGTAAGATCCTGAACACCTGGGAAGTCTCTTCAGATGAAGTGCTGGCCTCGCAGGAGGTTCACGATATCTCGGTGGCGATCGGTATCGATCCGGACAGCGACGATCTGAGCCAGCTGCGCTACGGCAAGATCTGTATCCTCGCGGATGCGGACTCCGATGGTCTGCACATTGCCACGCTGCTCTGCGCGCTGTTCGTGAAGCACTTCAAAACGCTGGTGAAAAACGGTCACGTCCACGTGGCGCTGCCGCCGCTCTACCGTATCGACCTCGGCAAAGAGGTTTACTACGCGCTGACGGAAGAAGAAAAAGCGGGCGTGCTGGAACAGCTGAAGCGCAAGAAGGGCAAACCGAACGTGCAGCGCTTTAAAGGGCTGGGCGAGATGAACCCGATGCAGCTGCGCGAAACGACGCTGGATCCGAACACGCGCCGCCTGGTGCAGCTGACGATCAGCGACGAAGACGAACAGCAAACCAACGCCATGATGGATATGCTCCTTGCCAAGAAACGTTCGGAAGACCGCCGTAACTGGCTGCAGGAGAAAGGCGATATGGCGGATATCGAGGCCTGATGCTGAAAAAGCCCTGCGATGCAGGGCTTTTTTTTGCCCGGTGGCGCTGCGCTTACCGGGCCTACGATCGATCCCCTCGCCCCTTTGGGGAGAGGGTTAGGGTGAGGGGAACACCCCGCACTGACATCAAAACTCCATCTTCACCGTAAACTGCACTTCGCGCGGATCGCCAATCTGGTTACCCAGGTTGTTGGTCGCAATGGACGATGTGTAGTAGGTCTTATCAAACAGGTTTTTCACGTTTACCTGCAGCGTCACCGGATACTGTAGCTTCATCTTATACGCCGCAAACGCATCCGCCACGAAATAACCCGGCAGATAATAATCCGCGCCGTTGGTCGCCGAACGACGGCTCACGCCGTGCCCGCCGCCGCCCAGCGTCAGCGTATTCCCGCCTATGACGTTATGAATATCGTACGTAAGGAACAGGGAGCCGGTATGGCGCGGCACGTTCGGCAGCGGTTTGCCCGCATAGTCCGGGTCTTCCAGCACCTTCGCGTCGGTATAGCCGTAGCTGGCAATAATGTTGGTGTTCTCAGTCAGCGACCCCGCAAGATCCACTTCCACGCCCTGCGAGCGCACGCGGCCCGCGGTTTTGGCGATGGTTTCATCACCCACGCTTTCGGTGTACAGCACGTTGCGCTTGTGAATATCAAAAAGCGCAATATTGGCGGTAATACCGTCGAACAGGTCAAATTTAGCGCCGATTTCATACGCATTCGACGTTTCTGGCGGCAGGTCGCCAATGTAGCTCGCAATCGATGACTGCGGCATAAACGTCTGGGAATAGTTGGCAAACAGCGAGACTGCCGGAGTGAGCTTGTACACCAGCCCCAGTTTAGGCGTCCACTGGTCGTCGCGGCTGTCGGTATTCACGTTAAACGGACGGCCTTTCCCCGCGTACTGGGTGTAATACTGGTAGCGCAGTCCGGCGACGGCGATCCATTTATCGGTCAGGTACAGCGCGTCCTGCGCGTAGGCGGAGTAGCTCTCCTGCTTAATGGTCTGGTCGCTGTCGGACGCCGAGACGGTGGTGCACTTGTCGAGATTGCCATACGTCGGATTGTAGATATTGAAACCTTTGACGTTCTTACAGCGAATCATATCCGTGCGCAGCAGATCGTAATTCTCATACGACACGCCGGTCAGGATCTCGTTGTAGAAACCGGCGATATCCACGTTCCCCTGCAGATCCGCCCGTGTCGTATGCATCCGCTGGGTCGAGCCCTGGGTGGCATCCACGCGGCGGGTCAGGTTGCCGGTTGTCGAATCGTAGGCCATCACGCGCGCCTGATTATCGCTGTACTTATCCTGGCTGTAGCTGTAGTCGAATTTTGCGGTCCACTCGCTGTTAAGGCGATACTCCGCGTTGAGTTGAGCGAGATCGGAGTGCCCGTCGGTCACGTTAAACGGCTCATCGAAGCGGGTTTTGCGATCGACGTCGACGGCCTTTTTGGTGTTGAGATCGAAGATCGTTCCGCGATCGAACGGCGTTTTATAGTCGCGATGCGAATAGAGCACGGTCACGGTGGCGTCATCGCCAAACCAGGTGAGTGACGGGGCGATAAAGGTGCTGCGTTCGGTGCCGAAATTACGCCAGTAATCTTCGTCCTGATATTCCCCCGTCAGGCGATACGCCAGACGCGTGCCGTCAATCGGGCCGGTAACATCGATCTGTCCGGTGCCGCCGCCAAAGCTGGTCGAGGTGGCAGAAATCGAGCCGCCGAAGGTTTTCTCCGGGCGTTTGGTGACGACGTTAATCAGGCCGCCGGGGTCGAGAATCCCATACAGGGTCGACGCCGGGCCTTTCAGCACCTCCACGCGTTCGGTTGAGGCGTTAAAGCTGCGCGGCAGCACGGTGCGCAGGCCGTTGGTCATGATCGAGCCATCACGGTTCGCGCCAAAACCACGGCGCACGAAGGCATCCTGCGTGCCGCCCAGGGTGTTGGTCTGCACCACGTTGCTGACGTTATACAGCGCTTCGTCGAGCGTGGTCGCGTTTTGGTCTTCCAGCACTTTATCGCTGACGGTATTGACCACCTGCGGGATGTCCAGCATCGGCATGTTGGTCAGCGTGGCGGTGGAGGTGTTCAGGGGCTGATAGCCGCTGGTGGCGTCGAGGGTAGCATTCGGATCGGCGGTAACGGTCAGGGTCTCGCCATCGTTTGCCGCTGCGTGTACCAAAGGTGCCATAAACAACAGAGAAAAGAGCGCGCGCCCTTTTACCCCAGAGAATGAAGGTGTGAACTTAGCCATTACATCTGTTATCCCAGAATATCCGGCGAAACCATCTTCGCGGAAAAATGTGTGAATCATTGCCCTTACGGTCTGTTCGTTAGCCTGAATGGCATCGAACTTGTAATTGAGAATCATTCAATCATGCGGAAATGTAGTAGTAAATGGAAAAAGTAAAAAAAGGGCTACAGTGATTTTTATACCGTTAAAATCTCAGTGATTTGCTTTTAATTGATTGAATTAAAATGATATTTATTAATTTAATTTTGCGTGGTCTGTGGCGAGCACCCCTGGTTCTTTCAGGGGTTTTATTCACTTGACTACTACATTGCGCAGCGGCAAACTTCTCAAAAGAGAATGATTTTTATTTTTATTTATTGGTTTTTCATTACGTTGGCATTCACGTGGCGCATAACACGACAAAACCGGGACTGGTTCTGGAGAATCTTTCTGCGGGTTATCACAAAAAAATCATCGTTGATGATATCTCCCTCGCGATCCCGCAACAGAAGATGACCGTTCTGGTGGGAGCGAACGGCTGTGGCAAATCCACGCTGTTGAGCACCATCGCACGCCTGCTACAACCGCTTGGCGGCAGCGTCGTGCTGGATGGCAAAGCCATTCATGAACAGCCGACCAAAGCGGTCGCCCGTCAGCTTGGCATTTTGCCGCAGTCTCCGCTGTTGCCGGAGGGGTTAACCGTCTTTGAACTGGTTTCGCGCGGGCGCTTTCCCTGGCAGAACTTTATGCGTCAGTGGAGTGATGAAGATGAGCTGGCGGTGGAGGAGGCATTACGCCTGACCGGAACGGCAGGGTTTGCTCATCTGCCGGTTGAAAGCCTGTCCGGCGGTCAGCGTCAACGCTGCTGGATCGCCATGGCGCTGGCGCAGCAAACGCCGTATATCCTGCTGGATGAACCCACGACGTATCTCGACCTTCGTTACCAGGTTGAGATCCTGGAGTTGCTGCACACCCTGACGCGCCAGCACGGGCGCACAGTGGTAGTGGTGCTGCACGATCTCAACTTCGCCGTGAACTACGGCGATTCGCTGGTCTTTTTACGCCAGGGCAAAGTCGAGGGCGTATTACATGAAGGCGACACCTGCACGCCGTCGCTGATCAAAACGGTGTTTGACGTCGACGTACATATGTCCGTTAACCCGCTAACCGGAAAGCCGTTCTTTATGCCGTTTCGAAAGGTCGCTGAACAACCATGATGCGCGCTTCTCTGGCATTCCTTGTATTCACATTGCTGCTGGCGATGGGCGCGATTGCGCATCTGGGCATCGGGGCGCGCTTTATCGCTCCCCGGACGGTAGTGGATGCATTCTTCCATTTCGATCCGCGCAATTTCGACCATAACGTGATTATCAGGCTCAGACTGCTGCGTCTCTTCGCTGCAATGGTGACAGGCGCCGCGCTCGGCGTGGCGGGCGTGCTGCTGCAGTCGGTGATCCGCAACCCGCTCGGCGAACCGCATATCCTGGGGCTGAATGCCGGGGCGGCGCTGGCGGTGGTGATCGCCAGCGCGCTTGGGCTGTCGCTGCCGTTTGGTCGCCCGCTGATTGCTGCCGTCGGTGCCGCGGCGCTTTTTCTGCTGGTGCTGACGTTCTCCTCGTCCGGTCGCACCGGGCTTACGCCGATGAAAGTCACGCTGTGCGGCGTGGCGATGTCGGCATTTGCCTCATCGGTGACTGCTGCGATATTAATCCTTGATGAACAGACGCTGCTCGCCATGCGCACCTGGCTGGCGGGAGATTTAGCGGGGCTCAGCGCCGGGACGATAGGGAGTGCCGCAGGGGTTGCTGTCGTTGGCTTTACGCTGGCGCTGTGGCTCTCGCCCTCGCTCAACATGCTGGCGCTGGGTGACAGAATGGCGCAGGGGCTTGGCGTCTCATTGCTGAAGACGCGCCTGTTCGCACTGCTGGCGATTGCACTACTCTGCGGCGCGGCGGTCTCCATCGCCGGACCGATTGGTTTTATCGGCCTTGTGGTGCCACAGCTGATCCGCCGCCTGGTGACGGTGGACATTCGTGCAACGGTGCCGCTTTCGGCCCTGTGTGGGGCACTGGTTCTCCTGCTGGCGGATATCGCCGCCCGCACGCTGTTTACGCCGTATGAGCTGGCAACCGGCGTCATGACCGCGCTGGTCGGCGCGCCCGTCTTTATCTTCCTGGCGTCGAGGATGTTCAAATGAGCCGGGCGGGACTGCGTGCGCTACGCGTCGGCTCCCTTTCGGCGCTGGTTCGTCCAAAAGCGCTGGCATGTCTGGCATTGTTATCACTGGTAGCCGTGTTGCTGCTCAGTTTTGGTCTGACGCACGGCTCGCTGCCTATTCCTGCCTCTGCCATCGGGCGCGCGCTGTTTTATCCGCAGACGCTGGAAGCAGAGACGCATTACATCGTGATGGATATCCGTCTGCCGCGCCTGCTGATGGCGGTGCTGTGCGGCGCGATGCTCGGTATGGCGGGGGCGGCGATGCAGTCCATCACCCGCAATGGCCTTGCTGACCCCGGGCTTATCGGCGTGAAAGAGGGCTGTAGCGCGGCGGTGCTGTTGCTGATTTTTCAGTTCCCGGCGCTCGGCCTGTACTGGCGACCGCTGGTTGGCATGGCCGGTGGGCTGCTGACCGCGCTGCTGGTGGTGGCGCTGGCCCGCGATATTGCCCGTCCGCGATTCATCCTGACGGGTATCGGCGTGTCATGGGCGTTTGCCGCTGCAATGGGCGTTTTTATGACCACCGCGGACGTGCGCGACGTGCAGACCGCGATGCTGTGGCTGGCGGGAAGCCTGCATGCGGCAAACTGGACGCTGGTGGGGCTGGCCGCGCTCTGGGCTGCCCCCGCGTTTGCGCTGCTGCTCTTTACCGCGCGGGCTGCGGACGTGGCGTTGCTCGGCAATCAGGCCGCAGCGGGCCTTGGCGTACGCATAACCCGGCTGGCGCTGTTGCGGGTTCTCGCCCCGGTGGTGCTGACGGCGGCCTGCGTCTCCTGCGTGGGAAGTATGGGGTTCGTGGGGCTGATCGCCCCGCATATGGCGCGCCTGCTGCTGCGTGGTGGGCAAACAGCATTGCTGACGGGAAGCGCCGTGCTGGGCGCGCTGCTGGTGCTGGTGGCGGATAACGTCGGGCGTCTGGCATTTTTGCCGCTACAGCTGCCGGCGGGGATTGTGATTTCACTGATTGGCGGACCGTTTTTCCTGCTGCTGCTCTGGCAGCGTCGGGACCGATTTTAGAGGGAGTGTGATGCGCGTACTTTTGACAATGCTGTTGCTGGTAGGGTTTGTGGCGAGTGCGGCGGAACCGACGCAGACGTTTACAGATGACCTGAACCGCAACGTGGTGGTGCCGGTGCATCCGAAGCGGATCGTCTCGTTGCATGATTTGGATATCACCATCCCGCTGATTGAGCTTGGGGTGCCCCCGGTTGCCAGCCATGGCCGCACCCGACCGGACGGCAGCCATTTTCTGCGTTCCAGCGGCATGTTAACCGGCGTCGATTTTGATAATTCCGACATCAAATTTATTGGCACTGCGGATATCGACATTGAAGCCATCGCCGCCGCGAAGCCGGACCTGATCATCACCGAGCCGACCCGCAACACGCCGGTAGAACAGCTGGAAAAAATAGCCCCGACGGTGAGCATCGATCACCTCGACGGCGGTGCGCCCGAAATCTACCGCAAGCTGGCGCAGCTCACCGGTACGCAGGCGCGGCTGAAGATTCTGGAGCGTCGCTATCAGGAGCAAATCAAGGCTCTGAAAGCGACTGTCGATACCCGCACGTTAACCGTGTCGGTGATTCAGGCCAATCAGGGAAAAATCAACGCCATGCACAGCTACCACTCGCTTGGACGCGTGCTGCGCGATGCAGGATTCAAGTTCCCACCGCTGATTGAGAGCATCCCGGACGGTGGGCGTATCGACGTCAGCGCCGAGCGCCTGCCTGAGCTGGATGCCGATTTCGTTTTCGCCACCTGGCGCGGCGATACCGGCGGCAAGCCGCAGGACGAGCTGGCGGCGATGGACGCGGTGATGCCGGGCTGGTGTCAGTTCCTTAACGCCTGCCGCACCGGGCATTACGTGCTCATCTCCCGCGAGGAGGCCATCTCGAACTCGTTCGCCTCGTTAGGCCTGATGGCCGCACAGGTGCAGTCGCAAATTGCGGGGCGTCCGCTACCGGAGGCGTCACGGTGATCCGCAAAGTCGATGTCTACGGTGACCGCTTCCGTTCCCGGGCGAACCAGCTCACGCCGCGGCTGCTGCTGGTGGCGCGCTATATCAATGAGAACCGGGAAACGGTCATGGAGCAGACGGCGATGGAGATCGCGACGCTGCTTAATACCTCGGATGCTACCGTCGTTCGCGCTATCCAGGCGCTCGGTTTTGCCGGATTGCGCGATCTGAAGCAGACGCTTGAGCAGTGGTTCGGCCCCGTGGTGACCTCCAGCGAGAAAATGTCTACCACGGTGAATACGCTGACCAGCGATGTGAATACGAGCATTGATTTCGTGCTGGAAGGGCATCGGCACACCTGCGAGGTGCTGTCTGAACCACACAACCGCTATGCGATGGCGCAGGCCGTGTCGCTGCTGGCACAGGCAAGGCAGGTCGCTATTTTTGGCATTGGCGCATCCGGTATTCTGGCCGATTACACCGCCAGGTTGTTCAGCCGCATGGGACTTCCCGCGATCCCGCTCAACCGCACCGGGATAGGGCTTGCCGAACAGCTTATAGCGCTTCAGCGCGGCGACGTGCTGATCATGATGGCGCAGAAATCCGCGCACCGGGAAGGACAGACCACGCTGCGCGAGGCGAAACGTCTCGGCATTCCGACCCTTTTGCTGACGAATGCCACGGACTCGCGCTTCAGCAAAGAGGCCAGCGTGGTGATCCACGTCCCGCGCGGCGGTGAGAAGGGCAAAATCCCGCTGCACGGCACGGTGCTGCTGTGTCTGGAGATGATTATTTTATCCGTCGCCTCTACCGAGCCGCAGCGCACCATTAAGTCGATAAAGCGCATCAACGAGTTACATCGTGGATTAAAGCCGGGGAAGAAAAGTGGTTAATTTTCCCCCTCTCCCTTGAGGGAGAGGGCTGGGGTGAGGGTGTCAGACCGCACGATGGTTCTTCCTGTACTGCAGCGGCGTCTCGCCAATCCCTTTTTTAAATGCGCTGATGAACCACGTCACGTCGGAGAACCCCGTCTGCGCCGCGATGTCGCGAACGCTGTAATCGGTATGCAGCAAACTCTCGCAGGCCTTACGCAGCCTTAACGTATTCAGATAGTCGTGGATCTTCTCGCCCGTCTCCGCATGGAATTTTCGCGACACATAGCTGCGCGATTTCCCCAGCTCTTCGGCCAGCGCGTCGAGGCGGAATTTCTCCCGATAATGCTCATCCAGCCAGAACATCACCTGGCTGGCGATCCCCTGGCTGCTGCCCGGCGTGCCGTCGCGATCGTCGGGCAGCATGGCAAACAGGCCGATCAGCAGCCCGGCAATGGCCTCGCTGTTCATGGGCGATTGATAACAGCCCAACAGATGAGCGACATGGTGCTGGCAATGCGCAAGGTCAGCGACCCACGCCTCACCGCCGCGGCGTGAAAGCCGCTCCAGTCGCTGCCGGGTTTGCGGGAAATCACGCAGGTTTTTCAGCACGGCGTGATGATCGAGATGAATGATGGTGCGCCGGTAAATGGCCTCCGCCTGCGCGTCCACCATCACCTTGTGCAGGGTAAAGGGTGGGAAGAAAAACAGCCGCCCGGGGCGCATGGTGTAATGCCGGTTGTCGACAATCGCGACGCCAAACCCTTCTTCCACATAAAGAATTTCCAGACACTGATGCCAGTGGTGGTAACGCACGGTATTGGCGAACAGGCGGCTGAACGACACCACGGTGTCGTTCAAGGTAATCAGCTCCAGATGATCGGACGTTGGCGTGTCGCGCATAGTGCAATAGAACTCAACTTTTCCCCGTCAGATGCTATTTATAAACCACGTTTTTAAATTTTCTTAACTGTAGGTTTATTCATCGTTCTCACCTGTGACGTGGCTAACATTTCTGCCCCTTGCGGATTCACTATGCTTTGCCGCAGTTGATTGCGAGGGCAAACCTATGTGGGTGGCAAACAAAGAAAAATCAAATCCGTTGTCTTCACGCCGGGACGTGGTGGCGTATCTAAACGCGATGCTGGGCGCGCTGGATAAACAGTTTCCGCCGGGCAGTTCACGTTTTTCGCTGGGCGAGACCTGCGCGCACTACGCGACGGATATCGCGCAGATGGAAGGGCTTTCCCGCGCGCTGTGGGGGCTGTTTCCGCTGATGGCTGGCGGCGAGGGCGAGCCGTGGAGTGAGAAATACCTGGACGCCATCAAACTGGGCACCGATCCGCAAGGCGCGGATTACTGGGGGGAAACCGACCCCTACGATCAGCGTCTGGTGGAGATGGCGGCCTACGGTCTGGGGCTGTCCCTGCTGGGCGACAAACTCCTCGAGCGCTTCACCGAGCGCGACGTGATGAACCTCCACGCCTGGCTTAGCCAGATTACCGACGCGCAGATGCCGGACAGCAACTGGAACTACTTCGCCATCATGGTCCAGCTTGGATTCAAGCGCGCCGGGCTGCCGTATGACCAGCGCGCCATCGACCACCGCTTTGCGTTGATGGACGCCTACTATCTGGGCGACGGCTGGTACTCCGACGGACCGGGCCGCCCGAAAGATTACTATATTTCAATGGCCTTCCACTTCTACGGCCTGATCTACGCCACCCTAAGCGGCGACGAGGCGAGGGCGGACGTGCTGCGCGAGCGCTCGCGTTTGTTCGCGGAAGACTTTATCTACTGGTCCGCAGCCGATGGTGCCTCGGTGCCGTTTGGCCGCAGCCTGACCTACCGTTTTGCGATGGTCGCGTTCTGGAGCGCGGTGGCTTTTTCCGGGCTGGAGGTATTCACGCCGGGCATCGTGAAGGGCATTATTTTGCGCCATCTGCGCTGGTGGCAGCAGCAGCCGATTACCGATCGCGACGGCATTTTGACCCTCGGTTTTGCGTATCCGAACCTCGCGATGTGCGAGGACTATAACTCGCCCGGTTCGCCGTACTGGGCGCTGAAAACCTACCTCATTCTGGCGCTGCCGGAGGCGCACCCGTTCTGGCTGGCCGATGAGGAGCCGTTACCCGCGCTGGCTGAAAAGCATGTGATTCCGCATGCCCAGCAGATCCTTATCCATGCGGAAAAGTCGCAGCACGTCACCCTGCTCACCGCCGGTCAACTCGAGCTGAACAACTACGTCAATACCGACGCCAAATACACTAAATTTGCCTACTCCAGCCGCTTTGGTTTCACCATTGAGCGCGGGCGCTTTGGCCTTAAGCATGCGGCCTGTGATTCCATGCTGCTGCTGGCGGACGGAGACGACTACTACCGCGGCCGTCGCGAATGCGAAGCGGTGCGGGTGGATGAAAATTACCTCTACTCGCGCTGGTCGCCGTGGCACGACGTGCATATCGACACCTGGCAAATCCCCTTTGGCGAGTGGCATCTGCGTCTGCACCGCATCAACAGTGCACGTACGCTGCAAACGGCGGAGGGCGGTTTTGCGGTGATGAAAACCGAACACCAGATCCGCGAGCGAGGCTGTTATCTCAAGGCTGAGAACGGCAGCAGCGCGATTGTCGATCTCTCACCCGTTATCGCGCGCGTGCCGGACAGCCTCGTCACGCCGCCGAACAGCAGCATTATGTTCCCGGAGTGCGCCGCCATTCCGCTGTTAAAAACCGATATCCCTCAGGGAGAAAGCTGGCTCTGCTGCGCCGTCTTTGCCAGCGAAAAGCAAAATATTGCGGCCAGGCCGCTCCTGAATATTACGCAAAACCAGGTCGAGATCCGCGAACCTGGAGGCGAACGTCAACTGTCGTTCACATTATAAAAATTCTGACCCTACACCTTGGCGAGGATGGTATGAAAAAAACATCGACAACCAACAGAACCGAATATTACAAAATCAGCAGCTTTATTTTTCTCTACTTCTTTACCTGGTCCGCCAGTATTGGCCTGCTGGCTATCTGGCTCGGTCAAAAAGCGAATCTCAGCGGGGCGGTGATCGGAACCGTATTCGCGGTGAACGGTATTTTCTCCGTTATTCTCAAACCCATCTATGGCTATATTCTTGATAAAATCGGCATGAACAAATACCTGCTCTATTTTGTGGTCGCCATGTCGGCCCTGATGGCGCCGTTCTTTATTTACGTCTATCAGCCGCTGTTAATCTCCAACACCATGTTGGGGATCGCTATTGGTGCGCTCTATCTGAGCTTTGCCTGGTATGCGGGCGTGGCGGCGTGTGAATCCTATTCTGACCGCTTTAGCCGCCTGAACGGCATGGAGTTCGGGCAGATCCGCATGTGGGGCTCGCTCGGCTGGGCGGTGGCGTCGTCCTTCTCCGGCCTGCTGTTTAACCTCTCGCCGGCGTATAACTTTATTATGGGCAGCGTGACCTCTGTGGTGATGCTGATTGTCCTGCTGAGCCTGAAAGTGAACACGAACTCCGTTCACGCCGGTGAGGTGCTGACCAAAGAGAATATCGCCCCTTCGGACGTGTATGCACTGCTGCGTAGCCGTAAATTCTGGGCTTTCTGCCTGTACGTGGCGGGCGTGGCGTGGATGATGTTTATCGCCGAGCAGCAGTTCTCGCGCTATTTCGTTACCTTCTTTGACGATATCCACCAGGGCAACGCGGTGTTCGGCTACCTGGGTACCGTGCAGTCAGGCATGGAGTTCGTCATGTATATGGTGATCCCGCTGTTCGTGAATTTTATTGGTGCCAAGCGCGGGCTGTTAATTGTCGGTCTGGTGGTGGGGGCGCGTCTGATTATTTCCGGCATGTGCGATTCTCACCTGTTAATTTCCGTGCTGAAGCCGCTGTACGGCCTGGAAATCTGCCTGCTGCTGGTCTCCGTCTTTAAATACATCGCCGAACATTTCGATAAGCGCGTGAATGCCACCATGTATTTACTGGGCTATCAGGCAATGCTGTACGTCGGTAACGTGGTCGTCTCTTCGCCTGCCGGATATATGTATGACCGCATCGGCTTTGAACAGACCTATATCATCATGGGCGCCACGGCGCTGACCTTTACCCTTATTTCTGCCTTCACGTTATCCGCCTGTCAGAGCAAATGGCGCGGATCCCGCACGCTGAACGTAGCAGAAACCTCAACCCGATAATTTCGCCGTCAAAGAAGGAACCGAAATATGTTAAGTCGTATCAAAGAGGAGCGCCTGCCTGCGATTGCCGCACCCGTTGATCCACGCGCGTTTAGCGATGAACTCAGCTCGGCACGCGGCCATGTCCTCGACCTGATTAGCCGTCATTTAACGGAATTCGGCGAGCAGTTCCCGGCGGAAACCTGTAAGGACGGTTTTTACCCGCTGACCGACAACGTGGAGTGGACCACCAGCTTCTGGACCGGCCAGCTGTGGCTGGCGTGGGAGATGAGCGGTGAGGATAAATTCCGCGCGATGGCGGAAAAGCACGTGCGATCGTTCGGCCTGCGCATCGCCGGGCGCAACGACACTAACACCCACGATTTAGGCTTCCTGTATACGCTCTCCTGCGTAGCGGCCTGGCGGCTGACCGGGAACCGTGAGGCGCGCGGCTTCTCGCTGCTGGCGGCGGAAGCCCTGCTGGAGCGCTTCCATGAAAAAGCGAAGATCATTCAGGCGTGGGGGGATCTCTCTGACCCGGAACAGGCCGGACGCATGATCATCGACTGCAACATGAACCTGCCGCTGCTCTACTGGGCAACCGAGCAAACCGGCGATCCGCGCTTTGCTGACGCTGCAAAAGCCCACGTGATGCAGGCGGCAACGTATCTCATTCGTGAAGATGCTTCGACATTTCATACCTACTATATGGATGTGTTAACCGGCGCGCCGCGCTACGGCAATACCCAGCAGGGCTACGCCGATGACTCATGCTGGTCGCGCGGGCAGGCGTGGGGGATTTACGGCTTCCTGCTGAGCTATATCTACACCGGCGACGAGACGATGATTGCCCTGTCGAAGCGGCTGGCGAACTACTTCCTCAACCGCCTGCCGGAAGATTACGTCTGCCACTGGGATCTGGCGCTGGTGGGCACCGATGCGCTGCGCGATTCGTCCTCGGCGGCCATCGCGGTATGCGGTCTGCTGGAGCTGGTGAAGCATTTGCCGGTCACGGATCCGGACCGCGAGCGCTATCTGGAGTGGGCGAAAGGGATCATGTCGTCGCTGACGAAACAGTATCTGATGGGCAAAGACGAGAAGGGCAACGGGCTTCTGAAACACTCGGTGTATCACCTGGCGAGCAACAAAGGGGTGGACGAGTGTGCGAGCTGGGGAGATTACTTCTACGTTGAGGCGCTGGTGCGCTTTACGCAAAGCTGGAAATCGTACTGGTAAAACAGTCGGGGGAGGTACCCCCGACTTTGCGGTTACGCTTTCGGGATGCGCAGCGTCTGGCCTGGATAAATTTTATCCGGGCTGGAGAGCATCGGGCGGTTCGCCTCGAAGATCTTGTTGTACTGGTTAGCGTTGCCATACACCGTTTTGGAGATGGCGCTCAGGGTATCGCCCGATTTCACCGTGTAGTAAGTCGCTTCATCTTTGGCATCGGTCGCGGTGATGTTGTTCTCCACCTCGCTCACCCCCGCGATGTTCCCCACGGCAACCTGAATTTTCTCTTTCTGCTCTTGCGTCAGCCCGTCACCCGTCACGCTGGCTTTGCCGTCGGTAACGGTGACCTGGACGTTATCCGCGCCAGGAATATTCAGCTTTTTGAGGTGCTCGGTGACTTTGTCGCTCTGACCTTTATGATCGGTCAGGTTATCCCACAGCTTTTCACCTGCTTCTTTCACGAAGTTAAAAAGACCCATTCCATCCTCCTGTTAACAATGAAGTCAGAATAAGCATAGCAGTTGGGTTTTAAGGTGATACAAAAAGCCCGGTGGCGCTAGCGCTTACCGGGCATACGGGTCAGGTTTTGTAGGCCGGGTAAACGCAGTGCCACCCGGCAAATTCCACGAACCTTAAACCCCTTGCTCCAGAATTCGGATATGGGTATCCAGCACGTCACCTTTTACCGCCTCACTCCACGCTTTCATGTGCGGAGTCTGCAGGTGCGCTTCGAGGTGCGCCACGGTTTCCCACAGTTCAACCATCATGATGGAGTCCGGCGCGGTCGCCTGGAAGCTGGCATCAGTGGCGGCATCCACCATCGGCGCATAGCCGTGGCAGCCTTCTTCTTCAAGTACGGTCGGGATAATCTTCGCGAACTGATCCAGCACCGCCTGGCGGTGATGTTGACCTGGGCGAGTACGAATTTCAGCAATTACGGTAAGCATGGTTAACTCCTTCTAATTCCAGGTTACCAGTTAAGCAAAAATTTCCGCGAGATGCTTGCGATATTCTGCGATATAGCGCGGGACGTCAGGCATTTTAATCACGTCGTTGACGATAAATGTCGGCAGCGCATCCATACCCAGGAACTGGTTCGCCTTGTGGAACGGCAGATACGCACCGTCGACGCCCACGCCTTCGAAGAACTGATCTTTCTCGGTAAAGGCTTCTATTGGCGCGTTCCAGGTCAGGGAGAGCATATATTTTTTGCCCTGAATCAGGCCGCCGGAACCGTATTTTTTGGCGGCGTCTGAACGGGTACGACCGTCGCTGGCATACAGCGAACCGTGGCCTTCAGTGAACACGTCATCCATGTATTTTTTCACGGTCCACGGCGCGCCCATCCACCAGCCCGGCATCTGCCAGATAACCACGTCGGCCCACAGGAAGTTCTGCACTTCGGCTTTCACGTCATAATCGCTGTCCGCGCGCACGACCTTAACATCATGCCCGGCGTCGCGCAGGAAACCGTCCGCGACCTCGGTCAGGGTGTCATTCAACTGGCCTTTAGAGTGCGCGAACTCTTTCGCGCCGTTGATAATCAAAATGTTGCTCATTATTTGTCCTCGGTGTTGAGAGTATGTCGGGCATTCTACGCGCGAGGACGGAGCGGAAAAATAAGCAAAATGTGCAAAGTCTTTTGCATATAGCGCAATAATGCCTACCAGCTGACGTTGACCTCAAAACCCCCGTCGGCCGCATTAGCCAGCGAGACGCGCATACCGTGGAGGGTGGCGATGCGTTTAACAATCGATAAGCCCAGCCCGCTACCCGTGGCATCTTGCCCCGGTGGACGATAAAAGCGCTCGCCAATACGTGCCAGCGCGTCGGGGGAAATCCCGGGGCCGTTGTCACGCACGGTGAAGCGGCGACCGTCCAGCGTCACGTCCACCACGCTACCGCGCGGGCTGTAACGTACTGCATTATCCAGCAGGTTACGTACCAGCAGGCTAAGGAGCAGCTGTTGACCCGCGCGTTTCACCTCTGGCGCATGGATGTTCAGGCGTACATCAATGCCCGCCTGCTGCGCCGGATGATAAATATCCATCACCGCGGACTGCAGTAAATCGGCCATGACAATCGGCTCGACGCCGTCCAGGTTATCCAGCGAATCCAGGCGCGACAGCGTAAGGAGTTGATCCACCAGCCGGGAGGCGCGGTCGATACCCGCATGAAGCTGCGAAAGGGCTTTGGACTGCGCCTCGGGATCGTCCTGATACAGCTGCGCCACGTCGGTTTGCACCTTCAGGGCGGCTAACGGGCTGCGCAACTCATGGGCGGCATCGGAGGTAAAACGACGCTCGCGGCTCATCATCTCTTGCGTGCGCGTGAACAGGTGGTTCAGGGCGTCGAGCAGCGGACGCACTTCAGTGGGGACACCCTCCGTTGGGAGTTTATCGGTGGCATCCGGCGTGCGGGAGCGCAGGGTCTGCGCCAGTTTTTTCAGCGGCTTCAGCTCGCGGCTCAGCAGCAGGATCAGCAACAGCAGCATGACAGGTAGCGCCACCAGCCACGGCGTAAGCTGTGAGCTCACCACGTCCAGCGCCATGTCCTGGCGATACTCCCACTCCTGGCCGACCACCACGCGGTATTTACCGTCCGGCGACGTCAGCCATAAAAAGCGCCATTCGTCGTTGTCGTCCTGAAGCTGTCCGTCAGCAAACCCGTCACGACGATAGTGATACGGAATATCGCGCCCGTTTTCACCGTCGTTGAGGATCATGCTGCCGTCGGCGCTAAAGATGGCGAAGGCCAGCGCGTCATCGTCCAGATGCCCGTGTTTGGCTTTTTTGGGCACCTCGCGCATGCGCTCCGGCGCGCGGATCTCGTCCAGGTCCATCGTCAGCAGACGTTTGGCAAACAGCATCTGCTGGGTATCAAAGAGCTTGTCAAGCTTATGCGTCGTTTGCTGCCACGCGACAAGACTGGCGGCAAACCAGGCCGTCAGAGAGAGCAGCAGGAAGAGCAGCGTCAGGCGGAGTTTCAGGCTCAGTTTCATGCGTCACCCAGGGTGTAGCCGATACCGTGCACGGTGCGGATAAACGCGCTGCCAAGCTTGCGGCGAAGATGATGGACGTGAACTTCCACGGCGTTGCTGGAGACGTCGTCATCCCAGTTATAGAGCTTTTCTTCAATCGTTTTGCGCGGCAGCACGCGGCCCGCATTGCGCATCAGCAGCTCCAGCAGGGCGAACTCTTTCGGTTTGAGTGTCAGCGTTTCGCCCTCCAGCGTGGCGACAAGGCTCGTCGGGTCGAGCGTGACCTTACCGTGACGCAGTTCGCTACGAGTCTGACCGTGGCTGCGACGCACCAGCGCCTCAAGGCGCGCAGCCACTTCGATCAGGGCAAACGGCTTGCAGAGATAATCATCCGCGCCCAGGCGCAACCCCTCGACGCGCTGGTTCAGCGCATCCCGCGCCGTCAGAATCAGTACCGGCTCGCGCTTACCGATTTCGCGCCAGGCGCGCAGGATCTCCAGCCCGTCGATCTCCGGCAGCGTCAGATCCAGCACCACGGCATCATAGGGTGCGCTATACAGCGCGGTCTGACCGGTTTTCCCGTCGGTAAACCAGTCCACGTTAAACCCCATTTTGCTCAGGCCCGCTTTGATGCCGTCGCCGATGAGCCTGTCGTCTTCTACCAGTAAAATGCGCATGTTCCCTCCTTGATGCCGTCAGTAAACCCTCTGAATCAACATGCTGTACAGTAAAAATAAATAAATTTTCCCCTTAAGAAGTTGTTAAGGATTACCCTGTTTAATGGACTGCGAAACCACATTAAAGGGAGAGATTAAGATGAAAAAATTCGCTGCACTTGCTGCCATCATGATGATGACTACTGCCCCTGTTTTTGCCGCGCAGGGCGGATTTAACGGCCCGTCCGCAACCGCGACCCAGACGCAAACCCAGCAGGGCGGTTTTGTGGATAACAACGCCAACCTGACGACGGCGGCAAAAGTGAAGGATCTGAAGGACGATGCGTGGGTGAAGCTGCGTGGTAACATCACCGAGCGCCTGTCCGATGACCGCTACACCTTCCGCGATGAAACCGGCACGGTGGTCGTTGAGATTGACCACAAGCGCTGGAACGGCGTGACCGTCAGCCCGCAGGATAAGGTCGAACTCCAGGGTAAAGTCGATAAAGACTGGAACGAGTTTGAAATCGACGTGAAGCAGGTCATCAAGCTGAACAAATAACCCGAAAAGGGCCGCCTGTGCGGCCCTTTTTCTTTGTGACTCAATTCGCCAGATGAGGTAGTATCTGCGGCAATATTGCCTGAAACCCTTCGGTTTCTGAGTTGAGGAATCACACGTAATGAGCGATATGGCAGAGCGCCTCGCGCTACATGAATTCACGGAAAACGCCTACCTGAACTACTCCATGTACGTCATCATGGACAGGGCGTTGCCGTTTATCGGGGATGGCCTGAAGCCTGTTCAGCGCCGCATCGTCTATGCGATGTCCGAACTGGGGCTGAATGCCACCGCCAAGTTCAAGAAATCCGCCCGTACCGTCGGTGACGTACTGGGTAAATACCATCCGCACGGCGACAGCGCCTGCTATGAAGCGATGGTGCTGATGGCGCAGCCGTTCTCTTACCGCTATCCGCTGGTGGATGGTCAGGGGAACTGGGGGGCGCCGGACGATCCGAAATCCTTCGCGGCGATGCGTTATACCGAGTCCCGCCTGTCTAAATATGCCGAAGTGCTGCTGGGCGAGCTGGGGCAGGGAACCGTCGACTGGGTGCCAAACTTCGACGGTACGCTGCAGGAGCCGAAGATGCTGCCTGCGCGTCTGCCGAACATCCTGCTGAACGGCACCACCGGTATCGCGGTCGGTATGGCGACGGACATTCCGCCGCACAACCTGCGTGAAGTGGCGAAAGCCGCCATCACCCTGATTGAACAGCCGAAAACCTCGCTGGACGAGCTG
This sequence comes from Enterobacter mori, assembly GCF_025244905.1. Classification (NCBI taxonomy): domain Bacteria; kingdom Pseudomonadati; phylum Pseudomonadota; class Gammaproteobacteria; order Enterobacterales; family Enterobacteriaceae; genus Enterobacter; species Enterobacter mori. The sequence goes on along the minus strand of NZ_CP104285.1, from coordinate 3,933,012 downwards.
CTGGATATCGTGCAGGGGCCGGATTACCCGACCGAAGCCGAAATCATCACCTCGCGCGCGGAAATCCGTAAAATCTACCAGAACGGTCGCGGCTCCGTGCGCATGCGCGCGGTGTGGAACAAAGAGGACGGCGCCGTGGTGATCACCGCGCTGCCGCATCAGGTTTCCGGTGCCAAAGTGCTGGAGCAGATCGCCTCCCAGATGCGCAATAAAAAGCTGCCGATGGTGGACGACCTGCGCGACGAATCGGACCACGAAAACCCGACCCGTCTGGTGATCGTGCCGCGCTCGAACCGCGTGGACATGGAGCAGGTGATGAATCACCTGTTCGCCACCACCGATCTGGAAAAAAGCTACCGCATCAACCTGAACATGATTGGCCTTGACGGTCGCCCGGCGGTGAAAAACCTGCTGGAGATCCTCACCGAGTGGCTGACGTTCCGTCGCGATACGGTGCGCCGTCGTCTGAACCACCGCCTGGAAAAAGTGCTTAAGCGCCTGCATATCCTCGAAGGTTTGCTGGTGGCGTTCCTCAATATCGACGAAGTGATTGAGATCATTCGTACCGAGGACGAGCCGAAGCCCGCGCTGATGTCGCGCTTTGGCATCAGCGAAACCCAGGCCGAAGCGATCCTCGAACTGAAGCTGCGCCATCTCGCCAAACTGGAAGAGATGAAGATCCGCGGCGAGCAGAACGAGCTGGAAAAAGAGCGCGATCAGCTGCAGGCGATTCTGGCGTCCGAGCGCAAGATGAATACCCTGCTGAAGAAAGAGCTGCAGGCGGATGCCGAAGCCTTTGGCGACGACCGCCGTTCTCCTCTGCACGAGCGTGAAGAAGCGAAGGCGATGAACGAGCACGACATGCAGCCGTCCGAGCCGGTGACCATTGTGCTGTCGCAGAGCGGCTGGGTGCGCAGCGCCAAAGGCCACGATATCGACGCGCCGGGCCTGAGCTATAAAGCGGGCGACAGCTTCAAAGCGGCGGTGAAAGGCAAGAGCAACCAGCCGGTGGCGTTTATCGACTCCACCGGTCGCAGCTACGCCATCGACCCGATCACGCTGCCTTCCGCCCGTGGACAGGGTGAACCGCTGACCGGCAAGCTGACGCTGCCGCCGGGTGCGACGGTTGACCATATGCTGATGGAAGCTGATGACCAGAAACTGCTGATGGCCTCCGATGCGGGCTACGGCTTTATCTGTACCTTTAACGATCTCGTGTCGCGTAACCGCGCCGGTAAAGCGCTGATTAGCCTGCCGGACAACGCCCACGTGATGACGCCGCTGGTGATTGAGAACGAGAGCGACATGCTGCTGGCAATTACCTCTGCCGGACGTATGCTGATGTTCCCGGTCAGCGACCTGCCGGAGCTGTCGAAAGGTAAAGGTAACAAGATCATCAACATCCCGTCGGCGGAAGCGGCGAAAGGCGAGGATGGCCTGGCGCACCTCTTCATTCTGCCGCCGCAGAGCACGCTGACTATTCATGTCGGCAAGCGTAAAATCAAACTGCGTCCGGAAGAGCTGCAGAAGGTTGTTGGCGAGCGCGGTCGTCGCGGCTCGCTGATGCGCGGCCTGCAGCGTATCGACCGCGTGGAGATTGACTCTCCTGCGCGCAGCACTGCGGGCGACAGCGAAGAGTAACGTAACGCCTCCCCCCTCTGTTCCTGAGGGGGGCATTTCACGAAAATTTCCCGTAAAATCGTTGTTAATTCGTGCGTTGCGATTAACAATACGCGCTCGTAATAAAGTCCTTACCTGGCCACAGGTGAAGTATAATTGTCAGCTGTCAGGGCTTCAGAGGTCGCTATGCTATACATTGTTCGTCTCGTTCTTACCGTTATCTACTGCATTCTGGTCTGTGTTTTCGGCTGCATCTACTGCCTGTTCAGTCCGCGTAATCCTAAGCATGTCGCCACCTTTGGCCATATGTTTGGCCGCCTTGCGCCGCTGTTTGGTCTGAAGGTAGAAAAACGCCTGCCGGAAGGCGCGGAGCAGTTCGGCAACGCCATCTATATCGCTAACCATCAGAACAACTACGATATGGTGACCGCCGCAAACATCGTACTGCCGCCAACCGTGACGGTGGGGAAAAAGAGTCTGCTGTGGATCCCGTTTTTCGGTCAGCTCTATTGGCTAACGGGTAACTTGTTGATTGACCGTAATAATCGAGCCAAAGCGCACGGCACTATTGCGGAAGTGGTGAACCACTTTAAGAAACGCAAAATCTCAATCTGGATGTTCCCGGAAGGGACGCGTAGCCGTGGTCGCGGCCTGCTGCCGTTTAAAACCGGTGCGTTTCATGCTGCAATTGCGGCGGGTGTTCCAATTATTCCCGTGTGTGTTTCCAATACTTCTAATAAGATTAATCTTAACCGCCTGAATAATGGGTTGGTCATTGTCGAAATGCTGCCGCCGGTGGATACCAGTAAATATGGCAAAGATCAGGTGCGCGAACTGGCAGCCCATTGCCGTGAGCTGATGGCTCAGCATATTGCGTTGCTCGACAAAGAAGTCGCAGAGAGAGAAGCCGCCGGTAAGATTTAACCCGGCGTTATAAGGGAAAACGAATTCCCGCGTTGTTAGTCGTTTCAGATGGAGCTTATATGTCATTCAGTCGGCGTCAGTTTATTCAGGCTTCGGGGATCGCCCTTTGTGCAGGTGCGATACCGCGGACAGCCAGCGCCGCCGGGCAGCAACAGCCGCTGCCCATTCCGCCGTTGATTGAATCCCGTCGCGGGCAGCCGCTTTTCCTCACGCTACAGCGTAGCCACTGGTCCTTTACTCAGGGAACGCGCGCGCAGATATGGGGAATCAATGGGCGCTACCTTGGCCCAACCATTCGCGTGTGGAACGGCGATGACGTTAAGCTGATTTACAGTAACCGGACGACTGAAAATGTCGCCATGACCGTCAGCGGGCTGCAGGTGCCGGGGCCGCTGATCGGCGGCGCGGCGCGCATGATGTCGCCAAACGCCGACTGGGCGCCTGTCCTCCCTATCCGCCAGAGCGCGACCACGCTGTGGTACCACGCCAATACGCCGAACCGCACCGCCCAGCAGGTCTACAACGGCCTGGCCGGGATGTGGCTGATTGAGGATGAGGTGAGTAAATCGCTGCCGATCCCGAACCACTACGGCGTGGATGATTTCCCGGTCATTATTCAGGATAAACGCCTTGATAACTTCGGCACGCCGGAATACAGCGAGCCGGGCAGCGGTGGTTTTGTTGGCGATACGCTGCTGGTTAACGGCGCGCAAAGTCCGTATGTGGAAGTCTCTCGTGGCTGGGTGCGCCTGCGTCTTTTGAATGCCTCCAACTCGCGCCGCTATCAGCTGCAGATGAGCGACGGCCGCGCGCTGCACGTGATTTCAGGCGATCAGGGCTTTTTACCCGCGCCGGTTTCCGTTAAACAGCTGGCGCTCTCGCCGGGTGAACGTCGTGAAATCCTGGTGGATATGACCAACGGGGATGAAGTCTCCGTCACCTGTGGTGAAGCGGCGAGCATCGTTGACCGCATTCGCGGGTTCTTTGAGCCGTCGAGCATTCTGGTCTCCACGCTGGTATTGACCCTGCGCCCAACCGGTCTGCTGCCTTTGGTGACCGATAGCCTGCCAATGCGTCTGCTGCCGCAGGAGATCATGAGCGGCTCGCCGGTACGTAGCCGTGATATCAGCCTGGGCGACGATCCGGGTATCAACGGCGCGCTGTGGGACGTCAACCGCATCGACATTACCGCGCAGCAGGGCACCTGGGAGCGCTGGACGGTGCGTTCAGATATGCCGCAGTCGTTCCATATTGAAGGGGTGTCATTCCTGATCCGCAACGTCAACGGCGCGATGCCGTTCCCGGAAGATCGCGGCTGGAAAGACACCGTCTGGGTGGACGGCCAGGTTGAACTGCTTGTCTACTATGGTCAGCCTTCATGGCCGCACTTCCCGTTCCTGTTCCACAGCCAGACGCTGGAGATGATGGACAGGGGATCCGTGGGGCAGATGCTGGTCAATCCGGCGCCGTAAAACGAGTCGGGTGGCGGCTTCGCCTTACCCGACCTACAGGCCCGTAACACGTAGGCCGGGTAAGGCGAAGCCGCTACCCGGCGTAAAAACCGCCGCACAATACCCCTTCATTTCCCACATTAATCCAGCGTATAATCCCCGCCCTTTTGTCTATTTTTTCTTCGGAAGCATTATGAGCGCAATTTCCCTGATCCAGCCGGATCGTGACCTCTTCTCCTGGCCCCAGTACTGGGCGGCCTGCTTTGGACCGGCGCCGTTTCTGCCGATGTCCCGGGAAGAGATGGACCAACTGGGCTGGGATAGCTGCGATATCATTCTGGTCACGGGCGATGCCTACGTTGACCACCCGAGCTTTGGTATGGCGATTTGTGGCCGTATGCTCGAAGCGCAGGGCTTCCGCGTGGGGATCATCTCCCAGCCTGACTGGAACAGCAAAGACGATTTTATGCGTCTGGGTAAACCGAACCTGTTCTTCGGCGTGACCGCTGGCAACATGGACTCGATGATCAACCGCTATACCGCCGACCGTAAGCTGCGCCATGATGATGCCTATACGCCGGATAACGTGGCGGGCAAACGTCCGGACCGCGCTACCCTGGTCTATACCCAGCGCTGTAAAGAAGCCTGGAAAGACGTCCCGGTGATCCTGGGCGGCATCGAGGCGAGCCTGCGCCGCACCGCGCACTACGACTACTGGTCAGATACCGTTCGCCGCTCGGTGCTGGTGGATTCCAAAGCCGACATGCTGATTTACGGTAACGGTGAGCGTCCGCTGGTGGAAGTGGCGCACCGTTTGTCGCAGGGTGAGCCGGTGAGCAGCATCCGCGACGTGCGCAATACCGCGATCATGGTGAAAGAGGCGCTGCCGGGCTGGAGCGGGGTGGATTCCCGTATCATTGATATGCCGGGCAAAATCGACCCGATCCCGCACCCGTACGGCGAAGATCTGCCGTGTGCCGATAACAAGCCGGTTGAGCCGAAAAAAGCGGAAGCGAAGGCTATCGTTGTGCAGCCGCCGCGCCCGAAACCATGGGAAAAGACCTATGTGCTGCTGCCGTCTTACGAGAAGGTGAAAGCCGACAAGGTGCTTTACGCGCACGCGTCCCGTATTCTGCACCATGAAACCAACCCGGGCTGCGCCCGCGCGCTGATGCAGAAGCACGGCGAGCGCTTTATCTGGATCAACCCACCGGCGATCCCGCTCTCCACCGAAGAGATGGACAGCGTCTTTGCGCTGCCGTACAAGCGCGTGCCGCACCCGGCGTACGGCAACGCCCGTATCCCGGCGTATGAGATGATCCGCTTCTCGATCAACATCATGCGCGGCTGCTTCGGCGGCTGTTCCTTCTGCTCTATTACCGAACACGAAGGTCGTATTATCCAGAGTCGCTCTGAAGATTCGATCATCAATGAGATCGAAGCCATTCGCGACTCGGTGCCGGGCTTTACCGGCGTGATCTCCGATCTTGGCGGTCCAACCGCGAACATGTACATGTTGCGCTGCAAGTCGCCGCGCGCGGAGCAAACCTGCCGTCGCCTCTCCTGCGTCTATCCGAGCATTTGCGAGCACATGGACACCAACCATGAGCCGACAATCAACCTCTACCGCCGCGCGCGTGACCTGAAGGGCATCAAGAAGATCCTGATCGCCTCCGGCGTACGTTACGACATCGCCGTGGAAGATCCGCGCTACATCAAAGAGCTGGCGACGCACCACGTCGGCGGCTATCTGAAGATTGCGCCGGAGCACACCGAAGAAGGCCCGCTGTCGAAGATGATGAAGCCGGGCATGGGCAGCTACGATCGCTTTAAAGAGCTGTTCGACACCTACTCGAAGCAGGCGGGCAAAGAGCAGTACCTGATCCCGTACTTCATCTCCGCGCATCCGGGTACGCGTGATGAAGATATGGTCAACCTGGCGCTGTGGCTGAAACAGCGTCGCTTCCGTCTGGATCAGGTGCAAAACTTCTATCCATCACCGCTCGCCAACTCGACGACCATGTACTACACCGGCAAAAACCCGCTGAGTAAGATTGGCTATAAGAGTGAAGAGGTGGTGGTGCCGAAAGGGGATAAACAGCGTCGCCTGCATAAGGCGCTGCTGCGTTACCACGATCCGAAAAACTGGCCGCTGATCCGTCAGGCGCTGGAAGAGATGGGTAAAAAACACCTGATCGGCTCGCGCCGCGACTGCCTGGTACCGGCCCCGACGCTGGATGAGATGCGCGAAGCGCGTCGCCAGAACCGCAATACGCGCCCGGCGCTGACCAAGCACACGCCGATTGTGCATCAGCGCTCGAACGGTGGGGCTACGGGGACGAAGAAGAACGTAAAACGTAAGATCGGTTAAACCTGTAACAATGCCCGGTGGCGTAGCGCTTACCGGGCCTACAGGTCGGCGCGTAGGCCGGGTAAGGCGAAGCCGCCACCCGGCTTTTTTACGCGATTAACCGCCAAACTGATCCGGATCCGGGCCTAAACGTTTACCCTTATCCAGCTTCGCAATCTCACCCAGCTCATCTTTATCCAGCCGGAAATCCCAGACGTCGAAGTTCTCGGCGATGCGCGACGGCGTGACCGATTTCGGGATCACCACCAGTCCATTATCCAGATGCCAGCGAATGACGATTTGCGCCGGGGTTTTGCCGTATTTATCCGCCAGCTCACGGATAATCTTTTGATCAAACACCCCTTCGCCGCCCTGCGCCAGCGGGCTCCAGGACTCGGTCTGGATCTTGTGCGTGGCGTTCCAGGCATGAAGCTGGCGCTGTTGCAGCAGCGGGTGCAGCTCGATCTGGTTGATGACAGGCGCAACGCCCGTCTCGTCAATCAGCCGCTGCAGGTGATGCACCTGGAAATTACAGACGCCGATGCTTTTCACCAACCCTTCTTTTTGCAGCTCAATCATCCCTTTCCAGGCGTCAACGTAGTGATCGATAGCCGGAACCGGCCAGTGCATCAGGTACAGATCGACGAAATCGAGCTGGAGTTTTTCCAGACTCTCCTGCAGGGCTTCGCGGGGGCGTTTTTGATCGTCGTTCCACAGTTTGGTGGTGATGAATAACTCATCGCGGGGGACGCCAGCGCTGGCCAGTGCGGTCCCCACGCCGTCCTCGTTTTTGTACGCGGCGGCGGTATCAATCGACCGATAGCCGACTTCCAGGGCTTTATGAATGGCGGAGACGACCTCGTCGTTACCGGCTTTCCATACACCTAGCCCCAACTGGGGCATCACGTTGCCGTCCTGCAGCTTGATTACGGTTTGGTTTGCCATTTTTCCTCCTTCAGGTGCGCATCGCCGGAGGGGGACTCCGGCGATGGGGTGTGCATTAAGTCTGGACGAAATGTCAAAAAACGAAAGTCGGGAGGGCAAAAACGCTTAGCGCGCCGCTTCGTAAATGCGACGGCTGACGTCCAGCGTAATGTCGCCGTGCTCGCCCAGTTGGGTCATGCCGTGCTCTTCAAGTTTTGCCAGCAGAGCAGGGATGGAGCCGCCGTCCAGACCGTAGCCAGACAGACGCGTTGGTACGCCCAGGCCTTCAAAGAAGCTGCGGGTCGCTTCAATGGCGGCATCAATACGCGCGTCGTCGGAACCCTCGGTGATGTTCCACACGCGCTCGGCGTACTGCAGCAGTTTGGCGCGTTTGGTATCCCGTTTTTCATTCCACAGGGCAGGCAGAACGACCGCCAGCGTCTGGGCATGATCCAGACCGTGCATCGCCGTCAGCTCGTGGCCCAGCATGTGGGTTGCCCAGTCCTGCGGCACGCCAGCACCGATCAGGCCGTTCAGCGCCTGGGTTGCTGCCCACATCACGTTGGCACGCACGTCGTAGTTTTCCGGCTCTTTCAGCGCTTTCGGGCCGTCTTCGATCAGCGTCAGCAGAATGCCTTCCGCGAAGCGATCCTGGATTTTGGCATCTACCGGGTACGTGACGTACTGCTCAACGGTATGAACAAAGGCGTCGACCACGCCGTTCGCTACCTGACGCGCAGGCAGGGTGTAGGTGTACACCGGGTCCAGAATGGCAAACACAGGCTGAACGTGTTCGTTCATAAAGGCCTGTTTGTCGCCGGTGGTTTTGCGGGAGATCACCGCGCCCTTGTTGGATTCAGAGCCGGTCGCTGGCAGGGTCAGCACGGAGCCCATCGGAATTGCGCTTTTAATGTCGCTGCCGCGGGTTTCCAGAATGTGCCACGGATCGATGCCGTCAGCGTAGTGCGCTGCCGCCGCGATGAACTTGGTGCCGTCCAGTACGGAGCCGCCGCCGACCGCCAGCAGGAAGGTGATGTTCTCTTCGCGGGCGATTTTCACCGCGTTCATCAGCGTTTCGTAAGACGGGTTTGGCTCGATGCCGCCGAACTCACGCACGTCCAGGCCGTCCAGGGCGCTGTATACCTGATCCAGCACGCCGGTTTTTTTCACGCTGCCGCCACCGTAGGTGATCAGCACGCGGGCATCAGCAGGGATTTGCGCGCGCAGGTCGGCGATAGCGTCTTTACCAAACAGAATGCGGGTTGGGGTGTGAAGATTAAAGTTGTTCATTGCTCGTTCCCTTTAGTGGGTGAAAAACCGTGGTGGCGCAGAGGGCTACCTGATGCTGCACATTGTGGCCGCCCGGGGCTATCCTCTCAATGCACATTCCTGCCGATGTCTTGCCCATTTCTACAGAGCGCTGGAGAAACTTCGGAGAAATGTGCAGACTGAGAGGGTCGGAAACCGTACCCGGAGTAACGCAAAATGAACCGTGAAGCGATCTGCCAACAGCTCACTACGCAGATTAAAAGACTGATAGATAACGAAAAAGGTGTCAGTAACCTGCTTCCTGACATTCGCCTGCTCTACGGCACGCAGCCCGGGACGCGCACGCCGGTGATGTACCAGCCGGGCATCGTTTTTCTCTTTTCCGGCCATAAAATTGGCTATATCAACGACCGCGTGTTCCGCTACGACACCAATGAATACCTGCTCCTGACAGTACCTTTACCCTTCGAATGTGAAACCTTCGCGACAGAGGCGGTTCCGCTGGCCGGTATTCGCGTCAACGTCGATATTCTTCAGCTGCAGGAACTGCTGATGGAGATAGGTGAAGACGAGCTCTTCCAGCCTTCGATGGCGTCGAGCGGGATTAACTCAGCGACGCTGTCGGAAGAGATCCTCTGCGCCATTGAACGTCTGCTGGACGTGATGGAAAGGCCGCTGGATGCGCGTATTCTGGGCAAGCAGATTATCCGGGAAATTATTTACCATGTGCTGCTGGGGCCGGGAGGCGGTGCGTTACTCGCGCTGGTGAGCCGACAGACCCACTTTAGCCTGATAAGCCGCGTGCTCAAGCGTATCGAAAGCCAGTACACGGAAAACCTCAGCGTCGACCAGCTGGCGGCGGAAGCGAACATGAGCGTCTCGGCGTTTCATCATAACTTCAAATCGGTGACCAGCACCTCGCCGCTGCAGTACCTCAAAACCTACCGGCTGCATAAGGCGCGGATGCTGATGATCCACGACGGCATGAAGGCCAGCGCCGCGGCAATGCGCGTCGGCTATGAAAGCGCGTCGCAGTTCAGTCGGGAGTTTAAGCGCTATTTCGGCGTCACGCCGGGAGAAGATGCTTCGCGCATCCGAACGATGCAGGGCGCCTGAGGGGAAACGTAGGCCGGGTAAGGCGTAGCCGCCACCCGGCAATTTTTTATCACGCGCTGCAGTACTTCTTCTTAATCACCACCGCAATCGTCCCTACCAGCCCAGCCACCAGCAGGAACATCGGCAGCACCATCAGGAAGGTCATCACCTGGTCTTCATGCTGTTTCACAAACGGGATCATGTTCAGCGCGTAGCCGAGTGTGGTGACTACACCAACCCACAGCAGGGCGCTCAGCCAGTTGAAGAACTGGAAACGGCGGTTAGACAGGCCGGAAATGCCCGCCATGGTTGGCAGAAGCGTGCGAACAAATGCCAGGAAACGCCCGGCCAGCAGCGCCAGCAGGCCGTGCCGGTCAAACATGCAGGTCGCACGTTGATGATATTTATGCGGCAATTGCGCCAGCCAGCCTTTTACGACGCGCGTGTTCCCAAGCCAGCGGCCCTGCAAATAGCTCAGCCAGCAGCCCAGGCTGGCGGCGGACGTGAGGATCACCATCGTCGGCGTGAAGTCCATCACGCCCTTGCCGATTAACGCGCCTGCGAGCAGAAGCAGGCTGTCACCGGGGAGAAACGAAGCTGGCAGTAATCCATTTTCCAGAAACAGCGTCGCGAACATCACGAAGTAAACAATCCCCACGACGTGCGGATCCGCCAGCGCGGCAAAATCGTGTTGCCAGAGCGCCGCAATAATATCTTGAATAACAGCCATGGACTTTCCTGTGGAACAGCAGATATAACGCTATTGTACTCCCGAATTGGCCCGCTGGGGTTGATCGCGGACGCAACTCATGCAGACTTTTCTGCTTGCAGTGTTCACAAAAACGTCCAGGAGTACATTTTCAGCCTGCACTCTACACGATACGTTCAAACCCTGCTGACAAATCCGCAATCAAATCGTCCACATTTTCTAAACCGATATGCAATCGAATCAGAGTGCCGCTGAAATCCACTTCGCCACCGGGACGCAGGGCCGCAATCTGCTCCGGCTGGCTAGGCAGGATCAGGGATTCAAAGCCGCCCCAGGAGTAGGCCATGCTGAAGAGGGTAAAATTATCCAGATAGCTCGCCAGCTCGTCGTTGTTCAGCCGTTTTTTAAGCACGAAGGAGAACAACCCGCTGCTGCCCGTAAAGTCACGTTGCCAGAATTCATGGCCTTTACTGCCCGGTAACGCGGGATGATTCACGCGCTCCACCTGCGGATGCTGCGCCAGCCACTCGGCAACCCTCAGGCTGCTTTCATGGTGCTGACGCAGACGAACCCCCAGCGTGCGAATGCCCCGGCTGGTCATGTAGGCCGTGTCTGCGTCCACCATTTGCCCCATCAGATAGGCGTTTTCTCGCAGCTGATCCCAGCAGCGCGCGTTGGAAACCGCAGTGCCAATCATGCCGTCCGAGTGGCCAATCAGGTATTTTGTCGCCGCCTGAATCGAAATATCAATATCGAATTCCAGCGCCTTAAACAGCACGCCTGCCGCCCAGGTGTTGTCGATCATGATGATCGCATCCGGCGCTTTGCTGCGCACGGCCTTAACGATGGCAGGGACGTCATGCACTTCCATGGTGATTGAGCCGGGAGATTCCAGGAACACAATGCGCGTGTTTGGCTGAATAAGTTCGGCAATGCCTTCCCCGATAAGCGGGTCGAACCAGCCGGTGGTCACGCCGAGCTTGCTGAGGATTTTGGTACAGAAGTCCTGGCTGGGCTCGTAGGCGGTGTTGGTCATCAGGATGTGATCGCCCTGTTCCACAAACGCCAGAATGGTGTTGGCAACCGCCGCGGCCCCGCACGGGAACAGCGCGCAGCCAGCGCCGCCTTCCAGCTCGCACATGGCTTCCTGGAGAGAAAAATGGGTTAGCGTGCCGCGACGACCATAAAACAGCCCGCCTTTCGCGCGGTTACGCGTGGCGTTTTTTTTCTCCTCAACCGTATCAAACACCAGCGAGGAGGCGCGTTGAATCACGCTGTTTACCGATCCCTGGGTGTATTTCTTGCTGCGTCCTGCCTGCACCAGCGTGGTATCAAGATGCTTCTTTGTCATGTTCGCTAACCCTGTTTTTATACGTCTGGACGTCCAGACTACCACGATTGTAAAAATGTGCACCCGGATGCTTATCGAATAAGCAGAAAATATTATGAAAAATACGCATAAGAAATTTTTACTGCGTAAGCGCAAGGAATGTGAGCGAAAATTACGGCACTATGTAAATACTAATGAGAACTACTATCAATTCGACGACGTTTTGATATTATTACGCTCAGATTTTGTGATTTGCGTCCTGGAGATACAGAGTGGGTAATAATTTGATGCAGACGGATCTCTCCGTTTGGGGCATGTATCATCATGCTGACATCGTGGTTAAGATTGTGATGATCGGCCTGATTCTGGCGTCCGTTGTCACCTGGGCTATTTTCTTCAGCAAGAGCGCCGAGCTGCTGACGCAGAAGCGCCGCCTTAAGCGCGAACAGCAGCAGCTGGCCGAAGCCCGCTCTCTGGATCAGGCTTCTGATATGACCTCATCCTTCCACGCGAAAAGCCTGACCGGCCTTTTAGTCAATGAAGCACAGAACGAGCTGGAACTCTCTGCAGGCAGTGAAGATAACGAAGGCATTAAAGAACGTACCGGCTTCCGTCTGGAACGCCGCGTCGCTGCCGTCGGTCGTCATATGGGCCGCGGTAATGGTTATCTGGCGACAATCGGGGCGATTTCTCCGTTCGTCGGCCTGTTCGGTACCGTCTGGGGCATCATGAACAGCTTCATCGGCATCGCGCAGACTCAAACGACTAACCTGGCGGTGGTTGCACCAGGCATCGCAGAAGCGCTGCTGGCAACGGCCATTGGTCTGGTTGCGGCGATCCCTGCGGTCGTCATCTATAACATCTTCGCGCGTATGATCGGCAGCTACAAAGCCACGCTCGGTGACGTTGCTGCACAGGTTCTGCTGCTGCAAAGCCGTGACCTGGACCTCAACGCCAGCTCCGTTAAACCGGTGCATGCGGCGTCTAAACTGCGCGTAGGTTGATAGTATGGCAATGCGTCTAAACGAAAATCTGGACGATAACGGCGAAATGCATGAGATCAACGTGACGCCGTTTATCGACGTCATGCTGGTTCTGCTGATTATCTTCATGGTGGCAGCGCCGCTGGCGACGGTCGACGTGAAGGTGAATCTTCCGGCCTCGTCCAGCCAGCCGCAGCCGCGCCCGGAAAAGCCTATCTATCTGTCGGTGAAAGCGGATAAATCCATGTTCCTGGGTAACGACCCGGTAACGGATGCTTCAGTCATTCCGGCGCTGGATCAGCTTACCGGCGGTAAGAAAGACACCACCGTCTTCTTCCGTGCAGATAAGACCGTCGACTATGAAACCATGATGAGGGTGATGGACACGCTGCATCAGGCGGGGTACCTGAAGATTGGTCTGGTCGGCGAAGAAAAAGCGGCCGCGAAGTGATAAAAAAGCTGGCGAAAGCCAGCTTTTTTGTTTGTTGCTATGTTGAATTATTATTATTTTCTGCTGCATATCCCCATTCTTCATATTTATTTATTAATAAAGCCATAATTAATAATCTATTGATAGTTAAGTAAATATCAGTATTCGTCTGTGCCGTTAAAATATATTGTTTGCTGAAATGGCGTCGTGGAATATCCCCACTACGCTTAACAAAGATAATAAAAAACAGTCCTTCTTCGAAGGATCTTTTCACCTGCACAGCAAGAGACTCCTTATGGCTACGATGACATGGCTGTATCCGCACGCGCCTCAAAACGACCAGTTTGCGCTTTCTGCAATTCGACGACGCGCCGACAGGCTAATTCTGGTGCTTGTCTGGTCGCTGTGGGGGATCTCGCTGGGTGTCGGTTATTTGAACGAGAATGTTGTGCAGGGGGCCATTGTCGGCACCTCTCTGGCCTGTTTATCGACGCTGCTAACGCTGTTGTTTCCCGGCACGCTGCTGCTCCGCCTGAGCTCTGCTTTTGCACTAATGGCCTTTTCCGCGTTGCTCATTCATCTGGGCGAGGGGGAAACCGAATACCATTTCTCCGTTTTCGTCCTGCTTTCCGCGCTGCTTGCCTGGCGCGACTGGCGGCCCCTGGTGATGGGGGCGGCGGTCATCGCGTTACATCATCTGGTGTTTAACTATTTGCAGGAGAATGGCCTTTACGGCGTCGTGGTGTTCATGCACACCGGCTTTCATATGGTGGTTTTTCATGGCCTGTTTGTCGTGGTCCAGACCGCGATCCTGGTCCTGCTGGCGATACGAATGGAGCAGGACGCCCGCTCTGCGAGCGAGGTGGCAGGGCTCGCGGGCGTGATCAACCGCGAGCCAGGGTATCTCACGCTTGCCGTTGATGCGGTGCCTGCAGAGTCTCCTTTTGCCCGCACGTTTAGCCTGACGCTTGGCACTATGCGCGCCACGCTTGAGCAGGTCAGCGCCAATATTGGACAACTGCTGGAGGCGTCCCGCGCGTTAGGACAACGTAATAGCGCGCTGTCAGAACGCACCGATCATCAGGCCAGTTCGCTTGCAACGGCGGCCAGTGCGATGGAACAGTTAAGTGCTGTCGCTACCCTGACCAGTGAAAAAGCCAGCCAGGTCAGGAAAGTGGCTTTAAGCGCCAGTAACGTGGCGGAGCAGGGTGGGCATAACGTACGGCAGGCGATTGCGGCGATGGAGCATATTCGCGAGGAGTCGCAGCGTATTTACGCCATTCTGGAGCTGATCGACGGGATTGCGTTCCAGACAAATATTCTGTCGCTCAACGCCTCGGTGGAGGCGGCAAGAGCAGGCGAACATGGCAAAGGCTTCGCTGTGGTTGCCTCAGAAGTGCGTGTATTGGCCCAGCGCAGCGAGGGGGCGGCAAAAGATATCCGTCAGCTTCTGACCGCATCGCAGGCGACCACGCTGCAGGGCGTCGAACAGGTTGAGCACGCGGGTATGACAATGAAGTCGATCATTGAGAGTATCGAAGGGCTTCGCTCTCTGCTGGAAGAACTGTCGCAGATGAGCGAGCAGCAGCGGGCAAGCATTGCGCAGATGAACGACAGCATTGCCAGCATCGATGCCAGCGTGCAGGAAAATGTGCGTCACGTTGCGCAAACATTGCAGGTTGCCGATGCGCAGCGGCAGCAGACGGGTCAGTTAAAAGAGGCGATTGCCGTATTCAAATTTAACTAGCTTTGCGGTTCGGCGGGGGAGCGGGTGCCAGGCACCAGCGCGTCTTCATTGAGCGCGACGTGGGTGACGTTTGAGGTGTGATAATCCCCCTCAGACAGTTTACGGGTCAGGCGCAGCGTCGCGGTCTCTCTCGCCAGCAGATACTGATAATTGGCCTCCAGACGTCCCAGGAGCTTCTCTTTCAGCTCCGGGCGCTGCTCGATGATGGCATTCATCACGGCACCGTAGATCTCTTCTTTCACCTGTAGCGGGTATATTTCGCGGCGGTTCTGCCATTTCAGGCGCACGAGCGTGGCCGGGATCGATACCAGATCCTGGGTAATACGCGTCATCTCTTCATTTTTACTCTTTTTTAATGCCTCGAGATTTTGCTTTAAGATAAATTCATCGCTTTTTTTATCATCTAAAGTCAAATAGACATTATTATCATTAGCTGGTTTCACGTTAATCTTCCCCGAAGTCATAAAAAATTGGGGTGTTTTTTTCACGAGTAATTAAATTAAGCCAAATTTCATTACCCATTTCGTTTATTTCTTTGGTCTTTTCGGCCATTATTTGACTGAGCTTCTGGGCATCTATTTCACCTTCGGCTTGCAGGTCATTGAGCAGGTGCGCTAAGGCTTCAATTTTCACAGCGCGAAATAAACGATCTTTAATATGGCGGTCGTGCTCCTCCAACACCATATTACGGGATTTGCCCGTTCGGGAAACACCAATTAATATGTCAGACTCGAAATCGGAGAGCTTTCTTTTTCCCTGAGTAAAATTAGCCTCTTTTTCTTCTTTCGTCGGTTGCTGTTCCACAGGCGTAATGTGGTACTTAGCCGGGACGAGACTGTCGGGCAGCATTTTTTAATTTCCTTTAATTTCAACAGGGTGGGGTTGGTAAAGGCGTGAGATTCGTTGACAATAACATGAGGCAATTTTAAAATCAAAAAAAATGGAGCCTACCCATGAACAGCATTTTCTTTACGGTCATCACATTACTATTACTGACCGCTGGTGTGCTTTTATTGATGCAAGAGTTCAATAAAACGAAAGTGTCGAAAGACGGCAGTGAACCGCCGCAACCTGAGTTGATGACAAAAGAGGAAGGAGAAGATCATTTCTCAGTATTGATGAACTCGGTGACACCGGTTTGGTACTGGCGGGTGAACCATGAATATATCGACTTTTTGCACGCGACAATTAAGCGGATGAAAATGTCAGAAATTAATGACACACCGGGGTTGTTTGAAGCGCAGCGTCGCTGTAGCGACCTGAATTCCGCTGTCTATAAATATTATGACAATATCAAAAAGCGCTGTCTTAATGGCGAGAAAGTCTCGTATTCCGACTTAGACGTGCTCAACCTGCGTCAGTGTTTTCACGAGTTCAGTCTGGAAGCCTATCCGGAGTTGGTCGCGCTGGTCTGGCCGGAATACGCGCGTCCGGAGGTTAACCCGGAGGCGGTGTAAGCGTGCTGTTGGTTAGTTGTTGCAAACAGTAAGCACCGTTGAGATATACTGCCCGCTGGTTTCGTTTGCAGACAGGACTCTATGGAACGCTTTTTTGAAAACGCAATGTACGCCTCTCGCTGGCTACTGGCACCCGTCTATTTTGGCCTTTCCCTGGCACTGGTCGCGCTGTGCATAAAGTTCTTCCAGGAAATTTTTCACGTCTTGCCAGACATCTTCTCCATCGCCGAAGCGGACCTGATTCTGGTGCTGCTGTCGCTGGTGGACATGACGCTGGTGGGCGGATTGCTGGTGATGGTGATGTTCTCTGGCTATGAGAACTTCGTTTCCCAGCTTGATATCGCCGAGCACAAAGAGAAGCTTAACTGGCTGGGCAAAATGGATGCCTCGTCGCTGAAGAACAAAGTGGCCGCGTCGATTGTGGCGATCTCCTCTATTCATCTGTTACGCGTGTTTATGGACGCGAAGAACGTCCCGGATAACAAACTGATGTGGTATGTGATCATCCACCTGACGTTTGTGTTGTCTGCGTTTGTGATGGGGTATCTGGATAAGATCAGTAAGAAGTAGAGTACACCTTACCCCTCACCCAGCCCTCTCCCCAAAGGGAAGAGGGTGTTCAAGTTCCCTCTCCCCTCTGGGGAGAGGGTTAGGGTGAGGGGAGAAGGCATCATCCCGCACTATTTATCCGACGACGCCTGCCACAGATTCAACTCCCCATCAGCCACATGCTGGTCAATCCGCTTGAGTTCGTCCTCAGTAAAGCGCAGGTTTTCCAGCGCCTGAACGTTCTCCTCCAGCTGTTCCGGACGGCTCGCACCTATCAGCACCGAGGTCACGCGTTCATCTTTCAGCAGCCAGCTCAGCGCCATCTGCGCCATGGTTTGCCCACGTGCATGCGCCATTTCATTCAGCAGGCGCAGGCTGTTCAGGTTGGCTTCGGTCAGCATTTTCTCCGTCAGGCCGCGCACCTTTTTGCCTTCGCGCTGCATGCGTGAACCTTCAGGAATACCGTTCAGGTATTTTCCGGTCAGCAAACCCTGCGCCAGCGGGGTGAAGGCGATACAGCCCGTCCCGTTTGCTTCAAGTGCATCCAGCAAACCGGTCTTATCGACCCAGCGGTTAAGCAGGTTGTAAGACGGCTGGTGGATCAGCAGCGGGATTTTCCACTCGCGCAGCAGCTCGGCCATTTTCTGCGTGCGCTCGGTAGAGTAGGAGGAGATGCCAACATACAGCGCTTTGCCGCTCTGTACGGCGTGCGCCAGCGCTGAGGCCGTCTCTTCCATTGGCGTGTTTTCATCCACGCGGTGGGAATAGAAAATATCCACATACTCCACGCCCATACGCTTCAGGCTCTGGTCGAGACTGGCGAGCAGATATTTACGTGAACCGCCGGAACCATACGGCCCCGGCCACATGTCGTAGCCCGCCTTGGTGGAGATAATCAGCTCGTCGCGATACGCGGCAAAATCTTCGCGCAGGATGCGGCCAAAATTCTCCTCTGCACTGCCCGCCGGAGGCCCGTAGTTGTTGGCGAGATCGAAATGGGTGATGCCGAGGTCGAAAGCTTTACGCAGCAGCGCGCGCTGGGAATCGAGCGGCTGGACGTGACCGAAGCTATGCCACAGTCCCAGTGAAAGCGCGGGCAGACGCAGGCCACTTTTCCCGCAGTAACGGTACTGCATACTTTCATAGCGGCCGGAGTAGGGATGCCAGGACATGATGTCTCCTTTCTTGGTGATGAATTTTCGAAACAGCGTTTTCATTCTATGCTTATCAAATCACAAATTTTGGAGATAAGCGATGACGCGCCTGACAGCCAAAGACTTTCCCCAGGAATTGCTCGATTACTACGACTATTACGCCCACGGTAAGATCACCAAACGCGAGTTCCTTAACCTTGCGGCACGCTATGCCGTTGGCGGCGTAACGGCGCTGGCGCTGTTCAACATGCTCAAACCCAACTATGCGCTTGCAGAGCAGGTGAAATTTACCGACCCCGACATCCTCCCGGAATACATTACTTATCCGTCGCCCAATGGTCACGGAGAGGTGCGCGGGTACCTGGTAAAACCGAGCAAGGCCAGCGGGAAAGTGCCTGCTGTGGTGGTGGTACATGAAAACCGTGGTCTGAACCCCTATATCGAAGATGTGGCGCGGCGCGTGGCAAAGGCTGGATACATTGCGCTGGCCCCGGACGGCTTAAGCTCGGTGGGCGGCTACCCCGGTAATGATGACGAGGGAAAGGTACTGCAGCAGAAGGTCGATCCGACAAAGCTGATGAATGACTTCTTTGCCGCCGTCGAGTTTATGAAAAAGTACCCCGAGGCGACGGGAAAAGTGGGGATCACCGGATTTTGCTACGGAGGCGGCGTGTCGAATGCGGCAGCCGTCGCTTACCCGGAGCTGGATTGCGCCGTACCTTTTTACGGGCGGCAGCCTGCAGCTGCGGATGTTCCAAAGATAAAAGCGCCACTTCTGCTGCATTATGCCGAACTCGACAAAAATATTAACGAGGGCTGGCCTACCTATGAAGCAGCGCTTAAATTGAATAATAAGGTCTACGAGGCGTACATCTATCCTGGTGTAAACCACGGATTTCACAACGATTCTACCCCAAGGTATGACGAACCTGCCGCCGAGCTTGCCTGGCAGCGAACGTTAAGCTGGTTTGAAAAGTACCTGAATTAATTAAAAAAACGGCATCACGATCGATCATAAAAGGTTAGATTTTCCGCAGCATCTGCCGATAACGAGGGAGTACTCGCCTCTGGGCGAATTCACCCTCACGGCAAGGATAACTCTATGCAGATGCTTCGTAATTTCACTATCCGTTTCGTCATGCTGACGATACTGGGGATCTTTTGTTTAATGTGGGCGGGTGTGGGTCTGTACAGCACCTGGTCACTTTCTCGCGTTTCGGATGGCAACGAGGTTGACCGGCAACTGGTTAAACAGATGACGGTACTCAGCCAGGGTAACGATCAGTACTTCCGCTTTGTCACACGCCTGAGCCGCGCAATGGAAACCAAAGCCGCAGGCGGCACGCCGGATCTGGCCTCTGCTCAGCAGGCGCTGGATAACATGAGCAAAAAACTGGCCGAGATGAAGGCCATTTCACCCGGTCCGATGGATGAGCAGGTTTCCGCTCAGGTGATCGGCACCTGGCAGGCCCTGCTTGATCAGGGCGTTACCCCGCAGATGCAGCAGGCTAAACAGCAATCACTGGACGGTTATCGCCAGCAGGCCAATAACGTTACGCCGCCGCTGAGCCGCGCATTCGGGGCGGCGGCAGAGAACTTTAACAATGCCGCCGCGAAGGCACTCGACAGTACCCGCGTGGTGGTCGACAGCCTCACAAGCATGACCCGCACGGTGATTATCACCGCAACCATCATTGGCCTGCTGATCCTGCTCTTCACCGACCGTTACCTGGTCGCGATGCTGGTAAAACCGCTGGATCGTATTCGTCATCAGTTCCGCCAGATTGCGCAGGGCGATCTCAGTCAGCCGATTGAACCCTTTGGCCGTAACTGCGTGGGGCAACTGGTGCCGCTGCTGAGCGCCATGCAGGACAGCCTGCGCGAAGCGGTGAGCACCATCCGTTCTGGCAGCGAGAATATCTGGCGCGGGGCAACGGAGATCTCCAGCGGTAACAACGATCTCTCGTCACGCACCGAAGAGCAGGCCGCCGCGCTGGAAGAGACGGCGGCCAGCATGGAACAGCTCACGGCAACCGTAAAACTGAACGCGGAAAGCGCGCGTCAGGCCAGCGATCTGGCAGACGTGGCATCAACCACAGCCAGCCGTGGCGGCTCGCTGGTGGAAGATGTCGTCTCCACCATGAGCGGCATTTCAGACAGCTCGAAGAAAATTGCGGAAATCACTACCGTGATCAACAGCATTGCCTTCCAGACCAACATTCTGGCGCTCAACGCCGCAGTGGAAGCGGCGCGCGCAGGGGAGCAGGGACGTGGCTTTGCCGTAGTGGCAGGTGAGGTACGCAACCTGGCAAGCCGCAGTGCCAACGCGGCGAAAGAGATTGAAGGGCTGATCGCCGACTCTGTTTCACGCGTAGAGCAGGGCGCGCAGCTGGTGAACGATACCGGTACCACCATGGAAGCGATTCTGCGCGACGTGACGGAAGTGACCACCATCATGAAGCAAATTGCGTCTGCGTCAGAAGAGCAAAGTAAGGGCATTTCTCAGGTGGGCATCGCTATCACCCAGATGGATGGCGTCACCCAGCAGAACGCCTCGCTGGTGGAGCAGGTCTCCGCCGCCGCCTCTGCCCTTGAGCGTCAGACCGAAGAGCTGCAACGTTCAGTGCAAAAGTTCCGCCTCACCGCATAACCTTATCGGGTCGGGTCGCCTGTCGCGGCCTGACCCCTTACCGCATTGAAAGACTATCCCGCTGAATCACCTGCGTCACCTGTGACAGCTGACCTATCCTCACCTCACTTGACCGCTGGAATTTGCTTTTATCAATCAGCAGCAGCGACTGGCTTGCGCGGTTTAAGAGTCGTGCTTTAAAGTCCGCGTTGTGCTCCACCGGATCCCACAGCGTACCTTGCTCATCAACGCCTTCGCAGGAGAAAACAAACAGGTCTATCTCCAGCCCTTTTAGCTGAGTGGTGAGAGAGGAATTGACGTAGCACTGGTACTTGCGTTCAAGGGTACCCCCTGAGCAGATGAGCGTGATCCGCTCACGCTTTGCCATCTCATGACAGATTGGCAGGCTGTTGGTAAATACGGTGAGTTCAATATCCGGAAGCTGGCGCGCCAGGTGAAAACAGGTCGAGCTGGCGTCGAGGGCGATGGTCATCCCTTCACTGATCCAGTCCAGCGCGTGGCGGGCGATATCGGCTTTATCAGCGTAATGGCTTTTTAAGCGTGCGCCAAAAGGCTCGCCGCCGTCGCGGCTGTTGGGGTGGATGAGCCGCGCGCGGCCGTGCTGGCGCAGGATCTTGCCCTGCTGCTGAAGGATATTCAGATCGCGGCGGATCGTCTCCTTGCTGACCGAGAGTGTCTTTGCCAGTGCGTCGGTCGTTAGCCAGTCGCGTTGACTCAGCAGATCAACGATGCTCTGCTGGCGGGTCTGTTTGAGCGTCGGGCCTGACATACGAAGATCCTTCCGGTAGAAAACTGACTCAATTTTCTCAACGCCGAAGAAGGGCGGCGAACCGCCCGGTCATTCATCAGCCCTGACGTTTATCTTCCGTGTTGGTATCGAAATCGCTCGCCGCATGGCGTTCGTGGAGCTGCTCGTTCAGCTCGCCGCTGGTGCGGTTGACGATACGACCCCGCTTCACAGCAGGACGATTGGCCACATCTTTCGCCCAGCGCTGCACGTTAGTGTATTTCTCAGCATCCAGGAACTCGGCGGCGTTATACACGCTACCCAGCGCCACGCAGCCGAACCACGGCCAGACCGCCATGTCCGCGATGGTATATTCCTCACCCGCCACGTAGCGGCCGCGCGCCAGCTGTTTGTCCAGCACGTCGAACAGGCGTTTGGCTTCCATGGTGAAGCGGTCGATCGCATACTCAATCTTCACGGGGGCGTAATTATAGAAGTGACCAAACCCGCCACCGAGGAACGGCGCAGCCCCTTGTAACCAGAACAGCCAGTTCAGGGTTTCGGTGCGGCCTGCCGGGTCTTTTGGCAGGAAGTGACCAAATTTTTCCGCCAGATAGAGCAGAATGCTGCCGGATTCAAAAACGCGCGTTGGCGGGGTGGTGGAGTGGTCACGAAGCGCCGGAATTTTCGAGTTCGGGTTCACCTCAACGAAGCCGCTGGAGAACTGGTCGCCCTCGCCGATGCGAATCAACCACGCGTCGTACTCCGCGCCCGTCACGCCCAGCGCCAGCAGCTCTTCGAGCATGATCGTCACTTTCTGGCCGTTCGGTGTCCCCAGAGAGTAGAGCTGCAGCGGGTGCGAACCGACGGGCAAATCCTTCTCATGCGTTGCGCCGGAGATCGGACGGTTAATATTGGCGAACGCGCCGCCGTTGTTCTTATTCCATTCCCACACTTTGGGTGGCTGATACGTGTTGTCTGACATGTTGGCCTGCCTTTTGAGTGATGTGTTGAGGCAGTGTAGCAGGAGATTTGTGAAGCGTTTAACGTTGTGAGCGCAATCAATTAACCGCTATTCCTTCTGCTGCTTATATATATCAAATACGGCATAAGCTTAATCGAAAATCGCATTTTCATAATTAATGCGTAAACCGATAAAGCTGAATATGATGCTTCAACATAAATAAAAGATACAGTCATAAACACTTTATAAGGCAAGGAGTTAGTGAGATGCGCAAGCTTCTGTTATCGGCAGTGGTCGTTTCGCTCGCGTTAGGCCTGGCTGGCTGTGATGATGCGAAAAATAAAGAGACAAATACGGCCGCGGCGGCAAAAAGCGACGCGCCAAAAGAGGGCGGTTCGCTGATTATCGGTATTACTTCCGGCGACCCGTTAGCCGTGAATCCGCTCTATGCCAGCGACCGTACGACGTTAACGATCATGCAGGCGCTTTATGCTCCGCTGTACAGCTTTAATAACGGCAACATTGAATGGGGCCTGGCCGAAAGCCTGACGCCCTCCGCCGACAACCTGAGCTACACCCTGACGTTAAAACCCAACCTGAAATGGCAGGACGGAGAGCCGCTGACGGCGGACGACGTGGTCTTCACCTTCAATAAGCTGCTGGATGCCAAACAGCACAGCTTCTTCCGCAGCATGTTTACCTGGGGCGGTAAGCCTGTTGAGGTGAGCAAGGTCGACGACCGCACCGTTAAGTTCACCTTACCGCAGGTCAGCGCGGCCTTTACCGGCACGCTGGTACAGATCTACCCGATCCCGCAGCACGTGTTCGCCGGTGAAGGGGACCTGGAAAAGAGTAGCAAAAACGATGCGCCGGTCGGCTCTGGCCCGTTCAAATTCAAAGAGTACCGCGCCGGGCAGTACTACGCCCTGACCCGTTTTGATGATTACTGGAACGGCAAAGCGAAGCTTGATTCGGTCACCTACCGTTTCGCCAAAGACAGCAACGCCGCCAACCTTGCGCTGCAAAACGGTGAAATCAACCTCAAAATGGTGGACCCGCAGGACGTGAACCGCCTGAAAAATACCGGTAAGTTTGACTTCGTGGTCTATCCGGAAGGCCGTCTGGCCTATATGACGTTCAACCAGAACGTGCCGGTAATGAAGAGCAAAGAACTGCGTCAGGCCATTGCTTACGCCATTAACAAAGACGAGCTGACCCAGACCGCGTTTACCTCGCTGGACTACGCAAAACCGGCGACCTCGTTCCTGACGCCCGACACGCTTTACAAGACGGATGACGTTGAGCAGTACACATTCAATCTGCAAAAGGCCAAAGAGCTGCTTAAAGCGTCCGGCGCGCCGGATAACCTCAAGCTGCGCCTGGCGTATGTGAACACCAACAAAACCCAGGAGAGCATGGCGCTCTATATTCAGCAGGCGCTGAAGGGCATTGGGGTGAACGTGGAGCTGATGCCGCTGGACTCCAACGCCATGTCTCAGCGCAGCCTCGATATGAACAACACCGCGTGGGAGCTGAACCTGGGCGGCTACATCATGGGCTCCGAGCCGGACGGTTACAAATCGCTGTTCATGAGCAACGAAGCCTATAACTACGCGCACTACAAAAATCCGCAGTTTGATGCCCTGTGGGATAAAGGCGCAGTGGAAACCGACGCCGCGAAACGTGCCGATATCTACAAGCACATTCAGCAGACCGTGGCGAACGACATGACCTACTACCCGATTGCCTACACCAACGCGACCGTCGCGGTGGACAAGCGCTTCGGCGGTACCGAGGAAGCGGAGCCGAAACCGGTCTATCTGTTCCAGGATCTGTCAAAAATCTATCAGAAATAAGCGATTGCCCCGGCCATCAGGTCGGGGCTTTTGTAAGGGCATGTCGTGAACACACTCCTCACGCGTCGGCTGCTGCAGCTGCTGCCGATGCTGTTCTTTATTTCGCTGGTGGCGTTTTTGCTGGTCAAACTCGCGCCCGGCGATCCGGTGGCGGCGTACATTACGCCGCGTATGGCCCCGGAAGATATTGAACGTATTCGCCAGAGCCTGGGGCTGGATAAGCCGCTGGTCACGCAGTACGTCCTGTGGCTGAAAAACGTCCTGCAGGGCGATCTCGGCTATTCGCTGATTTATCACCGCCCGGTGCTGGAGATGATCGGCGAACGCATTCCGGCCACGCTGGGGCTGATGGGCGCGTCGCTGCTGATGGCGATCGTGCTGGCGATCCCCCTGGGCCTGCTGGCGGGGGCATTTAAGCACCGCTGGCTGGATCACCTGCTGAACCTGTTCGCCTATATCGGCATCTCGGTACCGATTTTCTGGTTCGGCATCTTGCTCATCACCGTTTTTGCCGTGCAGCTTAACTGGTTCCCCAGCATGGGGATGCGCACCATCGGCATGGAGGATAACGCGCTGGACGTGCTGCGTCACGGCGTGCTGCCGTGTATTGCGCTGACGTTCTACAACCTCTCCAGCTACGTGCGTTACATCCGCTCCAACACCATCTCGCAGCTCTCGGCCGACTACGTGCAGACTCAGCTTGCCTACGGCGCGACGCGTTCCAGTATTCTCTTCCGCCACGTGCTGAAAAACGTGCTGTTGCCGGTGATCACCCTGTTCGGCCTGTCGTTCGGTGAGCTGATTGTGGGGGCTTATGTGACGGAAAGCGTCTTCTCCTGGCCAGGGATGGGGCTGCTCGGGATCCAGTCGATTGCCTCGCTGGACTACCCGCTGATCATGGCGATCATCATGCTCTCGTCGATGATGCTGATCGTCGGTAACCTGATCGCCGATGTGCTTTATCGCTTCGCCGATCCCCGCATTCGTACGCTGAGGTAACCCGGATGAGCAGACGCTGGCAGCAGGTTCGTCACCAGCTGCGCCGCAACCGTCCGGCGCAGTTCTCCCTGTTTGTGCTTTTTATTTTCGTTGTCGCCGCGCTCTGTGCGGGCTTAAGTCCGTACGATCCGGACCGGATGGCGCTCGGCGCACGCACGCTGCCGCCGGATGCCGCACACTGGTTTGGCACCGACGAGTACGGACGCGACTACTTTACCCGCGCGCTGTACGGCGGCCAGATCTCCCTGATGGTCGGTTTTCTCGCCATGCTCTTTTCCACGCTTATCGGCACGCTGGTGGGAACGGTGAGCGGCTATTTTGGCGGCTGGCTGGATAACCTGATGATGCGCGCCGTGGATATCCTGATGGCCATTCCGGCCTTCTTCCTGCTGCTGGTGGTGAATGCTTACCTCAAGCCGGGCGTGGATAACATCATTCTGATTATCAGCCTGCTGACGTGGATGAACATGTCACGTCTGGTGCGTGCTGAAACCCTGTCGGTGAAAGAGCGCGAGTACGTGCTTTATGCCCGCGCGTCGGGGGA
Organism: Enterobacter mori; assembly: GCF_025244905.1. NCBI lineage: Bacteria > Pseudomonadati > Pseudomonadota > Gammaproteobacteria > Enterobacterales > Enterobacteriaceae > Enterobacter > Enterobacter mori. Next base: position 3,907,280 of record NZ_CP104285.1, on the reverse strand, counting down.
GCATCCGCTGCGTATTATCGTGCGCCACATTATTCCCGGCGTGCTGCCGACCATTATTGTGGCGGCCACGCTCAATATCGCCTCCGCCATTCTGATGGAGTCAACGCTCAGCTTCTTAGGGCTGGGCGTGCAGGCGCCTGCGGCGTCGTGGGGAAGCATGCTTAACAACGCGCAGTCCTATATTGGCGAAGCGTCGTGGCTGGCGATGTTCCCCGGCATTCTTATCCTGCTGACGGTGTTCAGCTTTAACGTGCTGGGCGATGTGTTCCGTACCGCCTTTGAGCCAGGAGCGAATCGCGATGAGTAGCTTATTAGCGCTTGAGAACCTGCAAACCACGTTCCGCACCCGCGAGGGCGAGGTTCACGCGGTGCGCGGCGTGAGCTTTCAGGTGCAGGCGGGAGAACTTGTCGGCATTGTTGGCGAGTCGGGCTGCGGGAAAAGCGTCACCTGTAAGTCGATCATTCAGCTTCTGGGGAGCAACGGACGGATAACCGGCGGCAGCATCCGCTTCCAGAATGAGGACCTGGCGCAGAAAACGCCCGCGCAGATGCGCGCCATTCGCGGCAACGAGATCGCGATGATTTTCCAGGATCCGATGACCGCCCTGAACCCGGTGCTGACCATCGGTAAGCAGATGGCGGAGATCCTGATGCGCAATAAAGGGCTGACCAAAAAAGCGGCCAAAGCGGCGGCGATCGCCATGCTGGAACAGGTGGGGATTGCCGAGGCGGAACGTCGGTACGACCAGTATCCGCACGAGTTTAGCGGTGGGATGCGCCAGCGGGTGATGATCGCCATTGCGCTCTCCTGCAACCCGAAGCTTCTTATTGCTGATGAACCGACTACCGCGCTGGACGTGACCATTCAGGCGCAGATCCTGCGCCTCCTGAAAAGTCTGCAACAGCAGACCCGGACCGCGATTTTGCTGATCACCCACGATCTCGGCGTGGTGGCGCAGGTCTGCAGCCGCGTGGTGGTGATGTACGGCGGGCTGGTGATGGAGGAGGGGTGCGTGGAGGACATTTTTTATCGTCCTGCGCACCCTTACACCCAGGGGCTGCTGGCCTCGCTGCCGCGCCCGGATGAGGTCAATCACCATTTATCGCCCATTGATGGTTCGCCGCCTGGCCTGCTTAACCCGCCGCCTGGCTGTCCGTTCGCGGAACGCTGTCCGAAACGCATGCCCCAGTGTGAACGGCAGCCCGCTTTTTACGCCATGGGAGAGGGCCATCGCGCCGCCTGCTGGCTGTGGGCCGATAAGGAGATTCAGGCATGAGTGAACTACAGGTGCCATTAGTGAGCGTGCGCGATCTGCGCAAGCACTATCCGCTTAACGGCGGTTTGCTGCGTAAAGGCGCGGCCGTGAAGGCGGTTGATGGCGTGAGCTTTGATATCCAGCCTGGCGAGACGTTTGGCCTGGTAGGGGAGTCCGGCTGCGGAAAATCCACCCTCGGGCGCGCCATACTGCGCCTTTTCGATATCACCTCGGGCGAGATCCACTTTGCCGGACAGTCAATCGCCCACGCCCGCGAAAGAGAGCTCAAGCCGCTGCGTAAACGGATGCAGGCGATTTTTCAGGATCCTTACTCCTCGCTCAACCCCGGCATGACCGTGCGGCAGCTGGTGGCCGAACCGATGCAGATCCACGGCTACAGCCGCGAAGAACAGCGGGAACGTACGGAAACCCTGCTCTACAAAGTGGGGCTGAAGCACGAACACCTTGAACGGTTCCCGCACGAGTTCAGCGGCGGGCAGCGTCAGCGCATCAGTATTGCCCGCGCGTTGTCCGTGCATCCTGAATTTGTGCTGTGCGATGAGCCGCTCTCGGCGCTGGACGTTTCGGTGCAGGCGCAGGTGGTGAATATTCTGCAGGATCTGCAGCAGGAGCTGGGGCTAACCTACCTGTTCATCGCCCACGATCTCTCCATGGTGCGCCATATCTCCAGCCGTATTGGGGTGATGTATCTCGGTAAACTGGTGGAGGTGGCCCCGGCGAATGAACTGTATCAGCGTCCGGCGCACCCTTACACCCGCGCGCTGCTGGCGGCGGTTCCTCAGTCCGATCCGCGCATCCGCACTCTCGAAGACGCCACCCTGCGCGGCGATATTCCTGGCCCCACGTCCGCGCTGCCGGGCTGTAAGTTTTGCAGCCGCTGCCCGCACGCCATGCCGGTTTGTCAGACGCAGGAGCCAGTGATGCAGGAGATCGCGCCAGGGCATTTCGCGGCATGCTGGTTGTTTAAGGATTGAGCTTTGGATCTGTCGGGTGGCGGCTTCGCCTTACCCGACCTACGAGGTTTTGTAGGCTGGGTAAGCGCAGCGCCACCCGGCATGACCGGCGGCACAACGCTATCCCAACACCCGCTTCGCCCAAACCTCTACGTCATCGCCGCTGCCTAAATCCGCCTGCACCAGGCCGTTAACCATAAACGTCGGCGAGAAGTGAATGCCGTTCTGGCGGGCGTATTTGCAGTGCCATTTGATCTCATTTTGCAGTTCCGGCCGGGCAAACGCACCTGCAACCTGCACCCCGCTGTAGCCCTCGATCCTGGCGATAATCTCGTCCGGCGTGGCCTGCATATTCGAACCGCTGCAGTGGTCGGTAAATTCAAATTCTTCGCGATGGTCGGCCACCGCCTGCATCACCTTACGGGCGGCGGCTTTGCCGTCCGGCAGCGTGGAGGCCGCCAGAATGCAGCGCACGATCATGCCGGAGAACAGATGCCACGGCTGGGATTGGAGGCGGATTTTGACCGTGACCTTGTCTTCCCCAACCTGTTCCAGAAACGCATTCAGCTTGTTAAACGCCTTCACCGAGAAGGGGCAGGTTGGTTCCAGAAACACTTCAAAGGTTCGCGGGCCGTGGCCCCATTCCAGCGCTTGCGCCTGTACGCTCATGTTGACTCCTGATGTTGTGAATTTTAGTCATTGTTGCGACGAATAATTTGCCACGCAGGTGTATGATAAATCCACCTCTGTCAGGTTAATTACAACGTGCAGACGACGACAACCCCTAAAAAATTGCCGCCTGCCTGTTTTAGGTTGGATACATGCGTAAAGGAACGTTAAGCAGTGATGCGCCATTCGGGACATTGTTAGGCTATGCGCCCGGTGGCGTGGCGATTTACTCTTCAAATTACGGCAGTCTGGACCCGCGCAACTACCCGCAAGATGCGGATTTTCGCAGCTACATCGGCAACGAATACATGGGCCACAAGTGGCAGTGCGTTGAGTTTGCCCGCCGTTTCCTGTTTCTCAACTATGGCTTCGTGTTTACCGACGTCGGTATGGCGTGGGAGATCTTCTCTCTGCGCTTTTTGCGTCAGGTGGTGAACGATAACATTCTGCCCCTTCAGGCTTTTGCCAATGGCTCAAAACGCGCGCCGCGCGCCGGGGCGCTGCTGATCTGGCAAAAGGGCGGCGAGTTTCACGAGACCGGCCACGTGGCGGTGATCACCCAGCTTCTGGACGATAAGGTACGTATCGCGGAGCAGAACGTGATTCACTCCCCGCTGCCGCTCGGGCAGCAGTGGACGCGAGAGCTGCGTCTGAGCGTGGAGAACGGGTGTTATACGATCCATGACACCTTCAACGACACGGAGATTCTCGGCTGGATGATCCAGACCGACGACACGGAACACAGCATTCCCCAGCCGGAAATCGACGGCGAACTGTTGAAAATCAGCGGCGCGCGGCTGAAAAACACGCGTCAGTTCGACGGAAAATGGCTCAACGAAAATGACGCGCTGCAGCAGGCGTATATCCGCGCCAACGGCCATGTGATCAACAAAGATCCCTGCCAGTACTTCACCATTACCGAAAGCGCCGAGCAGGAGCTGATCAAGGCCACCAACGAACTGCACCTGATGTACCTGCACGCGACGGACAAGGTGCTGAAAGACGACAGCCTGCTGGCGCTTTTCGACATCCCGAAAATCCTCTGGCCGCGCCTGCGCCTCTCCTGGCAGTGGCGTCGCCACCATATGATCACCGGTCGTATGGATTTCTGCATGGATGAGCGCGGCATAAAGGTCTACGAGTACAACGCCGACTCCGCCTCCTGCCATACCGAGGGCGGGCTGATTCTCGAAGAGTGGGTGAAAAACGGCTATCGCGGCAACGGGCATAACCCGGCGGAAGGGCTGCTGGAAGAGCTGACCGGCGCATGGAAGCACAGCCACGCCCGGCCGTTTGTCCACATCATGCAGGACAACGATGTCGAAGAGGACTATCACGCGCTCTTTATTCAGCGTTCGCTGATGCAGGCCGGGTTCGAGACCAAAATCCTGCACGGGCTGGAGGCGCTCAGCTGGGATGCCGCCGGGCAGCTGATTGACGATGAAGGCCGCCACGTCAACTGCGTGTGGAAAACCTGGGCGTGGGAAACGGCGATAGAGCAGATCCGCGAGGTCAGCGAAACCGAATACGCCGCGGTGCCGATCCGCACCGGACATCCCGAGGGCGAGGTGCGCCTGATTGACGTCCTGCTGCGCCCGGAGGTGCTGGTCTTCGAACCGCTGTGGACCGTGATTCCCGGCAACAAGGCGATTCTCCCGGTACTGTGGCAGCTGTTCCCGAACCACCGTTACCTGTTAGACACCGATTTTGAGGTTAACGATCTGCTGAAGCAGACCGGCTATGCCGTTAAGCCGATTGCCGGACGCTGTGGCAGTAATATCGATCTCATCAGCGCTCAGGACGAACTGCTGGATAAATCCAGCGGCAAGTTTGTCGACCGTAAAAACATCTACCAGCAGCTGTGGTGTCTGCCGAAGGTCGACGGCAAGTACATACAGGTCTGCACCTTCACCGTGGGCGGGAACTACGGCGGAACCTGTCTGCGCGGTGATGACTCGCTGGTGGTGAAGAAAGAGAGCGATATTGAGCCGCTGATCGTGGTTAAAGATAAGTAGTTCTTACCCGCAAAAAAGCCCCCGCAGGGCATCCTGCAGGGGCTTTTCGTTACTGTTCTTCCTCTTCCTGCCCATTGATCTTCAGATCGATGATGCGGCCAATCTGGTCGTGGTACACCGTCAGCAGGTTGTACTGGCTCATTTCAGATATGATCTGCGGTGAAACATTAAAGCTGCGCGCCAGCTCCTCCTGGTGAAAATAGCCCGGCTGACGCCGTCTCACGTGGGCGCGGCGGCGGTTGTACTGATACCACAAAATCAGCAGTCAGCCGTTGAGCGCGGCGAACAGCAAATAGATCAACACCGTATTAAAGGACGCAATAATCACGCCCCAGCGGTGGTCGCTCTCATCGGTTAGCTGCATCCAGAGCCGGGCATACAGGAAAAACAGAAATCCTCCCCACGCCACCAGCGTTAACGCGGCATCGAAAAGGCGTGGCAATAGCCGATGCTCGGTCAAAATTAAGGTATTTTCGTTCATTAAATGCTTCCTTTTCCCCGGTCCGGACTGATCCAGCGCGCGCGGGCGCGCTGACGTTTAAGCATGACTTTTGGAAACGCGACGAGGGTGGTGAACAGGCCGATCATCCAGTACACCATCGGGAACCAGATCACCCAGAAAAGCGAGCTGGCCACTTTTCGTTCATAGCGCCGCTCGATGTACAGGCTGACCAGGAACTGCAGCAGGCACATCACGCCCAGCAGCAGCCCGGTAAACTCCGGTGGAAAAAGGTTTTCCACGGTCAGCCTGGCGGGAACAGGCGCGACATGACTGATGATGAACAGCAGCACCGTCATCGCGTACGCGAAGGCCCAAAGCGTTGACAGCGCGTACTCCATAAACAGGGGCCACATGCGGTGATGCTCCCAGCGCACAATCTTGCGAAGGTTGACCAGAAACACCTCCGCGCCGCCCTGGGCCCAGCGAAGACGCTGTTTCCACAGGCCCTTCAGCGTCTCCGGCATCAGGATCCAGCACAGCGCCCGCGGCTCGAAAAAGATATCCCAGTGGCGCAGCTGGAGCTTCCAGCTGATGTCGATGTCTTCGGTGATCATGTCCGGGCTCCAGTACCCGACGTCCGCCAGCGCCTGTCGGCGAAAGGCGGCGATGACGCCGGAGACGGTAAAGACCCGGCCATAGATCCGCTGCGTCCGCTTAATGAGCCCAATAATGGATGAGAACTCGCCCACCTGAATACGGCCAATCAGCGTGGAGCGCGTGCGAATACGCGGGTTCCCGGTGACTGCCCCGACGTGGGGATACTGAATCAGCGGGGCCACCAGATAAGCGGCGGTATCGCGATCGAGCAGGGCGTCGCCGTCAATGCAGACCAGCAGATCGCCCCGGGCCGCCGCTGCCCCGGCTTTGAGCGCCAGCGCTTTCCCCTGGTTCTCCGCGAGGTTAATCACCCGCAGGCGCGGCTGTTCCTGCGCCAGCGCCTGCAGAACCTGCGCAGTGTTATCAGACGAGCCGTCGTTGATGGCGATGACTTCTATATTTTCATACCGCTGATCCAGCGCGGCGCTGATGGTCTCCCGGGCATTCCTTCCCTCGTTGAAGCAGGGGATAAGAATGGAAATGAGCGGCTCACCCGCGAGCGTCGGGGCGGGCGTGTCTTTATCCCACGACCAGTGGCGTTCAAGCTGATACCAGAAATAGAGGCCGCCGGTTATCCAGAGCACCGACATGAACAGCGGCCAGAAAAACACAAAATCCAGAATCAGTTCGCCGGTAAAGAGGGCGGCCACGCCTAATGGCAACCCGAATACCAGACATAAAATAGAGAATGCGATAATGCGATCAGTCATTGTCAGGGTACCAGTACGAAGAAAATTCAGGCCTGATGCGTGAGATATCAGGTTGGTTGTTGAGGAAGTCGTCGGGGTAGTAACCGTAGTTTTTGACGCCGTTCAGCTGGAGCACGCGCATCCACTGCACAAGCTGGCTATCGGCAACGGCGCGCTGCGGTTTCTGCTCCCAGTCCCTGGCCTGTAGCTCAAAAATCGTTTTATCGAGCGCGCCGGGACGCGCGGCGACCGCGTTAACCAGACGCGTCAGCCAGGCATCGCTCTCGTCTGCCGGAACGGACTCCATCAGCGGCATGGCCATTGGCACCGTCCAGTCATACTCCGCCAGAAAATCATCAAGATTCTGCGCGAACCACGCTTCGCTTTCGGGCTGCAGAATGGGTAAGGCGAACATGTTGCGGGCGGTTTTTATCTGCGGGCCACGGATGTTTTTCACCGCCTGGCTCAGCGTGCGGGTAAAGCCGATAAGCCGCTGGCTCTTCTGGCGAGTCGTATTCTGCCCGGCATCGTCCACGTCCGTCAGCACCGCATCGTCATGGAACAAAATCCCGTTGAAGCTGGCATAGCGGGCCAGATCTTCATAGATATCCGTCACCTGCTGGCGCACCTGCGGATCCCACGGGGAGAGCCGGATATAGGGCTCGGTGGCTTCGCGCAGCTGGCCGGTTTGACGATCCCGGCGCTGCACGCGCGGCAGGGAAGGATCGAGATCGAACGAGAGCACCGGCATCCACGCGAAGACTTTTACCCCCGCGCGGGTTTGTAGCTGCCAGGCGACAAAATTAAAGAGATCGGCCCGGACCGGCAGCCGACGGTTGGGGAAATAGAGCGCCGTGATCCTGCCGTCCCCCTGCGGATCGGCAAACGCCTGCAGGAAAACATGGCTGATTTTCATGTCATAGACCCGCTGGATCAGCCTGTTGATGTTTTGGGTCTGCTGGGCCGGATCGGGATCGTAAACGTAGTCGAGATCGACGTGCATGACGCGCACGGGATCGCGCTCCTGAACCTGGCTGACCGTACTGGCAAACGCCTTGAGCGAGGGATTGCCGGCGATCAGCAAACGGGGGATGTTCCCCAGCTCCTGCACGTTCCCCAGCCCGTCCTCAAGGGTGAAGGCCAGCTGATAACCCTGCTGTCTGGCGATAGCGAGCGACGTACCGTTGGCGGCGCCGTAGGGCCAGACCCAGGCGCGCGGCGCTTTGCCCGTCACCTGCGTGATTTTTTCAGTCACTTTGCGAACGTCATCGCCGATCCGCTGGTTGAACTGCCGATCGGTTTCATAGCGGCCCGTCGCTTTATCGTAAAAGCGGTTGGCAATGGCCGGTTCGCGGCTGCCCTGCGGGTTGGCCGGAATGCCGTAATGCGAGGCCCAGGTATGCGACCCGATCTCAATCAGCGGGGACTGGCTGAGCTCGCGCACCATGTCCCACGTCGCGAAGCGATCGCGGGGCGTCATCAGACCGCCGAAGTTAACTTTTTGATTTGCCGGCGTATCGACCCAGCTGCCCACCGGCGCCCACAGCGCAGGAACGTTCCATGCCTGAAGAAGCGGCCAGACGCGGGTGTAGAAGCTGCTGTAGCCGTCGTCAAAGCTGAGCAGAACGGCTTTCGGCGGCAGCGTTTTTTTCCCGGCATGGGCATCGAGAATGTCCTGCACGCTGATGGCGTGATAGCCGTTGTGCAGAAGCCAGCTTATTTGCTCGTTTAACGCGCTGGTGCGCACGGAGAGGTAGCGCTGGTCGGCGGCATCGTCTTCAACGTCGTGGTAGGCCAGCACCAGAAACTGGTTCTTCGGCCAGGGTTTACTCGCCTCCAGCTGCGGCCGTGCTTTGGGCGCAATGAACGAGATCGCCTGCGCGCAAACGCTCGCGCTAAGGCAGAGCCAGCCGATGAGTATCAGGCTCACGGAAAAACGTGTGTTCAGCATATTCATCCTTAAAAGCGTAAAGTCGCGTCAAACGTGACGGAGAGGTTGCTCTCGCGTTTGCCGTCGTAAGGGCGTTTATCCCAGTTCAGCATCACGCCGGTATCAATAACGTTGTTCCACTGAACGCGTTGTCCGTAACCCAGCAGGGCGATGGCACCAGCGGACTGATTTTGCTGCCAGTAGCTGCCGCCTCCCGCCACGAACTGCTGGCTCCAGAGGGTGTCGTAATGGCGGACCATCTCATGGTCAACGGCCAGGGCCGCCGTCACGGACAGATCCCGCGCCGGGTTGTAATAGAGCGTGTCGCGCAGGCTGTTTTTGCTGGCAGCGATCCCCGGTTCGAGATCCAGAGTCAGGGACGGTGTTTGCCAGAGACGTTCCTTGCCCGTGAGGGTGTATTCCTGGCGGCGGTTATGATCGGAGAAGCGGCTGAGGGCGGCGCTGAACTGGTACTCACGCCGCTCGTTTTGATACCAGCGCACCCCGCCTTCGCCCCGGTTGGCGCTAATTCCGTTGCGTAACGCCCGAAGAGGCGTAGTGCGGGACAGGCGTTCGAGGCTGCCGCTGACCTGCCAGTTATCCGTCAGGCTGTACGTGGTCGAGAGGCGAGCCCCCGGCTTGTTTTCCCCGTGATAGCGGTTGCTGGAGAGTTCGGCTTCGAGCTGGAGGTCGCGTGGCCGCCATTCGACGCCGCCCAAAAGGTGACGGCTGGTGCCTTTGCCTTCATCGAAATTACTCTGCGCGTAGCGGGTGCCCGCAAACAGCCGCCAGCTTTCCGCAACGGGCGGGCCATAGAGCGTAGCGTCCCAGCTCAGGTCGTGTGTCCCGCTGACGGGACTATCGGAGTGCAAACCCTTGCTTGCGTTGAGGCGCAGTTCGGACATGTGGTGGACCGCTCTGAGCCTGTCGAGACGCCTGGCGCTGCGATCGGCGGGCGCGCGAGCCAGCACGTCGTCGGCCAGTAAATCCATCTGTCGCCACTCCTGCAGATCCATCGCGACGTAGGCCTGCTGCTGCTCCAGTTCCAGATTCGAGGGCTCCAGCGCCTCCGCCATTTTCAGTTTTTGCTCGGCCGCGCGCGGCAGGCCCCGCGCCTGAAGCAGGGTGGCGTAGTCAATCTGTAACCCCTGATTGCCCGGCGCCGTCGTCGCCAGATGGTGCGCCAGCGTTTCGGCTTCCGGCAGGGCATTCGTTGCCAGCAAATAGTTAAAACGGAGCGACTGCCCGGTAAGCCACCGATCGTTCGGCTGAGGGGTAGGGGAGCCAAAATCGTAACGGGTCCAGGGGACATCGCGGGTCTGACGCTCCACGTACTGGCGGGCGGACTGATATTCTCCCGTATCCAGCCAGGCGTAGAAAAGCGCGTGCTCCTCATCCTGCGGGTCGGAAGCGTATTGCGGATAACGTTGCAGAAGCGAGAAGGCGGCGGCCGCGTTTTTCTCCTGCAGATACGCGGAGATCACCCAGCCGATTGCCCAGCCCGGCACCGGATGCCGGGCTGCCGTCAGATCCTGATATTCACGGATGACCCGCGGATAATCGGCATGGGCATACAGCGCGCCGAGCCTGTCGATACGCGCAAGGGCGACGTCTTCCGCGGCCTGCGGCTCGTTTTGCCAGCGAGCAAGCAGGGTGTCGTAACGATTCAGTGCGGTTTGCGCAAGCTGCAGGCGCTCCTTTTCTGTTCTGCCAGGCACATCGGCAAGGCGAACCTGTTCGGCGGCGGCATTACGCTCAAGACGGCGACGCTCCGCGGGGGACAGCGTCACGCTTTGTGAAAGCTGGAGCGCGGGGGTATTCACCCGGTTATCCGTAAGCGCGTCGAGCAGCTCGCTGAGGAGCGCTTTATTCTCAGGTGCGATATTCAGCGCGCGCGTGTCTGCCAGAAGCCGATCCCAGCTTTTTCCCTGGCGTAACCAGACATACGAGAGCGTCTGAAGATGCGCCTGAGAGGGATTTTCCGCCACCAGCCGTCGGGCTTCCTGCAGGGCAAGCGTATCCATGCGGGCATCGGCCAGGGTTTTGATGTAGCCGATACGATAATCGTCGTTTTCCGGCGCAAGGCTACGCGCCTCTTTCCAGAGCGTGAGGGCCGGCTGCCATGCTTTTTGATTTCGCCTGGATTGCGCGACGGCAGCAACGCCACGGGCGGGCAGCGGCATATAAATGCCGTAACGCTGCCACACCTGAATAACCTCGTCATCATGACCCGCCCAGGCTGCCACCTGTAACCAGTCCGCTACCTGTTCAGGTGTCAGTGCATGCTGCTGCTGATAACGCTGAAGATAATCGAGAAACGGCGTGTAATTACCGTTACGCGCCTGTTGAATCTGTTGCTCATAAACGGATTCAGTCGCCTGAGCCAGAACAGGAAAGAGGAATAACAGGAACAATAATGTTGGGGCGCGATAAAAGAATAACGTATTGAAGCGAAGCGATCTTTCCATATCTATTTGCCATTTGTTTATCATGAATCCATTGCATAACACGGCCGCCTTTAAACTCAGCGTTAAAGGCCATAAATGAGAACATTAAATCTAAATGCAGTGATGTTACGGGATACTTACCTAAAGGTAATTATGGATCCTTATCTTAGGGGATTGGGTGAAAGCTAATGTACACCTGATATGTTGCCTGATAAATATGTTGAAAAGCGGGTTTATCGTTTTGAGATAATTCTGTATCGAGCGGTTTTTGACGTTTTTATTGAATTGATGAGTTATTTGTAACTCATTGAAAGTTATTTATTTTATTTTTATTGTGACAGCCTGGGATATATTTTTTATGTGGTTTTGTTGTGTCAATTAAAGTACTTTCTTGTGCATATTTGGGAAGTTTCATGACAAAAATTCTTAATGTTCAGAGAAGTGACTTTTCTGCGATTGTTTTTTATTTATAATTAATGGCAGACATTGAATGATAGTCTACAGGAAGTCTTTCTCATCAATGTCTGTATTGAGGGATATCCAAAGCCAGAATACATTTATCGTTAAAATAACAGCGCTATAAAACGAAGGCGGCCTTCTTTTTGAAGGATCGTTCTTGCTTTAATCTAAAAGGGATGGTTAGTGGCAACTTCAATAGTGTTAGTGACTCAGGATCGCTACCTTGCCAGGGGGATGCGGATATTTTTTCCGGATATTATCCTTCTCGACAAGATTGACAGAAACATATTTGATAACGGTGCAGATGAATATTCTGTGTTGATTGATAGCCGTTCTCCGCTCCGTTTATATGATTACCTGATACGCCATCCGGCCAGAACGAAAAAAACAATCTGCTGCGTTATGCTTGATATGCGACACCGCGAGGAGAATCTGCTCAGTATGACGTTATTTATGAACACGTCGCTCACCGCGCCGGATATGGCCTCGCTGTTTAATCTGATTCTCAATATGAAGGGCAGGCGCCTGACCACGAGGTGGCTGCTTAATTTACGGCCTGGCAAGCACGAAGCGGTCATGCTGCGGTTGCTGAGGGCAGGGATGTCGATGGAAGCCATTGCCGATGAGCTGAATACGTCGGTGAAAAGCCTCTATCGCAAACGAACGACGCTCTCTGAACGCCTGGGAGCGGAGAATTTCAACGAGGCGTGTTTGTTTATCTTTAAAAACAAACTGCTGGATACGGTTGGGAACGATCCCTGAATTCCTGAGTGCCAAAAAGCAAGAACCCGCCACAAGGGCGGGTTCTTTTAATAGAAATAATTCAGAACGACCAGCGCAGGTTAGCGTTAACCGCGTTGACGCGGGTATCCGCACCATATTGCCCCTGATAGCCCACATCCAGCGTCGCAGCTCGCGACAGCTGTACGCTCACACCGATATCACCCACCATCACGTCCTCATCCACGGCCTGCCCCTGAGTAATGAACGCGTCGCTGCCCGCAAACGCCATGCGCGAAGAGGTATTCTTATCGCCATAGGCATGCTGCCAGCCCAACGAACCGTAGAGGTTAACGTTCTTCGGTAGCTCGGTCACACCGCGCACCCCGAGGGTGGAATAGAAGGTGTTCATCGTTTCGTTACGTACGCTCAGCGCGGCGGCACCGCCGTCTTCCCTGAAGCTGTCGGTATGCAGTCTGACGTACGATAAATTGACGAACGGCTCAATATTCATATCAGGCTGGCCGAAACGATAGCCCGCTTCGGTGAACGCCAGCAGCGAGTTGGCGTCGTAATCCGACTTCAGACGATCCGAGAAGCCGCTGAAATCAACATTGCGCTCGCCTTCGATCTTGTGCCAGGTATAACCCAGCGCGCCGCGCAGGGAGAACGCATCCTGTTGACCCGCCGCATACAGGCCAAGATGGTAGTTGTCGGTATCCGTTGAGGAACGACGGCTATCGACGTCGTAATCACCGCGGCTGTAGCCGAAGTAGCCACCGACACGCACGTTATGGTCCGCCAGCTTGCGATCTGCCCCCAGCAGGAAGCCAGTCGTGTTGCCGTCCAGCTTGCCCACGTTACCGTCGCCGTTGTTTCGGCCCCATGAACTGAAGGTCTGACCCCAGACGCCGTTATTGAGTGGCTCCGGCTGCTGCACCAGCGACATCGCTAACGGTGGTATCGACAGGCTGTCGTTATCAAATGCGCGCTGCATGCGCTGGTTTAACACGTTAAACACCTGCGTGCTGCCAGCGATCAGGTTGGACTGTATTGACGGATAAACTTCACCGGACAGCTGGTTGAATGCCTCGCGCGCTTCCGGCGCGCTCAGCACCAGCAGCGAGTTGTATAGCGCCAGTGACGGGCCGCTTTGCGTCAGCGTGGAGAGCGCGCCGGCGGTATTCCACTGGTTGCTGCTTTTGGCCACGGTCTGGAAAATTCCCGGCTTACCGCTGCCCGGATTTTCTCCGCCCGGGTTCTCACCGCCTGGGTTTTCCCCTCCTGGATTCTCACCGCCCGGGTTCTCACCGCCTGGGTTTTCCCCTCCTGGATTCTCACCCCCCGGGTTTTCGCCTCCAGGATTCTCGCCACCGGTCTCTTTCTGCGCGATGGTCAGATCGATGGCGTTGGTGCTCTGGTTGAGCGCCACGTCCAGGAAGGCAGATTTGGATATCGCCCCCGCGAACTGACCGTCAATTCCCCCGTCGGAGGTTAAAATGCGATAGCTTTGACCCGTTTTGTAGCTGGTTTGCGGATCCAGCGCGGTGACCTGTACTTTCGCCTGCTCGCTGATGGTCGTTTTGCCTGCTACCAGCAGCTGGTCGCTGCGGCCATCACCGGCGATATCGACGTCATAGAAAGACTCACCCACAAAATTCAGATAACGTTTCAGCGTCAGCGTGCCGATATCGCCATCCCCTGGTGAGATATGCCCGCCGGACAGGATCTCGGTCTGGCCCAGCGTGCCGTTCCCCCCCAGCGTGCCGCCGTCTTTGATTGACGCGGCGCTGCTGTAGCCCAGCCCGTTGCTAACGTCGGATCCCGCCGTCGCGTTGAGGATCAGCGTCCCGCCGTTCTCGGCGCTAAGGGTCTGAATATCAAAAATATCGTCTTCTGGCTGTGTGTTGATATTGCTGGCAATAATGACTTTGCCACCGCGCGCGGTCACGTTCGCCTGCAGAGCTGAAAGATCGCCGTTCAGCGTTGTCTGCCCGGAGGTATTGATCACCTCGCCTTCACCGCTCATCTTGTTGCTGAAGACGTAATTTCCGTCGGTATGGTTGAAGTAGACATAGCTGCCGAAAAGCCCGCCACGCAGGCTGATTGCCGTATTCGCATCGAGAGTACCCGCGCCGCCCGCTGTGCCAAGCGTTGGCTCAGTTAAACCCGTGCCAGTGTCCATATTGCCGCGGCTGCCGATGATGAGCGCGCCCCGGTTCGAACCGGAACCCGAAGTCCCCACGATCAGCGTATTGCTGCCGGCGGAAAATGAACCGCCGTCAATCACAGACAGCACGCCATTGCCATAATCGCCCACGCTCACGTTGCTACCGCTGGTAAAGCGCGAGCCTTTGCCCGCAATAACCAGCTCGGCGGTTTTACCCGCCCCGGAGACGCCCGCCACCTGCACCTCGCCAACGTTAACCGTTCCGCCGTTCAGCACGTCCAGGTCGCCATAAAGCGTCAATGTACGGCCAACATTCCACTGCGAGCCGCTCCCCGTGACGGTGGCTTTCGGGCTCAGCGTGTCGGTTTCACCCGGCCCGGTACCGTTGCCGATGCGCGCATCGTAGGCGGTGCTGAGCGCCGCGCCGTCTTCAATCGCTAGCGTGGAGCGTGCCCCCAGATCGGTGCCTACGCTGAGAAAATTACTGGTCACGCGAGAACCGGCACCCGTGGCGATAAGGTGGCTGTCGTAGCCGCGGGTGGCGCCGACAACGATCTCCTTCGCGCTCGCCAGCGCGCCCTCTTCGACACGAAGGGTGCCGAGGCCAAGATTCAGGTCACCGCGCAGGACGTACCGATCGTTCACCGCGTTAAGTTCAGCGTTTGGCCCACGAACCGTGACCACGCTTTCATAAATTTGGCCGTCGAATAGTCGACCGATATTGATGTTATAGGCCGTGATTTTGCCATTATCGATCAGCAGGTTTCCGCGTTGATTACGTCCAACGTAAACATCTCCGGTGTAACCCAGCGTTTCGGTAATACGCGCGTCGCCATCAAAAATTGCATCGGCTGCACGTGCGAAATCGGCAGGTGAAAGCAGTAACAGCGGCGCGGAAAATAGAGCGAGGTAAAGTCTGGAAAGCGGTGTCTTAACCGCTAAAGCATGCGATGTAGAGTTATTCACGGGCTATCTCCGTACTCATTAGCGTGATGTCTGGAAAATCGTTTTTATGAAAACTCAGATACGTCAGAAAATATAAAAGGCGTTATTTATGTACGCCTTTTGATTTGAAGTTAATTATTTATGAGTGACAACAGGGGTACAGGTTGGTGCGCTCAGCGTCGGTGCGGATCCTAAAATCCCCGGCATCATCATCGATGAGCAATCGAAAATACGCCCTTTTTCCGTCGTAGCGCGATAAGACAGCTTTTGTCCGCCCAGTGCGTCCGGTTGGGCGCCATTAACATTGGTCACGGTTATTTCATCCGATGAACCCAGCCCCAGCATTTTAGCGGTCTCCGCCTGCAGGAGTGGAATCGCCTGATCGGTTTTCAGCGTGGAACAACCGGTTAGCATCAACGTGACGGTTAAAAAGACGAGAGGTTTTTTCATAAATTATCCTTGATATCCAATCAGTTAATTTCACTGATTGTATTTATGTTTTCATTTATTCAAATCAGCGAATAATATATTTCCCTTTCCTAATCGAAAAAACCCTCCTAAAGTAGGGTGGGTAGATAATAATTCAACTGTACTCTCAGATATGCGAAGGTTAAAGGAGGACCCTTTGGGACAGAATTATGCGTTGGTCGTCGATGACCATCCATTGGTAGCAAGCGGCATCGCCAATTTTCTGATTACACATTGCCAATTTAAGCAGGCATATGTGGTGACGAATGAAGACGATTGCTACCGTCAAATTAGGGATAATGGCCCGCCACGTTTGCTGGTAATCGATTTTTGGCTCTCGTCCGGAACGGCGTTGAAATTACTCAAAGAAGTGAAACAACTTTACCCACAGATACGACTCCTGGTGGTCAGCGGGGATGACAATAACGATCTCTGGCGGAAAGTTCATGCCGCCGGGGGGCACGGTTTTGTATTGAAAAGTGAACCGCCTGAAATGTTCTCACAGGCCGTTTTCGCACTCACTAATAATGTGATCTGGTTCCCTGATGGAAGTGAAATTCCCGTTCAGTCGAATAATGAGAAGTTAAGTAAATTTAACCTAACGCCGCGGCAAATAGATGTATTAAATATGATTATGCGTGGCCTTCCAAATAAAAGAATCGCTGCGCAGCTTTCAATTTCTGAGCCCACGGTCAAAGAACACATCAGCAATATTTTGAAAAAGATAGGTGTTAACAGTAGGGTAGAGGCCATCACGCTTCTGCATGGCAAGCAGGAACCGTTGGAATGAGGTTTTTCCAGAGCTTACAGAACGATGGCATCTCTCCTCCGGCGCAGATCCGTTTGCTAAACAACACCTTTCTGCGGCTGGTGTTTAGCTTTAGCGCGGTGCCCTTTGTCGGGATTCCTTTCGCCATCTGGATTTATATGCTTGGGGATGACCTCGGCCCAACGATTACCTGGATAATAATTTATCTGCTATGTGCAGTGGCGATACGAATATTGCACCGACGCTATCAGCGCGAAGCGAAAGACAATATTGAAAAGGAGGTGCTGCGACGCTGGCTTCCGCGTATCAATAATATCGCCTTTGTTCACGGGCTGGGCATTTCATCACTCTATTTAATTACCCCGCAGACGCAGAACTTTGACTTTTTCCTGCTCCTTAATATCAGTATCGCCGCTATCGTCGCCGCCAATGCGACGCATCTGACGCCGGTTATCAGCACCTTTACGCGCTTTTTCTTCGCCTCCTGGGGGGTGCTGAACCTCGGCATTATCTGGCGGCTGGATGAGTTGATGTTCATCGTGCTCATGCTAAATTTGCTTTACGGCTTCGCGATTTACCGCCATGCATTAACTTCACACGCGTTCTTTATACAGCAGGCGCTTCTTGAGGAAAAAAGCTCGCGCCTGGCGGAACAGTTTCGTCAGGCCAAAGAGGACGCGGAGCAGGCTCTACTGGATAAAAATCAGTTTCTGACAACTGCCAGCCACGATCTGCGCCAGCCCGTGCACGCCATGGGTTTTCTGATCGAAGCCATTCTCCACCGAAACCGGGACGATAGCCTGACGCCGCAACTCCTTGACCTGCAGCAGAGCGTTCGTTCGGTACATTTAATGCTCAACTCTTTGCTCGATCTCAGCAAAATTGAATCCGGGAATGTACTTTCTGCCCCGACCAAAGTAGATATCTGCGCTCTGCTTGACTCGGTGATCACGCTGTTTCGCGAAGAGGCCAATAGCCGTGCCTTGCGGCTGTCTACCCGTCGACCCAAACGCCGCATCTACGTGACAGGCGATCCGCTGCTGGTGCGACAATCCCTGATTAACCTGATTCAAAACGCCCTTCGCTACACGCTAAAGGGGGGCGTACTGGTCGCCATCCGACCACGCGGTGAGGAGTGTATGGTAGAGGTGTGGGACACGGGTGTCGGTATCGCCGATGACGAAAAAGGTAAAATCTTCTCACCTTACTACCGCCCTGAGCTGGCATGGAAGATAGACAGCGCCGGACACGGGCTGGGACTGGCCGTAGTGGCCCGTTGTGCCAAGCTGATGAAGGTGAAGTACGGGATGCAATCCATTGAAGGTAAAGGTTCACGCTTCTGGATGCGCTTCGCTCAATATGCTGGCGAAGACATCGCGCTGGACACCCCACCCGCCAGTGACAGCACCGCCACGCCGGTACGCTATGCACCACTGCACGGTTCCTGCCTGGTCGTCGATGACGACCCGCTGGTGACGTCTGCCTGGGAGAGCCTGATGAGCGTATGGGGAATCAACGTGCGCTGCGCGGCCTCCGCTGAAGAAGCGTTCGCTATTATAGACGACGGCTTCACGCCGTTCGCCGTGCTGTGCGACCAGCGCCTGCGATCCGGCGAAAGCGGCTTCGACGTCCTTAAAGCGCTTTTTGAACGTCTGCCGGATATGAGCGGCGCGATAGTCAGCGGCGAATTTAATTCACCGGTTCTGCTGGAGGCAGAGCAGGAAGGGTACCTGGTGCTGCGTAAGCCTCTGGAGCCAGCTAAATTGTATGCGCTGCTGACGCAGTGGTCGGGATGTCGTGGGTAAAAGGGCGTGAAGAAGTATTGATTTTGGCGGGCTTAGAATGCAAAAACGGACCTCCGTGGAGGTCCGTTAATATGAAATTTGGTGCCCGGACTCGGAATCGAACCAAGGACACGGGGATTTTCAATCCCCTGCTCTACCGACTGAGCTATCCGGGCAACGGGGCGCATTAAACCCGATCTGCCCCGTGGCGTCAACGAAAAATGTTGTTTTCGTTACAGACTGCGCAATCTCTCACCATTTCGCCGCACTCTTAAGCGAAAAAGCGCGTCCAGAGCGCGGAGAGCGGCATGGCGAGCAGCAGCGCGGGCAGCATGTTCACCACGGCAAACATCTTAATCCCACAGATGCGCAACCCGGTAGCCAGCAGCAGCAGGCCGCCGACGGCGGTGAAGTCCGCCATCATCGCAGGCGTCGTCAGGGGCAGGATCAGCGTGGCGCAGGTGGCAAGCGCCAGCTGGATCAGCAGCATCGGCACGCAAATCGCGGCAACGGCAATACCGAGCGTGGTGGCAAAAATAGTGGCCGTAAAGAAATCAAGAAACGCCTTGGCAATCAATATGCTCGGATCACCGGTCATGCCTTCCTGCATTGAACCAAAAATCCCGGTGCCGCTGGCGCAAAACAGAATAATGATGGCGACGTAGTTTTGAATAAACGACTCGTGGGTGCCGTGTTTCGACTTGCCCGGGCGGGCAATCAGGTTTTTGGCTTTGCCTACCGCATTATTGATGCCTTTTTCCAGGTAGCAAAATTCACCAATGAGCGCGCCGAGCAGGGTCGCGAGCACCATGACGGGCAGGTTGGCGCATTTGATCACCAAAAGGATGCCGATACCTAACGAGGCCAGGCCAAATATGGAGGGCATAGAGGTGCGAATACGTTCCGGTAACCGCTGGCTTAACACTGCGCCGAGTACGCCGCCTAACAATACGGCACCGGCGTTGATAAAGGGTCCAATTACCACCATAAACTCCTGTTACTTAATCATTGGTATTGCATGATTATGACACGACAACGCTGTATTACGCTTAGTTTTGGAAGGCTAAGTGCATACTGATTCCTTCTTGCACCTAAAAATAAAAGGTGACATTATTGCGCGAATTTTCTCCTTCCTGTCTCACCGTTCGGTGAGGGTAACTGCGCTTATGAAAACCATGAAAATTGCCGTCAGCCGCGAGCTGGTCTCTACTGTGTCTACTCACCGGGAAATGGTGACGCTGGATAACACTGATTTTACCGATGTGGCGGCAGTCGTCATTACGGTCGCTGAAAGCTGTAGCGGCATCCTTGCGCTGCTGAAACGTACGGGCTTTCAGCTTCCGGTATTTATGTTCTCGCAGGAACCGACGAATGTTCCTGAAGGTGTCACTGCTGTAATAGCAGGAAAAGCGCAGGAGTTCCTGGAACTGGAGTCTGCCGCCTGCCGTTACGAAGAGGATCTGCTGCCGCCATTTTTCGACACCCTGAGCCAGTATGTCGCGATGGGCAACAGCACTTTTGCTTGCCCCGGGCATCAGCACGGCGCGTTTTTCAAAAAGCACCCCGCCGGGCGCCAGTTTTATGACTTCTTCGGTGAGAACGTGTTTCGTGCCGACATGTGCAACGCCGACGTAAAGCTGGGGGATTTGCTGATCCACGAAGGTTCCGCCAAGCACGCGCAAAAGTTCGCTGCAAAAGTCTTTAATGCCGATAAAACCTACTTCGTGCTGAACGGCACGTCCGCCGCGAATAAGGTTGTCACCAATGCGCTGCTGACCCGTGGTGACCTGGTGCTGTTCGACCGTAACAACCATAAATCGAATCATCACGGCGCGCTGATTCAGGCGGGGGCCACGCCGGTCTACCTTGAAGCGGCACGTAACCCATTTGGTTTTATCGGCGGGATTGACGAGCACTGCTTCGACGATGCGTATCTGCGAAATCTGATCCGTGACGTTGCCCCGGACAAGGCCGATGCGCCACGCCCGTTCCGTCTGGCCATCATTCAGCTGGGCACCTACGACGGGACGATCTACAACGCCCGTCAGGTGATCGACAAGATCGGCCACCTCTGCGACTACATCCTCTTTGACTCCGCCTGGGTGGGCTACGAGCAGTTTATCCCGATGATGGCGGAAACGTCCCCGCTGTTGCTGGAGTTGAACGAGAACGATCCAGGGATTTTCGTGACCCAGTCGGTGCATAAGCAGCAGGCCGGGTTCTCACAAACGTCGCAGATCCATAAAAAGGATAACCATATTCGCGGTCAGGCACGTTTCTGCCCGCACAAGCGGCTGAATAATGCCTTTATGCTGCATGCCTCAACCAGCCCGTTTTATCCGCTATTTGCGGCGCTGGATGTGAATGCCAAGATCCACGAAGGTGAAAGCGGACGCAGGCTGTGGGCGGAGTGCGTCGAGCTGGGTATTGAAGCGCGCAAGGCAATCATTGCCAACTGTCATATGATCAAACCCTTTATCCCACCGGTGGTGGCGGGGCGGCCGTGGCAGGATCATCCGACGCACGCTATCGCCAGCGAGCTGCGCTTCTTCAGCTTTGAGCCGGGCGCGAACTGGCACGGTTTTGAAGGCTACGCCCGTGACCAGTATTTTGTTGACCCGTGCAAGCTGCTGCTGACCACGCCGGGTATTGATGCTGAAACCGGTAACTACACCGAGTTTGGTATCCCGGCGACGATCCTGGCGCACTACCTGCGTGAGAACGGCATCGTGCCGGAGAAGTGCGATCTCAACTCAATCCTGTTCCTGCTGACCCCTGCCGAAAGCAGCGAGAAGCTGGCGCAGCTGGTGGCGATGCTGGGACAGTTTGAACAGCACATTGAAGACGATACGCCGCTGGCCGACGTGCTGCCGACCATCTACCAGAAATATCCCGTGCGCTACCGTGATTACACGATCCGCCAGCTGTGCCAGGAGATGCACGATCTCTACGTTAGCTTTAACGTGAAAGATCTGCAAAAGGCGATGTTCCGCCGGGAAAGCTTCCCTGACGTCGTGGTGAACCCGCAGGATGCCAACCAGGAGTATATTCGCGGGAACGTGGAGCTGGTGCGTATTCGTGATGCCGGAGGACGCATTGCCGCTGAAGGCGCGCTGCCGTATCCGCCTGGCGTGCTGTGTGTGGTGCCGGGCGAAATCTGGGGTGGGGCGGTACAGCGCTATTTTCTGGCGCTGGAGGAGGGCATCAATATGCTGCCGGGCTTCTCGCCAGAGCTGCAGGGGGTATACAGCGAGAAGGATGCCGACGGGATTAAGCGGCTTTATGGGTATGTATTAAAGTAGGCCCCCTCACCCTAACCCTCTCCCCAAAGGGGAGAGGGGATTGCACGGAGCCGTCCTTTCACCCTCGCCCCTTTGGGGAGAGGACCGGGGTGAGGGGAGTTAAGCCGCACTACGCCTATACATCCGCCTCGGATGCCCAATCTTCCCGTAAAGCATCTCCACGCTGAGAAACCCTGCTTCCACGCAGTGTTCCAGATAGCGCCGGGTGGTGGTTTTACTCAAGCCCGTTTCGCTCACCACTTCATCCACGGAAAAACAGTGCGTTGCTTTGGCGTTAAAAAGTGTCTGTACCAGCGCCAGCGTGTTCTCTTCAATACCTTTGCTGCCGTTGTCCTGACGGTAATTTTTTGCCTGCAATTGATAGAGGGAATCCACGTTCTGCTGGTCGACAATCTTCCAGACCCGCTGCTGCTCGGCAAACTGCACAAAGCGCTCCAGCGACTGGCTGAGCCGTTTCCAGGACACCGGTTTGAGGATGTAGTCAAACGCGCCGTTGCGGATGGCCTGGCTGCAGGTGTCCATGTCACTGGCGGCGGTGATGAAAATCACTGAGCAGTTGGCGCGAGCCAGCATTGGGTTGCTGATAAGCGTGATGCCCTTACCGTCCGGCAGGTAGTTATCCAGCAGCATCAGCTGAGGCTGCTTGCTCTCAAGCTGCGTCTGCGCGTCAGCCAGTGAAGAGGCAATCCCAACCAGCCTCAAACGCGGATGTTTACCGATCAATTCCGCATGCAGTTGAGCCAGTTCGTTCTCGTCTTCAACAATCAGTACGTCGATAAGTTCATGTTGCATAATCAGTATCTTCCAGTTCTTGTGCGGGACGCCGGGCAGCTCCCGTGGCGGGAATAAACAGTGAGAAAATGGCACCGCGCGGCGTGTTATCCGCAACTTCGATGGCGCCCCCCACCTGCGTGACGTAGCTTTCAATCAGATACAGGCCAATACCATGATCGCCGCGCGTTTTGGTGGTAATGCCGCGTTCAAATATTTGTTCACGGATCTCCGGTTTGATGCCAATACCCTGGTCGGCGACTTCGATGATGAGTTCCTGCTCGCTCAGTTTTATCAGCACTTCAACCGGCGCATGCGGAAGCGGTGCGCGCTGCGTCGCTTCAATCGCGTTATCCAGCAGGTTCCCGATAATCGAGATAAGCTCCGATTCGAGCAGCGGCAGGAAGGGTTTATCCATCCGGCAGGCGGGGTCAAAACTTAGTTCGACGCCTTTCTCCCGCGCACGCGCGGCTTTGCCTAACAGCAGGCCACACAGCGTCGGAGAGCTAAAGCGCGACGAGATAAAGTCCAGCAGCTCCTGCGCGTGTTCCGACTGCGCCTGAATATAGCCAATCGCCTCTTCATAGCGGCCCATGTGAAGCAGGCCGGAAAGGGTGGTCATCCGGTTGAGCTGCTCGTGGCGCATGATGCGCAGGTTATCAACGTAGCGTTTAACCTGGCTAAGCTGGGCGCTGAGCGAGTCGATCTCATTGCGATCGCGGAAAGTGATCACCCAGCCCTGCAGCGAATTTTCCAGCATGATCCTTACCCGGCTGGCAATGACCGTAAGATCGTTAAAGCGGCAGATTTCATCATGGGTGTCTTTCGCCAGCATGGTGTGCGTATTGAAGAACGGAACAGGATCGATCACCTGGCTAATCAGTTGTCCACGCAGTTCCCGGGCGGGCTGGCTTAAGCCTAATAACTTGCGTGCCGCCTGGTTGATGACTTCGATGCGCAGATCGTCATCGATAGCGATGACCCCTTCATAGATGGACTCCATCATTGCCTTCTGCTGGCGTACCAGCAGGCCAATTTCGCGTGGCTCAAGCGAGAAGATCTGCTTCTTAATACTGCGGGTGAAAAACCAGGAGAAGATAAACAGGGCGATCAGCAGCAGCACGGCGGCAATCAGAATGTTAACCACTTTATTGACGGTGATGGTATCCAGATAGCTGGTGAGATAGCCCACCGAGACAATCCCCACGACGTGCCCCGCATCGTTAAATATCGGCGCTTTACTGCGAAGTGAAATACCTAAGCCGCCCTTGCGGATAGTGGTCGTGCTTTTACCCTGCAGAACCTCGTCGTTATCGCCGCCGACCAGCGTTTTGCCCACCCGGTCTGCAAACACCGAGTGAAACAGATGCAGCCCTTTATTATCGCCAATCACAATAAAACTGGCGTCGCTGTGAGCCGCTATTTTCTGCATAAAGTCACTGATGCCGTTGATATCTTTCTGTTCGACTTCTTTTCGCAAAGTAGGAATAAGCGCAATCTCTTCGGCCTGTATTTTCGCACGTGCGCTCATTTCCTGATAAAGCTGTCTTCCAACGTCGACGTAATAATATCCACCCAGTAGCGCAAACAGTACCGAGAAAAAGGCGACCAGCGAAATAAACAGCTTGATCTGAAATGACACTTTCATAACTATCACGCCGGGTATCAACAAGGCAGGCTAATATATCATCTTTTCTCGTGGTGACGCCTGCTTTGCAGAAAACTTGTGATCCCTTGCACAGCAGCGCCTGTAAAAGATTTATCCGAAACGCCAGGCGTCTTAAGGCTAAATTAATAAATGTTATTTATTTGTTCATTTACGAAAAGAAACCATAAAAACCACGGAAATAAATAAGGTGTAAATCACATTAAATAAAAGAAACCATTAAAACCATAGCTGCCATTAAAACTTCACTTTTAATATGCCATTCCTCACATAAAGTAAGCCTTTGTGACTCTAAGCTGAACGCACAAAATAACCAAGGGGCTTATTATGAGCACAACTGACGACTCTTTCTCTGTTACCCACGACCCGATTGAAATTCAGCGACCTTCGCTTAAAGAGCGCTGGTGGCATATTATGGATACCTGGAAAATCGGGATTATTCCTCTGCCGCTGTTCGTTCTGGCGGGCGCACTGATTGCCATTGATTGCCTGGGCGGGAAACTGCCGAGCGATATCGTGGTGATGGTTGCCACGCTGGCCTTCTTCGGCTTTGCCTGCGGCGAGTTTGGCAAACGTCTGCCGATTGTCGGCAAGCTCGGCGCGGCGGCGATTTGCGCCACCTTTATCCCTTCCGCGCTGGTCTATTACGGCCTGCTGCCGGACGTGGTGGTCGAGTCCACCACCAAATTCTATAAATCCACCAATATTCTCTACCTCTACATCTGCTGCATTATCGTCGGCAGCATCATGAGCATGAACCGCACGGTGCTGATTCAGGGCTTCCTGCGCATCTTCTTCCCGATGCTGTGCGGTGAAATCGTCGGCATGCTGGTGGGGATGGGCGTTGGCCTGGCGCTGGGTCTTGAGCCGTTCCAGATCTTCTTCTTTATCATTCTGCCGATTATGGCGGGCGGCGTCGGGGAAGGGGCGATCCCGCTTTCCATCGGCTATGCCACCCTGCTGCATATGGACCAGGGCGTTGCGCTCGGCCGCGTGCTGCCGATGGTGATGCTCGGCGGTCTGACGGCGATCATTATCTCCGGCTGCCTGAACCAGCTTGGTAAGCGCTACCCGCACCTGACCGGTGAAGGCCAGCTGATGCCTAACCGCGCCAATGCCGATACCACCGTTTCTCAGCCCGCGTTTTCCGGCAAAGCGGACGTCACTACTATCGCCTCCGGTGCGCTGCTGGCGGTGCTGCTCTACATGCTGGGCATGCTCGGCCACAAGCTGATTGGCCTGCCTGCCCCGGTCGGCATGCTGTTTATGGCGGTGCTGGTGAAGCTCTGCAACGGCGCCTCTCCGCGCCTGCTGGAAGGCTCGCAGGTAGTGTACAAATTCTTCCAGACCTCCGTGACCTACCCAATCCTCTTCGCCGTCGGCGTGGCCATCACCCCGTGGCATGAACTGGTGGCGGCGTTCACCGTCAGCAACCTGCTGGTGATTGTCAGCACCGTCTCTGCGCTGGTGGCGACCGGCTTCTTCGTCGGCAAAAAGATTGGTATGCACCCGATTGATGTCGCCATCGTCTCCTGCTGTCAGAGCGGGCAGGGCGGTACCGGCGACGTGGCGATCCTGACCGCAGGCAACCGCATGAGCCTGATGCCATTCGCCCAGATTGCTACCCGTATCGGCGGGGCGATTAACGTCTCCATCTCACTGCTGATTCTGGGCAACTTCCTCGTTTAAGTTTTCAGGAAAGAACAATGAAACTCGCAAGCTTTTTATACCAGGGAAAACGCAGCTACGGCATCGTCCAGGCCGACGGCGTGATTGATTTAGGCCGCCGTCTCGGCGACCGCTACGGCGACCTCAAGGCGCTGCTGCAGGGCAACGGGCTGGCGCAGGCCACCCGCTACCTGAACGACGCCGTGGACGTGCCGCTGAGCGCCATCACCTTCTTACCGGTGATCGTGCAGCCGGAAAAGATCCTCTGCGTGGGCATGAACTACGCCGACAAGCGCAAGGAGTTTGACCAGCATAACCCGGCCCCGACGCTGTTTGTCCGCTTCCCTGATTCACAGACCGGCCACAACGAGCCGGTGCTGAAGCCGCGCCACTCCAGCGAATTCGACTACGAAGGCGAGCTGGCGGTGATCATCGGCAAAGGCGGGGAGAACATCAGCCGCGACGACGCGCTGCGCCACGTGGCGGGCTACAGCTGCTACATGGACGGCTCCGCCCGCGACTGGCAGCACACCTGGTTTACCGCCGGTAAAAACTGGCGTCAGACCGGGGCGTTTGGGCCGTGGATGGCGACGGCGGATGAGATCCCGGACCCGCACCAATTGGCGATCCGCACCTGGCTGAACGGCCGCATGGTGCAGGAAGACAACACCAGCAGCATGATCCACAAGGTTGCGGAGCTGATCGAGTACATCAGCACCTTCACCCGCTTAAGTCCGGGCGACGTGATCATCACCGGATCCCCGGGCGGGGTGGGTAAAAAGCGTAATCCGCCGCTGTTTATGAAAGAGGGCGATCGCATTGAGGTGGAGATCGAGCATATCGGTCATCTGAGCAACGTGATCGTGGAAGCGCCAGCCGTCGGGCTTGCGGCAGCACATTAAGTAAGGCGACAGCATGCACCCGCAACCCATCGATTTTCGCCACACCGTAGTGGCGAAACACCCGGAGCGCTTAAGCCAGATCCGCTACCTGCTGGCCGACAGCGGCCTTGGCCTGGACAACGACATCACGCTGTTTGTCGAAGCCTGGTCAGGCTCGCAGCTGGTGGGTTGCGCCGGGCTTGCTGCTAACGTCATCAAATGCGTGGCGGTCAACGAACAGCTTCGCGGCGAGAACCTCAGCGCGCGGCTGCTGGCAGAGGTGGAAAATGCGGCGCTGGCGCACGGTCATTTTCACCTCTTCCTCTGCACCCGTCCGTGCAACCGGGAGCGCTTTGCTCGCAGCGGCTTCTGGCCGATTGCTCAAAGCGGGAACAACGCGGTGCTGATGGAGAACACCCCGCAGGGGATCGAACGCTACTGCCGTTCCCTGCGCGCGAAGCGCAAGTGCGGGGAGAACATTGGCGCGATAGTGATGAACGCCAATCCGTTCACCCTCGGCCATCGCCACCTGGTAGAGCAGGCGGCGACGCGGTGCGATGCCCTGCATCTGTTCGTGGTACGTGAAGACGCCTCGTTCTTCCCGTTCAGCGCGCGTCTCGAGATGGTGCGCGCGGGCGTGGCGCATCTGCCGAACGTGGTGGTGCATGAAGGCTCGCAGTACATCATCTCCCGCGCCACCTTCCCGGCCTACTTTCTGAAGGAGACCGGCAAAGTGCAGCAGGCGTGGAGCGAAATTGACGTGCTGATCTTCCGGGACTTCATCGCCCCGGCGCTCGGCATTACGCACCGCTTCATCGGCTCGGAGCCGTTTTGCGACATCACTCGTCAGTACAACCAGACGCTGCACGACCTGCTGACCGCGCATATCGAGGTGGTGGAAATGCCGCGCATCAAGGCCACCGGCAACGCCATTTCGGCGTCCGAAGTGCGCAGATTACTCAAGACACAGCAGTTTTCCCGGATCCGGGAGATTGTCCCGGACTCCACCTTCGCGCACCTCGAAGCACATTATCGTGCGAGTGCGGAAGTCGCATAACTATCAGGAATTTATCATGAATATTGTAAGGGAGGCGCTGGCCGGAACGCAGGAGTCCAGCGA
Organism: Enterobacter mori; assembly: GCF_025244905.1. NCBI lineage: Bacteria > Pseudomonadati > Pseudomonadota > Gammaproteobacteria > Enterobacterales > Enterobacteriaceae > Enterobacter > Enterobacter mori. The sequence continues at coordinate 3,879,478 of NZ_CP104285.1, read as the reverse complement.
CCTGATGGTGAAAATCGCTCCTGCTCACGGCGAGCTGGAGATAGTCATCCACAGTGAAGTGATTAAGCAGTTTGGCGAGCAGATCCGCCAGGTGGTCAACGACACATTGCGCGCCATGAGCGTGCACCAGGGATTAATCATTATCGAAGACAAAGGGGCGCTGGACTGTGTGATCCGCGCCCGCCTGCAAAGCGCGCTGATGCGTGCCGCCGATGAACAGGCCATCAGCTGGGGGGCGCTGAAATGAGTAAACTCCGCCGCAGCATGCTGTTCCTGCCGGGCGCCAACGCCGCCATGCTCTCCACCGCCTTTATCTACCGTCCCGACTCCATCATGTTTGACCTTGAGGACGCCGTCGCCCTGCGCGAGAAGGATACCGCGCGCATGCTGGTGTTCCACGCGCTTCAGCACCCGATGTATCAGGATATCGAAACCGTGGTGCGCATTAACCCGCTGAGCACGCCGTTTGGCCTGCTGGATCTGGAAGCCGCCGTGCGGGCCGGCGTGGACGTGATCCGTCTGCCGAAAACCGACACGCCGGACGACATCTACGAGCTGGAGGGCCACCTCGAGCGTATCGAACGCGAGTGCGGGCGCGAGGTCGGCTCCACCCGCGTGATGGCGGCGATTGAGTCGGCCATTGGCGTCATCAACGCCGTGGCGATTGCCCGCAGCTCACCGCGCCTCATCGGGATTGCGCTGGCCGCCTTTGACTACGTGATGGACATGCAGACCGAGCGCGGCGACGGCACCGAGCTGTTCTACGCCCGCTGCGCGGTGCTGCACGCGGCCCGCGCGGCGGGCATCGACGCCTTTGACGTGGTCTGGTCAGACGTTAACGACGAGGCCGGGTTCCTGCGCGAGGTCGATCTGATCCGCAAGATGGGCTTTAACGGCAAATCGCTGATCAACCCCCGCCAGATTGACCTGCTGCACAACGCCTACGCCCCGACGCAGGAAGAGGTGGATCACGCCAAAAGGGTGATTGAGGCGGCAGAGGAGGGCGAGCGTAACGGCCTGGGCGTGGTGTCGCTCAACGGCAAAATGGTAGATGCACCGATTATTAACCACGCGCAGGTGGTGCTGGAGCGCGCGGCGGCTTCCGGCGTGCGTCGGTAAGGATGAGATGATGAATCAGACAGAACTTCTTCACGTGAAATTTCCCCATCTGCGGGACCTGAAGCCCTTTGATACCGCCCACAGCGCCACGCCGTGGCTGGCGGAGAGCGACGCGAAGCACAGCCGCAAGCTCTGCGCCTCTGTTGAAGAGGCGGTTAAGCGCTGCGGCCTGCAGGACGGGATGACCATCTCCTTCCACCATGCGTTTCGCGAAGGCGACCGGGTGATCAACACCGTCGTGGCGCTGCTGGCGCGGATGGGGTTTAAAAACCTAACGCTGGCCTCCAGCTCGCTGATGACCTGCAACGATGCGCTGATAGAGCATATTGAAAGCGGCGTCATCACCCGGATTTACACCTCCGGCATGCGCGGCAGGCTGGCGGATGCCATCTCCCACGGGCTGATGGACGAGCCGGTGCAAATTCACTCCCACGGCGGGCGCGTGAAGCTGCTCCAGGACGGCGAGCTGAATATCGACGTGGCGTTTCTCGGCGTGCCGTGCAGCGATGAGTTTGGCAACGCCAACGGCACGCACGGTAAATCGTGCTGCGGCTCGCTGGGCTACGCGATGGTGGACGCACACTTTGCCCGCAAGGTGGTGCTGCTGACGGAAGAACTGGTGCCATTCCCCAATATGCCCGCCAGCCTGGTGCAGGACCAGGTGGACTACATCGTGCAGGTGGAGAGCGTAGGCGACCCGGCGAAAATCAGCGTCGGCGCGGCGCGCGTCACCAGCAACCCGCGCGAGCTGATGATCGCCCGCTATGCGGCGGACGTGATTGAACACTCCGGCTACTTCAAACCGGGCTTCTCGATGCAGACCGGCTCCGGCGCGGCGGCGACTGCCTGCACCCGCTTTATGGAAGAGAAGATGGAATGCAGCGGCGTGAAGGCGCGCTTTGCGCTCGGCGGCATCACCGGCAGTCTGGTGGATCTGCATGAGAAGGGGCTCATCGAAAAGCTGCTCGACACCCAGTGCTTTGACGGCCAGGCGGCGGCCTCGCTGGCGCGCAACCCGAACCACGTGGAGATATCCACTAACGTCTACGCCAACCCAGGCAGCAAGGCGGCAAGCTGCGACCAGCTCGACGTGGTGATCCTCAGCGCGCTGGAAATCGACGTCGATTTCAACGTCAACGTGATCACCGGCTCCGATGGGGTGATGCGCGGCGCGTCCGGCGGACACTGCGACGTGGCCGCCGCCGCGAACCTGACCATTGTGGTCGCGCCGCTGCTGCGCAGCCGTATTCCGACGGTCGTGAAGCGCGTCACCACGCGTCTCACGCCGGGTGAAAGCATCGACGTGCTGGTCACCGACCACGGCATTGCGGTCAATCCGGCGCGCCCGGAGATCCGCGAGCGGCTGCTGGAAGCCGGGCTCAACGTTGTGGATATCAACGCGCTTTACGAGCGGGCGATTTCCCTGACAGGCGTACCGAAACCGATTGAGTTTACCGACAAAATCGTCGGGGTGATCCGCTACCGCGACGGCAGCGTGATCGACACCGTTCGACAGGTAAAGGAGTAGTTATGACAACAGCGACACCCGTGCGTGCGGGTGTCAGCCTGGACGAACTGCTGGCGGCGAAAGAACGCCGCGCAGCGCGCCAGGCTGACATGCTTGAGCACTATCAACAACCGGTGATCTCCCTCACGCTGGTCACGCCGGGAGAAATCAAAGACAGCCTGCGCTATCGCAATACCATGGGCGTGGCGCTGCAGATGTGCGACCAGCTGCTGTGGGAGAACCGCTGGCAGGTGCTGGACCGCCGGGTGCTGTGGCTCCCGACCGGGCCAGAAGCCCTGTGGTGCGTGGCCCATCCGGCGGCAGAAATCAAAGCGCACTGTGCGGATCTGGAGCAGACACACCCGCTCGGCAGGCTGTGGGATCTGGATGTGATCTGCCCTCAGCACGGCCACGTCGGGCGTCAGTCGCTGGGGGCGAATCTCAGACGCTGCCTGATCTGCGACGAGCCTGCTCACGCCTGTTCCCGTTCGCGCAATCATCCCGCTGAGCAGGTGGTTTCCCGCGTGGAGAAGATGATCGATGACTGGTTTGCTCGCGACTAAACCGCGCCCGGCTGACGTGCCCGCGCTTGCCGAAGCGGCGCTGTGGCAGGAGCTGGAGCTGACGCCCAAGCCGGGGCTGGTGGACAAGCTCAATAACGGCTCCCATCGCGATATGGACCACGCGCTGTTCGTCCGCAGCATCGCGGCGATTACGCCGTGGTTTGCGCGCTTTGCCGAGCTGGGCAGCGCGCATGCGGATAAACCGGCAGGCGAACAGTTACGGCTTCTCCGCCCGATGGGGCTGGCCTGCGAGCAGGCGATGTATGCCGCGACGAACGGAGTGAACACCCACAAGGGCGGGATTTTTGCCCTGGGTTTACTGTGCTTCGCCTCCGGGCGTGTGAAAAATATCTCCGCAGAGAGCCTCTGCTGTGAGGTGAGTAACATCTGCCGCGGGCTGGTGTCGCGGGAGCTGGCCGCACGCAGCGGACAAGCGACGGCGGGTGAGCGGCAGTTTCAGCAGTACGGCCTAACCGGCGCGCGCGGGGAGGCAGAAAGCGGCTTTGCGACGGTGCGTAAGGCGCTGGCGCAGTGGAACGGACAGTCGCTTCACGGCCTGCTGTTGCGCCTGATGGCGGTTAATCAGGACAGTAATCTCGTGTCGCGCGGCGGCATTGAAGGGCTGCGCTACGTTCAGGGCTATGCGCAGGAATTACTGGCGAACGGCTGGGATCGCGAGGCGCTGCTTAAGATGGATAAGGCATTGATTAAACGAAACCTCAGCCCGGGCGGCAGTGCGGATTTGCTGTCGGTGGGGTGGGTGCTGTCTGCAATAAAATAGCCGGGTGGCGCTAACGCTTACCCGGCCTACTCTCCGTGCTTTTGTAGGCCCGGTAAGGCGAAGCCGCCACCGGGCAAAAGACATCAAGGATTAATGCGCTATCGGCTGCGCACCGTTTGGCACGCGAACGTGCTTGTACTTGAACAGCGCGATAAACGCGAAGAACAGCACCAGCGAGTACCCGGCGAAGATCAGCCACACTGGCTGCCAGTCGGTGATGCCGTTGGTGGTGTACATCTCAACCACTTTACCGCTCACCACGCCGCCCAGAATACAGCCGAAGCCGTTGGTCATCATCAGGAACATGCCCTGCGCGCTGGCGCGGATTTCAGGCTTCACCTCTTTTTCCACGAACACCGAACCGGAGATGTTGAAGAAGTCGAAGGCGCAGCCGTAAACAATCATCGACAGCACCAGCAGCACGGTGCCGAACGCGCTCGGGTCACCATAGGCGAACAGACCGAAGCGCAACATCCATGCGGCGATACTGATCAGCATGACGTTCTTGATGCCGTAGCGGCTCAGGAAGAACGGGATAGTCAGGATGAACAGCGTCTCGGAGATCTGAGAGATGGACATCATCACCGACGCGTGTTCAACGATAAAGCTTCCGGCAAACAGCGGGTTGTTATCGAAGCTGTGCAGGAAGGTGTTGCCGAACATGTTGGTTATCTGCAGCTCAGCGCCCAGCAGCATGGAGAAGATAAAGAAGATCGCCATGCGTTTGTTTTTGAACAGCGCGAACGCGTCAAGGCCGAGCATGGTGCTCCAGCTCTGGTTTTTCTGCTGGTTAGATACCGGGATGGTTGGCAGCGTCAGGGTAAATACCGCCAGTACCACGGAGAGCGCAGCCCCGATGTAAAGCTGCATATGGCTCAGTTCGAAGCCTGCAAAGCTCACGCCCCACATCGCCATGATAAAGCCGATGGTGCCCCAGATGCGGATAGGTGGGAAATCGGTGACGATATCCATACCGGCGGATTTCAGGCGGTAATAGGAGATGGTGTTGATCAGGCCAAGCGTTGGCATATAGGCCAGCGAGTTAAGCAGGATCACCATGAACATCGCCCCCGGCGTGGTCACTTCGGCCGCCATAAACAGCGTCCCCGCACCCACCAGGTGGCAAAGCATGTACAGCCATTTCGCACTTAACCATTTATCCGCCACGATACCGAGCAGCGTTGGCATAAAGACAGCCGCGATACCCAGCGAACTGTATACGGCACCGATTGACGCACCGTCGAACTTGAGCGTCACAAACATATAGGAGCCGAGTGTAGTCAGCCAGCTTCCCCACAGGCAGAACTGCAGAAACGACAATATTTTAAGCTGCAGCTTAAGGTTCATGTTACTTTCCTCACAAGTGAGCGGGAGATATGTTGTTTTTGGAACATTCAGGGTTGTTATTTGATGCAATTCTATCAGTTGGCAACGATATGTTTTGTTACCTCCCGCAAAAAAATGCAATCCACATTAATTTGCAGTTTGGATTGTGATGCAAATAACATTTTTGTATGGATGGGGTGAGATGGGTGCGGTTTATTCCCCTCACCCTGCCCTCTCCCCAAAGGGGAGAGGGTGTTCAAGTTCCCTCTCCCCTTTGGGGAGAGGGTTAGGGTGAGGGGTATTGGTTTTTTTACCGGCGACGATAGTTCTTCTGCGCCGTATTCACCTTATACAGATAGCGACGGGATTCCGCAGACGGATGGCGGGTGGTCAGGGTTGAGTAAACGTCTCCCGGAGCCATGCTATTGATGATGCTTGCTGCCTGCACCTTGTCGCTGGAGAAGACACGCAGCACGCTGCCCGCACCGCCGTTATAGGCGGTGATCACCGCATAGCGGCGCGACGTTGGGTTATCAATTCCGCCCAGGTAGACATTGTTCAGCATTGCCAGGTAGGCGGTGCCGGTATCAATGTTGCTCTGCGGGTCAAACAGATAGCTGCGGCTCGGCGTGCCGGATTTACCCTGCGAGCGGAACACGTCTTTACCGGCGCTGTGCTGCACAACCTGCATCAGTCCCAGCGCGTCAGAGCGGCTCACTGCGTACGGGTTGAATGAAGATTCGGTCTGCATAATCGCCAGAATCAGCGACTCATCCACGCCGTACTTGCGTGACGCCTGACGCACCATCCCAATGTACTTGTGCGCACGCTTGTCGAGGTGGTTCGGCACCAGGTTGATGGTGATGCTGTAGATGATCTTCAGGCCATTGGTGCGGCTTTTCAGGCGCGTTTGCAGCAGATAATCCGCGAAGTTCGTGGCGCGGCCTTCCCAGCGGATCGGCTGACCGGTCTGATCGACAACCTGGCCGTACAGGAATGGCTCTTTGGAAATGGTAATGTCGTCGGCATCGGAGTAGAGATCGATAGAGCCCGGATCGTCACCCATCAGCAGGGTTTTGATAATCGCCTGACGCAGGCGCGCAGCAGGGTCAGTGCCGGCGATGGTTTCAACCGTGATCGTACCGTCATCAAAGTTGATGTGGCTTCGGGTCTGATAGGCGTCGGTGTACTTAACGTAGTCCTTAGGTCCGGCGATAAGAACTTCGTTAAATCCCCATATGTTTTCGATGTTGTGGGCAAACTGCCCCATCAAAATGTCAAAACCGTTGGTGTCCTTAACCCAGGCTTCGTTGTAATCATCGCCTTTTTTGGAAGAACAAGAGACAAGCAACGGCGCAACAAGGGCTAGCGCTAATAGTTTTTTCATCATTCCGGGAGTGCGTGTTGTGTTTGCTTAGTCGTTGCTTTCGCCGGGTGGCGCTTCGCTTACCCGACCTACGAAACCGTAGGCCCGTGCAAGCGAAGCGCCGCCGGGCAACAGCGGCGCGATATTATTTTTCCGGTGGCGTATAGCCTTCGATGTGCACGTCTTTACCTTCGAACAGGAAGCTCACCATCTCCTGCTCCAGCAGCTTGCGGTGTTCCGGGTTCATCATGCTGAGTTTTTTCTCGTTGATCAGCATGGTCTGCTTTTTCTGCCACTGTCCCCAGGCTTCTTTGGAGATTTCATTGTAGATGCGCTTACCCAGCTCGCCCGGATAAAGCTGGAAGTCCTGGCCTTCAGCGTCACGCTGCAGGAAAGTACAAAAAATCGTTCTGGCCATACTCATTCCTCTTTTTCTTGCCGCTGCTAAACCATTGCACCGACACGTAATTGTTGTAACAGGCGCTCCACGGGAGCCGCCAGCCCGACTGAAGGCGGTTGCGCTAAGTTATACCAGAGAGCGGTGCCTTCATCCATGCACGAGGTGAATGAGGACACGGGAAGCCACATGGGCACAATATCAAGATGGAAATGGCTGAAGGTGTGGCGAAACGCGGTCAACTGCGTCAGGTTATCGGCAGCAATCCCGTGCTGTTCAAGCCACTCCCGCAGCAAATTTTCATTTTCAAACTGTGGGAAGCAGTATAGACCGCCCCAAAGACCGCTTGGCGGACGCTGGGCAAGGAACACTTCGTCGCCGTGCTGCATCAGCAGCATATAGCCGGTGCGCTCCGGCAGCGTCTGTTTGGGTTTCTTACCGGGATACTGCGCCCACGAATGGTTGGCATACGCCACGCAGAGATTATTCACCGGGCAGAGTTCGCATTTTGGTTTTGAGCGCGTGCAGACCATCGCGCCGAGATCCATCATCGCCTGGTTAAAACGATCCACCCCTTTCGCCGGGGTAACCGCTTCGCTGATCTCCCAAAGGCGTTTTTCTACGTCTTTCTTACCCGGCCAGCCGTCGACGGCATAGCAGCGTGCCAGCACGCGCTTCACGTTGCCGTCGAGGATCGGGAAATGCTTGCCTAGCGACAGGGAGAGGATTGCGCCCGCGGTGGAGCGCCCGACGCCGGGGAGATCGGCCACCTCATCGAAGGTTTCCGGGAATTTACCGTTATGGCGCGTCGCGACCTGCTGTGCGGCCTTGTGAAGATTACGCGCGCGGGCGTAGTAGCCCAGGCCCGTCCACAGGTGCAGCACTTCGTCTAATGGCGCGTTTGCCAGATCGGTCACCGTCGGGAAGCGCGCCATAAAACGCTCGAAGTAAGGAATGACCGTGGCGACCTGCGTTTGTTGCAACATCACCTCGGAGAGCCATACTTTGTAAGGCGTTTTTTCAATTTGCCAGGGCAGGGTTTTACGCCCGTATTTGTCGTACCAGTCCAGCACCTGGGCTGAAAATTGAGAGGCTTGCATGGTCATCGATTCGCATAATCAGGGACGCAGATTGCAGCACAGCGTCAATCTGCTGTAAACCGGATCTTTCCCATGCTTGCATAGAAGCCTTAACTTTGGATAATGCCCGTTTCCCGAACACTCTCACAAGCAGACAACTCTTTTATGAAAAACGACGTCATTTCACCGGAATTTGATGAAAACGGTCGCCCGCTGCGCCGTATTCGCAGCTTTGTCCGCCGTCAGGGCCGCCTGACAAAAGGGCAGCAACACGCGCTGGACAACTACTGGCCGGTGATGGGCGTTGAGTTCACTGAACAGCCTGTCGACTTTGCCGACCTGTTTGGTCGAGAAGCGCCTGTGACGCTGGAGATTGGTTTTGGTATGGGCACCTCGCTGGTGACCATGGCGAAAGCGCGACCGGAGCAGAACTTCCTCGGCATTGAAGTGCATTCGCCGGGCGTCGGTGCATGCCTGGCAACGGCCCACGAAGAGGGCGTTGAGAACCTGCGCGTAATGTGTCACGACGCGGTAGAAGTGCTGCACAAAATGATTCCTGACAATTCTTTGAACATGGTTCAGCTCTTTTTCCCTGACCCGTGGCACAAAGCACGTCATAATAAACGCCGTATCGTTCAGGCACCGTTTGCCGAGCTGCTGAAAAGTAAGTTAAAACTGGGCGGCGTCTTCCACATGGCGACCGACTGGGAACCTTATGCGGAACATATGCTGGAAGTGATGTCGTCGCTGGACGGCTATAAAAACCAGTCTGAAAGCAACGACTATGTACCGCGTCCGGATTCACGCCCGGTGACAAAATTTGAACAGCGTGGCCATCGTCTTGGTCACGGTGTATGGGACTTAATGTTCGAGAGGGTGAAATAATGGCAAAGAATCGTAGCCGTCGTCTGCGTAAAAAGATGCACATCGAAGAATTCCAGGAAGTGGGCTTCTCTGTTGCCTGGCGTTTCCCGGAAGGCACCAGCGTTGAGCAGATCGATCAGGACGTTGACGCGTTCATCAATGATGTGATCGAGCCAAACAAGCTGGCCTTCGACGGTAGCGGCTATCTGGCGTGGGAAGGTCTGATCTGCACCCAGGAAGTCGGTAAATGCACCGAAGAACATCAGGCGCTGGTAAGCAAATGGCTTGAAGACCACAAACTGGAAGATGTCCGCATCAGCGAACTTTTCGACGTTTGGTGGGACTAATAAAGCAGTCAAGGGCCAGCATTAGCTGGCCCATTTTGTCTGAGGGAGTGTTAAAGATGCGCAAAACGTTGCTGGCGGTTGCTTTACTGGCAATCGGATCCACCGCCCATGCGGAGTATAAATGTAGCGTCACCCCGCGTGACGACGTGGTGTTAAGCCCGCAAACCGTGCAGGTTAAAGGCGAGAACGGCAATCTGGTGATTACGCCGGATGGCAACGTGACGTTTAACGGCAAGCCGCAGAACCTGACTGCCGCCCAGCGCGAGCAGGCGAAGGATTACCAGGCCGAACTGCGTACCGCACTGCCGTGGATTAACGACGGCGCGCTGACCCGCGTTGAGAAAAGCCGCGTCGCGCTGGATAAGATCATCACCAAAGAAGTGGGTGAGAGCAGCAATATGCGCACCCGCCTGACGAAGCTGGACAAGCAGCTGAAAGAACAGATGAACCGGATTATCGAGAATCGTACCGATGGTCTGACGTTCCACTACAAGGCGATTGATCAGGTCCGTGCTGACGGGCAGCAGCTGGTGAATCAGGCGATGGGCGGCATCCTGCAGGACAGCATCAATGAGATGGGGGCGAAAGCCGTGCTGAAAGGCGGCGGTAACCCGCTGCAGGGCGTGCTGGGTAGCCTTGGCGGCTTGCAGACCTCAATTCAGAACGAGTGGAAAAACCAGGAAGACGATTTCCAGCAGTTCGGCAAAGACGTGTGTAAACGCGTGGTGTCGCTGGAGGATAGCCGTAAGGCGCTGGTGGGGACGCTGAAGTAAGAGCTCTGCGCGCTGGGCCCCTCACCCTAACCCTCTCCCCAAAGGGGCGAGGGAATAGTTTGCTCCCTCACCTTAACCCTTTCCCTAAAGGGGCGAGTGAATAGTTTGCGCCCTCACCTTAACCCTTTCCCTAAAGGGGCGAGGGGATGGTTTGCTCCCTCTCCCTTTCAGGGAGAGGGCCGGGGTGAGGGTTGCAGCGCTTGCAGCGTTTCAAGGATCCTTTCTAACACCCCCTCTTCGTTATCCCAGAGTTCGTTGTTCCAGAATCGAATAACGTGCCAGCCCTTTTGGTTTAACCACAACGTCCTTTGACGATCGTATTCCTGATTTTCATCATGCTGTCCGCCATCAAGTTCAACTGCCAGACGTGTTTCGCAGCAGGCGAAATCCAGAACGTAGTTTCCTACCGGATGTTGTCGACGAAATTTATAATTTTCGAAACGGCGGCTGCGCAATAAATACCAAAGCCGCCTTTCTTCCGTTGTCAGTTCGCGTCTGAGCTTTTTTGCATATGAGCGAGTAATTTCCATCCCCACACTCTGCCAGCCTTTCCCTCAGCCGGCAGAACGGGATGCAAAATCCTGAATCAGCCTTCAGGAATCTTCGGCGAGGAACAGCTCAAGAAGGGAGTTTAAGAACAGCTTGCCGTGCTCGGTGATCTGCCAGTACGCATCGCACTCGGTCAGGTACCCCTGCGCCAGCGCCTCGTCGATCTGCGGGCGAATCACCGACTCCGGCAGCCCGGTGTACAGCGCAAACTCCGCGCGCGGCGCGGCCTCCAGCAGACGGAAGCGGTTCATGAAGAACTCAAACGGCTTATCCGCGGCCTCAACGTCGTGCTGACGCTCAAGATAGCGGCCTTCCATATACCCGCGCGGATGTCGGGTTTTAGCGGTACGCAGGATGCGCCCGTCCGGGAAGGTCACCTTGCCGTGCGCGCCGCAGCCAATGCCCAGATAGTCGCCAAAGCGCCAGTAGTTCAGGTTGTGCTGACACTGATAGCCCGGCTTCGCATACGCCGACGTTTCGTATTGCTGATACCCCGCCGCGGTCAAAAGCTGGTGGCCCTGCTCGAAGATATCCCACAGCGCGTCGTCGTCCGGCAGCACCGGTGGGCGGGAACCAAACAGGGTGTTGGGCTCGATGGTGAGCTGATACCACGACAGGTGCGGCGGGTTCAGTTCGATCGCCTGGCGCAAATCGTCCAGCGCTTCTTCGAGCGACTGATCCGGCAGGCCGTGCATCAGGTCGAGGTTAAAGCTGCGCAGCCCAAGCCCCGTTGCCAGGTTCGCCGCGCGCTTTGCCTCTTCCGGGCCGTGGATGCGCCCCAGACGCTTCAGCTTTGGCTCGCTAAAGCTCTGCACACCGATGGAGATGCGGTTCACGCCCGCACGCTGATAGTCGACAAAACGGTCGGCCTCAACGGTGCCGGGGTTGGCTTCCATCGTAATTTCAGCATCCGCCGCCAGTTTCAGGCGCGCACGCACGCCGTCCAGCAGCGTCTGCATCGCCGGGCCTGAAAGCAGGCTCGGCGTACCGCCACCAATGAAAATGGTCTTCACTTCACGTCCCTGTGCGTAAGCGACATCGGCGTCCAGGTCGGCCAGCAGATGCGCAACGTAATCATCGTGCGGCACTTCGCCCTTCAGCGCGTGCGAGTTGAAATCGCAGTACGGGCATTTCTGCACACACCACGGGATGTGAATATACAGACTCAGAGGTGGCAAATTAGCCATTACGCAGTGCTTCCAGTAACAGTTTCAGCGCGCGCCCACGGTGGGAGATCGCGCTTTTCTCTTCGCGGGTCAGTTCCGCAGCGGTTTTGCCCTCGGTCGGGACAAAGAAAATCGGGTCGTAGCCAAAGCCGCCGTTGCCAGTTGCTTCACGGGTAATCACGCCCGGCCAACTGCCGTGGCAGACGATAGGCGTCGGGTCTTCCGCATGACGCATATAAACCAGTACGCAGTGGAACTGCGCGGTGCGCTGTTCGTCCGGTACATCTTTCAGGGCGACAAGCAGCTTTTCCAGATTCTGCTGGTCGGTGGCGTCAACGCCGGAATAGCGCGCGGAGTAAATCCCCGGCGCACCGCCGAGAAAATCCACGGCCAGGCCGGAGTCGTCAGCAATCGCGGGCAGGCCGGTAATCTGCGCAGCGTGGCGCGCCTTCAGGATCGCGTTTTCAATAAACGTCAGCCCCGTCTCTTCGGCGGACTCCACGCCAAGATCGGTCTGGGCGACCACGTCCAGACCAAAATCATTTAATAGCGAGGCCAGCTCGCGCACTTTACCGGCGTTGCCGGTCGCGAGAACAACTTTCTGCATGGTTTAGTCCTGTTCTTTCAGAGCCGCGACTTCCGTCGGGATAGATTGCGGGTTAAGGATTTTTACCTGTTTATGCCGGCCAAGTTCACCTTTCTCAATGATGACCTGGCTTTTAGCGACGCGAAACTGTTTAGCCAGATATTTGGTCAGATGCGCATTCGCCTGGCCGTCAACCGGCGGGGCAGTGATGGCGACTTTCAACTCGTCGCCATGCAGCCCAACAATACTGTCACGGCTGGCTTTGGGCTGAATATACAGCCGCAAAACCAGCCCGTCAGCGCAGGTGCTTACTGCACTCATAGCGCCATCCACAGCCCCGGCAGCAGCATGTTGCCCGTGGACTGTAACAGCTCAGCGATCCCCATGTTGACCACATACAGCAGCAGAACCAGGATCATCGGAGAAAAATCGATACCGCCCATAGACGGAAGCAGGTTACGGATCGGACGTAGCAGCGGCTCGGCCAGCTGAATCAAAGCATACTCCACCGGACTACGGCCCTGGCTTACCCAGCTCATGATCGCCATCACCAGCAGCACCCAGAAGATCAGCAAGCCGACGGTTTTGACCAGGATCAGGACCGCAGCAATCCAGATAATCGGCTGGAAGGTGATGACCATAAACAGCACGATCGCTTTGATAACGCTCAGAATAAACGCCACCAGCAGAGACGAACTGTCGATGGGACCCATTGCCGGGATAATACGGCGCAGCGGCCCGACAACAGGTTGCGTGATTTTCACGACAAACTGCGAGAACGGATTGTAAAAATCACAGCGGGCCCACTGCATCCAGACGCGCAGTAAAAGCGCCATCGTATACAGCTCAAGCACCGTTGAGAGCAGGAAAGTCAACGTCTTCATGGCGTTCCTCAGGTTTCCTTATTATTTTGAGTAGTCGCGCGCACCGAAAATTGCCGTGCCGATGCGCACCATAGTGCTGCCTGCCGCGATGGCGGCTTCCATATCATCCGACATGCCCAGTGAAAGCGTGTCTACCGTTTCATAGCGCGCTTTAAGCGCCTCAAATGCTACAGCCATTTCCTGTGCCACAGCAAACTGCCTTTCATAACTTGACTCAGGCGCCGGAATTGCCATCAGCCCGCGCAGGGTTAAACGCGGCAGGGCGGCCACTTCTTCTGCCAGTGCATCCAGCTCGCTCAGCGCAATGCCGGACTTGCTGTTTTCGTCGCTAATGTTTATTTGAATCAGCACGTTAAGCGCGGGCATCTCTGCGGGCCGCTGGTCGTTCATACGGGTGGCAATGCGCAGTCGGTCAACGGTATGGCACCAGTCGAAATGCTCTGCCACCAGACGGCTTTTGTTCGACTGCAGCGGGCCGATAAAGTGCCACTGCAGATCCGAATTCCCCTGATCCTGGAAGTAGCGAATTTTATCCACGCCTTCCTGCACGTAGTTTTCGCCAAACGCCTGGTGACCTGCCGCTATCGCTTCTGCGATGGCGCTCGCAGGCTTAGTTTTGCTGACTGCAAGCAGGGTAATTTCTTCTGAAGCACGGCCGCAACGCGTTGCAGCGGCTGAGATTTTGTCCCGGACCTGTGCCAGGTTATGCGCAATGTCGTTCATTTTCCGAGGAGTAGTCTATGGATGTGGAAGAAATTGTGGCCCTTAGTGTAAAGCATAACGTCTCCGATCTACACCTGTGCAGTGATTCACCGCCGCGCTGGCGCAGATTAGGCCGCCTTGAACCGGCTCCCTTTCCTGCCCCCGACGTGGAGGCGCTATTAAAAACCTGGCTCAACGATGAACAGCAGGGCGCGTGGTGGGCAAACGGACAGGTAGACTTTGCCGTCACGCTCACAGGCAATCAGCGTCTTCGCGCCAGTGCGTTTACGCATATGAAGGGTGTGTCGATCACCTTGCGGCTGTTGCCGCTCGCGTGCCCGCAGCTTTCTGCACTGGGTGTGCCCAGGGCTATCCCGGAGCTGCTCTCCAGCGACAGCGGGTTGATTCTGGTGACGGGCGCGACCGGTAGCGGAAAGTCCACAACGCTTGCAGCAATGGTGGATTTTCTCAATCATCACACTGACGGCCATATTCTGACGCTCGAAGATCCTGTGGAGTTTATGTACCAGAGCGAACGCTGCCTGATACAGCAGCGGGAGATTGGTCAGCACAGTCTCTCCTTTGCCGAGGCGCTGCGCAGTGCGCTGCGCGAAGATCCGGATGTCATCCTGCTGGGAGAGTTGCGCGACAGCGAAACGATCCGCCTGGCGCTGACGGCGGCAGAAACTGGCCATTTGGTGCTGGCAACGCTGCACACGCGCGGCGCTTCGCAGGCGATAGAACGGCTGGTGGATACCTTCCCGGCGCATGAGAAAGATCCTGTGCGTAACCAGCTGGCAGGCAGCCTGCGCGCTGTACTGGCACAAAAATTGCTTAAGGATGTACAGGGCGGGCGCGTGGCGCTGTATGAACTGCTGGTGAACACCCCGGCGGCGGCGAATCTCATCCGCGAAGGGAAAACGTGGCAATTACCCGGCATCATACAAACCGGTCAGCAGGCGGGAATGCAGAACTTTGAGCAGAGTCTGGCGGAAAGGCGGGCGCAGGGGCGGCTATAGGCCCCGGCGCTCAGTAACCTTGTTCGAAATAGCTTTCGAGAATGATGACGGCCGAGGCGGAGTCGACGCTGCCTTTGTTCAGCGCCCGGAAGCCACCGTGCTCAAACAGGCCTGCGCGCGCTTCGACGGTACTCAGACGCTCATCGTGCAGCTTCACAGACACGCCAAAGCGACCGTGAATTTTGTTGGCGAACTTACGCGCGCGGGCGGTGAGCGGCTGTTCGGTGCCGTCCATGTTCAGCGGCAAGCCCACAATCACGTCGTCCGGCTGCCACTCTTTGAGCAGACGCTCGATAAGGTTCCAGTCAGGCGTGCCGTCATTGGCCTTGAGCGCCGTCAACGGGCGTGCCGTGCCTGTGATGCGCTGGCCCACGGCGACGCCGATGCTTTTGGTGCCAAAATCGAAGGCCAGAAGCGTTCCGCTCATTACGCGTGCCCCGCTACGCCTGGCATGGTCAGAATATCAATCCCAATTAGCTTTGCTGCATCACGCCAGCGATCGGCGATAGGCGTTTTAAACAGGATGTTCATATCTGCAGGTGCGGTCAGCCACGCGTTATCCAGAATCTCTTGCTCAAGCTGGCCTTTCTCCCACGAGGAGTAACCCAGCGCGACAAGCACTTCGGAAGGCTGCTCGGCAGTGCCCAGCGTTTCAAGCACGTCGCGAGAGGTCGTGACAACGGTGTTGTCGGAGATACGAATGCTGGAAGAGAAGACAGGCGGCGTATGCAGGATAAAACCACGATCTTCAGCGAGCGGGCCACCCAGCATCACCGGTTTATCGAGACGGATCTCCGGCAGACGCGCTTCAGCGGTAATTTTCAGCTTGTCCAGAATTCCTTCAACTTGCAGGTTTTCCAGCGGCTTGTTGATGATAATCCCCATCGCACCGTCTTCGTTGTATTCGCAAATATAAACTACGGCGCGGCGGAAAATCGGATCCTGGAGAGCAGGCATGGCAATAAGAAAGTGATGCTGTAAATTCATTGTCAGAGGTACTGTTTCCTGGTTTAAAAAGCGACAGCGCCCAGTATGGGGATAAACCTGGGCGCTGTCACAGATTATTTCTGTAAACGTTTTTCGATAGCGTCCATCAACATTCCGGTGATCGAGATCGGGAACTCCGCTTCGATTTCACGGATGCAGGTCGGGCTGGTGACGTTCACTTCGGTCAGGCGATCGCCGATGATATCCAGCCCAACGAAGATCAGGCCTTTGGCTTTCAGCGTAGGGCCGACGCGGCGGGCAATTTCCCAGTCACTTTCGGTCAGCGGACGGGGTTCTCCACGGCCACCGGCGGCCAGATTACCGCGGGTTTCGCCGCCCTGAGGAATACGCGCAAGGCAGTAAGGTACCGGTTCGCCATCTACCACCAGCACGCGCTTATCGCCGTCTTTGATCGCCGGAATATAGTTCTGCGCCATGCAGTAACGCGTGCCCAGCTCGGTCAGGGTTTCGGCAATCACGCCAATGTTCGGGTCGCCTTCTTTCACGCGGAAAATCGACGCGCCGCCCATGCCGTCCAGCGGTTTCATGATGATATCACCGTGCTTCTGCCAGAATTCTTTCAGCTGCGTCTTGCTGCGGGTAACCAGCGTTTCCGGCGTCAGGTCAGAGAACCAGGCGGTGTAGAGTTTCTCATTACAGTCGCGCAGACTCTGCGGCTTGTTGACGATCAGCGTGCCTTTCTCTTCAGCGCGTTCGAGAATATAGGTGCTGTAAATGTATTCGGTGTCGAACGGCGGATCTTTACGCATCAGGATAACGTTGAGGTCGGCCAGGGCAATGTCCTGCTCGGTGCCGAATTCGTACCATTTGTCGTAGTTCTGCTCGACGTTAACGATGCGGGTGCGTGCGCGCGCTTCACCGTTGATCAGGTAAAGATCGTTCATCTCCATATAGTGGAGTTCATAGCCGCGACGCTGCGCTTCCAGCAGCATGGCGAAGCTGGAGTCTTTCTTGATGTTAATGTTTGCGATGGGGTCCATCACGATGCCGAGCTTGATCATGTTCTTCTCCGTTATTACTTCAACCCAGATCGCCAAACCGTACCTGTAGCGCGGTAATGGCCGTGAGTGCCGTTGTCTCAGTGCGCAGAACGCGAGGTCCCAACAGAATATCAGTAAACTGGTAACGTGCCGTCATCGCAATTTCATCCGCCGACAGGCCGCCTTCGGGGCCAATCAGCAGGCGTACGCGCTCGACGGGCAATGGCAGCGTATTGATGCTGGCGCTGGCGCGTGGATGAAGATTGAGCTTAAGTCCACTGTCCACTTCTGCACACCAGTCTTCCAGGTCCATCGCCGGGCGGATCTCGGGGATACGGTTGCGGCCACTCTGTTCACACGCCGCAATGGCAATTTTCTGCCACTGCTGAATCTTTTTGTTCAGACGTTCCGCATCCAGTTTAACGCCACAGCGCTCAGAAAAAAGTGGCGTAATGAGGCTTACACCCAGTTCAATGGATTTCTGAATCGTGAATTCCATTTTCTCACCGCGCGACATCACCTGGCCCAGATGGATGTGCAGCGGCGATTCACGGTTATCCACTTCGCCACGCAGGACGGTAACGTGTACGCTTTTTTTATCAGACCGCGTGATTTCCGCGTCGAAAACCTGGTTCGAGCCGTCGAACAGCTGGATGGCCTGACCTGCACCCATGCGCAGCACGCGGCCAACGTGGTTGGCGGCGTCATCAGACAGGGCGATTTCGCGGCCTGCGGTAATCAGTTCAGGGTGGTAAATGCGGGGAATGCGCATAGTCAGAAATTCCATGTGTCATGCGATATAAGCGAATTGCCGTAGTGTAGGTTAGCTCTTTTGCGCCTGGCAAGCCCGCTGGACGTAAGGGTTGTGATTCCCCTGGACTTTGGCGATGCGTTCGTCGCGCTGGCATTCCCACTCGGTCACCGGGTACTGCTTGTTCCAGGCATTGAACAGCTGCGTCTGCTGGCGGGAGAGGTTGAGATCATAACGGTCACGCATATAGAAGTAGGTACGGGCGATACTGCCGCGCGCGCGGGCAGGGGGCTCGGCGACTTTCTCTTTGAAATCCACCTTCATGCCGCACTGACCGTACTGGCCTTCGCCACCGTTCCACTGGCTGTACATAAAATTGCCGCGGTCACCGTTCACTTCGCCAACCGCAGGCTGCAGGTTGTGCATATCGCTTTCCATCTGGCGATAAACCGGATCTTTGGAACAGTTTTTACGCCCGCCATCCTGCCAGCACTGGCGCTGGTGGCCAAATTGCCACGCCGGAACGACATGCTCCCATTCAATGCGGCTGGCGCGGTTTTCGTTTTTACGCACCTTATAGCCGCAGGATTCGAGGTCAACGACCCCTTTTTTACCCTGCCAGTTAATTTTGCAGCCGCAGTAAAAATCGCCCGGAACATCAGCGTTCACCTTCACGCCAGCGGCTTTGGCCTGAGAGAAACTGTTGATACCGTCGGCCAGAGCATGGCCGGAAAGCGACGTCGCCAGAAGGGCAACCGCGAGAGAAACATTACGGGACATCTTACACTCCGTGTCAAAACGAGCCCGCAACGTAACGAATGTTGTTCCCGTATGCAATCAGTCAGATCAGGAAAGTTCCTGAAAGTTCAAATGATTATTCGGCGACCAGTGGTTCGCCGCATTTTACGCAGCGGTAGGTCGCTTCACCGCGCACCACACGGTTATGACGGCGGACGGTGAGCTGGTGCTGCTGGCACCGGCAGCGGTAGGGAAATGTATTGCGACGTACTGATTCGAGTTCGAACTGATGCGTGCGGCGAGCCGGAACGCCGAGCACGGCTTCCATCATCCACTTCCACTCTTTCCCGTGCGGTGCCACGCGGCCAAAGTGCTTCCACACCAGAAGATGCGCCAGCTCGTGCGGCACCACTTCCTCAATAAACGCCTGCTGGTTTTCCATCATCAGCACCGGGTTCAGGCGGATCTCATACGATTCCAGCCAGGCGGTGCCTGCTGCGGTGCCACGCTGCTGATAAACCAGCTTCGGTTCAGGATAGTTGCGGCCGAGCTTCAGGTTGGCCTGGGCGAGTTTTTCCCGCAGGCTGCGCATAACGGCTTGCTGTATGGCGATGGGGAGACGGGGAGCTTTCATAGGGGCAGAGCATAAAGCGCGAAGCGGGGAGGTGCAAGGGGCACCTCCCGCCAGAGAATTAGTCGTGTGCGCCGATTTCGCGCAGAGGACGACCTTTCATCAGGTTACGTTCAATGTGTTCCAGTGAAACGTGTTTGGTTTCTGGAACCAGCCAGATAGTCAGAACAATAAAGAACAGGTTCAGACCGGCGTAGACCCAGAAGGTGTTGGCATTGCCCAGGGTATTAAGCATGGTCAGGAACGTTGCGCCGACGATCATATTGGCAATCCAGTTAGTCGCGGTGGAGCAGGTGATACCAAAATCACGCCCTTTCAGCGGCTGGATCTCAGAGCACAGCACCCAAATCAGCGGACCGGCGCTCATTGCAAATCCGACGATAAACATCAGCAGCATCGCCACCGCGAAGTACTGGGCGGTTGGAGAGTGAATGCCCACGTGCATCATGGTGCCCAGCACGCCCATGCCGACGGCCATCACCAGGAAGCCCAGCGTCAGGGTAGGCTTACGTCCCCAGCGGTCCACCAGTCCGATGGCGATAAAGGTCGCCAGCACGTTGGTCAGGCCGACAATAACGGTGCCCCACATCTGCTCGGTCGTGTTGGTATAACCCGCCAGTTCGAAGATTTTTGGCGCGTAGTACATGATGACGTTCATCCCGGTAAACTGCTGCATCACCTGCAGCAGCACGCCGAGGAACACCGCGCGGCGGAAGTTGCTGTTCTCTTTAAACAGCGCCCAGCCGGACTGTTTCACCTTCAGACTTTCGCGGATCTCTTCCAGCTCATTTTTCGCCTCAGCACTGGTATCGCGCAGGCGGAGCAGCACCCGTTCAGCATCAACGAAGCGGCGTTTTGCGGCAAACCAGCGCGGGCTGTCCGGCAGGAAGAAAACGCCAATCAGAAGCAGGATGGCCGGGATGATGATCACGCCGAGCATCCAGCGCCATGCGCCGCTGTAGCTGAACGCGGTATCGGAAAGGTAAGCGCCCAGAATACCAATGGTGATCATCAACTGGTACATGGAAATCATGCTGCCGCGGATTTTCTCCGGCGCGATTTCGGAAAGATACAGCGGTGCGGTATAGGAAGCGACGCCGACAGCCAGACCCAGCAAGACGCGGGAAAGAATGAGTACTTCAACGTTAGGTGCAGCAGCAGAGAAGAGTGAACCGGCAACGAACAGGATCGCGCCGATCATCAGGCTCTTTTTGCGCCCGAGCTTGAAGGAGAGCCAGCCGCTGCCAACGGCACCGACTGCCGCACCAAACATCATGGAGCTGACCACCCATTCCTGGGTATGCGCAGTAATCTGGAACTCGTCTGCGATGAAAGGAAGTGCGCCGGCAATCACGCCGATATCCAGGCCAAAAAGTAATCCTGCCAGGGCGGCGAGGAAGCAGACGAAGAATGTCATCGCCTTGTTGGACGTACGCCCCTGTTTATTATTGTCAGGCATTATGCCCTCCATTTGATTTATCAGTTTTGTCGATGTTAAGGGTAGGTGAGTGACCCGTAAAAATATGTGAGACAAATCACATTGGTGTAATCGGTTACATTAACGTGCAACCGTAAAAATAATTAAAGCTTTGAAAATATAGAGGTAAAAGAGGTGATTCGCATCGCGAAAGGACACATTTCAGACTTAACTGAAAGGAAATGTAACAGCATAAGAAAAGCTATCACGCAAAGAGATTATTCTGAAAGAAGGATATATTCGTCATGGTGTAAGCGGTTTCAAATGGTGCGGCTTTGAGCAGGGTGGCGGCTGCGCCTTACCCGGCCTACAAACACCTCAAAACCCGTAGGCCCGTGCAAGCGAAGCGCCGCCGGGCAAAATGACCGCACAAATGCAAAAGGCCAGCCCGAAGGCTGGCCTTTTAAAAGCGCTGTCAGTCGATTACTTCAGACCGGCAGCTTCACGCAGCAGAGCGGCTTTGTCGGTTTTTTCCCATGGGAAATGTTCGCGACCAAAGTGACCGTATGCAGCGGTTTCTTTGTAGATTGGGTGCAGCAGATCCAGCATCTGAATCAGGCCGTATGGACGCAGATCGAAGAACTCGCGCACCAGCAGCGTCAGCTGTTCTGAAGGCACTTTTTCAGTACCGAAAGTTTCCACCATGATGGAGGTCGGTTCCGCCACGCCGATAGCGTAGGAAACCTGGATCTCACAGCGGTCAGCCAGGCCAGCAGCAACGATGTTTTTCGCAACATAACGTGCAGCGTACGCGGCAGAACGGTCAACTTTAGACGGGTCTTTACCGGAGAACGCACCGCCGCCGTGACGCGCCATGCCGCCGTAGGTATCCACGATGATTTTACGACCGGTCAGGCCGCAGTCGCCCATTGGGCCGCCGATAACAAAGCGTCCGGTTGGGTTGATGAAGAATTTGGTCGCAGAGTTCAGCCATTCGGTCGGCAGAACCGGCTTGATGATCTCTTCCATCACCGCTTCCTGCAGGGATTTCTGATCGATATCTTCAGAATGCTGAGTGGACAGAACCACCGCATCAATGCCAACGATTTTACCGTCGTCATACTGGAAAGTGACCTGGCTTTTCGCATCCGGACGCAGCCAGGACAGGGTGCCGTTTTTACGCACTTCAGCCTGACGCTGCACCAGACGGTGTGCGTAGGTGACAGGTGCTGGCATCAGCACGTCGGTTTCGTTAGTTGCGTAGCCGAACATCAGGCCCTGGTCGCCCGCGCCCTGCTCCAGCGGATCGGCGCGGTCAACGCCCTGGTTGATGTCGGGGGACTGCTTGCCGATAGCGCTCAGAACGGCGCAAGAGTTGGCATCAAAACCCATATCAGAATGTACATAGCCGATCTCACGCACCGTGTTACGGGTGATCTCTTCGATATCAACCCATGCGCTGGTGGTGATCTCACCGCCGACCAGAACCATGCCGGTTTTGACATAAGTTTCACACGCTACGCGCGCTTTAGGATCCTGGGCAAGGATCGCATCCAGCACCGCATCGGAGATTTGGTCAGCAATTTTATCAGGATGTCCTTCTGATACGGACTCGGACGTAAACAGGTGTTTTGCCATGTTTTATTTCACCTAAGAGGAATTTGGTTAGCTCGAACTGCTGTGTGGAATAGCCAAAGGAGAGTATTCTACCAAGGCCTGCAGGTTTTTGACACTGGCAGTCTGAGTGTTAATCAGTATAGATGGATTAACATCTGGACGTCCATTTTAGGTCACTTCTTCACCCGATTTCCAGTTTTTTTTGATTCATCTCTCACTGCGTTGAAATCAAAGCTGGAAATATTTCCTGACGGCACTGGCAACCCACGCATTTTTGTTTTGCTTTTTAGCCACCTTCTCGGTATAAAACGCGGCGCGCGGAACGCGATCGCGCAACCCGCATTTTAGTCTGCAAACCTGCCGATGTTAGACCCATCTCGGCGCTTCTCAGTATCTTCAGAGACGCTTGCGTGCTCTGAAAAACTGAACAAGGGCGCTCTTGTTAATACAAGAGTTTTCTCGTGGTTTCGCCGAACCTTGTCATACAGAGTTCGGATACGTGTTTTACAATGATATGAATAAGAAACCGGTCGCACGGTCTGGATTTCAGCATACTCTGCTGGGAAACGGAGCCGTTTATGGGTTGTTATCGCCGTATAACGCTGCGATAGTAGTCAACTGTTTTACACTTAATACAAAGAGTTGAGGTTCGCTATGTCTGACGACATGTCTTCTTTTTCGCCTTCGTCAGCGGGCGAACAGGGTGTACTACGTTCTATGCAGGAGGTTGCGATGAGCTCCGAGGAAGCCAGCAAGATGCTGCGCACCTACAATATTGCCTGGTGGGGCAATAACTACTACGACGTCAACGAACTGGGTCACATTAGCGTCTGCCCGGATCCCGACGTCCCTGAAGCGCGCGTGGACCTCGCTAAGCTGGTGAAAGCCCGTGAAGCTCAGGGTCAGCGTTTGCCTGCACTGTTCTGCTTCCCGCAGATCCTGCAACATCGCCTGCGTTCTATTAACGCCGCGTTTAAACGTGCACGTGAATCCTACGGCTATAAAGGCGACTACTTCCTGGTTTACCCGATCAAGGTTAACCAGCACCGCCGCGTGATTGAATCTCTGATCCACTCCGGTGAACCGCTGGGCCTGGAAGCGGGTTCTAAAGCGGAACTGATGGCGGTTCTGGCGCACGCGGGCATGACCCGCTCGGTGATCGTCTGCAACGGCTATAAAGACCGTGAATACATTCGTCTGGCGCTGATTGGCGAGAAGATGGGCCACAAGGTTTATCTGGTTATCGAGAAGATGACTGAAATCGCAATCGTGCTGGAAGAAGCCGAGCGTCTGAACGTCATCCCACGCCTTGGCGTGCGTGCGCGTCTGGCCTCGCAGGGTTCCGGTAAATGGCAGTCCTCCGGCGGTGAAAAATCCAAGTTCGGCCTCGCGGCGAACCAGGTGCTGCAGCTGGTGGAAATCCTGCGCGAGCGCGGTCGCCTCGACAGCATTCAACTGCTGCACTTCCACCTCGGCTCGCAGATGGCCAATATTCGCGACATCGCCACCGGCGTGCGTGAATCGGCGCGTTTTTACGTTGAGTTGCACAAGCTAGGCGTGAACATTCAGTGCTTCGATGTGGGCGGCGGCCTCGGCGTGGACTATGAAGGGACCCGCTCGCAGTCCGACTGCTCTGTAAACTATGGCCTGAACGAATACGCCAACAACATCATCTGGGCGATTGGCGATGCCTGCGAAGAGAATGGCCTGCCGCACCCGACGGTGATCACCGAATCCGGCCGCGCGGTCACCGCGCACCATACGGTACTGGTCTCTAACATCATCGGCGTTGAGCGTAGCGAAATCACCGAAGCGACGCCTCCGGCAGACGATGCCCCACGTTCTCTGCAAAGCATGTGGGAAACCTGGCAGGAGATGCACGAACCCGGCACGCGCCGCTCCCTGCGCGAATGGTTGCACGACAGCCAGATGGACCTGCACGACATTCACGTTGGTTACTCTTCAGGCACCTTTAGCCTGCAGGAGCGCGCGTGGGCAGAGCAGCTCTATCTGAACATGTGCCATGAAGTGCAGAAGCAGCTCGACCCGAGCAACCGCGCGCACCGTCCGATTATCGACGAGCTGCAGGAGCGTATGGCGGACAAAATGTACGTCAACTTCTCGCTGTTCCAGTCAATGCCGGATGCCTGGGGTATCGACCAGCTGTTCCCGGTTCTGCCGCTGGAAGGGCTGAACCACGCCCCGGAACGTCGTGCGGTGCTGCTGGACATCACCTGTGATTCCGACGGCGCTATCGACCACTACGTTGACGGCGACGGTATCGCAACGACGATGCCAATGCCGGAGTACGACCCGGAGAACCCGCCGATGCTGGGCTTCTTTATGGTCGGTGCGTATCAGGAGATCCTCGGCAACATGCACAACCTGTTCGGGGATACCGAAGCGGTTGACGTGTTCGTGTTCCCTGACGGCAACGTGGAAGTTGAGCTCTCTGACGAAGGGGACACCGTAGCGGACATGCTCGAATACGTTCAGCTGGATCCGAAAAAACTGCTCACCCAGTTCCGCGACCAGGTGAAAAACACCGGTCTGGACGACGCGCTGCAGCAGCAGTTCCTGGAAGAGTTTGAAGCGGGTCTGTACGGGTATACCTATCTGGAAGATGAGTAAGGCATTCGCCTTTCCCCTCACCCCAGCCCTCT
The DNA here is from genome assembly GCF_025244905.1 of Enterobacter mori. Taxonomy (NCBI): domain Bacteria; kingdom Pseudomonadati; phylum Pseudomonadota; class Gammaproteobacteria; order Enterobacterales; family Enterobacteriaceae; genus Enterobacter; species Enterobacter mori. The sequence goes on along the minus strand of NZ_CP104285.1, from coordinate 3,854,645 downwards.
CCCCAAAGGGGAGAGGGTGTTCAAATTCCCTCTCCCCTTTGGGGAGAGGGTCAGGGTGAGGGGCAAAGACCGCACAATGCCCTATACTCACTTGAACCCGCATGCATTACCGGCGATAATTCGCCCCAATTAGCGATTTACGAATCAATCCCTTCCTCGTCGGGTTTAACGACGCGGAGGGGATTTTTTTTCATCTGTTTTTAATGAATCGACTTTAAAAGAGGTCAGGACATGAGCACTTTAGGTCATCAGTACGATAACTCTCTGGTATCTAACGCGTTTGGTTTTTTACGCCTTCCAATGAATTTCCAGCCGTACGACAGCGACGCTGACTGGGTGATCACCGGTGTGCCGTTCGATATGGCAACGTCTGGCCGCGCAGGTGGCCGCCACGGTCCGGCCGCTATTCGTCAGGTTTCCACCAACCTGGCCTGGGAGCACAACCGTTTCCCGTGGAACTTCGACATGCGCGAGCGCCTGAACGTGGTGGACTGCGGTGACCTGGTGTACGCCTTCGGCGACGCGCGTGAGATGAGCGAAAAGCTGCAGGCGCACGCCGAGAAGCTGCTGGCGGCCGGCAAGCGCATGCTCTCCTTCGGCGGGGACCACTTCGTGACCTTGCCGCTGCTGCGCGCCCACGCGAAGCACTTCGGTAAAATGGCACTGGTGCACTTCGATGCGCATACCGACACCTACGCGAACGGCTGTGAATTCGACCACGGCACCATGTTCTACACCGCGCCGAACGAAGGCCTGATCGACCCAAACCATTCGGTACAGATTGGTATCCGCACCGAGTTCGACAAAGACAACGGCTTCACCGTGCTGGACGCGGGCCAGGTCAACGATCGCGGCGTGGACGATATTCTGGCGCAGGTTAAGCAGATCGTCGGCGATATGCCTGTGTACCTGACTTTCGATATCGACTGTCTGGATCCGGCGTTTGCACCGGGCACCGGTACGCCGGTTATCGGCGGCCTGACCTCTGACCGCGCGATCAAGCTGGTGCGCGGCCTGAAGGATCTGAACATCGTCGGTATGGACGTGGTGGAAGTGGCACCGGCCTACGACCAGTCCGAGATCACCGCGCTGGCTGCAGCGACGCTGGCGCTGGAAATGCTCTACATCCAGGCGGCGAAAAAAGGCGAATAAGCCTTACGCGCTCACTGCTGCTGCGCGACGCATGCGCAGCAGCAACATTCCTCCTGCGAGCAGAGTAATGACCTGCGAGACGACCAGCACCGAAAAACCAGAGCTGACCGACCCCACCGATTTCATCACCATCCCCATCAGCAGCGGAATAAACGCCGCGCAGATATTGCCTATCCCATTAATAATACCGTACGCACTGCCCACGGCGTCCCGGGCGGCGTGATGTTGGATCACCGCAGGAATGGCGGCCCCCTGCAATCCCCAGAACACATTAGCGGACAGCATAAACAGCGCCAGCCATGCGGGCTGATGGCTGAGCATCAGCGCGACCACGGACAGTGCCGTCAACGTACCGCCCACCACAAACAGCACCGGCGCCTGTTCCGGGCGCATTTTGTCGAGCAGCACGCCGCCCAGAAACTTTGACCCTAGGCTCAGCAGGAAGGGGATCGCCGCAAGCCAGCCCGTCGCGTGCAGCGAAAAGTGATGCTCGTCGCGCAGCCAGGCGGGCAGCCACGCGCTGCTGCCCCACAGATAGCTCAGCGTGGCGATTTCAACCAGCAGGATCCAACTCAGAAGCGGCGTTTGCCAGGCCAGGGTAAACGTTTTTATAAACCCAGGTTTTTTCATCTTCACCGGGCCGTGTGGCGCAGGCAGAAAACGCCAGATGAGCCCGCCACCCAGCACCAGATTCATCACCGCCAGCGCGTAAAATGACCCGGCCCAGCCCAGATGCGCCATCAGCCAGGTGACCAGCGGAAAGCCCACGGCCAGCCCGAGAGAGACGCCCAGCGCGGTGACGGCGTTGGGTTTGCCGATCTCTTGCGCGCCAAAGTTATCGCTGATAAAGCGCGTCTTCAGCGAAAAGAGCGGCCCTTCGGCAATGCCCAAAACCACGCGGGCGATAAGCATACCCATTAGAGAACCCAGCAGCGGAGAAATCGCGCAAACCGCGGCCCAAATCGCAATGCTGCTTAATAATCCTTGCCGATAATGGAGTTTGCTTTCGATAACCGGCGTTAATAGTAGAGCTGAAAAACCATAACCCAGCAGAAAACAGGTCATGAGCATGCCTTGTAACATTCTGTTTTCATTTAGCTGGAAATGTTCGGCAAATTCCGGGTTTAAAATCATTACCGAGATATTAACCCGGTCGACGTAGGAAATAATAATCAGTAATAACAGTGCAATTGTACCTTGCCATCTTGCCGTCATCATGCCCGCCTTACGTTTTCATTTATTTATATTTTTATCAAAGTGATTGTCACGGAGCTAAAATGGTTCACTGGTGAAACTCATTGTTAATTAAGGGTAAATAAATTTTTTGTTTCACTGGTGAAACACCAAATGTGTGACGCCACTTTATTTTTAAGGAACAAAAAGAAAAGAAGTCAATATCTTTTATTGAAATATCGAGGGCATTAATAAATCGTATTTATCACGCTGCAATAATGAAAATTTCATATCGCTGCATTTTTTCGTGATCCTTTGCACACTTAGTTAATTAATTGCTATTCAATTAACAAATTCGTCACATTGTCGCTTGACGAAACATTCATCGCTTTTATATTGACCGTATTAAATAAGAAACAGAGTTTCATATATGAAACAAAAGCCTGGAGGATCGTGATGAGCTGGATAGGCGTATGTGACGCAGAACAAGTACAGGAAGATTTCCCTTTTAGCGGCAGCGTCGAGGGGAAGGAGATCGGCGTTTACCTGATTGACGGTGAATATTACGCGCTGGAAGACGTATGCCCGCACGCCTATGCCCTGCTGAGCCAGGGCTTCGTGGAAGACGGCAAAGTGGAATGCCCGCTGCACGAGGCGGTGTTCGACGTCAAAACCGGCCAGTGCCTGCACGGCCCCGGTGGTCGCAACCTCAACCGTTACCCGGTTCGGGTCTTTGAAAATCAAATCCAGATTACCTTCGTCGAGGAGACCGTGGCATGAGCGACACCCTGAACTACAACCCGGCGCTGCCGGAAAGCCGCCAGTTTACCCCGCCTGCAGAGGGCGGCAACGGCGCGATCCATAAGCCGGGTGACTACACCAACCTGATCTGGCAGACCCGCAGCCGCGAGCCGGAAAGCTGGGAGGTGAACCTGATTGCCACGCTGGAAGAACTCTTCGAACAGGGCGTTGAAACCCTACCGGAACTGGTGAACGGGCTGAACGCGGTGCGCATGCACGACCAGCAGGGAGAGCCGTGGAGCGACGCCAGCTTCCAGGCATTCTTACAGGTTAACGGTTACTGAGGACAACGCGATGACGACGACCGTACAAAACTATCTCGATAAAGGCCTGCGCGGCCTCTGGTATCCGGTGCTGGCAAGCTGGGAAGTGCAGTCTGCTCCTGTGGGCATCACCCGCCTGGGCGAGCAGATTGTGGTCTGGCGCAACAAAGACGGCCAGGTGCAGGCGCTGGAAGACCGCTGCCCGCACCGCGGCGCGCGCCTGTCGATGGGCTGGAACCTTGGCGACCGCATTGCCTGCTGGTATCACGGCGTGGAAGTGGCTGGCAACGGCGAGGTGAAGGACGTGCCCGCCGTGGATAAATGCCCGCTGGTCGGTCAGCAGTGCGTGCGCAGCTATAACGTGCAGGAGGCGCACGGCGCTATCTTCCTGTGGTTTGGCGTCACCGCTGACCAGCAGCCGGACGAGCTGACCTTCCCGGATGAACTTGCCGATACGGAAAGCTTCAGCAACTTCCTCTGCACCGCCGCATGGAAGTGCAACTACCAGTACGCGCTGGAAAACGTGATGGACCCGATGCACGGCACCTATCTGCATTCGTCGTCGCACTCAATGGCGGAAGGGGATCGCAAGGCCGACATGGTGCTCCAGCCGACCAAAACCGGTTTTATTTTTGAGAAGAAAGGGCAGAGCGGCGTCAACTTCGACTGGGTTGAACTGGGTAACAGCGGCACCTGCTGGATGCGCCTCTCCATTCCTTATAAGAAGCGTTTCGGGCCGGGCGGCCACTTCTTCATCGTCGGCATGGTGGTGCCGGAAGATAACGACAACTGCCGCGTCTTCTTCTGGCGCATTCGCCGCGTGCAGGGCTGGCAGCGCGACATGTGGCGCTTCATGTACCGCAACCGCCTGGAGAAACTGCACTGGGAAGTGCTGGAGCAGGACCGCGTGGTGCTCGAAAGTCTCGCCCCGAACGCCCGCGACCATGAATACCTGTACCAGCATGACGTCGGCCTCTCCCGCCTGCGCCGCATGATGCAAAAAGCCGCGAAAGAGCAGCTGGCAGCACGCGAAGAACAGCAGGGAGCCGCCTGATGAACGGGCTGCTGAGCGGAAAGCGCATCGTGGTGACCGGTGCCGCGCGCGGGCTGGGCTATCACTTTGCCAAAGCCTGCGCGGAGCAGGGTGCAAACGTAGTGATGTGCGACATCCTCAAAGGCGAGCTGGCCGAAAGCGCGCATCGGCTGAGCGAACAGGGCTATGCGATCGAATCGCACGTTATCGATCTGGCCGATCCGCAGTCTATCGAAGAGGTATTCAGCGCCATTGCCGAGCAGGGGCAAATTGACGGTCTGGTCAACAACGCGGCGATGGCGACGGGCGTGGGCGGCAAAAATATGCTCGATTACGATCCGGACCTGTGGGATCGGGTGATGAGCGTGAACGTCAAGGGCACCTGGCTGGTGACGCGCGCCGCCGTGCCGCTGCTTCGCGAAGGGGCGGGCATTGTGAACGTGGCGTCCGACACCGCGCTGTGGGGCGCGCCGCGCCTGATGGCCTACGTTGCCAGCAAGGGGGCCGTCATTGCCATGACCCGGTCAATGGCGCGCGAGCTGGGTGAAAAACGTATTCGTATCAACGCCATCGCGCCGGGGCTAACCCGCGTCGAGGCGACGGAATATGTCCCCGCCGAACGGCATCAGCTCTACGAAAACGGACGCGCGTTAACCGGGGCGCAGCAGCCGGAAGACGTCACCGGCAGCGTGGTCTGGCTGTTAAGCGATCTGTCGCGGTTTATCACCGGACAGCTGATCCCGGTCAACGGCGGTTTTGTCTTTAACTAAGGTAGGGCGATGATGGCAAACGATCAGGAAGTGAAGTATCTGGTGCCGGGGCTGGAGCGCGGTTTACAGCTGCTGTTGGCCTTTGGCGAGCAGCATCGCGATCTGACCTTTGCCGAACTGCACCGGCTGGTGGATATGCCGAAGGCGACCGCCTACCGCGTGGTGCAGACGCTGGAGTATATGGGCTTTCTGGAGCGCAACGCGCGCACCAATACCTTTTCGCTGGGCATGAACGTGCTGCGCCTGGGCTTTGAGTACATCGCCTCGCTGGACGTTGCGCAGGTCGGCCAGCCGGTTATTGAACAGCTGCGCGACCTGAGCCAGTGCAGCAGCCATCTGGCGATCCGCGACGGGCGCGACATTATCTACATCGCCCGCGTCAGCGCCGCCGGGTCGCGCATCAATCAGGTCAGCATTGGCACTCGCCTGCCGGTGCACTGCACTTCGCTGGGCCGCATGCTGCTGACCGATATGTCCCGCGCCGATTTTGAACTGTTGTTCCCGCACGAGCGCCTGCCGGGCAACACGCCGGGACAGCTTCACGACCGCGAGGCCCTGTGGCAGATGGTGCAGCAGGACAAAGCCCGCGGGTTTGTCATCGGCGAATCCTTCTTCCGCCACGGTATCTCCTCCATCGTCTACCCGGTGTATGACCGAAGCGGACGCGTGGCGGCGGTTGTCAGCATTCTGGTGCCGTCGGAAGAGATCCCGCAGACCGACCGCGAGCGCCTGCAGAACGAGGTTCGCCTCGCAGCGGATAAAATTTCTGGCTTCTTAGGGTATCTGTCACAAGCCAGTTAAATCAGTGAGTTAACGTCAGGCGCTTGACCGCGTCGGGCATGTTTTACGCCCAATTTGGGCCAGATGAGGCAACGAACGATGAGTGTAACCGGAATTGAAAAGCTGGAATTTGGCGTGGAAGACCTGACGCACTGCGCCAAGTTTATGCGTGATTTTGGCCTGACGGGCGATGCCAGCGGCCAGCGTTTTACTACCCTGAGCGGCGCGCGCGTGGAACTTAACCCGATCGACAGCCCGGACCTGCCGCCGGCGTTTGAAACGGGCAACACCTTGCGCCGCATGACCTGGGCGGTGGCTACACATTCAGATCTGGATGCGCTGCGCCCGAAGCTGGCACAGCAGCCCGGCTTTCGCGAGGTGGGCGACGCGCTGGAGTGCCTCGACCCGAACGGCATGACGCTGCGCGTGCAGGTCAGCCAGCAGACTGACGTGGAGCTGAACGTCGAGCCAATTAACCAGTGGGGCGACGCCCGCCGCATTGACACCCCCAGCCCGGTTTACGATCGCGCCCAGCCGATCAACGTGGGGCACGTGGTGTTCTTCGTGGAAGAGCTGGCCGCGGTGGAGAAATTCTACCGCGAGGTGCTCGGCTTCCAGGTTTCTGACCGCTACATCAACCGCGCCGTGTTCCTGCGCTGCGGCGCGCGCGGCGGTCATCACAACCTGTTCCTGCTACAGCTGCCGAACCGCAGGCGTGGGCTGAACCACGTGGCCTTCACCGTGCGCGACATCCACGAGGTAATCGGCGGGGGGATCGCGATGAATAAAAATGACTGGAGCACCTTTATCGGGCCGGGCCGCCATCCGGTGTCGTCGGCGTACTTCTGGTACGTCAACAGCCCAACAGGCGGGGCGTTTGAGTATTACACCAACGACGACTACCTGACCGAAAACTGGCAGCCGCGCGAGCTGGAGCACTCGCTGGTCTCCTTTACCGAGTGGGCGGTGGAAGGCGGGATCGACCACGACACGCGCCGTCAGCAGAAAAAGCCGGAGGCGGTATGACGTCGCGCATTGTCATTATCGGCGGCGGCCAGGCGGGCGGCTGGGCAGCGAAAACCCTGCGTGACGAGGGCTTCGACGGTGAGATTTGCGTGGTGGCGGAAGAAGAGTGGGATTTCTACGAACGTCCGCCATTATCGAAGGCGACGTTGCTGGAGCCAGAGGCATCACTCCCGCGACTGTTTAGCGACGAGGCGCAGCAGGCGCTGAACCTGACCTGGTACCGTCCGCTGCGTGCGGAGCAGATCGACCGCGAGGCGAAAACGGTTCGTTTAAGCAGCGGCGAACACCTTAGTTACAACATCCTTTTGATGGCCACCGGGGGGCGGGCTCGCCTGCCGGGGGAGGCATGGGCGGCGCATCCGCAGGTCTATACCCTGCGCCACTGGCAGGACGCGCAGCGTCTGAAGGCGCGGCTGACGGAAAGTAAAAAACTGGCGATTATCGGCGGCGGCTGGATCGGACTGGAGATTGCTGCCTCGGCGCGGAGAAGCGGCGTGGCGGTCACCCTGTTCGAGCAGCAGCCCGCGCTCTGCATGCGTTCGGTGAGCGGCGAGGTGTCGCAGCGCTTAGAAGCCCTCCATAGGGAGCAGGGCGTGGAGATCCGCACCGGCTGCGGCGCGCTGGAGCTGGAGGACGACAACGGCCTGCCGGTCATTCACTGCGACGGCCTGCGCGAAACCTTTGACGCGGTGGTGGTTGGGATCGGGGTCGATCTCAATCTGGAGCTGGCGCGCGACGCGGGGCTGAAAACCGGGCGCGGGATCGTCGTGGATGCCCAGGGCCGTACCTCGGATCCGCTCATCTTCGCCGCAGGCGATGTGGCCCAGCACCACCAGTACGGCCTGTGCATTCAGTCATGGGCGTTCGCCCAGAATCAGGCGGTGGCGACGGCGAAGGCGATGCTCAATCCCGATGCGCCAGGTTACGACGACGCGCCCTGGCTGTGGTCGGATCAATACCAGCACAACATCCAGATCCTCGGTATTCCGCAGCCGGGGAGCACAACGATAGTGCGTGACGATGCGCTGTTCTTCTCGCTGGACGAAAACGGACGGCTGACGCAGCTGGTGGCGTTTAACGATGCGCGTACCGTCAAGCTGGCGAAACGCTGGATGGCGGCGGGGCGGGATCTGTCCGACGTGCCGCTCGGCGACCCAACCTTTTCACTGATGTCACTGCGATAGCTAACCCGCACCCGTAGGGGGAGACATGACCACATTAGAGACCAACACCGCGCCCGTTGAGGCAAGCGGTGAGGGAACCCGTACGCCTGAAAAAGCGGTGCGCTGGGCCATCCCGCTGTCGCTGCTGGCCTGCGTGCTGCTGGCGTTTTTCGACAAAATCAGCATCGCGGCGCTGTTTTCTGACGGCCATTTCCAGCAGGCGATGGGCATTGATTTCGACACCACGCGCCTCGGCATTCTGATGAGCGCGTTCCTGCTGAGCTACGGCTTTTCGTCGGTCTTTCTCAGCGGCTTAGGCGACAAAATTGCGCCGCTGCGTCTGCTCACCGGGATGATGGCAGTGTGGTGCGTGCTGATGGTGGCGATGGGCTTTACCCACAACTACACGCTGATGATCGTCCTGCGCATTCTGCTGGGCGTGGCGGAAGGGCCGCTGTTCCCGCTGGCCTTCGCCATCGTACGCCACAACTTCCCGCAGCATCTGCAGGCGCGCGCCACCATGCTGTGGCTGCTGGGCACGCCGGTGGGCGCGGCGATTGGTTTTCCGCTCTCCCTCTGGCTGCTGAACACCTTCGGCTGGCAGAGCACCTTTTTCGTGATGGCGATGCTCACCGTACCGGTGCTGATCTTTGTGCGCATTGGCCTGCGCGGGATCCGTCTGGAGGCGAAACCGAGCACCTCGCAGGCGTCTCAGGACGAGCGACGTGCCGCGCGCCGCGAGCTGTTTGTCAGCCCGCACTTCTGGATCATCTGCATTTTTAACATCGCTTTCCTGACCTACCTGTGGGGCATCAACGGCTGGCTGCCGGGCTACCTGATTAAGGGCAAAGGCATTCACCTTGAGCACGCGGGCTGGCTGTCGTCGATGCCGTTCATCGCCATGCTGGCGGGGGAAGTGATTGGCGCGTGGCTTTCGGACCGGGTCGATAAGCGCGCGGCGGCCTGTTTTATCTCGATGGCGGGGGCGGCCGTCGGCCTGGCGGCGGTGATGCACCTCGATACCCCGCTGACCATCATCGCGGCGATGAGCTTCAGCACCTTTATGTGGGGTACCGGCGCACCCAACATTTTCGCCCTGCTGGCGAAGGCCACCCATCCACGGGTGAGCGCCACGGCGGGCGGCATCTTCAACGGGCTGGGAAACTTTGCGGGCGCGCTGTCGCCGGCGGTGATGGGCGCGCTTATCGCCTTCACCCACAGCATGGATTCCGGGCTGATTTTTCTGGCGGTGATGGCGGCGGTGGGCTGCGTCCTGTTACTGCCGCTGCTGAGACGTTACTGAGGAGAGTGTCATGACTGATTCAACCGTAACCAACAAAACGGGCATCAAACCTGACCATCTGACGATGGAAGAGTGGGTCGAGTCGCGCATCGCGCGCTTCGAAGGCCGCAAGTACGACTGGAACGCGCTGAAGTTCCAGGCCGATTTTGATCCGAAATACCGCCGGGCGCAGATGCGTTACATCGGCACCGGCGCAACGGGCGTGGCGAACGATACCAACACCGTGCAGGCGGATCACTTTACCTTCTCCACCATGGTGCTGCCGTCGAAGTGCGAAGGGCCGCTGCATCTGCACGACGACGTGGAAGAGGTGTTCTTCATGCTTAAAGGGCAGATCACGCTGATGATCCAGGACGGCGACAACTACACCGAAACCGTGCTGCGCGAGCGTGATCTGATCTCCGTCCCGCCGGGCATCTATCGCGGGCTGTTCAACCACGGTGAAGAAGAGGCGCTGATGTGCGTCATGCTGGGGACCAATAAGCCGGAAATCCCGACCTACCCCGCCGATCATCCGCTCTCTAAAGTGAAGCGGAACTAAGGGGGCATGATGACGGGTTTTCGTGAACAGGGAAGCGGCATTCCGCTGATGCTGCTGCACGGTATCAGCTCCGGCGCGGCCTCCTGGCACAAGCAGATGACGCTGGACGGCTTTCGCGTGCTGGCGTGGGACATGCCCGGCTATGGCGAAAGCCCGATGCTGGCGGTTGAGCGGGCAAACGCGGGGGATTACGCCGACGCGCTGGCGGCGATGCTCGATCGCGCGGGCGTCTGGCAGGCGGTGCTGTTGGGTCATTCGCTCGGCGCGCTGGTCGCCAGCGCCTTTGCGGCGAAGTTCCCGGATCGCGTCATCCATCTGGTGCTGGCGGATGCCGCGCAGGGCTACGGCAATGCCGCCCCGGCGCAGCGCGAGCAGGTGTGGCGCAATCGCGAACAGCAGATGGCGCTCGGCGGTGAGATCCTCGCCCAGACCCGCGCGGCGAAGCTGCTGCACCCCGGCGCGCGCGCGGAGGACATCGAGACCGTTGCGACGGGCATGCGAGCCCTGCGCCCGGAAGGCTATCTCGCCGCCGCGTGGATGCTGGCGCACGACGATATTCACGGCTGGCTGACGCGCTATTCGGGCACCTTTGAAGTCTGGTGCGGCGAGCAGGATGCCATTACCCAACCTGAGCTGGTGCAGGGGCTGGCGGTTCGCTACGGCATGCCGTTCACCGCCATTCCGCAGGCCGGACACGCCAGCTATCTCGATAACGCGGCGTTTTTTAATCAACAGCTTTTACGTATTCACCAGGAGGTAGGCGATGAATGCACACATTGACGGACGCGTAGCGGTCGTTACCGGCGGTTCGTCCGGCATTGGCTTTGAAACGCTGCGCCTGCTGCTGGGCGAGGGGGCAAAGGTGGCCTTCTGCGGCCGCGATCCGGACCGGCTCGCCAGCGCCCACGCGGCGCTGCAAAACGACTATCCCGACGGGGAGATTTTCTCTTATCGCTGCGACGTGCTGAAAGCCGACGAGATGCAGGCCTTCGCGGAGGCGGTGCAGGCCCGCTTTGGCGCGGCGGATATGCTGATCAACAACGCCGGGCAGGGCTACGTGGCGCACTTCCACGACACCCCGCGCGAGGCGTGGCTGCACGAGGCCGAGCTGAAACTGTTCGGGGTGATCAACCCGGTGCAGGCGTTTCAGCCTCTGCTGGAGCAGTCCGACATCGCCTCCATCACCTGCGTGAACTCTCTGCTGGCGCTGCAGCCGGAGGAGCACATGATCGCCACCTCCGCCGCTCGCGCCGCGCTGCTGAACATGACGCTCACGCTCTCCAAAGAGCTGGTGGGCAAAGGCATCCGCGTGAATTCAATTTTGCTCGGCATGGTGGAGTCCGGCCAGTGGCAGCGACGCTTTGAAAATCGGACCGACAAAAGCCAGAGCTGGCCGGAGTGGACGGCGGATATCGCCCGCAAACGCGGCATTCCGATGGCGCGCCTTGGTAAACCGCAGGAACCCGCACAGGCGCTGCTGTTTCTTGCCTCGCCGCTGGCCTCGTTTACCACCGGTGCCGCGCTGGACGTTTCCGGCGGCTTCTGTCGCCACCTGTAAGGACGCATCATGAAAAAGATCATGTTAATTGGGTTTGGCGCCATGGCGCAGGCGGTGATTGAGCGTCTGCCCGCTGGCGTTGCTATCGGCTGGATCGTGGCACGCGAATCTCACCATGCGGCCATTCGTGAACAGTTTGGCGATAGGGTGGTGGCGTTGATCTCTCCGATGGACTGTGCGGAAACGCCCGATCTCGTACTGGAGTGCGCCAGCCAGCAGGCGGTGGCGCAGTATGGCGAAGCGATTTTAGGGCGCGGCTGGCATCTGGCAGCGATCTCCACCGGTGCGCTGGCGGACAGCGCGCTGGAGCAGCGGCTGCTCGCGGCGGGAGGCAAACTGACTCTGCTCTCCGGTGCGGTTGCTGGTATCGACGGGCTGGCGGCGGCGAAAGAAGGTGGGCTTGAACGTGTGACCTATCAGTCGCGCAAAAGCCCGGCCAGCTGGCGCGGCAGCTATGCAGAGCAGCTTATCGATCTCAATTCTGTTTCAGAATCAAAAGTCTTCTTCGAAGGCAGCGCCCGCGAGGCGGCGCGGCTGTTCCCGGCTAACGCCAACGTGGCGGCGACCGTGGCGCTCGGCGGCGTCGGGATGGATGAGACCCGCGTGCAGCTGATGGTCGACCCGGCGACGACGCGCAATACCCACACGCTGCACGTGGAAGGATTGTTCGGCGAGTTCCATCTTGAGCTGAGCGGGCTGCCGCTGGCTTCTAATCCTAAAACCTCCACCCTGGCGGCACTGAGCGCGGTGCGCGCCTGCCGTGAACTGGCCTTGAGCTGAGGAGTGACGATGAACGATCTGAAGATTTTTATCGGCGGTCAGTGGCGACACGGCGGCGGCAACCTGATGCAGAGCCAGTTCCCGGCGGACGGCTCAATCAACGCGACGCTTAACGCCGCAAGCCTGGACGATCTGGAGGATGCCATCGACGCAGGCGAACGTGCGTGGCGCGCTCCGGACTGGCGCAACCGCCTGCCGCACATGCGGGCGAAGATCCTGTACAAGGTTGCCGATCTGATTGAGTCCCGCGTGGATGAGCTGGCGCAGATGCAGAGCCGCGATAACGGCAAGCCGCTGGCGGAAGCGCGCGGGCTGGTGATGAGCGCAGCGGGGACGGCGCGCTATTTCGCCGCCGCCTGCGAGCTGCTGGAAGGGGAACTCCCGACGCCGCGCCAGCCCGATTTGCTAACGCTGAGCCGCTATGAGCCGCTCGGCGTGGTGGCGGCTATCACGCCGTGGAACTCGCCGATTGCCAGCGAAATGCAGAAGGTCGCCCCGGCCATTGCCGCCGGTAACGCGGTGATCCTCAAGCCCGCCGAAGCCACGCCGCTGATGGCGCTGGAGCTGGCGCGGATTTTTGAACAGGCCGGGCTGCCCGCCGGGCTGCTGAGCGTGCTGCCGGGCAAAGGCTCGGTGATTGGCGATGCGCTGGCGCGCCATCCTCGCGTGCGGAAAATTTCCTTTACCGGTGGCACCACCACGGGCCGTCATCTGGCGCACGTGGCGGCGGAAAAGCTGATCCCGGCCTCGCTGGAGCTGGGCGGGAAATCCCCGACCATCGTGCTGGAAGACGCCGACCTCGAACAGGCCGCGCGCGGGATCTGCTACGGCATTTTCAGCTCGGCGGGGCAGGCGTGCATTGCCGGATCGCGGCTGTTTATCCACGAGAGCATTTACGCGCCGCTCATGGCGCGGCTGCTGGAGTTAACTCGCGGGCTGCGCGTCGGACACCCGTTTACCGAAGGCGTGCATGTAGGGCCGCTGATCAACGAGAAACATCGCCAGAGCGTGCAGGAATATGTCGAGCTGGCGAAGCGCGAAGGGGGGCGCGTGCTGTGCGGCGGGGAGATCCCGGCGGATCCTGCTCTGGCAAACGGCAGCTTCTTCCAGCCCACGATTATCGAGGGGCTGAGCAACAGCGCCCGCGCGTGTCAGGAGGAGATCTTCGGCCCGGTGCTGGTGGCGATGCCGTTTTGCGATGAAGCGGCGCTTATCCGCGAGGCGAACGACTCGGTTTATGGCCTGGCGGCGGGGATCTGGACGCGCGATACCGGACGCGCGCTGCGTCTCAGCGAACAGCTGGAAGCGGGTACGGTGTGGATCAACACCTACAAAGTCTTTGCGATTTCGACCCCGTTCGGGGGCTATAAAGAGAGCGGTCTGGGCCGCGAAAAGGGTATTCAGGGGCTCAAAGCCTGGATGCAGCAAAAGAGCATTTATCTGGCGACGGGTAACAGCGTCAACCACTGGTGCGACTGAGAAAGGGTGAGCAATGAGCGAAATGATAACCGTCGGCGACGCCATCGCCAGAACGCTGGAGCAGTATCAGGTTGAGGCCATCTACGGCGTCATCTCCATTCACAACCTGCCGATCGCTGACGCGGTGGGGCAGCGGGGCAACATCCGTTTTGTACCCGCGCGCGGCGAGGCGGGATCCGTTACCATGGCCGACGCCCACGGGCGCTTTTCCGGCCTCGGCGTGGCGCTGACCAGCACCGGCGCGGGAGCGGGTAACGCGGTAGGTGCGCTGGTGGAAGCCATGAACGCCTGCACGCCGCTGCTGCATTTAACCGGGCAGGTAGAGAAAGCCTGGCTGGATGCCGACACCGGGTTTATCCACGAAACCCGCGACCAACTGACCTTCCTGAAGGCCAGTTCAAAGCGGGCGTACCGCATCAGCAACGCCAGCCAGGCAATTGCGATTCTGCATAAAGCGATTCAAGAGGCGCAGACGCCGCCGTGCGGGCCGGTCTCTGTGGAAATCCCGATTGATATTCAGGGCGCGAAAATTCCGCTGTCGCTGGTGACGAAACCGGTGAAACCGGCTTCGGTTCCAGCCGTAGATCCCGCGACGGTTGACGCATTGTGGACGCAACTTAAGCTGGCAAAACAGCCGCTGCTGTGGCTGGGCGGCGGGACGCTGGGAAGTGCTGACGCCGTGAAAAAACTGGCGGATGCGGGCGTGACGGTGATCTCCAGCACCCACGCGCGCGGCGTGTTGCCGGACAGCCATCGCGCCAGCCTGCGGGCGTTCCACAACTCGCCGTCAGTGGAGGCGCTGATCGCGCAGTGCGATTTTACGCTGGTCGCCGGTTCACGACTGCGTAGCAATGAAACCCGTTCCTGGACGCTGGAGCTGCCGCACCCGCGCGTGCAGATCGATATCGACCCGGCGGCGGCAAGCCGTAACTACCTGATGGATAGCACGTTGGTCGCCGATTGTTCAGCGCTGCTTGGCGCGTTGGTTGAAAAAGCTCAGGGCCGGGAATGGGGTAACGCCCAGTGGGATATGCAGGTGCAGCAGGCGGTTGAGCAAGCTGAGCAGGGGCTGCGCGAGCAGTGTGGCGCTTATGCGACGCTTAACGATGCCATTGAGAAAGCGCTGCCGAAAGACGGCTTGCTTGTGCGTGATATCACCGTGTCCGGCAGCCTGTGGGGCAGCCGACTGTTCCGCGCCAACGGCCCGCTGATGAACATTCACTCCCTTGCAGGGGCGATTGGCATGGGGCTGCCGATGGCGATCGGCACCGCGATTGCTAACCCGCAGCGCAAGGTGGTGGGGCTGGTGGGCGACGGTGGCCTGAGCCTGAATTTAGGCGAGATGGCGACGCTGGCGCAGGAAAAAGCCAACGTGACGCTGCTGATCATGAACGACGGCGGTTACGGCGTGATGCGCGGTATTCAGGATAAGTATTTCGGCGGGCGTCAGTACTATAACGAACTGCATACGCCGGACTTTACTCTGCTGGCGCAGGCGATTGGCCTTCAGGCGTGGAGCGTAGAGCGGGCAGAGGATTTTGATGCGGTGATGACGGAGGCGCTGGCGATGCCGGGGCCGTCGGTAGTGGAAGTTCGGATGGGGCAGATTGGCGCGCTGAAGTTTGCCGGGCCGCCGCAGAAATCGCTGTATTGATACCGTGGATATTGCCCGGTGGCGCTGCGCTTACCGGGCCTACTGTTTCTCCCTCAACCACAGCGAGAAAACCCCAGGCCGGGTCAGGCGAAGCCGCCACCCGGCTTTTTTCATCAGAACACGTTAAACGGGTATTCCACGTAAGCGCGGATCTCATCCCCACCTACGTTGTAATCGCTGGCGTTGCTGGAGACACGCAGCACGGAATAGCGCAGTTTCAGTTTCAGATCTTTCGCCGGACCGTCCTGCACCTGGTACTGGATCTGGTTAAACCACTCGTGCTCTTTGCCGTTGCTGGTCTCAGAGGTCTTGATGTTGTCGCCACGCACGTAGGCGGTGGTCCAGCTCAGGCCCGGCAGGCCGAGGCCGCCGAAGTCCAGACCGTAAGAGGCCTGCCATGAGCGTTCATCTTCACCGTTAAAATCAGACCAGTAGGAGTTCGCCAGCCAGATGGTGTTGCCGCCGTCACCCACGCCGCCCTGGTCGCGATAGCCGCCGTAGTTGTAGCCCGTGCTGCCGCTGCTCTGCTGGTACGCCACCTTGAAGGTGTGAATATCCCAGATATAGCTCGCCGCCAGGCTCCAGATGGTGTTGCTGCGCCCGGTGTCCAGGTTGTCTGCGTAGCCCTGATCCAGGCGCGAATTGTAGCCGTTGAAATCAAGCACCAGCTGCTGTCCGGTGCTGAACGGCTGTTTGAAGTTCAGGCCCAGATACTGCTTGTTCATCACCTCTTCATTATGAGAGGCGTAAAGCGCGCCGCTGAACTGGTCGTTGAACTGGTAGCTCGCGCCGCCAAAAGTCAGGCTCTTCAGCCCGCTGTCGTGGCGGTCGTCACTTTTACGCTGCTCGTCGATGAAATAACCGGCGTTGATTTCCAGCCCGTCGATCTCTTTTGAGGTCAGCATAGCGCCGGTGTAGCTTTCAAACAGCAGGCGGGAGCTGTCGGCATTCACGATAGGCAGCTCAGGACGCTGGTTCCCGTAGCTCAGCACGGTATTCGAGATACGTATTTTGGCCGTCGCGCCAAACTTCGCCAGATCGGATTTGGCCCGGCCGTCGTCTTCCTGCTTAAAGAAGTCGATGCCGCCCGCGCCGCTTTTGCCGCGGCCGCCGTCCAGGCGCACGCCATACTGGGCGATGCCGTCCACGCCAAAGCCTACCAGCCCTTCGGTATAGCCGGATTCAAAGGTAGCGATAATGCCCTGGCCCCATTCGGCTTTATCCTGCTGACCCTGATGATAATCGCGGCTGATATAGGCATTACGTAAAAACAGATCCAGATGGCTGTCGTCAATAAAACCCTGGCTGTTGGATTGCTGGCTTGCTGCGGCAGGTAATGCGGCGAATAAACTTAACGCAATTAATGATAATTCTTTTTTCACGGAGGGAACGTCTCTGTCTGGATATATTAATTTGAATGATTGCGTGGTTGATAATTACCGGAAATATTAACGATTGCAATAAATATGTGACCAGACATTTCAGGGGCTAAATGCAGATGTGGCGGGACTTGCGGGCGAGTTATCGATACGTGCTTTTAAATTGGCAATTCATGCGAAATAAAAGGGAGGCAAATAGGCCTCCCGGTAAAATTATTTAATTCCGTCTGCGGCCATACGGTCGCGAATATGTTGTGCGCGTTCTTCCGAAGCCGGGTGATCGTCAAACATGGAGCTTTGGCGACCCGCTTCCAGCTTGGCCAGTTTTTCGAAACTGGTAGCTAAACCTGATGGATTGATGCCGCGTTTGCGCAACAGATCGTAGGAGTAGTCATCCGCTTCGGACTCCTGACGCTGGGAGAACTGAGAGTTAACCAGCTTTTCCCCGACGTCGCCAAGCTGTGACTGCGACAGGCTGCCAACGATACCGCCCGCAGAGGCCGCCGCCGCGCGAACGGCGTTAGTGCCTAACGCAACCTGCATTCCTTTCTTCACATGGCCGAGCGCAACGTGGCCCATTTCGTGGCCGATAACCGCTTCCACTTCGTTGTCGGTCATCATGTCCATCAGCCCGCTATAGACGCGGATACAGCCGTTCGCCATGGCGAAGGCGTTCACGTCTTTCGCCATGTACACCTTATAGTTCACCGGTTGGCCGTTAATGTTATCGCCCAGCGCGGAAGCAATCTTATTCAGACGCTGCGTATAGGTACTGTTAGCCGGAGCAAGCGTGGCTTTTCCGTCCATATCTTTACACGCCTGATCGCTCAACGCTTTTACCTGCGCGTCGCTCAGGGAATAGGCCTGAAAGGCTTCTGCGCCTGAGGTCATCAGACCGTTAGAATCCATATTCTGACAGCCGCTCAGCAGGAGCGTCGTACCCAGGGCCAGCACTATTGCACGCATTTTCATGAGATTGCTTCCGTACTCGTTAATCTGAATAAAATCCGAAAAGTTCACCGTCAGCGAAGCCGGTGTCGGGCTAAGTATAAGGAATATCGACAGGGGCGGGCGAGGAGATTGCGCAACATGCGAGCATGATCCAGAGATTTCTTAACACGCAAAAGAATGCTCCATGTACATGACTTGCGGCTTGGGTTACATTGTTGGCACTTTTTTCCGGCGTAGCCCAAAACGCGCTGTCGTCAAGGGCATGGCCTTTAACAGTCCGATCTGGAGTTAAAATGTCCTCACGTAAAGAGCTTGCTAATGCTATTCGTGCGCTGAGCATGGACGCAGTACAGAAAGCCAAATCCGGCCACCCAGGGGCCCCTATGGGTATGGCTGATATCGCCGAAGTCCTGTGGCGTGACTTCCTGAACCACAACCCGCAGAACCCGTCATGGGCTGACCGCGACCGCTTCGTGCTGTCCAACGGCCACGGCTCTATGCTGATCTATAGCCTGCTGCACCTCACCGGCTACGATCTGCCAATCGAAGAGCTGAAAAACTTCCGTCAACTGCACTCCAAAACGCCTGGTCACCCGGAAGTGGGTTACACCGCTGGTGTAGAAACCACCACCGGCCCGCTGGGTCAGGGCATTGCTAACGCAGTGGGTATGGCGATTGCTGAGAAGACGCTGGCGGCGCAGTTCAACCGTCCTGGTCACGACATCGTAGACCACTTCACCTACGCGTTCATGGGCGACGGCTGCATGATGGAAGGCATTTCTCACGAAGTGTGCTCCCTGGCAGGTACCCTGAAGCTGGGCAAACTGGTTGCGTTCTATGACGACAACGGTATCTCCATCGACGGTCACGTTGAAGGCTGGTTCACCGACGACACCGCAGCACGCTTCGAAGCCTACGGCTGGCACGTTGTGCGTGGCGTTGATGGCCACGATGCTGACTCGATTAAACGTGCAGTAGAAGAAGCGCGCGCTGTGACGGACAAACCGTCCCTGCTGATGTGCAAAACCATCATTGGCTTCGGTTCGCCGAACAAAGCGGGTACTCACGACTCCCACGGCGCGCCGCTGGGCGATGCGGAAATCGCACTGACCCGTGAAGCACTGGGCTGGAAACACCCTGCATTCGAAATCCCATCTGAGATCTACGCTCAGTGGGATGCAAAAGAAGTGGGCCAGGCGAAAGAAGCGGCCTGGAACGAGAAGTTCGCTGCCTATGCGAAAGCGTTCCCGCAGGAAGCGGCTGAATTCACCCGCCGTATGAAAGGTGACATGCCGTCTGACTTCGACGCGAAAGCGAACGAGTTCATCGCTAAGCTGCAGGCGAACCCGTCTAAAATCGCGAGCCGTAAAGCGTCTCAAAATGCGATTGAAGCGTTCGGTCCATGGCTTCCAGAATTCCTGGGCGGCTCCGCTGACCTGGCGCCTTCTAACCTGACTCTGTGGTCGGGTTCTAAGCCAATCAACGAAGATACTGCCGGTAACTACATCCATTACGGTGTACGTGAATTCGGTATGACCGCGATTGCCAACGGTATCTCCCTGCACGGCGGTTTCCTGCCGTACACCTCTACCTTCCTGATGTTCGTTGAATATGCACGTAACGCCGTGCGTATGGCTGCGCTGATGAAACAGCGTCAGGTGATGGTCTACACCCACGACTCCATCGGTCTGGGCGAAGATGGCCCAACTCACCAGCCGGTAGAGCAGGTTGCTTCCCTGCGCGTGACCCCGAACATGAGCACATGGCGTCCATGTGACCAGGTTGAATCCGCTGTAGCGTGGAAATACGGCGTTGAGCGTCAGGACGGTCCAACCGCGCTGATCCTCTCCCGTCAGAACCTGGCACAACAGGAACGTACGCCAGAGCAGCTGGCGAACATCGCTCGCGGTGGTTACGTGCTGAAAGATTGCGCGGGCCAGCCAGAGCTGATCTTCATCGCCACCGGTTCTGAAGTTGAACTGGCTGTTGCAGCGTGGGAAAAACTGACTGCCGAAGGCGTGAAAGCGCGCGTGGTTTCCATGCCGTCTACCGACGCGTTCGACAAGCAGGATGCCGCTTACCGCGAATCCGTCCTGCCTAAAGCGGTTTCCGCTCGCGTGGCAGTGGAAGCGGGTATCGCTGATTACTGGTTCAAATACGTGGGCCTGAACGGCGCTATCGTCGGCATGACCACCTTCGGTGAATCTGCTCCGGCAGAGCTGCTGTTCGAAGAGTTCGGCTTCACCGTTGAGAACGTTGTCGCTAAGGCGAAAGAACTGCTGTAATTGCCATTTTGCCCGGTGGCGCTACGCTTACCGGGCCTACAAATGGCTCGAAAGTAGGCCGGGTAAGCGCTAGCGCGCCACCCGGCTTTTTTGTAAGCATTATTCCATCAAAAATGTGATGCAAGTCATATAGCTCGCTTATTCATCTGGACAGACATTCCTTTTATTCCCCAATTCGCTTATTCTTGCTGAAGCGTTTCAGTCGATTAAATGTTCGACAATTGACCAATCAATCGCAGTTTGTGACAGCAAGGATTCCCCTTCGGGCGTCGCTGGATTACTCTTTCAGCCACCTCAAACTCAGGGATAGCTTTGCAGGAGATCTATGACCGTACGCGTAGCGATTAATGGCTTCGGTCGCATCGGGCGCAACGTGGTTCGTGCTATATATGAATCCGGGCGTCGTGCGGAAATCACCGTGGTGGCAATCAATGAACTGGCGGATGCTGCGGGCATGGCGCATTTGTTGAAATATGACACCAGCCACGGCCGCTTTGCCTGGGACGTTCGCCAGGAAAGGGAACAGCTGTTTGTCGGCGACGATGCCATCCGCGTGCTGCATGAGAACAGTATTG
Organism: Enterobacter mori; assembly: GCF_025244905.1. NCBI lineage: Bacteria > Pseudomonadati > Pseudomonadota > Gammaproteobacteria > Enterobacterales > Enterobacteriaceae > Enterobacter > Enterobacter mori. Next base: position 3,833,979 of record NZ_CP104285.1, on the reverse strand, counting down.
AAGCACTCCCCTGGCGTGAACTGGGTGTGGATGTGGTGCTGGACTGTACCGGCGTGTACGGCAGCCGCGAACATGGCGAAGCCCATCTGGCTGCCGGCGCAAAAAAAGTGCTGTTTTCTCACCCCGGCAGTAACGACCTCGACGCCACCGTCGTGTTTGGCGTCAATCAGCATGAGCTGCTAGCCGAACACCGCATTGTTTCCAACGCCTCCTGCACCACCAACTGCATTATTCCGGTCATCAAACTGTTAGACGATGCGTATGGCATTGAATCCGGCACTGTGACCACGATTCACTCCGCCATGCACGATCAGCAGGTTATTGACGCTTACCATCCGGATTTACGACGCACGCGCGCAGCGAGCCAGTCAATCATCCCGGTGGATACGAAACTGGCTGCCGGGATCACCCGTATCTTCCCGCAGTTTAACGACCGTTTCGAAGCGATTGCCGTGCGCGTGCCGACGATTAACGTCACCGCAATCGATCTCAGCGTGACGGTGAAAAAACCGGTAAAAGCCTGTGAAGTCAACCTGTTGCTGCAAAAAGCGGCACAGGGTGCATTTCATGGTATAGTTGACTATACGGAATTACCGTTGGTCTCAGTAGATTTTAACCACGACCCGCACAGCGCCATTGTCGATGGCACACAAACGCGCGTCAGTGGGGCACACCTTATCAAGACGCTGGTTTGGTGTGATAACGAATGGGGCTTTGCTAACCGTATGCTCGACACCACGTTAGCAATGGCCGCTCAAGGTTTCAGGTAAGACGCATCGTGCGTCTGCAAAACTTTAAGAATCAACGAGAGGATTCACCATGTCTGTAATTAAGATGACCGATCTGGATCTGGCTGGTAAACGCGTTTTCATCCGTGCCGATCTGAACGTACCGGTTAAAGATGGCAAAGTGACCAGCGACGCGCGTATCCGTGCATCTCTGCCAACCATCGAACTGGCTCTGAAGCAGGGCGCTAAAGTGATGGTCACCTCCCACCTGGGTCGTCCAACTGAAGGCGAGTACAACGAAGAGTTCTCTCTGCTGCCGGTTGTTAATTACCTGAAAGACAAACTGTCCAGCCCGGTTCGCCTGGTGAAAGATTACCTGGACGGCGTTGAAGTGGCTGCCGGTGAACTGGTTGTTCTGGAAAACGTTCGCTTCAATAAAGGCGAGAAGAAAGACGACGAAACGCTGTCTAAGAAATACGCTGCTCTGTGCGACGTATTCGTGATGGATGCATTCGGTACGGCGCACCGCGCTCAGGCTTCTACCCACGGTATCGGTAAATTCGCAGACGTAGCGTGTGCAGGTCCACTGCTGGCTGACGAACTGGAAGCGCTGGGTAAAGCACTGAAAGAACCTGCTCGTCCAATGGTCGCTATCGTGGGTGGTTCTAAAGTTTCTACCAAACTGACCGTTCTGGATTCCCTGTCTAAAATCGCTGACCAGCTGATCGTAGGCGGTGGTATCGCGAACACCTTCGTTGCCGCTCAAGGCCACAACGTCGGTAAATCCCTGTACGAAGCAGACCTGGTTGACGAAGCCAAACGTCTGCTGTCCACCTGTGATATCCCGGTTCCAACTGACGTTCGCGTCGCGACCGAGTTCTCCGAAACCGCAACCGCCACCCTGAAATCTGTAAACGACATCAAAGATGAAGAGCAGATTCTGGACCTGGGCGACGTTTCTGCACAGAAACTGGCTGAAATCCTGAAAAACGCAAAAACTATCCTGTGGAACGGTCCTGTTGGCGTGTTCGAATTCCCGAACTTCCGCAAAGGTACTGAGATCGTTGCTAACGCAATCGCAGACAGCGAAGCGTTCTCTATCGCAGGCGGTGGTGACACCCTGGCAGCAATCGACCTGTTCGGTATCGCTGACAAGATCTCCTACATCTCCACTGGTGGCGGCGCATTCCTCGAATTCGTGGAAGGCAAAGTACTGCCAGCAGTAGCAATGCTCGAAGAGCGCGCTAAGAAGTAAGCCATTCAAGGGCAGGGAAACCTGCCCAATTTTCAGCGCGCTTATAAGAGCACGCACCTTTTCTAACGGCCGAAGATACAGGACTAAGCAACATGTCTAAAATTTTTGATTTCGTAAAACCTGGCGTTATCACTGGTGATGACGTACAGAAAGTGTTCCAGGTAGCTAAAGAAAACAATTTCGCTCTGCCAGCAGTTAACTGCGTGGGTACCGACTCCATCAACGCCGTACTGGAAACTGCAGCCAAAGTTAAAGCTCCAGTTATCGTTCAGTTCTCTAACGGTGGCGCTGCGTTCATCGCAGGTAAAGGCGTGAAAACTGACGTTCCTCAGGGTGCTGCCATCCTGGGTGCTATCTCTGGTGCGCACCACGTACACCAGATGGCTGAACACTACGGTGTTCCAGTTATCCTGCACACTGACCACTGCGCGAAGAAACTGCTGCCGTGGATCGACGGTCTGCTGGACGCGGGTGAAAAACACTTCGCGGCTACCGGTAAGCCACTGTTCTCTTCTCACATGATCGACCTGTCTGAAGAGTCACTGCACGAAAACATCGAAATCTGCTCCAAATACCTGGCGCGCATGGCCAAAATGGACATGACCCTGGAAATCGAACTGGGTTGCACCGGTGGTGAAGAAGACGGCGTGGACAACAGCCACATGGACGCTTCTGCACTGTACACCCAGCCAGAAGACGTTGATTACGCTTACACCGAGCTGAGCAAAATCAGCCCACGCTTCACTATTGCAGCATCCTTCGGTAACGTGCACGGCGTTTACAAACCAGGTAACGTGGTTCTGACCCCAACCATCCTGCGTGATTCTCAGGAATACGTGTCCAAGAAACACAACCTGCCGCACAACAGCCTGAACTTCGTCTTCCACGGCGGTTCCGGTTCTTCTGCTCAGGAAATCAAAGACTCCGTAAGCTACGGCGTAGTGAAAATGAACATCGATACCGACACCCAGTGGGCAACATGGGACGGTATCCTGCAATACTACAAAACCAACGAAGCTTACCTGCAGGGTCAGCTGGGCAACCCGAAAGGCGAAGACCAGCCGAACAAGAAATACTACGATCCACGCGTATGGCTGCGCGCTGCGCAGACGTCCATGGTGACCCGTCTGGAGCAGGCATTCAAAGAACTGAACGCGATCGACGTTCTGTAATTTGAGCTGCTAACAGCATCAGAAGGCCCGCAAATGCGGGCCTTTTTTTTCGCATTTTCAACATGCTGCAACATCTGCTTTTGTGATCTGTTTGGCAATATTTGCGCTTTTTGTTTACCCTTTACTGACCTGCCTGTCTCCATGGGGGATGGATTTTGTGTTTTGGTTTAACAAAAGGAAGAATAAATGGAACAACTCGATGTTGTAGACAGCATCAATCACGCCGGTAACTGGCTGGTGCGTAACCAGGCACTGCTGCTGAGCTATGCCGTGAACATCGTCGCGGCGATTGCCATCATCATCGTCGGGATGATCGTGGCGCGTATTGTATCGAATGCAGTCAACCGCGTGATGCTGGCCCGTCACATTGACGCCACGGTGGCTGATTTCCTCTCCGCACTGGTACGCTACGGCATTATTGCCTTTACGCTGATTGCGGCACTGGGTCGCGTGGGTGTGCAGACGGCATCCGTCATCGCCGTGCTCGGTGCGGCTGGTCTGGCTATTGGTCTGGCGCTGCAGGGCTCGCTTTCAAACCTGGCGGCAGGCGTTCTGCTGGTCACCTTCCGTCCGTTCCGCTCGGGTGAATACGTTGACCTTGGCGGCATTGCCGGAACCGTGCTGCAGGTGCAGATTTTCTCTACCACCCTGCGTACCGTCGATGGCCGTATCGTGGTGGTACCGAACGGAAAAATCATTGCGGGCAACATCATTAACTTCTCCCGCGAGCCGGTGCGTCGTAATGAGCTGATTATCAGCGTGGCCTATGACTCCGACATCGATCAGGTGAAATCGCTGATTAGCAATATCATTGCTTCTGACGATCGCATTCTGAAAGATAAAGAGCAGACGGTTCGCCTCAACGAGCTGGGTGCGTCATCCATTAACTTCGTGGTGCGTATCTGGAGCAAAAGCAGCGATCTGCAAAACGTCTACTGGGACGTGCTGGAGCGCATTAAGCGCGAGTTTGACGCCAACGGCATCAGCTTCCCGTACCCACAGATGGACGTGAATCTTAAACGCGAGCAAGCCGCCGAGTAATCCCCGACGTTACAGGCCCGGTAAGCGCGAGCGCCACCGGGCTTTACCTTCATAAGCTCCGCTAATACCCAATTAATATTATCCATTTCCTCTAATGTGATTCGCGCAGTATAGTCAGCTTCCAGAACAATACTGCGAGAAAATCGTCATGCTATCTTATTATTTTCAAGGCCTTGCATTAGGTGCGGCCATGATCCTTCCCCTCGGCCCGCAAAATGCGTTTGTGATGAACCAGGGCATCCGCCGCCAGTATCATCTGATGATCGCGTTGCTGTGTGCTGTCAGTGACTTGCTGCTTATCTGCGCCGGGATTTTTGGCGGCAGCGCGCTACTGATGCAGTCCCCATGGCTGCTGGCGCTGGTGACCTGGGGCGGCGTGGCGTTCCTGCTGTGGTACGGATTCGGCGCACTGAAAACGGCGATGAGCAGCAATCTTGAGCTGGCGAGCGCCGAAGTGATGAAGCAAGGCCGCTGGAAAATTATCGTCACCATGCTGGCGGTGACCTGGCTTAACCCGCATGTTTATCTGGATACTTTCGTGGTGTTGGGTAGCCTGGGTGGACAGCTGGACGTTGAGCCGAAGCGTTGGTTTGCGCTCGGTACGGTCAGCGCCTCCTTCCTCTGGTTCTTCGGTCTCGCCATTCTGGCGGCGTGGCTTGCCCCGCGTTTGCGTACCGCTAAAGCTCAGCGCATCATCAATACGCTGGTCGGTCTGGTGATGTGGTTTATTGCCTTCCAGTTGGCAAAAGAGGGCATTCATCATGTACAGGGATTGTTCAACTAAGCGTTTGTCTTATGGACATCTGAACAAGACCCGCTAAGCTTGCTGGCATGCGCCCTGATGTTGGGGCACTCTTCGCAACATGGAGGAATGACAGTGAAGTTTAAAGTGATGGCCCTGGCGGCATTAGTGAGTTTAGGTGCGGTGTCGGTGCAGGCAAATGAGTTGCCAAATGGCCCGCACATCGTCACTTCAGGCACCGCAAGCGTGGACGCGGTACCGGATGTTGCAACCCTGGCAATTGAAGTGAACGTGGCAGCGAAAGATGCCGCCTCCGCTAAAAAGCAGGCTGACGATCGTGTTGCGCAATATCTCTCTTTCCTCGAGCAAAATGGCGTAGGTAAAAAGGATATCAGTTCCGCTAACCTGCGTACCCAACCGGATTACGACTACCAGAACGGGAAAAGCATTCTTAAAGGCTACCGTGCCGTGCGCACCGTGGAAGTGACCGTGCGTCAGCTTGATAAGCTGAACTCGCTGCTTGATGGCGCGTTAAAAGCGGGACTGAATGAAATTCGTTCCGTCTCACTGGGCGTTGCGCAACCGGAGAAATACAAAGACGAAGCCCGTAAAGCCGCGATTGATGATGCAATCCATCAGGCGGAGCAGCTGGCTTCTGGCTTTAAGAGCAAGCTCGGCCCGGTTTACAGCGTGCGTTACCACGTCTCTAACTACCAGCCAAGCCCGATGGTACGCATGATGAAGGCTGATGCAGCCCCGGTTTCTGCTCAGGAAACCTATGAACAGCCAACCATTCAGTTCGACGATCAGGTGGATGTGGTGTTCCAGCTGGAGCCTGCAGCGGCAGCACAGCCGAAACCTGCTCAGTAACCTGTAGATACTGTTATGCCACGCAAGCATTTTCCTGATGCAACGTGACATCGAACGGGCGTCCTGACTTCAGGACGCCATACGCCACCTGCGCCAGCTTACGCATCATCGCTCCGATTATCAGCTTCGCTCCCTTACCGTTCTTTTCCAGACGCGCCCTGAATCCTTTTCCCCACTCCGTTTTGTACAGCGCCACCATCGCGGGCATATACAGCGCCCGGCGAAGCGAGACATGGCCAGCCTTACTCATCCTGCTTGCCCTGTTTACGCTGCTTCCGGATTCATGTTGCCGCGGTGTCAGCCCTGCGAACGCCGCGAACTGCCGCGCCTGCCCGAACCTGTCCTTCAGTCCCACATACGCCAGCAGCACGGCGGACGTCTTTTCACCGATACCCGGTATGCTGTCCAGCAGTTTTCGCCGGTGCTTCAGGTCCGGGTCGTCATCCGTCAGGTCCTTTATCTGTTTCTCCAGCCGCTTCAGCTCCGCTTCCAGCCACAGAAGGTGCGCATCAATGCTCGGCATCTGCACCTCCCGCGCCGTCTCACGGCGGTTCAGCTCCTGCGTGTGCATGTCCGTCAGGGACTGATGCCGCAGTACCAGCGCCCGCAACGCGCGCTCCACCGGATGCGGTGCCTCCCAGGCTGCCGGACGCTTCTGCCGGCAGAACTCTGCCAGCATACGGGCATCCACGGCATCGGTTTTACTGCGCAGGCCTTCGCTCTGCGCAAAGGCTTTACCCAGAGCCGGGTTGATGATGGATACGGTGAAACCGGCATCGCTGAGGGAAGCCGCGACGTCTTCCATATAGGTGCTGGTCGCCTCCATGCAGATGTGGGCCGGAGCCACATTATGGCTGCGGAGCCACCTGAGCAGCTCCTCGTGACCTTTAGGGGTGTTAGTAAACTTTTTGCTGCGGTGACGGCCATCAGGTCGCAACACATCGACATCCAGCTTAGCTTTGGAGACATCGATACCAATAAAGTGAAGTTCCTGTTCCATAGTGAAACCAACCTTGTGAATGCGGATTACCGGGAAAACCGGTCCATGATACTGTCCGGTTTGTCACTTGTGGAGAAGGGGCAGTCCACTGCAGGGATCTACAACACAGGCTCGAGGCCTAAGGCCGGGTACGGCATGTGGACTGCCTGACAGAAAGAACTGGCCGGTTCTTTCTGTACGGGAGGATAATACAAGGCCGGGTAAGGCGGAGTCGCCACCCGGCTTAATTTTTAGTCCTGCCTCAGCACCTTATGCCCAAACGCCAGCAGCGCGTCGGTGACGTTGCGCATCATACGGCTTTCCGGCGCAAAGCGGTGCCAGTAAAGCATCCGGCGCTGATACAGCCCCGGCGTCAGGTCAATCAGCTCACCGCTTTTCAACTCTCTCTCAATCTGCAGATGCGGGATCATGCAGCAGGTGGTTCCCTGACGTGCAAGCTGCACAAAGGCTTCGGACGAGTTCACAATATGGCACGGCACGCTGCCCGGCGGGAGATCGAAGTTTTGCTGCAGGAACGCCTGGTGCATATCGTCCAGATGGTCGAACGCCACGGCAGGGGCTTTCAGCAGCGCGGCGCGGGTGACGCCATTCGGGAAGTAGCGCTCCGCGAAGGCTTTTGAACCGACAAACAGGTAGTCCAGCGCACCTAGCTGATCGACAAGACAGCTTGGCAGCGCCTGAGGCTGGATACTGACCGCTCCAACCACCTCACCACGACGCAGGCGCTCCTGTGTACGGGTTTCATCTTCTACCTGTAAATTCAGTCGAATAGGGGAGTCGGCCAGGACTGGCGCAAGGGCAGGCAGCAGCCAGGTTGCCAGACTGTCGGCGTTCACCGCCAGCGACAGCAGCAGTGGCGTGGAACCCGTTTGTTCATCACCCAGCCACTCATCTTCCAGCAGTTCAACCTGACGCAGCAGCGCGAGGAGCTTTTGCCCTTGCTCCGTTGGACGCGGCGGAACGGTACGCACCAGCAGGGGTTGCCCGAACATGTTTTCAAGCTGTTTGATACGCTGTGATACGGCGGACTGGGTGATGCACAACTTCTGCGCCGCGCGCTCAAAACCGCGTTCACGAATAACCGCATCAAGTGCCTGTAGTGTTCTGTAGTCCGGACGTTTCATTGCTCTGGCTTACTCCTTAATTTTGCTTAATCTGCACTATGACACAATTTTCCTTTCCTGGCAGACGAAATCCATTCGACGTGTTCTATAATGCGCCCTGAGTTTTCACACCACAGGCAAACGATCATGACGCAGGATGAACTGAAAAAAGCAGTAGGATGGGCCGCTCTCCAGTACGTACAGCCAGGGACCATTGTTGGTGTTGGCACGGGGTCGACGGCGGCGCACTTTATCGATGCACTGGGCACGATGAAGGGGCAGATCGAGGGCGCGGTTTCCAGCTCCGATGCGTCCACGGAAAAGCTGAAAAGCCTCGGCATTACCGTTTTCGATCTCAACGAAGTGGATCGTCTGGGGATTTACGTTGATGGCGCGGATGAGATCAACGGCCATATGCAGATGATCAAGGGCGGCGGCGCGGCGCTGACGCGTGAAAAGATCATCGCTTCTGTAGCGGACAAGTTCATCTGTATCGCGGACGCCTCCAAGCAGGTCGATATTCTGGGGAATTTCCCGCTGCCGGTCGAAGTGATCCCCATGGCCCGTAGCGCGGTTGCCCGTCAGCTGGTGAAGCTGGGCGGTCGTCCGGAATACCGTCAGGGCGTAGTCACCGATAACGGTAACGTGATCCTCGACGTTCACGGTCTGGAAATTCTCGACGCCGTTGCGCTGGAAAATGCCATTAACGGTATTCCAGGCGTAGTGACTGTAGGGTTATTCGCCAACCGTGGCGCGGATGTGGCGCTGATCGGCACGGCTGACGGCGTGAAAACCATCGTAAAATGATCTGATGGGGGGAGTCCTCCCCCCGCTAAAAAATTTTTGAAAAGCTAAATTCGGTGACTTGTATCACGTTTTTTAACCTCTTTTGCCGATCCTGCCACGTTTGTAAATTTCCATAGCATTTTCCTCTGACATTTTGCCCTTGATGACTTTTCTTCAGAGTGCCGACGCAAACGTTCATATTGCTGCAATAGTTTTTTTTGATATGTTGGCTACAGCGGATTCATATCCAGCACAACATCAGTTCAGACAAAAACAGGGTCGGGTAAATGGCAAAGGTATCACTGGAGAAAGACAAGATTAAATTCCTGCTGGTCGAGGGCGTGCATCAAAAAGCAATCGATAGCCTTCGTGCGGCAGGTTACACCAACATCGAATTTCACAAAGGCGCGCTCGACACCGAAGAGCTGAAAGCGTCCATCCGTGATGCCCACTTCATTGGCCTGCGATCCCGAACTCACCTGACTGAAGACGTTATTTCTGCGGCGGAAAAGCTGGTGGCTATCGGCTGCTTCTGCATCGGTACCAACCAGGTTGACCTGAATGCTGCTGCCAAACGCGGTATTCCCGTGTTTAACGCCCCGTTCTCCAACACCCGTTCCGTGGCGGAGCTGGTGATTGGCGAACTGCTGCTGCTGCTGCGCGGCATTCCTGAAGCGAACGCCAAGGCGCACCGCGGCGTGTGGAACAAACTGGCGTCTGGCTCCTATGAAGCGCGTGGTAAAAAGCTGGGGATTATCGGCTACGGTCACATTGGTACGCAGCTCGGTATTCTGGCGGAATCCCTGGGTATGCATGTGTTTTTCTACGATATCGAAAGCAAGCTGCCGCTGGGTAATGCTACCCAGGTTCAACACCTGTCTGACCTGCTGAACATGAGCGACGTGGTGAGCCTGCACGTGCCGGAAAATGCGTCAACCAAAAACATGATGGGGGCGGAAGAGCTGGCGCTGATGAAGCCAGGCTCACTGCTGATCAACGCCGCGCGCGGCACCGTAGTGGATATTCCGGCACTGGCGGATGCGCTGAAGCGTAAGCATCTGGCGGGCGCGGCCATTGACGTGTTCCCGACGGAGCCAGCCACCAACAGCGATCCGTTTACCTCTCCGCTGTGCGAGTTCGACAACGTGATCCTGACGCCACACATCGGCGGCTCTACTCAGGAAGCGCAGGAGAACATCGGTCTGGAAGTGGCGGGTAAACTGAGCAAATACTCCGACAACGGTTCTACGCTCTCTGCCGTGAACTTCCCGGAAGTGTCTCTGCCGCTGCACGGTGGTCGTCGTCTGCTGCACATCCACGAAAACCGTCCAGGCGTGCTGACCGCCATTAACCAGATTTTTGCCGAGCAGGGTGTCAACATTGCCGCACAGTATCTGCAGACGAACTCGCAGATGGGCTATGTGGTTATCGATATCGAAGCGGATGACGATGTAGCCGAGAAAGCGCTGCAGAGCATGAAGGCTATTCAGGGGACGATTCGCGCGCGCCTGTTGTACTGATGGTGCGGTCTGTGGTGTCTGGTGGCGGCTACGCCTTACCCGACCTACAACGGTCGTGCGGTCTGTGTGTCGGGTGGCGCTTACGCTTACCCGACCTACAAAGTTCCAGGGTTTATGTAGGCCGGGTAAGGCGTAGCCGCCACCCGGCTTTGTTCTACCAGAGCCACGTTTTACTGGGCGTAACCACCGCCGGCAGCGGAATATCCCATTTTTCTACAGGTAAAGCTTCTACAGCCTGGCAATCATGCGCATACCCCACCGGCTGCAACCCGTACTGCTGCCAGTTTTGCAGCGTCCTGTCATAAAAACCGCCGCCCATCCCTAAACGCTGGCCCTGTTCATCAAACGCCACCAGCGGCGTGATCAGCACGTCCAGCTCAGAGAGCGGCAGCACGTCGCGGACGTCGAGTTTCGGCTCGGTGATTTTCAGGCGATTCACCACCAGCTCGCTGTGTGGGTGGTAGTGCAGAAATAGCAGATTACCGTCGCTAAACGGATGCAGAACCGGCAGATACACCTTCTTCCCGGCGCGCCAGAGCTGTTCTATCAGCGGTTGGGTATCCAGCTCACCATCAAACGACAGAAACAGCGCAACGGTGTGCGCCATCACGACAGGGGGATACGCCATCATACGGGCGGCGGCCTGCTGGGCAAAATGCGCTTGCTGATCGGAGGTTAACGCACGGCGGCGCTGACGAATTAACTGACGGATATCCTGGCGTGAAGCAGAAACTTCAGGGAATTGAGTCATGGTAGTCGGTAGAAGAAAAGAGAGGGAATCTCCGAGATGCCGCCGCAGGCTGTAACCCTTGAACCCTTGGTTCAAGGTGAATGTGTCGTCATAGTTTTAAGGCTTCTCGGACGGACCGAGCATGCTCACCAACCATGGAGCGCCACATTCTTGTGGTATGAAATATCGGCTCAGGGGACTGGCCCGCTTGCGAACATCTCAGAGAAATTTTGTCTTCACAGTTACTCTACCATAGTCAACTGAGAAGTGTTATTCAAACTTGGGTCCCGGTCTTTCGGGATTGCGACCTTGATCAAGCAATGCCTGTTCTATGGTCTGCTGGAGCATTTTAATGCGTTGCTCCATGCTTGCCGCGTAGTCGCGGGTCTTCGCTTTTTCCTGAGTCAGTTCATAGCTGATGTTCAACGCGGCGATAAAAACCAGCTGCTCAGTATTTGTGACTCTAGTGCGTTCTTTTAGATCTTGCAACCGCTGATTCAAATCGTCCGCAGCCTGATTCAAAGCATCCCTTTGTTCAGGTGGACAATTCACTCGCAGTGAACGGCCAAAAATCTGGAGATCGACGGGTTGTGCAGACATGCCACCTTCCTGCTGATTGACTGCGCTACCTTCGCTTACTGCCCCGGGGGCTGCGAAGGGGCGACACTATAGCTACCCTGATGTGAAGATACAAGCCCTTTTCTGGTATCACCAGGGTCCAAAGTGGTAGCATATCATGAATATCCCCCCAATGATGACGAATGCGCATGTCTATACAGAACGAAATGCCTGGTTACAAGGATTTAAACCAGTTACTGAACCAGCAGGGAGTGGGTTTAACCCCTGCCGAAATGCACGGTCTGATCAGTGGCATGCTGTGCGGCGGAAACAGCGACAGCTCCTGGCAGCCGCTGATCCACGACCTCACGAACGAAGGGCTGGCGTTTGGTCACGAACTGGCAGAAGCGCTGCGTAAAATGCACGCGACGACCAGCGATTCGCTGGAAGACGATGGCTTCCTTTTTCAGCTTTATCTGCCTGAAGGGGACGACGTCAGCGTCTTCGATCGCGCTGATGCGCTCGCGGGTTGGGTAAACCATTATCTGCTGGGCCTGGGCGTGTCTCAGCCGAAGCTCGATAAAGTGACCGGCGAAGCGGGTGAAGCGATCGACGATCTGCGTAATATTGCACAGCTCGGCTACGATGAGGACGAAGACCAGGAAGAGCTGGAAATGTCTCTCGAAGAGATCATCGAGTACGTGCGCGTGGCGGCGCTGCTGTGCCACGACACCTTTACGCGTTCACAGCCGACCGCGCCGGAAGTCCGCAAGCCAACCTTACATTAAGAAAAATAACGCACAGGAGGGTGTCATGGTTATCTCGAATCAAGAGTATTTGCGCCGTCGTCAGGCGCTGTTAGCCAGCATGCAGCCGGGAAGCGCTGCCCTGATTTTTGCCGCGCCCGAAGTGACGCGCAGTGCCGACAGCGAATACCCCTATCGCCAGAACAGCGATTTCTGGTACTTCACCGGGTTTAACGAACCGGAAGCGGTACTGGTGCTGATCAAGAGCAATGACACCCACAACCACAGCGTGATTTTCAATCGCGTGCGCGATCTGACCGCCGAAATCTGGTTTGGTCGCCGCTTAGGGCAAGAGGCCGCCCCGGCGACGCTGGGCGTTGACCGCGCGCTCGCGTTTAGCGAAATCAACCAGCAGCTCTATCAACTGCTGAATGGCCTCGACGTGCTCTACCACGCGCAGGGCGAATATGCGTATGCGGATGAGATTGTCTTCACCGCGCTGGATAAGCTGCGTAAAGGTTCGCGCCAGAACCTGTCTGCCCCCGCCACGCTTACGGACTGGCGCCCGGTCGTGCATGAGATGCGCCTGTTTAAGTCTGAGGAAGAGCTCAACGTACTGCGTCGCGCGGGCGAAATCAGCGCCCTGGCCCACACTCGCGCCATGGAAAAGTGCCGTCCCGGCATGTTCGAATACCAGCTTGAGGGCGAAATTCATCACGAATTTAACCGCCACGGCGCGCGTTATCCTTCCTACAACACCATTGTTGGCGGAGGGGAAAACGGCTGCATTCTGCACTACACCGAAAATGAAAGCGCGCTGCGCGACGGCGATCTGGTGCTGATTGACGCGGGTTGCGAATATCAGGGCTACGCGGGGGACATCACCCGTACCTTCCCGGTGAACGGTAAATTCTCACCGGCCCAGCGCGCCATTTATGACATCGTCCTGGAGTCGCTTGAAACAGCGCTCAGGCTGTATCGCCCCGGAACCTCCATGCAGGAAGTGACCGGTGAAGTGGTGCGCATCATGATTACCGGTCTGGTCAGGCTCGGGATCCTGAAAGGGGATGTCGACACCCTGATTGCTGAAAATGCGCATCGACCGTATTTCATGCATGGGCTGAGCCACTGGCTGGGGCTGGATGTACACGATGTTGGCGCGTACGGCACGGACCGTTCGCGCGTGCTGGAGCCGGGCATGGTGTTAACCGTTGAGCCGGGGCTGTACATCGCGCCGGACGCCGACGTGCCGGAACAATACCGCGGGATCGGCATTCGTATCGAAGACGACATCGTGATCACCGAGAACGGCAATGAAAACCTGACCGCAACCGTCGTGAAGAGCGCCGATGATATTGAGGCGCTGATGGCAGCGGCACGCGCATGAGCGTGATCATCGTGGGCGGCGGGATGACCGGCGCCACGCTGGCGTTAGCCATTTCGCATCTGACGAAAGGCCAGCTCCCGGTCCATCTCGTGGAAGCCGTTGCGCCGCAGGCGACGAACCACCCCGGTTTTGATTCCCGCGCCATTGCCCTGGCGCAGGGTACCTGCCAGCAGCTATCCCGCATTGGCATCTGGCAGGCGATCGCCGATTGCGCCACGGCAATTAACACCGTGCACGTGAGCGATCGCGGCCATGCCGGGTTTGTGACGCTGGATGCCCATGACTACCGTATCGACGCGCTGGGTCAGGTCGTTGAGCTCCACGACGTCGGCCTGCGCCTGTTCCGTCTGTTGCAGGATGCGCCGGGCGTCACGCTACACTGTCCGGCGCGCGTCGCCACTTTTAGCCGCAGCGAAGACGCGGTGAGCGTAGCGCTCGATAATGGCACCGTTCTCGACGGTCAGCTTCTGGTGGCGGCGGACGGCTCGCGTTCGGCGCTCGGCACGCAGTGCGGCGTGGAGTGGCGGCAGCAGCCTTACGGGCAGGTCGCGGTCATTGCGAACGTCGCGACCGCAGCAGAACACAACGGCCGGGCGTTTGAGCGCTTCACGCAGCACGGCCCGCTGGCAATGCTGCCGATGTCGGACGGGCGCTGTTCGCTGGTCTGGTGCCACCCGCAGGATAAAGCCGAAGAGGTGAAGGCCTGGTCAGACGAACGTTTTTGTACCGAGCTGCAGAAAGCCTTTGGCTGGCGACTCGGGCGTATTACCCATGCGGGGAAACGTGCGGTCTATCCGCTGTCGTTAACCACCGCATCGCAGTCCGTTTCTCACCGCGTGGCGCTGGTCGGCAACGCCGCGCAGACATTACATCCGATTGCCGGACAAGGGTTTAACCTTGGGCTGCGGGATGTGATGAGCCTGGCCGAGTCGCTGGCGCTGGCATGGGGTGAGCAAAAAGATTGTGGCGCTTATTCGGTGCTAAGCCATTACCAGAAGCGACGCCAGGCCGATAAAGAGGCGACAATCGGCGTTACCGATGGTTTAGTACACCTGTTCGCCAATCGCTGGGCGCCGCTGGTTGCGGGTCGCAACCTCGGGCTGATGGCGATGGAACTGTTCATTCCGGCACGCGACGTGCTGGCGCAGCGGACCCTGGGTTGGGTCGCGCGTTAAGGAGTTATCATCGTGCAAAATGTTGATGTCGCCATTGTTGGCGGCGGTATGGTCGGGCTGGCGCTGGCCTGCGGTTTACAGGGCAGCGGCCTTCGCGTGGCCGTGCTGGAGCAAAACGCGCCGCAGCCCGTCGCGCAGGATGCTCCGCCGGAACTCCGCGTCTCGGCGATCAATGCCGCCAGCGAGAAATTGCTGACGCACCTTGGCGTCTGGGCAGATATTGTGGCGCAGCGCGCCAGTTGCTATCACGGCATGGAAGTGTGGGATAAAGACAGCTTTGGTCATATAGCCTTTGATGATGAAAGCATGGGCTATAGCCATCTTGGTCACATCATCGAAAATGCGGTGATCCACCACGCGCTGTGGCAGAAAGCACAGCAGTGCAGCGACGTGACGCTGGTTGCACCTGCGCAGATCCAGCAGGTGGCATGGGGGGAAAACGAGGCGTTTATCACCCTGCAAAGCGGCGATATGCTGACCGCGCGTCTGGTGGTCGGTGCCGATGGTGCCAACTCCTGGCTGCGGAATAAAGCCGATATCCCGCTGACCTTCTGGGATTACCGCCATCATGCGATGGTGGCAACGATCCGTACCGAAGAGCCGCACGGCGGCGTGGCGCGGCAGATTTTCCACAACGACGGCATTCTGGCGTTCCTGCCGCTTGCCGATCCGCACCTGTGCTCGATTGTCTGGTCTCTGGTACCGGAAAAAGCGCAGCTGATGCAGGAGGCGACGCCGGATGCCTTTAACCAGGCGCTGTGCATGGCGTTTGATAACCGCCTTGGCTTGTGCACCCTTGAAAGCGAGCGTCAGGTGTTCCCGTTAACCGGCCGTTACGCGCGTCAGTTTGCGGCGCACCGTCTGGCGCTGGTGGGCGATGCGGCCCATACCATTCATCCGCTGGCCGGGCAGGGCGTCAACCTTGGCTTTATGGACGCGGCGGAGCTGGTTGAGGAGTTGCGTCGTCTGCATCGCGAAGGGAAAGATATCGGTCAGCATCTCTACCTGCGTCGCTATGAGCGCAGCCGCAAGCACAGTGCGGCGATGATGCTGGCGGGGATGCAGGGCTTCCGCGAGCTGTTTGCCGGGGCAAATCCGGCGAAAAAACTGCTGCGCGATATCGGTCTTAAACTGGCCGATACGCTTCCTGGCGTCAAACCTCAACTTCTCCGCCAGGCGATGGGTCTTAACGACCTCCCTGACTGGCTGCGCTAACTTAGATCCCCGTCACACTTTATTTTCCCGGCTTCTGCGCCGGGGAAATTCCCTCGTTTGAAATAATCTAATTCCACGTCATTTTTCGCATTAGATTAACTAATGTCGTGTTTTTCCCGATGCGGAAAATCGGCCCGTTTTTCCGCACGAAATATCACCATGTGCTAAATCCTGTTAGATCATTGTTAATTTTGTGCGGGGTTAATCGCATTTTTCCAGTGAATAACTCTGTAGGCTTTCCAGCGTTTTTTGGTCATAAGCTAATGTGATGACCCGTTTTACCTTATGGTTAACCGCCGGTTTCGGTGGTAAGTTCAGGTAAAAGAGAACGTTTGCGTCGGCATTCGGGAACGAGGCCGATACCGGGTTTCACGGTGAATTTTTCAACGAGGACAAGATGGCTCAACAGACTCCTTTGTACGAACAACACGTGTTATGCGGCGCCCGCATGGTGGACTTCCATGGCTGGATGATGCCGCTGCACTACGGCTCGCAGATTGATGAGCACCACGCGGTGCGCACCGATGCCGGTATGTTCGACGTGTCCCACATGACGATTGTCGATCTGCGCGGTAGCCGCACCCGGGAGTTCTTGCGTTATCTGCTGGCAAACGACGTCGCTAAACTGAAGACGCCGGGCAAAGCGCTCTATACCGGCATGCTGAATGCCTCGGGCGGCGTGATTGATGACCTTATCGTCTATTACTTCACTGAAGATTTCTTCCGCCTCGTTGTAAACTCCGCCACCCGCGAAAAAGACCTCTCCTGGATCACCCAACACGCCGAACCTTATGCCATCGACATCACCGTCCGTGACGATCTGTCGCTGATCGCCGTGCAGGGGCCGAACGCGCAGGCGAAAGCCGCGTCTCTGTTTACCGACGAGCAGCGCAAAGCAACCGAAGGCATGAAACCGTTCTTCGGCGTGCAGGCGGGCGATCTGTTTATCGCCACCACCGGCTACACCGGTGAAGCAGGCTACGAAATTGCGATGCCAAACGAGAAGGCCGCTGATTTCTGGCGTGCGCTGGTGGAAGCGGGCGTGAAGCCTGCGGGTCTGGGTGCGCGCGATACGCTGCGTCTTGAAGCGGGGATGAACCTCTACGGTCAGGAGATGGACGAAAGCGTCTCTCCGTTGGCCGCCAACATGGGCTGGACCATCGCATGGGAACCGGCTGATCGCGACTTTATTGGCCGTGAGGCGCTGGAAATGCAGCGCGAGAAGGGCACTGAGCAGCTGGTTGGCCTGGTGATGACGGAAAAAGGCGTGCTGCGCGGCGAACTGCCGGTACGCTTCACCGATGCCGACGGCAATCATCGCGAAGGCGTGATCACCAGCGGGTCCTTCTCCCCGACGCTGGGCTACAGTATTGCACTGGCACGCGTGCCGGCGGGCATTGGCGAAACGGCGGTGGTGCAAATCCGCAACCGCGAAATGCCGGTCAACGTGACCAAACCGATTTTTGTTCGCGCCGGTAAGCCGGTCGCCTAATCATTTTTATCAGGAGAACTTCAATGAGCAATGTGCCAGCAGAACTGAAATACAGCAAAGAACACGAGTGGCTGCGCAAAGAGGCGGACGGCACTTACACCGTAGGGATCACCGAGCACGCGCAAGAGCTGCTGGGCGACATGGTGTTTGTTGACCTGCCTGACGTGGGCACGACCGTTAGCGCGGGCGACGACTGTGCCGTGGCGGAGTCCGTAAAAGCGGCTTCTGATATTTACGCCCCTGTGAGCGGCGAAATCGTTGCCGTCAACGACGCGCTGAGCGATTCGCCAGAGCTGGTGAACAGCGAGCCGTATGAAGGCGGCTGGATCTTCAAGATCAAAGCCAGCGATGAAGCGCAGGTTGCCGCGCTGCTGGATGCGACCGCATACGAAGCACTACTGGAAGACGAATAACGTTGTGCCGGATGGCGCTGCGCTTATCCGGCCTACAGGTCAACGTAGGCCCGGTAAGCGTTAGCGCCACCGGGCAACAGCGTTACAGATAACTACGATTCACTGCACGTTTCAGGAACCATCGCTCATGACACAGACTTTAAGCCAGCTTGAAAACCGTGGCGCCTTCATTGAACGTCACATTGGGCCGGATGCTCAGCAACAGCAGGAGATGCTGAAGACAGTTGGCGCGGATTCATTAAACGCACTGATCGGCCAGATTGTGCCAAAAGACATCCAGCTTGCCACGCCGCCTCAGGTGGGGGAAGCCACCACGGAATTCGCCGCGCTGGCGGAGCTGAAGGCTATCGCAGGCCTCAACAAGCGCTATAAGTCTTACATTGGCATGGGCTACACCAACGTGCAGTTGCCGCCGGTTATCCTGCGCAATATGCTGGAAAACCCGGGCTGGTACACCGCTTACACTCCGTATCAGCCAGAAGTGTCTCAGGGCCGTCTGGAAGCGCTGCTGAACTTCCAGCAGGTGACGCTGGATCTGACCGGGATGGACATCGCCTCCGCTTCGCTGCTGGATGAAGCGACCGCCGCCGCCGAAGCGATGGCGATGGCGAAGCGCGTGAGCAAGCTGAAAAATGCCAACCGCTTCTTCGTGGCGGCGGACGTGCATCCGCAGACGCTGGATGTGGTGCGCACCCGTGCGGAAACCTTCGGCTTTGACGTGATCGTCGATGACGCAGACAAAGTGCTGGATCATCAGGACGTCTTTGGCGTGCTGCTGCAGCAGGTAGGCACCACCGGCGAAGTACACGACTACGGCGCGCTGATTGCCGAGCTGAAGTCCCGCAAGGTGATCGTTAGCGTTGCCGCCGATTTTATGGCGCTGGTGCTGCTGACGGCGCCGGGCAAACAGGGCGCGGATATCGTGTTCGGCTCTGCGCAACGCTTCGGCGTGCCGATGGGCTACGGCGGCCCGCACGCAGCGTTCTTCGGCGCGAAAGATGAATTCAAACGTTCCATGCCAGGCCGTATTATCGGCGTCTCAAAAGATGCTGCCGGTAACACCGCGCTGCGCATGGCGATGCAGACTCGCGAGCAGCACATCCGCCGCGAGAAAGCGAACTCCAACATCTGTACCTCGCAGGTTCTGCTGGCAAACATCGCCAGCCTGTACGCCGTGTTCCACGGACCAGCTGGCCTGAAGCGTATTGCCAGCCGCATTCACCGACTGGCCGATATTCTGGCCTGCGGTCTGCAGCAGAAAGGCCTCAAGCTGCGCCACGCGCACTACTTCGACACCCTGTGCGTGGACGTGGCGGACAAAGCGGCCGTGCTGGCGCGTGCGGATGCAGCAGAAATCAACCTGCGCAGCGACATTCATAACGCCGTCGGCATTACGCTGGATGAAAGCACCACCCGTGACGATATCCTGAACCTGTTCAGCGTGTTGCTGGGCGACGCGCACGGTCTGGACGTTGATACGCTCGACAAAGAGGTCGCGCTCGACAGCCGCTCCATTCAGGAAAGCATGCTGCGTAACGATGCGATCCTGACGCACCCGGTCTTTAATCGCTACCACAGCGAAACCGAGATGATGCGCTATATGCACTCTCTGGAGCGCAAGGATTTGGCGCTGAACCAGGCGATGATCCCGCTGGGCTCCTGCACCATGAAGCTGAACGCCGCGGCAGAGATGATCCCGATTACCTGGCCTGAGTTCTCCGAGCTGCACCCGTTCTGCCCGCCAGAACAGGCGGAAGGTTATCACATGATGATCAACCAGCTTTCCGACTGGCTGGTGAAGCTGACCGGTTACGACGCGCTCTGCATGCAGCCGAACTCCGGCGCGCAGGGTGAATACGCGGGCCTGCTGGCGATCCGTCACTATCACGAAAGCCGTAACGAAGGCCACCGCGATATCTGCCTGATCCCAAGCTCCGCCCACGGTACCAACCCGGCCTCTGCCCAGATGGCGGGCATGGAAGTGGTGGTGGTGGCGTGTGATAAGAACGGCAACATCGATCTGGCCGACCTGCGCGCGAAAGCCGAGCAGGCGGGCGACAAGCTCTCCTGCATTATGGTGACCTACCCGTCCACCCACGGCGTGTACGAAGAGACCATCCGTGAAGTGTGCGAAGTGGTGCACCAGTTTGGCGGTCAGGTATACCTCGACGGCGCGAACATGAACGCTCAGGTGGGCATTACCTCTCCGGGCTTTATCGGCGCGGACGTGTCGCACCTGAACCTGCACAAAACCTTCTGCATCCCGCACGGCGGTGGCGGCCCAGGTATGGGCCCAATCGGCGTGAAAGCGCACCTGGCACCGTTTGTTCCAGGCCACAGCGTGGTGCAGATTGAAGGCATGCTGACCCGTCAGGGAGCGGTCTCGGCGGCACCGTTCGGTAGCGCCTCTATCCTGCCAATCAGCTGGATGTACATCCGCATGATGGGCGCGGAAGGGCTGAAACAGGCGAGCCAGGTGGCGATCCTCAACGCCAACTATATTGCGACTCGCCTGAAGTCTGCCTTCCCGGTGCTCTATACCGGCCGCGACGGTCGCGTGGCGCACGAGTGCATCCTCGATATCCGTCCGCTGAAAGAGCAGAGCGGTATTAGCGAACTGGATATCGCCAAGCGTCTG
Organism: Enterobacter mori; assembly: GCF_025244905.1. Taxonomy (NCBI): domain Bacteria; kingdom Pseudomonadati; phylum Pseudomonadota; class Gammaproteobacteria; order Enterobacterales; family Enterobacteriaceae; genus Enterobacter; species Enterobacter mori. The sequence goes on along the minus strand of NZ_CP104285.1, from coordinate 3,813,408 downwards.
ATCGACTACGGCTTCCACGCGCCAACCATGTCGTTCCCGGTTGCGGGTACGCTGATGGTGGAGCCAACGGAATCTGAAAGTAAAGCCGAGCTGGACCGCTTTATCGATGCGATGCTGGCCATCCGCATGGAGATCGACCGCGTGCAGGACGGCGAATGGACGCTGGAAGATAACCCGCTGGTTAACGCCCCGCACACCCAGCACGAGATGGTCGCAGAGTGGAACCACGGTTATTCCCGCGAGCTGGCGGTCTTCCCGGCAGGCGTGGCAAACAAATACTGGCCGACCGTGAAGCGTCTCGATGACGTCTACGGCGACCGTAACCTGTTCTGCTCCTGCGTGCCGATGAGCGAATACCAGTAATATTGCTGATGGAGTAACGTAGGCCGGGTAAGGCGAAGCCGCCACCCGGCTTTTTTATTGGGAGAAGCGAATGGCAATTGCACTCGTCACCGGCGCGAGCCGGGGCATTGGTAAAGCCACTGCACTGCAGCTGGCACGCGAAGGCTACACCGTGGCGGTGAATTTTCACCATAACATCAAGGCCGCGACGGACGTGATCAATCAGATTGTTGAGGCTGGTGGTAAAGCGTTTGCCGTGCGCGCGGATATCAGCGATGAAGCGCAGGTTATGGCGATGTTTGACAGTATCGATCGTGAAGGCGAGCCGCTAACGGCGCTGGTGAACAACGCGGGTATTCTGTTCGAGCAGTCGACCATTGAAAGTCTTTCAGCCGAGCGCATCAACCGCGTGCTGGCCACCAACGTCACGGGCTATTTTCTCTGCTGTCGCGAGGCGGTAAAGCGTATGTCGCACAAACATGGTGGTAAAGGAGGCGCGATAGTGAACGTCTCTTCCGCAGCCTCCCGCCTGGGCGCGCCGGGGGAATATGTGGATTACGCTGCCTCCAAAGGGGCGGTGGACTCGCTGACGACGGGATTATCGCTGGAGGTGGCAGCGCAGGGTATTCGCGTCAACTGCGTACGCCCAGGGCTGATCTATACCGATATCCACGCCTCCGGCGGCGAGCCGGGACGTGTGGATCGGGTGAAATCCATGCTGCCCATGCAGCGCGGCGGCCAGCCAGAGGAAGTCGCTCAGGCCATTACCTGGCTGCTGAGCGACAAAGCCTCCTACGTGACCGGCAGCTTCCTGGGGCTGGCGGGCGGAAAGTAACGGCTACGACGCCAGCCACAGCCGCAGGCGCATGCCCCAACTGCTGGTCCAGCCGGTGGTGATCGACTTCACCTCCCCGTGAGAGATCACCACCAGCGTGGGCGTGACCTGCACGTCCCACTGGCGAGACAGGCTTCCGCTGGCGTCGCTGATCGTGGGTAACGCCAGCTTCTTCTTCGCCAGCCATCTCTCCAGCGTGGCGTTATCACCGGAGCGCAGTGCAACTGACATCACGTTACCACCTTCTGCGGCAAGTGCCGCTACGGATGGCGTGGTGTAGCGGCATACGCCACACCAGGTTGCCCAGACGTACACCAGCAGCGGACGTTCCTCACTCATGGCGATAAGGTCGACGGGCTGACCGTCGAGCGTTTGCAGCGCGGCTGAGGCGAAATTCTGCGGCAGGGTGGGCTGGCGGAAATAATCTACCGCCAGGCTCACGGCAACGCCGATCAGCAGCCACATTGCCAGCTCGCGCACCAGGCGCGGGAGCTTACTGGCCACGGGCTTGCGTCAGCTGTTCTTTCACCAGCGCCTCCAGATCGTCATAAGGAATAGCCCCGGCGACCATCTGATCGCCAATGATGGTTGCCGGGGTGCCCTGAATGTTCAGCACCTGCGACAGGATCAGGTTCATTTTCAGAGAGTCCATGGTTTTATCCTCCGTCTTAATGCTGTCTGTCCCGGTTTTTGCCTGAGCCGCCGCGATGCTGGCATCGTCGTGATACCCTTTTTTCATCATCAACCGCTGGTGCAGCGCCCAGAATTTATCAGGCTGTTGCTGCCATACTGAAAGCGCCGCTTTTGCCGCATTCACCGAGCTTTGGCCCTTGAACGGTAACAGCTTAACGATGAGCTGCACGTCCGGGTTATCACGCACGATTTTCTCCAGCATGGGGTCGAACTGCTTGCAGTAAGGGCAGTTGTAGTCAGTGAAAGAGACAATAATCAGCTTTGGCGCTTTCGCGCCGGTACGCGGGCTATTGGGGTCGTTGAACAGCAGTTTAGCCAGCTGGTCACTGGACGCGTCATCTGACGGCGCGGCGACGCTGAAGGTGGATAAAGACAGCAGAAGCAAGGCAATAAAGGCTCTCATGTTATTTTCCTTTCGCATCGGACAGGGAGGTAAGCACCGCCTCGCGGCTTAATAACGCAGGCAGCACGTGGCCCTGCGGTAACCCCGGTCCGTAAATCTGGTTAAACGGCACGGCGGCGCTGCCGCGCGTGGTTAAGAACTGACTAATGCTGGCGGAAGGACGGCTCCAGTCTCCGCGCAGGGCGACAATATCCGGTGCGGAAAGCGCATCCTGCACGTCGTCGCGCAGCAGGACGTTGTATTTATTGGCTTTACAGGTCACACACCAGTCGGCGGTCACGTCAACAAACACCCGCTTGTTGTCAGCCAGCGCGCGGGCAATCGCCTCTTCACTCAGCGGCTGCCAGTTCACCCGATCGCGACGGCCATTCTCCCCACCGGGAGCGATAATAAACGCCGCTGCGGCGGCAACGACCAGGGCAAAGGCACCGGCACGCAGCGCGGTTTGCCAGCGGTAGCGCCAGGCGGTAACCAGCAGCAGGATGAGGATCAGCGTCACACCCAGCGTGATGACGGGCCGCGTGCCAATATGCACCACCAGCAGGCTCAGCAGCCACAGGGACGAGCCGAGCATCATCAATCCCAATACCACTCGCACCACGTTCATCCAGCGCCCCGGACGCGGCAGCCTCTGTGCCAGCCCCGGCCAGGCCGCCACCAGCAGCCAGGGAAGGCTCATGCCGACACCCATCGCAAAGAAGATGCCCCACAGTAGCGGGAGCGGTGCCGCCAGCGCAACCGACACGGCAGTACCCAGGAACGGTGCGGTGCAGGGCGTTGCCAGCAGGGTGGCAAACGCGCCTTGCCAGAAATGGCCCGCGAGCCCGTTGCCGCCGCGCGTGGCGAGGAAGGTGCTGGTAGAGGAGGGGAGGCGGATCTCAAATAACCCCAGCAGGCTGGCGCTGAACAGCACCATCACCAGCGCCATCGCAGCGATAAACCACGGGTTCTGGAACTGGATCCCCCAGCCGAGCGCCTGGTTACCTAAGCGCAGCACCGTCATCATGAGTGCCAGCGCGAGGAACGAAATGACGATCCCGCCTACCGAGGCAATAAACTGCCTGCGTATCTGGCCGCGCGCCTGACGTTCGGTTTGCATCAGCGTGCCGAGCTTCATGGCCAGCACGGGCAGTACGCAAGGCATGACGTTAAGGATCAGGCCGCCAGCCAGCGCCATCAGCAGTACCCAGCCTAACGAGAACGCTGGCGTAAGGGTGCCTTTCCCGATATTCAGACTGGACGCCTGCGCCTGACCGCTATCCGCGAGAACGACCGACAGCGTCTTGCCGCTGATATCAGGTGCAGCGTCGCCCCAGCTGTCCGTCACCGGTAGGGTGGCGACAAGCGACCCTCCGCGCACGGAAAAGGTTGGCTTGCCGAAATCAACATCGTCCATGCTGTCGATAAACAGCGAGGGTTGTTGCCAGCCTGCGTCACGTTGTGCGGTCACGGTCAGCTTGCCAGAGGTGTAGCTGGCGCTAAGCGCTGACGTCAATCCGCTGCTGAGCGGTAGCGTGCCCATCGCCCGACTGTAATCGTAGTCAAAGTCGCCGCCCGCGCTGGTCGTCAGATCCAGTGAGAACGGGTAGTCGGTGAGGATACAGACGTTGCTACAGGTAGACAGCGTCAGCACGCCGCTCAGGGTTTTTGGCGACTCGCCACGCAGCGTAATGGGAAAACTCACGTCGCCGTGATAACCCTGCGTGGTGATGCCTGCAACGTCGAAACGCTCGGGCGTAGGCCAGCGCCAGGTGGCATCAACCGGTTGATGCCAGCGAATGGCGGGGGCAACGCCTCCTTCTCCTGGCGAGCGCCAGTAGGTTTTCCAGCCTTTTTCAAGGGCGACATCCAGCAGCAGGCGGGTATCGCCATTATTGTCAGGCTGCGCGCGCAGCCTGACGCTGGCGTGCTGATTATCGGCGGCACGCAGCCAGCCGCTGTCGGCGGCCTGGCTGAGGGGCAGCCATAGCCAAAGCAGGCAGACCAGCAGTCGCCTGAATACAGTAAACATAAATTTTCTCCGTAAATGATGAATTAACCTGATGTGTCAGGCGAATGCTCATTCACGGAAGACGCAGAGTCTTAGATGTACCCGTAATCGGGGCGGGGAGATCTCGCGGGGAGGCCACAGCCGCTCGCGGCGTGGCGGATTTGCGGCCAGCAGCGCAAGAAGCAGGGTGACGGCAAAGAGAGCACCTTCAAACAGTATTGGCGGAACGGCCATCAGCGATTTAGCGCTGAGTTCACAGGGCGTCACCGGTGCGTCGGTACTCTCCTGCCCCTGCTGGACAGGCTGGCTTGCGGCGGTGACGTTCATGACAAGCGCGTGCATCCCGGCCATCCGCTGGGCGGTGCATATCAGCACCACCAGACAGGCCAGGGCAACAAGCAGGGTAGCGTTGCGTTGTCGTTTAATCATTTTCGCCTCAAATATTCACGAGGCTTATCTTATAGGGCACAGACTTTTTGGCAACGCTTAAGCTGTAAAGAAGTGTCTGGAAGGAAAGGCATTTGCCCTCTCCTGAGCAGGAGAGGGCGGTGCATTAGAGGGTTTCGCCGTTGCTGGCAATCACGGTTTTATACCATTCGAAGCTCTTCTTACGGGAGCGAGACATGTCGCCGGTGCCGTCGTCGTGCTTGTTCACGTAGATAAAGCCATAGCGCTTGCTGTACTGACCTGTGGTGAAGGAGACGCAGTCGATGCAGCCCCACGGGGTGTAGCCCATCAGATCCACGCCGTCGTACGTCACGGCCTTCATCATCTCTTCCACGTGGGCGCGCAGGTAGTCGATGCGGTAGTCGTCGTTGATGCTGCCGTCTTCTTCCACTTTGTCGTAGGCGCCGAAACCGTTCTCCACGATAAACAGCGGCTTCTGGTAACGCTCGTACAGTTCACACAGGGAATAACGCAGGCCCACCGGATCAATCTGCCAGCCCCAGTCGGAGGCTTTGACGTGCGGGTTCGGCACGCTGCCTTCGAAGCCGGAAATCGCATCGCCGGTGCCGCCTTCCGCTTTGACCGCGTTGGTCATGTAATAACTGAAGCCCAGATAGTCGCACGTCCCATCACGCAGGATCTGTTCGTCCCCCGCTTCCATTTTGATGGCGAAACCGCGGCGCTCCCACTCGTTCAGCACGTAGGACGGGTAGTAACCGCGCAACTGGACGTCGGTAAAGACGTAGCGCTCGCGCATGGATTCCTGAGCGAACATCACGTCTTCTGGTTTGCAGGAGAACGGATAGAGGGCCACCATCGCCAGCATGCAGCCGACTTTCATCTCCGGGTTGATGCGGCGTGCGGCTTTCACCGCCAGCGCGCTGGCCACGAACTGATGGTGCAGCACCTGGTACATGGTCTCTTCCGGATTGTCGTGTTCGGTATAGACCACGCCGGAGCAGCAGTAACCGAACAGCGGTGCACGCCAGTTACGCTGGTTGTTAATTTCGTTGAAGGTCATCCAGTATTTGACCTTATTTTTGTAGCGCTCAAACACGACTTCAGAGAATCGCACAAAGAAATCGACAACTTTGCGGTTGGTCCAGCCGCCGTACTCCTGCACCAGGTGCAGCGGCATTTCGAAGTGGGAGAGGGTGATGACCGGCTCGATGTTGTACTTCAGCAGCTCGTCGAACATGTCGTCGTAGAACTTCAGTCCCTCTTCGTTTGGCTGCGTTTCATCACCCTTCGGGAAAATGCGCGTCCATGCGATGGAGGTGCGGAAGCACTTAAAGCCCATTTCGGCAAACAGCTTAATGTCTTCTTTGTAGTGGCCGTGAAAATCAACGGCTTCGTGATTTGGGTAGTATTTGCCTTCAATCACTTCCTGAGTGATTTCACGCGGGACGCCGTGGGCGCCGCCGGTCAGGACGTCGCAAATGCTTGGCCCTTTGCCGCCTTTATTCCAGCCGCCTTCAACCTGGTGAGCCGCAACCGCGCCGCCCCATAAAAAATCTTTCGGTAAGGTCAGTTTTTTCATCTTTGCTATTCTCAATTCAGGACTAATTGAAATCGAGTCTAGCAAAGCGAAATTAAATGTCACGATATAACAATTTGTGCGTAATGTGATTTGTTACATCAAAAAAACAGGGTGTTTTATTCTGCTAATTTCTTCGCCAGCTTACGCCCAAGCGATTCCAGAATATAGATAACGGGAATTTGGGTGGTAATATCGTACACGCCGGCAATACGCGTTTGAGGCACATGCCAGGAGAGGTTAAAGTCTGCCAGCTTTGCCAGGCGTGAGTGTTCGTGACTGGTGATAGAGAGCACCTTGCAATGGTGCAGGCTGAACTGGCTGGCAAAGCGCAGGATCTCCTCGGTTTCACCCGAGACAGAGAGCACGATAGCCAGCGCATTTTTTGCCATATCATTGGTGACCGGGAAATAAGGATCGTCGATATGGTTGCTGAATTTTCCGATGTTTGAAAGAAATCGCGCGCCATATTTTGCCAGTGAGCCGGATGTGCCTGCTCCGACAAATATAATTCGCTCCGAAGATATAATAATATCTACTGCGTCATCTAATAAAGCATCAAACTCTTCATTATTGACGCTTTTAAAGAAGCTGATAATTTCACTGGCACCAAAATTGGCCTGCTGTGGTTCATTCTGCTCTAAATAAAGTTTAAAGCGCACGCGGAATTCAGAGTAGCCGTCGCAGTTCAGCTTGCGGCAAAAGCGCAGGATAGTGGTGGTGGAGACGCCAGCCGCGTCCGCCAGTTCGCGGATGGTCATGTACATCACTTTGTCGCGGTTCTTAATGACGTAGTTGTAGACCATCATCTCAAGATTGTTGAGGCTGGCAACGGCGGAATGGGTGAACATACTCACAATGGCTAAACTCGCTGTCGGACACTATGCCTAAAGCATACCATGATGACGAAGAGCGGGAGACGGATTTATCTCCTTGATTACTCAGGTGTTAGTGAAATTATTTACACCTGTGCGGTGGATTGCTTTTACATTACACTGATTTATAAGGATAAATCTTGATTGTGGATTTATTTTAGCTAACAGGTGTTCACTGGAATCATTCTCAGTTAGCATAGTCAGGCGATGAATAATCATCTTTTGTTTTCCCGGAGTTAAGTATGGTAAGCAGACCATTAATCGCACAGGGATATTCGCTGGCTGAGGAAGTAGCCAACAGCATAAGCCACGGCATTGGCCTGGTTTTTGGGATTGTCGGCTTAGTGTTATTGCTGGTACAGGCAGTGGATACCAACGCCAGCGCGATGGCCATTACCAGCTACAGCCTGTATGGCGGGAGTATGATCCTGCTTTTCCTGGCCTCGACGCTGTATCACGCTATTCCCCATCAACGGGCTAAGATCTGGCTCAAAAAATTTGACCACTGCGCTATCTATCTTCTTATTGCAGGCACCTACACGCCGTTTTTGCTGGTGGGATTAAACTCGCCGCTGTCGCGTGGCCTGATGATTGTTATCTGGAGCCTGGCGCTGCTGGGGATCCTGTTTAAGCTGACTATCGCACATCGTTTTAAGGTGCTGTCGTTGGTGACCTATCTGACGATGGGCTGGCTGTCGCTGATTGTGGTATATCAACTGGCGATTAAGCTGGCGGTTGGGGGCGTAACGCTTCTGGCGGTGGGCGGTGTGGTCTACTCGCTGGGCGTGATTTTCTACGTCTGCAAGCGCATTCCGTATAACCATGCCATCTGGCACGGCTTTGTGCTGGGCGGCAGCGTGTGCCACTTCCTGGCGATTTATTTGTATGTGGGGCAGGTGTAGTTTTTTCCACTGTGCGGGCGGTTGCCCTCACCCCGGCCCTCTCCCACAGGGAGAGGGAGGACACCAAAACCGTAGGCCCGGTAAGCGCAGGGTATGAACCGGAAACATGGGTAACACTTTAGACCGGATACATGGGTAACAGTTATAACTGGCATAGAAGAGGAGACTCGCTATGCCCTGGACTGAGACCCGACCTATGCAACGCCTTGATTTTATCCGTGCCTGCCATGCAGGTACGGACTCCTTCTCCGCTCTTTGCCGTCTCTTCGGCATCAGTCGAAAAACCGGCTACAAATGGCTTCAGCGTTTTGACCCCTCTGACCTGTCATCTCTTTCTGACCGGTCGCGCGCTCCGCACTCCCACTCCCGGACAGTTCCTGATGATATCGCCGCACAACTTACGGCCCTGAGGCAAAAACACCCTGACTGGGGCCCCAAAAAACTGCGGATGTGGATGCTCAACCATCATGTCGATTTTACCGTACCTGCTGCCAGCACTATCGGCGATATCCTCAAGCGTGAAGGCCTGGTTCCGGATAAAAAGCGAAAACGCAGAACCCCGGGCAATCGCCAGCCCCTGACGACCATCAGCGAGAATAACCAGGTCTGGAGCGCTGATTTTAAAGGCAAGTTCAGGCTGCTGAGCAGAGAGTACTGCCATCCCTTCACCCTGACCGACAATCACAGCCGGTATCTTCTGAGCTGCCGGGGAACGGACCGGGAGAGCGAGCCCTTCGTCAGAAAGTGCCTGACAGATGCGTTTCTGGAATACGGTCTGCCGGAAGTACTCAGAACCGATAACGGTCAGCCCTTCGCGGGAACAGGGATAGCCGGACTAAGTCGTCTTGCCGTCTGGCTAATCAAGCTGGGCATCAGGCCGGAGCGTATCAGAAAGGGTCATCCGGAAGAAAATGGCCGCCATGAGCGAATGCACCGCACCCTGAAAAGTGCGGTGAAACAGGGCAACACCTTCATGACGATGGAAGAACAACAGCGGTGGTTCAGTGACTACCGGAAAGAATTTAATTACGAAAGGCCACATGAAGCCCTGGCGGGTGCAACGCCCGGAACGGTATGGCAACCCTCGAACCGACGCTGGGATGGCCGTGTTCCTGAATATGTTTACCCGGAAGGAGGTGCGGTCTACAGGGTGAAATCGAGGGGGACACTCTATATGGGGAAAAAGGGGACGGTGTTCCTGAGTGAAGCACTGACTGGCGAATACATCATGCTGGAAGAAAAGGATGATGGCCTGGAGGCCATCATCTTTAATGGAATAACGCTTGCGTACTACGACCGAAAAACCGAGAGTGTGCACCGGATAGACTGAAAAGTGTTACCTATGTTCCCGGTCTGATCTGTCACCTATGTATCCGGTCATACAGCAGCGCCACCGGGCGATACAGCATCAATCTTCCAGTGAATACGGCAGCGGCTCAATGCTGAGCGTGTTTGCATCGTCCCGCACGCGGAACACGCTGTCGGGCTCCATATCGTTATTCATGACGACCTGCACCAGCAGACGACCATCATCCAACTGAACGGCGGCGAGTACCGTGCCGGTACGGCGCCAGTTTTCACCCATTTTCAACTCGAGATCTTCACCTGCTTCCGGAACGCGACTGGCACGGCCCGACAGTGTCCACAGGGCGCGTTTGTTGGCACCGCGGAATTTTGCACGTGCCACCATCTCCTGACCGGTGTAACAGCCTTTCTTAAAGCTGATGCCACCCAACGCCTGGATGTTTGTCGCCTGCGGAATAAACTGCGCGCTGTTCACCGCGTCAATGATGGGCAAACCCGCTTCAATGTTCAGCGCCAGCCACTGTTGGCTGTTATTCAACTGCGCTTCACCGCGCAGGGCTTCGGTCACGCGTTCAGCGGTGGCAGCATCCGTCACCAGCAGGAAACGTTCTGCCGGATGTTCAAACCACAGAATGGACGTAGCACCTTCGCTGACCACCTGTTTTTCCGCATCCGGCAGTTCGCTGAAGAGATTTTTGAGCGCTGCACGCGCCTGGAAACCCGCCACACCCAGCAAAATATGCTCGTCGTCCGGTGCGATGGTGACTTTGGAAAACACAGCATATTTTTTCAGTTCGGTAAGCTGAGCATCACGCAGGCTGCGGCGTTCAATTAAGGCAAACCCATCCTGACGGCGAAACAGGCGCAGATTACTCCACATTTTACCTTTTGGATCGCAGTGTGCCGCCAGCAGGTGCTGGTGTTCAGTTAGTTGCGCAACGTCTGCCGTCACCTGCCCCTGCAGGTATTTTTCGGCGTCGGCACCGGTAAGCGTCGCCAGCGCCCAGTCATCAAGTGTCATCAGCGTCAGCGGCAGACGCGCAGAGGCGGCGGGCTGGCGAGGAGTAAATGGAGTAAATGCCATAGTGATATCCTGAATTGCTTAACGCTTTGATAATGCCTAATGGTAAAAGAGACTACAGCCATTGCAAGCGCTTTCAGCACGCCATTCGTGCCATCGTGCGGTTATGCGTAGCGTCACGCAAAATAATGTAATCCACTGTCTTTAGAGTGGTTATTCTGGAATCCGGCTCGGCGATTGCAATATTCCAGTAAAGAAACGGCCAAAAACACGTTACACTAGCAACTGTTCCCGGAAAGAAATAATGAACACCTAACGGGATACCGACTGTGCCAAACGTAATGCAGGAAACAGAACATGGATATTAACAACAAGGCCCGTATTCACTGGGCGTGCCGTCGCGGCATGCGCGAACTTGATATCTCCATCATGCCGTTCTTTGAATATGAATATGACAGCTTAAGCGATGACGATAAGCGTCTGTTTGTTCGCCTTCTGGAGTCTGACGATCCGGATTTATTCAACTGGCTGATGAATCACGGCAAACCCGCCGACACCGAGTTGCAACGGATGGTGCAATTAATTCAAACACGGAATCGGGAACGTGGTCCTGTGGCAATCTGATCTTCGCGTCTCATGGCGCTCGCAGTGGATGTCATTGTTGCTCCACGGCCTGGTTGCGGCCTTTGTTTTACTGATGCCGTGGCCGCTAAGCTATACGCCTCTGTGGTTATTGCTGCTGTCGTTTGTAGTTTTTGATAGCGTGCGCAGCCAGCGCCGGATCAACGCCCGTCAGGGTGAAATCAAACTGCTGATGGATTCCCGTTTGCGCTGGCAGGGGAAAGAGTGGGAGATTGTCGGTACACCCTGGATGCTTAGCGTTGGCATGATGCTGAGACTGCGTCAGCCTGAAGGTGGTCGTCGCCAGCACCTGTGGCTGGCTGCCGACAGTATGGATGCTGCGGAGTGGCGAGATCTGCGCCGGATGATGTTGCAACAACCGACGCAGGACTAAGTTCGCGTTAGCTGAACTTCTCGGCCATTTCACCCAGAATCTGTTCGCACCAGTTTTGCAGGCGTTCGTCGCTGAGGTCGTACTGGTTGGTTTCATCCAGGGCGAGCCCGACAAACAGCTGACCCTCTGCGATAATCGGTTTTTTGCTGGTGAACTCATAGCCTTCTGTTGGCCAGTAGCCGATAAACGTCGCGCCTTTCGGTGCCAGTTTATCATGCAGCATGCCGAGCGCATCCAGGAACCACTCGCCGTAGCCTAGCTGGTCGCCCATGCCGTACATCGCAATGATTTTACCGTCGAGGTTGAGCGAATCAAGCTGATCCCAGATGGCTTCCCAGTCTTCCTGTATCTCGCCAAAGTCCCAGGTCGGGATGCCAAGGATCAGTACGTCGTACTGTTCCATCAGCGAGACGGCGTCATCTTTCAGGTTATGCAACGTCACCAGTTCCGGGCCGATGATGTCGCGAATTTTTTCCGCTGCCATTTCGGTATAGCAGGTGCTGGAACCATAGAAAAGACCAATATTCATCGCGTAACGTTCTCAATTCTTACTATGACTTTGCGCGTAGTGTACCAGAAACCGATGGCAATCAGGCATAATGCCCGGATTGCAGAATCAAAGAGGTTGATGTGGAAAAGGATCTCGCACTCATCGAACAGTTTCTCGACGCGCTGTGGCTGGAGAAAAACCTGGCCGAAAACACGCTCAGTGCCTATCGGCGCGATCTCACCATGCTGGTGGAATGGCTGGCACACCGGGAACTGACGCTTGAGAGTGTCCAACGCGATGACCTGCAGGCGCTGCTAGGCGAGCGGATGGACGGTGGCTACAAGGCCACCAGCTCCGCACGCCTGCTTAGCGCAATGCGTCGTCTGTTCCAACACCTCTACCGTGAGAAGATCCGTGCGGACGATCCCAGTGCGCTGCTGGCATCGCCTAAACTTCCGCAGCGGCTGCCGAAAGATCTCAGCGAAGCGCAAGTTGAGAGATTATTACAATCACCCGCTGTTGACCTGCCGCTGGAGTTACGCGATAAAGCGATGCTTGAACTATTGTATGCTACCGGCTTGCGCGTTTCGGAACTGGTTGGCCTCACGATGAGCGATATCAGCCTGCGTCAGGGCGTGGTTCGCGTGATAGGTAAAGGGAACAAAGAGCGGCTCGTCCCGCTGGGTGAAGAGGCGGTGTATTGGCTGGAGACGTATCTGGAGCACGGCAGGCCGTGGCTTCTGAATGGCGTTTCTATCGATGTGCTGTTCCCAAGCCAGCGCGCGCAGCAAATGACGCGACAAACCTTCTGGCATCGCATCAAGCATTACGCCACACTGGCAGGCATTGACAGTGAAAAGCTGTCGCCGCACGTTTTGCGTCATGCCTTCGCGACGCATCTGCTAAACCACGGCGCTGATTTGCGCGTGGTGCAGATGCTGTTGGGGCACAGCGATCTCTCAACGACGCAAATTTATACCCATGTCGCGACGGAACGCCTGCGACAGCTACACCAACAGCACCACCCACGCGCGTGAGTGCCGACGAATTGTTACAGGATTAAATATGAAAAAGTCTTTTGCGCTCTTCACCCTGCTGGCAGCCTCTTTTACCGGTTTTGTTCATGCTGACGACGCCGCCATCAAACAGTCTCTGACGAAACTGGGCGTCACCAGCAGCGACATTCAGCCTGCGCCCGTTGCGGGAATGAAAACCGTCTTAACCAACAGCGGTGTGCTGTACGTGACCGAGGACGGAAAGCACATCATTCAGGGGCCGATGTATGACGTGAGCGGCGCGCAGCCGGTCAACGTGACCAACCAGCTGCTGATGAAAAACCTGAACGCGCTCGAAAAAGAGATGATCGTTTATAAAGCGGCGCAGGAAAAACACGTTATTACCGTCTTCACCGACATTACCTGCGGCTACTGCCACAAGCTGCATGAAGAGATGAAAGACTACAACGCGCTGGGCATCACCGTGCGCTATCTGGCCTTCCCACGCGCGGGCGTGCAGAGTCAGCCAGAGCAGGACATGAAGGCTATCTGGTGTGCTAAAGACCGCAACAAGGCCTTTGATGATGCCATGAACGGCAAAGGCGTTAAGCCCGCTTCCTGCGACATTGATATCGCGAATCACTATGCGCTGGGCGTGCAGTTTGGCGTGACCGGTACGCCAGCCATCGTGCTGAGCAACGGCTACGTGGTGCCGGGGTATCAGGGACCAAAAGAGATGAAAGAGTTCCTCGACGCGCACCAGAAACAGACTGCGGGTAAATAATCCGCGTGAAAGCTCCGATAAAACTGCGCCGCCGCGAAGCGGCTGACACGGCTGATTTACCTGACGATCTTTCGCCGCTACTGAAGCGGCTCTATGCCAGCCGCGGTGTGCGAACGGCGGACGATCTTGAGCGTAGCGTTAAAGGTATGCTGCCCTGGCAGCAGCTGAGCGGCGTCGAAAAGGCCACTGAAATGCTCTACAACGCGTTCCGGGAAGGGACGCGGATTGTGGTGGTGGGCGATTTCGATGCCGACGGTGCAACCAGTACTGCACTGAGCGTGCTCAGCCTGCGCGCGCTGGGCTGCGATAACGTCACCTATCTGGTGCCAAACCGCTTTGAAGACGGTTACGGTCTTAGCCCGGAAGTGGTCGATCAGGCTCACGCGCGCGGTGCGCAGATGATCCTGACCGTGGATAACGGGATCTCTTCCCATACGGGTGTCGATCATGCCCATGCGCTGGGGATCCCGGTGCTGGTTACCGATCACCACCTGCCGGGGGAAACCCTGCCTGCCGCCGAAGCTATCATTAACCCCAACCTGCGCGACTGCGATTTCCCGTCGAAGTCCCTGGCCGGTGTCGGCGTGGCGTTTTATCTGATGCTGGCGCTGCGTACGCTGCTGCGCGATAAGGGCTGGTTTGAGTCGCGCGGGATTGCCGTGCCGAACCTGGCCGAATATCTCGACCTGGTGGCGCTGGGTACCGTGGCAGACGTGGTGCCGCTCGACACCAACAACCGCATTTTGACCTGGCAGGGCTTAAGCCGCATCCGGGCGGGCAAGTGCCGTCCGGGGATTAAGGCGCTGCTGGAGATTTCAAACCGCGATCCGCTTAAGCTCGCTGCCAGCGATTTAGGTTTTGCCCTCGGGCCGCGTCTTAACGCCGCCGGACGGCTGGACGATATGTCCGTCGGCGTCGCGCTGCTGCTGTGCGACAACATCGGCGAAGCGCGCGTGCTGGCGAACGAGCTGGACGCCCTGAACCAGACCCGTAAAGAGATCGAGCAGGGGATGCAGGCCGAAGCGTTGACCCTGTGCGAAAAGCTGGAGCACAGCGGCGATATGCTGCCGGGCGGCCTGGCGATGTACCATCCCGAGTGGCATCAGGGCGTGGTCGGCATCCTGGCGTCGCGCATCAAAGAGCGCTTCCACCGTCCGGTGATTGCGTTTGCCCCCGCGGGCGACGGCACGCTGAAAGGCTCCGGTCGTTCAATTCAGGGGCTGCACATGCGCGATGCGCTGGAGCGCCTGGATACGCTTCACCCGGGTCTGATGATCAAGTTTGGCGGTCACGCGATGGCGGCAGGCCTGTCGCTGGAAGAGGCGAAGTTCGACGAGTTTCAGCGACTGTTTGGCGAGCTGGTGACAGACTGGATCGACCCTGCGCTGTTACAGGGCGAAGTGGTCTCTGACGGCGAACTTTCACCGGCTGAAATGACCATGGAGGTGGCCCAGATGCTGCGTGACGCGGGGCCGTGGGGGCAGATGTTCCCGGAACCGCTGTTCGATGGCCGTTTCCGCCTGCTGCAACAGCGAATTGTTGGCGAACGTCACCTGAAAGTGATGGTCGAGCCCACCGGCGGTGGACCGCTGCTGGACGGCATCGCCTTCAACGTTGACACCTCCATGTGGCCGGACAACGGCGTGCGCGAGGTTGAGCTGGCCTATAAGCTTGATATCAACGAGTTTCGCGGCAACCGCTCCCTTCAGATCATCATCGACAATATCTGGCCAATTTAGCGTCAGTAAAGCTACAAAAAAGGGCGTGGATTCGGTACAATCCCGCTCTTATCACCGCATTTTGACAAGCCCATAAAAGAAAACAGACCATGTTTGAAATTAATCCGGTAAAAAACCGCATTCAGGACCTCACGGAGCGCTCTGACGTTCTTAGGGGGTATCTTTGACTACGATGCCAAGAAAGAGCGTCTTGAAGAAGTAAACGCCGAGCTGGAACAGCCGGACGTCTGGAACGAACCTGAACGCGCGCAGGCGCTGGGTAAAGAGCGTTCCTCTCTCGAAGCGATTGTCGATACCCTGGACCAAATGTCTCAGGGGCTGGAAGATGTCTCTGGTCTGTTGGAACTGGCTGTAGAAGCCGACGACGAAGAAACCTTTAACGAAGCCGTGGCAGAACTCGACGTTCTGGAAGAGAAGCTGGCACAGCTCGAATTCCGTCGTATGTTCTCCGGCGAATACGACAGCGCTGATTGCTACCTCGATATTCAGGCGGGTTCTGGCGGTACGGAAGCACAGGACTGGGCCAGCATGCTGACGCGTATGTACCTGCGTTGGGCTGAAGCGCGCGGTTTCAAAACTGAAATTATCGAAGAGTCTGAAGGTGAAGTCGCGGGTCTGAAATCCGTGACCATCAAAATTATTGGTGATTACGCCTATGGCTGGCTGCGTACTGAAACCGGCGTTCACCGCCTGGTGCGTAAGAGCCCGTTTGACTCCGGCGGCCGTCGCCACACCTCCTTCAGCTCCGCGTTCGTCTACCCGGAAGTGAATGATGATATCGACATCGATATCAACCCGGCCGACCTGCGTATTGACGTTTACCGCGCATCCGGCGCGGGTGGTCAGCACGTTAACCGTACGGAATCTGCGGTACGTATTACCCACATTCCTACCGGGCTGGTAACACAATGCCAGAACGACCGTTCCCAGCATAAGAACAAAGACCAGGCCATGAAGCAGATGAAAGCGAAGCTTTATGAGCTGGAAATGCAGAAGAAAAATGCTGAGAAACAGGCGATGGAAGACAACAAGTCCGACATCGGCTGGGGCAGCCAGATCCGTTCTTACGTCCTTGATGACTCCCGCATCAAAGACCTGCGTACCGGGGTTGAAACCCGCAATACGCAGGCGGTGCTGGACGGCAGCCTGGACCAATTTATCGAAGCAAGTTTGAAAGCAGGGTTATGAGGAACCAACATGTCTGAACAACAAGCACAGGGCGCTGACGCGGTAGTCGATCTTAATAACGAACTGAAAACCCGCCGCGAGAAGCTGGCAGCGCTGCGCGAGCAGGGTGTGCCGTTCCCGAACGATTTTCGTCGTGACCACACCTCAGACCAACTGCACGCAGACTTCGACGGTAAAGAGAACGAAGAGCTGGAAGCGCTGAACATCGAAGTGTCTGTGGCTGGCCGTATGATGACCCGTCGTATCATGGGTAAAGCGTCCTTCGTGACGCTGCAGGACGTTGGCGGCCGTATTCAGCTGTACGTTTCCCGTGACGACCTGCCGGAAGGCATCTACAACGAGCAGTTCAAGAAGTGGGACCTGGGCGATATCCTGGGCGCGAAAGGTAAACTGTTCAAAACCAAGACCGGTGAACTCTCTATCCACTGCACCGAGCTGCGTCTGCTGACCAAAGCCCTGCGCCCGCTGCCGGACAAATTCCACGGCCTGCAGGATCAGGAAGCGCGCTACCGTCAGCGTTATCTGGATCTCATCTCTAACGATGAATCCCGCAAGACTTTCAAAATTCGCTCCCAGATCATGGCCGGTATCCGCCAGTTCATGGTCAACCGTGACTTTATGGAAGTGGAAACCCCAATGATGCAGGTGATCCCTGGCGGCGCGTCTGCGCGTCCGTTCATCACCCATCACAACGCCCTGGACCTGGACATGTACCTGCGTATCGCGCCGGAACTGTACCTGAAGCGTCTGGTGGTCGGTGGTTTCGACCGCGTGTTCGAAATCAACCGTAACTTCCGTAACGAAGGTATCTCCGTGCGTCATAACCCAGAGTTCACCATGATGGAACTCTATATGGCGTATGCGGATTACAAAGATCTGATCGAGCTGACCGAATCTCTGTTCCGTACCCTGGCGCAGGACATTCTGGGCACCACCGAAGTGCCTTACGGTGAAGAGGTCTTCGACTTCGGCAAGCCGTTCGTCAAGCTGACCATGCGCGAAGCGATCAAGAAATACCGTCCGGAAACCGAGATGGCCGATCTGGATAACTTCGACTCAGCGAAAGCAATCGCGGAAAGCATCGGTATCAAAGTTGAGAAGAGCTGGGGTCTGGGCCGTATCGTGACCGAGATCTTCGAAGAAGTGGCCGAAGCGCACCTGATTCAGCCGACCTTCATCACCGAATACCCGGCTGAAGTCTCTCCGCTGGCGCGTCGTAATGACGTGAACCCGGAAATCACCGATCGTTTCGAATTCTTCATCGGTGGCCGCGAAATCGGCAACGGCTTCAGCGAGCTGAACGATGCAGAAGATCAGGCGCAGCGTTTCCAGGACCAGGTAGATGCGAAAGCGGCAGGCGACGACGAAGCGATGTTCTTCGACGAAGACTACGTGACCGCGCTGGAGCACGGCCTGCCACCAACGGCGGGTCTGGGGATTGGTATCGACCGTATGGTGATGCTGTTCACCAACAGCCATACCATCCGTGACGTGATCCTCTTCCCGGCGATGCGCCCGGTGAAATAAGGCGCTGAGATGTAAAAAAAGCCCCGAAAGGGGCTTTTTTATTGCGCCGCGAAGGCTTTGAGTTTATCGCGGGCGGTTGTCGCTTCCATAACCATCCACGGGCTAAAGGCCCAGGGCGTCGCGTCCAGCGCACGGAATAATGTGTCCAGTTCAACCCACTGATATTCCATCACTTCATCTTCGTTTATCGTCACGTTATTGGTGATGTGAGCGGCATAAACAGGGCAAATTTCATTTTCCACGATCCCGGATGGGTCGGCTTCCCGATAGCGAAACTCAGGGGCCACGGCAGTGATATCAGCCAGTTCTGCGCCCACTTCAAAGCGGCAGCGGCGGATTATTGCCTGTTCCATCTCTTCGCCTGACTGAGGGTGGCCGCAGACCGAGTTGGTCCAGACGCCGGGCCAGGCTTTTTTGCTTAAGGCGCGTCGGGTAATCAGACATTCGCCGCGGGCATTGAAAAGCCAGGTGGAGAAGGCCAGATGCAGCGGGGTATGCGAGGTGTGCGCGGCATATTTTTCCTGAGTGCCAATCACCTTTCCCTGGTCATTTACCAAAATAACGTGTTCTTGAATACTCATTGATGCTCCAGTGCCAGAATGCCGAGTGGTTCAGCACCATCAGCCGGATCATTATACGGCATTCTTATACGAACGGTTTGGCACCCGGAGCGGAAAATGGCATGACCCCTATTCGTTTTGGCTGCTATCATAGTGCGCCATTTACGCTGACCGAGGATCTGTTTTGTTTGCAGGAAGCCTGACGAGAAACCCCATCACTGCTGTTGTTTGCCTGACGCTGACGCTACTTCTGGCGGGATGCTCGGGAAGCAAATCGTCGGATATGGGCAGCTATTCCGGTGCGGTCTATACCGTTAAGCGCGGGGATACCCTGTATCGCATTTCACGTGCAACGGGAACCAGCGTAAAGGATCTCGCGCGTCTGAATAACATCTCTCCCCCCTATACCATTGAGGTGGGGCAGAAACTGAAGGTCAATGGCGGCTCTTCTTCAGCCAAAAAAACCGCCTCAAAAGGCAAAACGGCCAAAGTGACGCCGTCTTATCAGGTGCCGAAGTCTTCCTGGCCACCGGTCGGGCAGCGCTGCTGGATTTGGCCAGCCAGCGGTAAAGTTGTGGCGCCTTATTCACTTTCAGAAGGCGGTAACAAAGGCATTGATATTGCTGCTGCGCGCGGCACACCGGTGTATGCTTCCGGCGCCGGGAAGGTGGTCTACGTCGGCAACCAGCTGCGCGGATACGGAAATCTGATCATGATTAAGCACGGCGAAGATTACATCACCGCTTATGCGCATAATGACACGATGCTGGTCAATAACGGACAGAACGTGAAGGCGGGGCAGAAGATAGCCACCATGGGCAATACCGGGACGGACTCGGTGAAGCTGCATTTCCAGATCCGCTACAAGGCGACGGCCATCGATCCGCAGCGCTATCTCCCGGCTCAGGGCAGCAAACCGAAGTGCTAAGTGATTATTTTATCGCCACTTAGTGAGGGGGAGGCTTGTATGGAGATGCGTAAGGTCTATAATGCTTTACGCACCTCAACGCGGGCGTAGTTCAATGGTAGAACGAGAGCTTCCCAAGCTCTATACGAGGGTTCGATTCCCTTCGCCCGCTCCAGTCCCTGTTTTCTCTTACAGACATTCGAGTACGACAATCTCTTTTTTAGTGATCATCACTTTACGCTGCGCCTCCAGCGTCTCGAATGCACGGGACAGCGTTGACTGAGAAATACCGAGCAGTTGTGCCAGCTCTTTTTTGCTTAGAGGCAGTTCCAGAATAGTGTGCTCAAAGCCATATTCCTTGTTGATGTTCACCATCAGCTGAATAAAACCACTGACTTTCTGCACTCCATCATTGTTCACCAGCACGCTGATAAATTGCTGTTTCTCCCTCGCGGAGCGAGAGAGAATAGCAATAATAAAATGGGTGAAGTTACTGGTTATCTGACTCAGGTGATAGAAATGAGCGTTTTGTAACTCACAAACTTCTACCTCTGTGGCCGCCTGTACGCTGTATTGATAACACGGACTGAAGAGTTCCTCTGCCCCCATAATCTGACCTGGAAAAACAATGCCCTGGAGCGTTTGCTGAGAATCATAAATTTTCGCCACCCCACGTCTCAGAGCATACAGCGCTTTTACAGCAGTACCCTGTTGATAAATAAATTCATTCTTAGCAATGTGTTTTTTACGTGCGAGGTCTTTAATGAACAGAGGTTCTTGACGGTCGAAAAGATACGACTGGCAAACGCCCGCAAAACCACATTTTGCACAACTGACGCAATTATTTTTCTTCATAACAGCGGATTCTTACCAAAATATCAGGACTGTATAACGCAATTCATCAGCGGTGAAAGTGAGTTCCCAATTGTAATAAAACTATTGTCCTGCTTATGCAGGTACATAGAGTATTCGCCGGTAAGAAACATTATCTTAATGGCAAGCGGTGAGATCGCAGCAGGCACATTGTCGTGCGCCATCGTTTCGTGCGAAAGAATTTTTATTCTGTAGGCGTTGTTTTTTAGATGACTATAAGCAAAACGTACATAGCGTGAGAAGGTATAGTTTTTTCCCAGATAGGATACGTTTCCGGAGAGATTAAATTGTCCGGTTTTATTTTTTGAGAACTCAAAGAAAATATTTCCTTTGAAATTAAACGCATTATCGTCTGTGTTGTCGGTATAGGTAAAATTGGCGAAGCATCGATCTTCTAAATACGTCGAGGTGCGATGATTAATTCCCCAGATAAGCGTACCTGTCAGGATGAGGACAGTTGCAGATAGCGTCAGTGCAATCTTCATTTCATCTTCCAGTTAAATGCGTAATGATTTTCACAATATGCGAGTGTTTTATTCTCGGGATCTACAGGGCAAAAAGAGTAAAACATACGCCCACTGCTACCATAAAATACGCTGGGTTGAATGTTAACCATCACCTGTGCCGTATGTTTTAGACATTTTTCATTGAGCTCAGGCTGTGCCGTGAGTAATACCTCATGTACCCGCTTACGCTCATCGGTTGAAAGATGTTCGTAGGTCGTAATAGTACACTTTTCCAGCGTGCCTATTTCTGTTACACGGGAATAACGTTCATTGATTTTGGGTTGGTTCCAGATCCACACATTAGCGACAACCAGCGCCAGAATTAGCAAGGCCGCGCCACTGTATTTGAGCGGCATCGAACGTGTTTTCTTCGCCGGGAAGGCATCCTCCTTCGACGGGGGGGCATAGGGTTGATCCAGAGGCTGAACGTCAATATCGGCTGAGAAGTAGAAGCCCACTTTAGGCACAACAATTATCGACTCTTCGATGTCAGTCAGTGAGGTTAACGTTTTGCGTAAAATACTAATGTACTGGTTAAGTGAGGAACTTGAGCCGGTATGCCCGGCTGACTCCCATACCTGTTCCAGCAGATAGTGACGCTCAAGTACCTCTCCCGGGGAAGCAATAAGCAGCGACAGGATACGGTTAGCCGTATTCGTCAATTTTTGAGCCTCAGGTAGCTCAGCACCAGGAAGGGTCAGCTCCCCGCTTTCCGTATCGTAAATGACTTTGCTGGCAATCAAATATTTCATTATCTGTTCTTAGAACGTTAACACATCGCGACAAGCGGTTTCACACTGTCAATATTATGGTCCAGCAATGCCACGATGTCCCTGTCCAGTCGGTAATTGGCCACTTCTTCTCGCAAAATGGTCAGCGCCTCAGCACTCTGCATCCCCTGTCTGTAGGGACGATTTTCCGTCATGGCAGTAAAAACATCTGCCACCGCAAGTATGCGCGAGGGAATATCAAGTGAAGCGGCACCCAGCCTGAAAGGGTATCCACTGCCGTCCAGTCGCTCGTGATGATTGGCGGCCCAGCTCACGATATCGCCCAGCTCGGTAATGGGATGGAGCATCACCAGCGTTTTATAGCTGTGCTGCTTCATGATGGCATATTCCCAGCTTTCGAGTTTGCCGTGCTTTTCCAGAACGTCGAGTGGCGTAAAAAGTTTCCCAATATCATGCAAGTAGCCTGCAATACAGATCTTTTCTTGCATATCGATATCATAGCCATAAAGTTCGGCCAGACGCGCAGCGACATGCGCTACGCTGGCGCTATGGGTACGGGTGAAGCTGCTGTACTTATCGACGATTTTTGAGATGAGCTGACACACCTCGAGAAAATCATGATGATCCAGCATGTGATCGTGCAACGGGCTGATGGCGTTCAACACCTGGGAAAGCGAAGGGTTGCCAAGCCGAAACCAAAAGCCATCCTGATGCCCTGATTCCCGCAGCGCCTGCTCCAGAGGGGCGGGCCAGGGTGTTGAATGGGCAAAGAATTCCGAAATGATCCTCTCGCGTTGGGTAATAAAATCACCGTCAATCCCGCGCAGATAAAGCTCAAAGGAATCCGCCATATGTACCAGATAATGTACCAGAGGAAGATTGTCCTTAGCCGTTGCAGACCATTCGGTATGATGATTTTCAAGGATGGGCGTGACGGGTTGCAGGAAACGGATCCCCGCGGTCATTGAACCCGCCAGCTGTTCATGCCCATCCAGAAACCCCTCACTGCCGGGGGTAAGGCGCGTACGATCTTTATTTAGCGTGCCAATGTCGTGCAGCATTCCGGCCAGAAAGGCATTGCTGAGCCCCGTTTTATCCAGCCCAACACGGTGGCTTAAATACCAGATGATGAGCGCCGTGCGTTGCAGGTGGTTAACCAGATCGGCAGAAACCGGATGAATAATGTTATGCAATAAATTAAGCACGGTTTGAACAGATATTTTCATAGCGTTTTTTGGCTGATTTTAAAAATAAATTAATGTCATTGTGTAAGTGAGATAATTAGTCATAGCCGAACATGATCTGTGCAGTTGCGACCACCGTGCCGGTCGACAAGGCTGAGGGATCATAAACTTTATAATAAGCATGCAGGAGAATAAATTGTGTTTCCTGAATGTCATCATCCTTCACAATGTCAAGAATTTGCGTGGCATTTTCCATACTGGTACTGCTGGAAAGTTTTACCTCTTCAAAATCACCCATAAAAGTACGGCTTCGAATAGCGATACCGACCCCGCCCGCCGTGGTTTCATCATTTACCATTGTTTGTGAACTACTGTCCGAGCTGATCAAATCATTACTGGACAGCCAGGCCTTAATATTCCGCGTTGATGTTTTTACGCCGGCGAGGTTTCCGCATTTGATGGGAATGGTGAAATCGGCCCCATTCTTCCTGCCGTAGGTCTTAAGTTCTTTCAGCGGTGCAGGGGGGAGTTTAACCGTCATGTCATGCGTCATATTGCAGGTGGTTTCTTTCGGCTCGAATTGAATAGTCATTTTCTCGTATGCCAAAAAATAATCGGTATCCCAGCTTTTGCGCGCGGTTTCTGACATCATGTTGCTCCATGCCCGGGAAGCATAGGTTTTACTGGAGAGCAGGGGAGAATCACCCCCTGACCCGGTACCGCTCATCACTGCAGGAATCACGCTAAGCGCGCCGTTGGTGGTGGTTTTGGTATAGGCGGAGACCCCGACAGGCGGCGACGACAGTAACTCCGCTCGCAATGTATATTGCGTCTGGTAGGACAGTGAGTGAATACCCACAATCCCGCTCACCGTGACTTTGGTACTACCGGTAATTTCAGCGGTGACTTTAATCCAGTAACTGCTTTCGCCATCAGCACTGTTAAAATTCAAATAAACGGGGCTGTTATTAAACCCGGTAAAGTAGTAAAGATGATCCTGCAATAATCCTCCGATACCCACGTTGCCATAGGTACAGGTCATACTCCCCGACCAGCTGGTGGTAAATGTCTTTTCTACTACCGTTGAGGTGATAAAGGCCGAGGACAAATTAAGCGATTTATCCGCCTCCGCCACGCTTTTAAATATAATACCGCTATTACGGCAGGTATCCCCTGTCACGCCTCGAGCTTGTGGTGCCGCCAGCGCCGAAAAACCAGGGATCGTTATCAGGCTGAATACGGCAATGATGAAAAATAAAGATTTGCTCATGATCGATTTCATACTCGTTATCGGTTACCGACAGATATTGACGATATGTTCTGCCGGTTGCGTAATGACGCAGGTTTTTTTCACTTTGCCTTTGCTGGTATTGATGCGGATAGCCTCTGGGATGGTTTCGGACTTCATGAAAATTTGGCTTCCCTGGGCGACATAACCCAGTTCCTGCTGACGGGAATCAGACACTAATGCACCGAAGGGAAGCGAGTTGCCGTTACTGTCCCGCACATCAAAGGTGTAAACCTTGCGCGTGTCGGTTTTGTATTTCAGATAAGTAATGCTGCCTTCATACGGAGCAATATTGAGTAAATTCCCCTGTAAATCGACATCACTGCTTTTTGAACCATCCTGTTCCAGATGGAAGTTATTCTGCCGGTAAGGGGTTGCGCTGGCGATCAGGGCAATACCGTTGTGGTTTGTGCGCGTAGAGGGATCCCCATTGATTACGGCATTGTCGACACCCGGCGCCTCCAGAATAACGAAGTTTCGCCCATTATTCGGTGAGGTGATGACGCCACCACGCCACGCAAGAATATTGCCGCTGGCACCCAGGCTGGCCTGGCGATACTCGCGCGAAAGCGTTAGCCCACTGTTCAGGCTCGTGAAACCGTTTTTCCAGCTGGTGTAGAGATCGGCGGAGCGAGAATTACCGTCACTGTCATGCGCCAGCATGAGGCTGTAATCCACATCCTTGGCGCTGCCGCTCAGGCTGACATCGGAGGATGAGTATTTACCCTGCTGGACAGTTGCATGAGAGGCAAGGCTTCCCGCGCTGCCAAAGAGTGAGATCGGAATGTTGACGGAGAAATAGAGGTTATTCTCCGTTTTGCCACGCGTACGCAGTGACGTCACCACATCGCCTGCGTAATCTGTTTCATAGTCATAGTACGACTGAGTGACTTCAGAGCGTCGCAGCGAAACAGCGTAATTCACGCTGTTATAGGCGTTACTCCAGGTCAGATTATACTGGCGGCTGGTCTTTTGTCCGCGCCAGTAATCGCGCCAGTACGCCGTCAGAGAAAGTCGACCAAAACCGTCAGCCAGCGGTTGGTTGATATTGGCGCTAAACGCCTGTTTGCTGTTAATGGTTGATGTGCCGGTGCCGCCGTAATCCTGAATATTGGATTTCGCCAAAACATAATCGTTGAACGATGCGTAATCCTGCGTGCGATAGTAATAAGATGCCAGCGTCAGGTTGGTTTGCGTCGGGAAGGATTTACTCCATGAGAGCGCATATTTTTCCCCCCTGCGTCGGCTGTCTCCTGGCAGGTGATATTGCGATTGTTCAAGCGACGCCGATAACGAGCCCGCATAGGGAACGGAAAGAGCGCCTCCCAGCAGAAAAGAGAAATAGTCCGCGCTCCAGATACTCCCGGCGGTTGCCGTCACATAGTTATTAATACCGCGAGAGTAGCTGAACTGGGCAAATTGGCTGTGGTCATTAATGCCACGCATATCCACTTCACCCGCGTTGAACTGATAGTCGCTGGTGCCTGGACGCAGCATGTCCGGAATAGAGGAAAAGGGCACAGCAAAACGCTCAATGCTCCCGCCATTGTTTTTCACTTCAACAGAGAGATCTCCGCGCGAACCGGTTGGCATTAAATCGCGAATCGAAAAGGGGCCAGCAGGCACGGTAATCTGGTGGATGATGTGCCCATCCTGGTAAACGCTCACAACGGCAGTGCTGGTGGCAATCCCGTTGATAACCGGCATATACACGCGTTCGCTGTCGGGTAACATCTGACGGCTTTTATTCAGTGTCAGGCCACGAAAACGAATCGTGTCAAAATAATCGGACGTGGTATAAGTACGTCCGACGCGCATTAATGCGCCAATGGCGACAACAGGTCTTTCAAGGTAGCGTGTGGTATTAACCCAATACCCTTTACCAATATTGCTGTAACGCATCCACGTGGAGTTATCGAGCAAATGCCAGCCAGAGATATTCAGCCCGCTGTTCAGCGATAAATAGATGTTATCGCTGTTGGTATATCCATCGCTCAGGCCATAAAAATTGTAATAGTTGAGGTTGTAGTTGGTATATACCCCATTAATCCCCTGATCCCATTTCTGTGGGGAGACCCAGTTTTGTTTTTCGGTGACGACAAAGGCTTGCGGAACTTCTAAATCCAGACGCAGTTCACCTGCTGCCAGTTTACTTTTTCCGCCATGAAGCAGGGTATTGATGTTTATCTGGCCGCTTGATTTATCCGTAATGAACTCGTCGAGCTCCAGAATACCGAGCAGCGGGACGTCGTCTTTCTGAACCAGCAGGCTCCCTTTACCATCATTGGCGATCGTCATGACGAATTTTCCCCGCCAGACGTTGTTAACATAAACGTCGAGATCGTACGCACCTGGCGTCATAACCAGTTTTGTATTGCTCCAGTCCATATCTGCTGAATTACCGACCAGCAGGCTGCTATTAAATGTCTCTCCAGCCGCCCCAAAGGAACACAGGGCGAGGCTGACGGAGTGAACTAACAGACTTTTTCTAAACAGGGAGCTGTTCTTCATCAGAATTGAACCAGGCGTTAACCATATAAATAATCAGTGAAGGGTGCTGAATCTTTTGGCACCGTAATCATCAAGCCAGGTAATACGGTACTGTGCACCGGACTGGATGGTGTTGGAAACCAGTGCGCAACCGTAAGGCGGAATAAAGGCGGTATCGCTCAGCAAATTATCATTTCGGTTCTGCTTTAATTTCCCCCCCTGCCAGGTTACAACCTGCGGAATGGTTAAATAGTAAGGCGAGCTATTTTTAAGGCAGGTGTGACCCCCTGAGGTGGAAATAGAGACCTTTTCAATGGCTTTATTATCGAGTTCTTGTAACGACGCAGGGCGATAAAACAGCTTGATACGATTGCGAATCGCCACCTGCAGATAATTGTCGTTGCTGCCTTCAGGCGCAGGTGGGACGTCCAGAACGTTTAACCAGAATACGCTTTCCCTGTCAGGGGGCAGGGAGCGGGTATTTGTTGCAGTGATTTTCAGCGTTTGCCCACCGTGGCTATCCATTTTGACGACAGGCGGCATCACCGAAAACGGGGCTTTAATGGTTTCCGGGGCCGCAGACGCGTCACCTTCATCCAGCCAGGACTGCACCAGATGGGTTTTGTCGCTTTCATTCACTAACTGCACTGAAACGAATTTTGCTTCGCCAGGATAAATCACGCGTGTCTGATTAATCACAACGCTGGCAAGTGCCGCGTGTGAAGAAAGTACGCTAAGGAGAAATAGGGTTAATTTTTTCATGGTCATTAAAAACCGGGGATTTCTCCCCGGCTGGGAGATTAATCGTAGCTAAAAGAGTAAGTTGCGTCGGTAACCACTTTACCCGTGGTGACAGCTGAACCGCCGAAGTTGTAGTAGTTCGCATGCATCGTCAGCGTAACGCCGTCGGTGCCGGATACATCATCAGAGGTCAGGCCGGTATTGAACGCGGTGTCGAACGGAACGGCGGTGGTGCCATCCTTGGTCAGGGTTATGCCGACACCTTCAGCGCCGCTTTCGCTGTAGTTCTTCAGGTATTTACCGTCATCAGACAGGTTGCTGCTGGAGAAGGTAATTTTCAGGGTTTTGGTGGCGGTGTCGGCCGCGGTGCAGTTTTTCAGACTCATGGTGAAGTCTTTATTATTGGCGCTGACAACGCCGGTGCTGGTACCCATATCGGTCAGTGAAATAGGCGCCAGGTTCACCGTAAAATCGGAACCATTATTGGTTGTCACATCACAGGTTGTATCGGATACGGAACCATTGAAAGTGATTGTGCCACCCGCAACACCGGTGCTTTCCGCTGCCATTGCAGCGCCCGAAAACATGATAGCGGCCGCGATTACTGTTTTATTGAACATGCTCTTATATCCCGTTTTTCATAATCATTTTTGTGTCCCTGCGATGGCGTGATGGGTTGTAGAACAACGTGTCACGCCTTGCCTTTGGGTTGGAATATAAAACCATCTTGAGTGGATTTGGTAAACGTAAATACCGTTTAAATTGTATTTTTAAACTTAAATATCCAGTTTTTAAGGTTGGTATAGATTTATGTTCTGATATTGCTTGCTGGTGGAAGTACAGGAAGAGAGGAATGGCTATCTATAATTTTCTTCAAAATCGTCATTTGACGGGATCTGCGGTAATGAAAATGGGCGAATTAAACATGTCATTAAACAATTCAATATTTATTGGTAATGTAATTAACATTAGTGAAACATATTTTTTTGCCTCGACGGGTCTATTTTCCTGAAGTAAGCACCTGCGTCGCGGCCTTAACTGACGTAATGATGTGCTTAATCCATGCCGTACCCGTTCCGGAATATTTAAAAATAAACACCCTTTCTTTTTACTGAAACTATTTCGATTGTTATACCTGTCGGCAAATTCTTTATTCACCAGGTTCGCAGATGAAAACCAACATACTCCTCTGCACTGGCTTATTGGCCGCCTCCTGCGCCCACGCCAGTGCGCTCTATTTTTATGAAGCAGGCACCGAAGATACCGCACTTGCGGGCGCAGGGCAGGCAGCGCGCGCGCAGGATGCCTCCACAATAATGACCAACCCGGCGGGCATGACGCGATTACCTGACCATATGATCACCGGTGGGCTACAGGTGATGGACGGCTCCATCGACTACCAGCTGAATAACGATGCGCAGAGAAGCCCCGGCGATGTGATGAAAACCGTTCCCAATGCCAGCGCCTTCTATAGCCAGAAAATGAACGACGATCTTTATGCCGGTATTGGGCTTTACGGCAATTATGGCCTGGGGATCGATTACGGTAACTGGGCGGGCGACCGGCTGATCAAAAAGAGCACTATGGTGGCGATGACGCTCAGTCCGTCCATGGCGTACAAACTTAACGATCGTCTCTCAATCGGGGCTTCCGCCAACGTCAACTACGGCTATTTTTCATTGACCCGCAGTGTGAATGACGACGACCGCCAGCAGCATGACCATGACTGGGCGATGAGCTATCGCCTGGGGCTGTTGATGCAGCTGACCGAACAGACGCGAGCCGGTATCACATGGAACAGCAAGACGGACTATCACTATAGTATCGACGGCAAAGCACGCTTACCGGGTGGCGCATACGAGCGCCCGGTGACGGCACAGGTGAATGCGCCGCAGCAAATTATGCTCAGCGTTGTGCACGATGTTAACCCGCAATGGTCGGTGATGGGCGATCTCGGCTGGCAGGACTGGAGCCAGTTCGGTGCGCCACAAATCACGGTGAGCGGACAGACGCTTAACAACGTCAGCCGCATGAAAGATACCTGGCATGGTGCGCTCGGCGTGCAGTATCGCCCAACAGGACAGTGGCGGTTGAATGCCGGCGTAGCCTTTGATAGCTCGCCGTACCACAGCCAGAGTGATGTGGCGATGACCTTACCGACCGGCGACGAATGGCGGTTCGGTACAGGCGCGCAGTATCAGATTACGCCAGCCAGCAATATTGGTGTTGCCGTCGAGTATCTTCACATGCAGTCATCGCATGTGAAATCACCCGCTGTCTTTGCGGGAAGCTATGATAACCCCCATCTTTGGTTTGCCAGCGTAAACTATAGCTATCAGTTTTAGTTCGGTAACTGCTTAAATTATATGGTCTATACTGGCTGTTACCCGATGTTATAAGGTTGTGCCATGCATATTTTACCGCCTGTTCGTCCTGAACAATCGATTGAACGACTGACCGCGATCCTTGAGCCGATAGCGGAGAAAATGAAAGCTGTGCCGCGCAAGCGCGTGACGTGGAAACATAAAGGTCGGCAGCAAATGTATCTCTTTTTAGAGGGCGGATTGTCCCTGCTGCGCGCTTCCGACGGCCTGCTGCTGGTCACTGTTTACGAACCCCATCTCTTCGGTATTGCAGAAATGATCCAGCCGACGCAGGGGCATATTCTGCGAGTGGAAACCGAGTCGACTATTTTACGAGTGGATGCCGAACGTGCGGCGGAACGTTTCCGCGAGCAGGGGGTATGGGAAGAGGTGGCTACACTTCTCTCGTATCATACTGCCTATTTAATTTATCGGGATGCCCAGGTCCTGCAGCAACGGACTTATTCCGTTATTCGCAACCATCTTCAGGAGATGATTTTATTACCTGAGGAAGCACGAATGTGTACGACGATCCTCGAATATATCCAGGACCGCACGCTTTTGTCGCGCAGCAGTATTCTCAACGTATTATCGGCCCTTAAGCAAGGTGAATATATCTCGTTCAAAAGAGGTGGGTATCTTCTTGAAATCAGAAATTTACCGGAGTCGTTTTAATGTAAGTTTAAAATTAAACTAAAAACGAATTAACGACATTCTCGTTTTTGTTTACTGTTTGCTCACCGAAATGAATTTTGACGAAGCAAACAGGATACGTATGAAAAAGACATTAATAGCTTTAATTCTGGTAAATGCATGTACCGCCACGACCGCTTTTGCCGCCGCAGATGCAGGCACCTGGTATAGTGGGGCGAAATTTGGCTGGTCACATTATTTTGACACCAATACAGGCTCTAAAGCACGCGAAAGCAATAATAGCTCTAACCATTTCGATATCGACCACGATAATGTCGGCGGCGGTATCTATACGGGTTACCAAATTACGCCATGGCTTGCGGTTGAAGGCGGCTATGATTATCTGGGAAATATGCAGATAAAAGGCCAGCATAGCGCGGGTGGACAAATGAAAGCCCAAGGCCTGCAGATGTCTTTAAAAGCCAGCTATGCCGTGACGAACAATTGGGATATCTATGGCCGTGCGGGTGCGATGGGCTACCGTGCTGAATCTGATGTAAGTGGTCACAATCGTTTTGAGACCGGTATACGCCCGCTTGCGGCAGTCGGTACGGAATACGCATTCAATAAAAACTGGGCTGGTCGCATGGAGTACCAGTGGGTCAGCAACGTGGGTAATGCTAACCAGATTGGCGTCAGCAGCGATATTAGCTCCGTTACCGCTGGGTTGACCTATCGCTTTGGTCAACACGATTAATCCCTATGTTCTTCTCGATGATAAAAAGCCCGGCTACTCTGTAGTCGGGCTTTTTATCGTTTAACCCGTTATTAAGGGTTTAAGGACAAGATTAATCTTTCTCAGGCCTGCTTCATTTTTATCTTTCAGGTATTGCTGGTTTATCATAGCTAACTGTTCCAGCTTTGTGAGGGAGGCGTAGACGGGTTGTACTGGACTGTCTTCTTTAAAAATATCGTTTGCCGAGGCATCCTGAAGATACTGTGATTTGAGGCTGCGTGTTAATGAATCAATTTGGTGTTTATTCTCCTGGTAGAGCGCCGCAATATGTGACGTTGGTACCGCGGGTGGTTTCTCGCCGGGTAAAATTAAAGGAACCTGCAAATGGTTAATCTGTTCGACTTTATCGGGTGGGGCAGAGCGGCAAGCGGTTAAGCTGCTCAGGCTAAATATAACGAAAAAAAGTGGCATTATCTTCATTGGTTATCCTGGTGTGAATAAAGGGAGTGAGCATTATCCTGCCCGGCAATGACGACAACAGGTTAAGTTTGTTTATTTTTAAACGTTATTTGAATGGGGGAATAAATAATGGACTGGTAACCTTATTGGCTTAACGCATATCCGAACGTAATTATGACGTGTAGGGGATTTATGAAACTCAAAACTCTCGTTAACGCAATGACCGTTGCTGGCCTGTTATCCACATCGCTGTTGGCTGCTCCTGCCATGGCGCAGTCAACGGCAAAAGAAGCTACTGCCCATACGAAAGCAAATAATGATGCGCTGTATGGCCAACTGCCGTTTTTTGATAAAACCGATTTCAGCAATGCCCATAAAGGCTTTATTGCTCCGCTGCCAAAGGATGTCATTAAGGGTGAAAAGGGCAATGTTATCTGGAACCCGCAGCAATACGCTTTTATCAAAGAGGGGCAAAAAGCGCCAGATACGGTAAACCCAAGCCTGTGGCGTCAGGCGCAGCTGATTAACATCAGCGGCCTGTTCGAAGTAACGGACGGCGTTTACCAGATCCGTAACCTCGACCTGTCAAACATGACGATCATGGAAGGCAAAGAAGGGATCACGGTTATCGATCCGCTGGTCTCTGCCGAAACCGCTAAGGTGGGGATGGATCTCTATTATAAAAACCGCGGAAAACGTCCGGTGGTGGCGGTGATTTATACACATAGCCACGTTGACCACTATGGCGGCGTGCGCGGCGTGGTTGACGAAGCCGATGTGAAATCAGGCAAAGTGAAAGTCTATGCCCCGGCGGGCTTTATGAAAGAAGCGGTCTCCGAGAACATCATGGCCGGGAATGCGATGAGCCGCCGGGCCAGCTACATGTACGGCAACCTGCTGAAACCTGACGCAAAAGGCCAGGTTGGCGCGGGTCTCGGGACGACCACGTCTGCCGGGACGGTGACGCTGATCGAGCCGACCCATTACATCACCGAAGATGGTCAGAAAGAGGTTATCGACGGTCTGACGTATGACTTTATGATGGCGCCGGGGTCAGAAGCCCCGTCTGAAATGCTGTGGTACGTCGAAGAGAAGAAGATGATTGAAGCGGCGGAAGATGTGACCCACACGCTGCATAACACTTACTCATTACGCGGGGCGAAGATCCGCGACCCGCTGGCCTGGTCGAAATACATTAACAGCGCCATTGAGCGTTGGGGTGATAAGGCTGAAATCATCATGGCGCAGCACCACTGGCCAACGTGGGGCAACGACAACGTGGTAAAGCTGATGAAAAACCAGCGCGATATGTACCGGTATATCAATGACCAGACGTTGAGACTGGCGAACAAAGGGCTGACGCGTGATGAAATCGCGGCCAATTTTGCGCTGCCGGACGGATTAGCTAAATCCTGGTCGGGCCGCGGCTATTACGGCTCGGTAAGCCATGACGTGAAAGCGACCTATGTGTTTTACCTCGGCTGGTTCAACGGTAATCCGGCAACGCTCGACGAACTCCCGCCCGTCGATGCCGCGAAAAAATATGTCCACTATATGGGCGGTGCCAGCGCCATCCTTGAAAAAGCCAAAGCCGATTATGCGCAGGGTGACTACCGCTGGGTCGCGCAGGTTGTAAGCAAGGTTGTGTTTGCCGATCCATCAAACAAAGCGGCGCGCGATCTGGAAGCGGACGCGCTCGAACAGTTGGGGTATCAGGCGGAGTCGGGCCCGTGGCGCAACTTCTATCTGACCGGGGCGCAGGAACTTCGTAACGGCGTACAGAAATTGCCGACGCCGAATACCGCCAGCCCGGATACGGTTCGCGCCATGTCCCCGGAGATGTTCTTTGACTTCCTCGGGGTGCACATCAATGGCATGAGAGCGGCGAATGCAAAAGGGGTCTTCAACGTTGACCTGGGTAAAGATGGCGGTCAGTACAAGCTGGAGCTTGAGAACGGCGTGCTGAATCACAGCGCGAATACGGTCGCAAAAGGGGCGGATGCCTCAATCATACTCAGCCGCGATACGCTGAACAAAATCATCCTCAAAGAGACCACGCTGAAACAGGCGCAGGAGCAGGGGGATGTGACGGTGACGGGCAATCAGGCGAAGCTTGATGAGTTGCTGAGCTATATGGATAGCTTTGACTTCTGGTTCAATATCGTCACCCCGTAGACGAAAAAAAGGCTGCTTGCGCAGCCTTTTTATTTTAGATAGTCCCATCGCCCCCGTCCGAGCACCACACTTGCCCGGAGGTAAACGAACATTCGTCAGAGGCTAACGTCACGTACAGCGGCGCGATTTCAACGGGCTGGCCCGGACGTCCCAGCGGGGAACTCTCGCCAAAGTGTTTCACTTTCTCCATCGGCTGCCCGCCGCTGGACTGAAGGACCGTCCAGTAGGGGCCCGGCGCAACGGCATTGACACGTATCCCTTTAGGTCCCAACTGTTTCGCTAAAGCCTTGGTAAACACTGCCAGACAGGCTTTCGTCTGCGCGTAATCAAGCAGTATGGCGCTCGGCTGTACCGCCTGTACGGAGGAGGTATTGATGATCGACGCAGGTGCTTTCAGGTGACGCAGCGCCGCTTTGGTGATCCAGAAGGGCGCATAGACGTTGGTTTTAAACGTGGCGTCAAA
Organism: Enterobacter mori; assembly: GCF_025244905.1. Classification (NCBI taxonomy): domain Bacteria; kingdom Pseudomonadati; phylum Pseudomonadota; class Gammaproteobacteria; order Enterobacterales; family Enterobacteriaceae; genus Enterobacter; species Enterobacter mori. The sequence goes on along the minus strand of NZ_CP104285.1, from coordinate 3,779,211 downwards.
ATCCTCGGTGGTGAGTTCTTCCAGCGTCTCGCGATACTGCTGGCGACCGGCGTTATTGACCAGAATATCCAGCCCGCCAAGTTTTGCTACCGCCTCTTCCACCAGGTTCTGGCAAAAGGTCTCGTCACGCACGTCGCCGGGAAGCGCGACGGCTTTCCGTCCCTCGGCTTCAATCAGCGCAATCACCTCAGCGGCATCCTGCTCCTCTTCGGGCAGATAGTTGATGGCGACATCGGCACCTTCGCGGGCATAGGCAATCGCCACGGCGCGGCCAATCCCCGAATCGCCGCCGGTGATCAGCGCCTTCTTACCGGCCAGTCGGCCATGCCCTTTATAGCTCTTTTCCCCGTGATCGGGCACGGGCTGCATTTTGGACGCCAGACCCGGCGGCGTTTGCGGTTGCTCCGGGAAAGGCGGTTTTGGGTAAGCGTTCGTACGTTGTGTGGTATCACTCATAGCTGACTCCTTACAGGCCAAGGGGTGAGATTTGATGGATAGTGACAGCGTTAACGCTTCGCTGAATTTATTTCTGCAGATGATCGACGCGTACGACAGGAGGTGATGATTTCTTATCCAGTGAGCCATTAATACTGATCATCTGATCGGGTTTGACGGTTCTGTCGTCAAACACCGCTTTAGGGATAATGACGTCTATTTTTCCCGTTTTATCCTGGAAAACATATTTGTCGCCGCTTCCGTCAATCAGGTTTCCGCGCAGTGAGATGGTTGCGCCGTCATGCATTCCTTTTGCCTGAGTAATGGTCATAATCCGCGCGTCATCAGTACCCCGATAACCGTCGTCCAGCGCATGAGGCGGGGGTGGCGCTTCGCCTTTTTGTAACCCGCCGTTATTATCTGCCCAGGCGGCGGGAACCAGTAATATTAATAAGGCTGAAATGACTGATAATTTCATCCGATATCCTTCATTTTGGCTGTCTTGACTTATTAAGTATTGTTGCTATTCCTTTATGTGGCAAATGTGATAAGTCCTAAAAGCATTTGCTTATAGAAATCATAAATTTCGACAAATAAGCGGAGCGGTGGTGGCGACGATGAATCGTAAAAATGAAAAGCTGCCCGGGATAAATGAAAGTTATCGTTTGCTGACGTTCGAGTATGCATTTCGGCAGGTCGGTTTTATCCTGTTGCTGGCTATTATTATCGCGGCGATTGCCGGTCTGTTTTCGAGCGGAGCGGTCAGTGATACTGAGAAAATAAATTCGGCAAAAACGCTCACCCTCAACTATGAGCGTTTTGGACGCCGGGAAACAGAGTTTCCGCTGCAGATCGCGTTCCCGGTAAAAACCCAGGGGGAATACGTTATCAGCATGGCGAGCGAGAACGGTGATGTCTATGAACCGGGCAGCATCTGGCCGCAGCCTGACAGCATGTACAGCCGGGGAGATACGCTGTTTTTCGTTTATAACAACCTCAAACAGAATGAAAAATTTACCGTCAGGCTATTTCTGACGCCGGCGAAGGCGGGGAAGTGGGCAAATGCAATTCGTGTAAACAACGAGCCAGAAATTCGCTTCTGGCAGTTCATTTACCCTTAGGAGGCGAATATGGATATGGTCTTTCGAGCCCTGGCCATTTATCTTTTTCTGGTCGTGGTATTCAAAGTGGCTGGACGGCGCGCGCTGCTGCAAATGACCAGTTTCGACCTGATCCTGCTGCTCATCATCAGTGAAGCAACGCAGCAGGCGCTGTTGGGACAAGATTTTTCGGTCACCGGTGCGATGATTACGATCACCACGCTGGTGGTGGTAGACATTATATTTGGCTTAATGAAAAAGTATTTTTCTCCCGTTGAGAATATTCTGGATGGCACGCCGGTTATATTAGTGGAAAACGGTATTCCACTCATGGATAAGCTTAAAAAAGTCGATGTTTCTTGCGACGATATTCTGGTTTCAGCGCGTCAAAATAACGGCGTGACGGAGTTGAAAGAAATTAAATACGCTATTCTGGAAAGGAATGGTCATATTTCAATCATTCCTTTTGAAAATTAAGAGGCACCGGTATGCATAATCTGGAGCATGATAAAAATGAAACCGTCGGGGAGTTAACGAAAAAGCTGGCGACAAAACTTACGGATTTAGGGCTGCGTTTGACCACGGCCGAATCCTGCACGGGCGGCAATCTGGCGGTTGCGCTCTGCGCCGAGGAGAACACGGCAGAATTCTATGATGTCGGGATGGTGGTGTTCAGCGATGAGGCGAAAGAGAGGATCCTGGGCGTTCGCCGAGAAACCCTCGCGCGCTTCACCGCCGTCAGTGAACAAACGGTCACCGAAATGGCAGCAAAAATTCGCGACATTGCGCAGGCCGATATCAGTATCGCCATCAGCGGATATGCGGGGCCAGAAGGCGGGGATGACGGTACGGCAGCCGGAACCGTCTGCTTCGCCTGGAATTTAGGCGAGCGTACAGAAACGAGCACCGTACACTTTTCCGGTGAATGTCAGGATGTGGTGGAAAAAGCGGTCCGTTATGCCTTATCTGAACTGATCGAGAAACTATCAGGCTTGAAATAATGGCGGAGGTTGTATGGCTGTGATTGTCATTACCGGCGGTACGGCGGGCGTGGGGAAAGCAACGGCGCTGCACTTTGCGAAAGCGGGTTACGATGTGGGTATTATTGCCCGCGAGGAAGAGAGCCTGCACTCCACGCAAGAGGAGCTACGCCGTTTTGGGGTCAATGCGTATGCCGTGCAGGCCGACGTGGCGGACAGCCAGGCCGTCGTCGATGCCGCCAACGATATTGAGTACCGCCTGGGTGCTATCGATGTGTGGGTTAACAACGCGATGGGGGCCGTGCTGGCACCGTTTCGCACAATGACGCCCGATGAATTTCGCCGCGTCACGGAGGTCACCTATCTGGGCTACGTGAACGGCACCCGCGCCGCGCTGGAACTGATGGTGCCCCGCGATCGCGGGACGATCGTTCAGGTTGGCTCCGCGCTGGCCTACCGCTCCATCCCGCTGCAGTCTGCCTACTGCGGCGCAAAAGCGGCGATCCGCGGGTTTACCGACGCGGTGCGTACCGAACTGATGCACGAAAATAGCCGGGTTCACCTGTCGATGGTGCAGATGCCGGGTCTCAATACGCCGCAGTTTGACTGGGCGAGAAACAAATTTGCCTGGGCGATGCGCCCCGTGCCGCCCGTATTCCAGCCCGAAGTGGCGGCCAGCGCCATTTTTAAGGTCGCGCAGAAACCGGTGCGTGAACTCTGGGTGGGCAGCAGTACCATTCAGTCGATTGTCGGGCAGTTTCTCTTCCCCGGTTTTCTTGACAGGCTGATGGTAAAAAAGGCGTGGGAAGGGCAGATGACCGATAAGCTGAACGCCGAAGACCGCCGGGACTATCTGGATCAACCGGTCAACGATCTGCACAAAATACATGGACGCTTTTCTGCCGAAGCGAAGGATCGTGCCACGACCTTCTCCTCCGGCATGCCGGGGAAAGTGTTGCTCGGTTCGCTCGCGGTCGCGGGGCTGGTCATGGCTCGCCTGCTGGCGACCCGGAAAAAATAGTCAGCGCAGCGCGGTGCGGTTGGTCCAGAACCAGCGGTAGCCGTATCCGCCGATATTGAGCTCCACCGTTTTACCGGGCAGTAGCGCATCCTCGTAGCGTTTGTCTGCCAGACAGGCGGTCCAGGTGGCGTGCCGGATCCCTTTTGCCGTGAACTGAACCGCCTTGTCGCTGAAGTTCACGAAGGTCAGAATACTGCGCTCGTCGGTTTCATAATAGAGCCCCAGGACGGCATCGTTGTCGATGTTGATGAGTCGAAACGGTGCCACACCAATTTCCGGGAACTCTGAACGCGTATTGGCAATATCAATGATGCGATGCAGAAGCGAGTTGCGGTGCAGAAGGGAATCCGCCACGTTGATTTTTTGATAGCGAAAAGGACCGCGATCGATTATAGGGGCGATAAAGGTGTCGGGGTCGGCATCCGAAAAGCCGCCGCCCTGCGAGCCCGCCCACTGCATGGGGGTGCGGACGGCGTAGCGCTCTTCCAGCGCCAGATCGTCACCCATGCCGATTTCATCCCCGTAGCGCATCACCGGTACGCCCGGCAGAGAGAACAGCACCGCGTGGCAGAACGCCAGCCGTTTTTGACTGCCATTCAGCATCGGTGCCAGACGCCGGCGAATACCGCGCTGATACACGTTCATGTCGTCATCCGGGGCAAAGGTATCGAGAACGGTCTGCTTCTCTTTTTTGCCGATCCCCTCCAGATCCAGCTCGTCATGATTACGCAGCCAGTTGGCGAAACAGCAGGAATCCGGCGGCACGATCATTTTCTTCACCGCTTTGCGCAGCGGGCGGGCGCTTTTCTCGGCCAGGCTGACGTAAAAATACTTGTTGAGCCAGAAGTTCAGTACCAGATTCAGGCGGTCGTTATCACCAAAGTAGTCTTTATATTCCTCGACCTCGACGTCCACCTCGCCAAGCAGGATCGCATCCGGATTGTGTTGCTCAATCAGTTGACGCATATGCTTGAGGATCCACAGCCCCTTTTTCTCATCCCCACGCCCGGCCTGCTTTGTCAGATGAGACGCCGCATCCAGGCGAAAGCCCGATACGCCAAGCTTGAGCCAGAAGAGGATGATGTTGTCGATCTCTTTGAGAACCGCAGGCGAGGCCAAATTCAGATCCGGCTCATGGCGATAGAACATATGCCGATAGTATTGTCCGGCTTCCTCGTCCCATGACCAGATGCTTTTCTCCACGCCGGGAAACATGGGCGGCGTGTCGTCATCGTCGTTATCGGACCACAGGTAATAGTCGCGAAAAGGGGAGTGCGGGTTACGCCGGGCCTGTTGAAACCAGGGATGCGCGTCCGAGGTGTGCTGGATCAGCAGTTCGATAATCACCTGCATACCCAGCTCGCGGGCCTGCTCGATAAACGCGATGATATCCTTCAGTTTTCCAAAGCGTGGATCGACCTGCAGGTGGTCGCTAACGTCGTAGCCTTCATCGAGAAACGGCGTCAGATAAAACGGGGTGATCCAGATAACCGTTGCCCCCATCCGGCGAATGTAGCGCAGCTTTGCCCCAATTCCGGCGATGTCCCCGCAGCCATCGCCGTTCAGATCGTAAAACAGGGCGGTATCAATCTGGTAGATAATCGCTCGTGTATGCCAGCCTGCCATAACGTCCCTCAGTGATAGCCTTCCGTATCAGATACTTTGCCCCGGAAGACGTAGTAGCTCCAGGCGGTGTACACCAGAATCACCGGAATAATCAGCAGCGTCCCGACCAGCATAAACAGCTGGCTGGCAGGCGGCGCGGCGGCCTCCCACAGGGTAATATGCGGTGGAATGATGTGCGGCCACAGGCTGATGCCCAGCCCGCTAAACCCGAGGAAGATGAGTCCCAGCGTGAGCAGGAACGGGCGGGCGTGGCTGTCTGGATTACGGGTTAGCCGCCAGATCCACAGGCTGAATACCGCCACCAGAAGGGGAACCGGCAGGAACCAGAAGAAATTCGGCAGGGTGAACCAGCGGTCGGCCACATATTGCCAGCCAACGGGTGTCCAGATGCTGACCACCGCGATAACCCCAACCAGCGCCAGCAGCACGTGGCGGGTCAGTTCACGCATACGGTTTTGCAGCGTGCCCTCGCTTTTCATGATAAGCCAGGTCGTCGCCAGCAGGGTATAAGCGACTATCAGCCCCAGTCCGCAGAACAGGTTGAACGGCGTCAGCCAGTCCAGCGATGAGCCGACAAAACGTCGGCCTTCCACGTCGAAACCGTTGATCATCGCCCCGACGACGATCCCCTGACTAAACGTGGCGAGCAAGGATCCGCCCACAAAGGAGTAGTCCCAGAATTTGCGGTGCGACGGCGTCGCCTTGAAGCGAAATTCGAACGCCACGCCGCGAAAGATGAGGCCAATCAGCATGGCGGTAAGCGGAATGGTCAGCGCATCAACGATCACCGCATAGGCCAGCGGAAACGCACCAAACAGCCCGGCACCGCCCAGCACCAGCCAGGTTTCATTTCCGTCCCAGACCGGGGCCACGCTGTTTACCATCACGTCACGTTCTTTGGCATCACCCACAAAGGTAAAGAGCATCCCAATCCCGAGATCGAAGCCGTCCATGATGATGTACATCAGCGTGGCGAAGACGATGATCGCAAACCAGATAATCGAGATATCAACGCCCATTAGCTTCTCTCCTCTTCGGGGACCGATTCAGCGGCAGACAGCGGACGAGCAGGGGTGCCCGAGGTGTTGGACGTTAGCGTGCCGACAGGCTGCGGCCCTTTCTTAATTAGCCGAACGAGATAGACATAGCCCACGCCAAATACCGAGCAGTAGACCACGATAAAGGCCAACAGGCTGATGCTCATCTGCAGCGTGCTGTGCAGCGACACCGCGTCGATGGTGCGCAGGTAGCCATAGACCACCCACGGCTGGCGGCCCACTTCGGTGGTCACCCAGCCGGCCAGCAGTGCGAGCAGCCCGGCGGGCCCCATGCAGAGGGCAAACCAGTGGAACGGGCGCGAGTGGTAGAGCCGGTGTCGATAGCGCAGCCAGACGCTGAGCGCGCCGAGCGCAATCATCAGCAGCCCCATCCCGACCATCACGCGGAACGACCAGAAGACAATCAGGGAGTTCGGGCGATCTTCTTTCGGGAAGTCCTTCAGGGCGGGAACCTGCTTATCCAGGCTGTGGGTCAGGATCAGGCTGCCAAGCGCGGGGATCTCCAGCCCGTATTTGGTGCGCTCTTCCTCCATGTCCGGCACGCCAAACAGCAGCAGCGGCGTGGCTTGACCCGGCGGATTCTCCCAGTGCCCTTCGATGGCCGCAATTTTGGCGGGCTGGTGCTCCAGCGTGTTAAGGCCGTGCATATCGCCGACCACCGCCTGGATGGGGGCGACCAGCAGCGCCATCCACATCGCCATGGAGAACATTTTACGCACGGCGGGCGTGTCGTTGCCGCGCAGCAGGTGCCACGCGCCCGACGCGCCCACGAACAGCGCGCTGCTCAGGAAGGCGGCGATAGACATGTGGATCAGCCGATACGGGAAGGAGGGGTTAAAGATAATTGCCAGCCAGTCCTCAGGGATCACCTGGCCGTTCTGAATACTGAAGCCCTGCGGAGTGTGCATCCAGCTATTGGAGGCGAGGATCCAGAAGGTGGACATTAATGTCCCCAGCGCCACCATGCAGGTCGCGAAGAAGTGCAGGCCAGGGCCGACCTTGTTCCAGCCGAACAGCATCACGCCCAAAAAACCGGCTTCGAGGAAGAAGGCGGTGAGCACCTCATAGGTGAGTAGCGGGCCGGTGATACTGCCTGCGAACTGGGAAAAGCCGCTCCAGTTAGTACCGAACTGGTAAGCCATCACCAGCCCGGACACCACGCCCATGCCAAAGTTGACGGCAAAAATCTTAAGCCAGAAATGGTACAGCGAGCGCCAGACGTCATTTTTGGTGCGCAGCCACATGCCCTCGAGCACCACCAGATAGCTGGCAAGCCCGATAGTGATGGCGGGAAAAAGGATGTGAAACGAGACGGTAAAGGCGAATTGTATTCTGGCCAGATGAAACGCATCGAGTTCGAACATGGGCCGTACCTCTGAAACGGAGCGCTAACGAGAATTGCCAGGTAGCGTCAGGCTACCTGGCAAAACCGATTCCACCTTCAGACATATTGTAGTACTTGTTGTACTCCTCGAGCGGCGGCTGTTTTACATGTCGGAACATAGACTCTCCCTCTCCCGTTATTTTTTCGCTTCAACGCCGTCCGCGTCAGAGCGCAGCAGGAACTGTTCCGTCGTTTGCGGGATATGGCGAATCAGCCAGTCGGCCATTTCGCGCTCTTCCGCCAGGATGGTCTCAATAGCGGGTATCGAGGCGGTATCACCCGCTTTTTTGGCGGCTGCCAGCAGGGAGGTATAACAGGCAATCTCAAACTGCTCGAAAACGTAGCCGCTGATTGAGCCTTTTACGATCTCATCGGAGGGGAACATGCCGCCAATGGACTGACCCAGGGCCGCCATTTTGCTCATTGAATCTTTTAAAACCGAACGTGAAATATCATTGCGGTCGAGTATTTCTTCCAGCAATGTGATTTGGCGTTTTGTCTCATTAATATGTTGTTCGATTCGGGCACGTAAATCGGGATAGTTTTCAATACGGCTGGCCATAGATTCCAGCATCGATTCGGCTTGCTTTTCCATGGCATGGGCATCGCGCAGCCAATCATGGTAGTGTTCTACATGATTCATAATAAACTCCTGTGAGTTATTTTATTTAATTAAATGCTGATGCTCATTTATTTTCGGGGTTAACCTTTTTGGGCTTTTTGATTAATATTACCAACGGCCAGATCGGTTAATTTAAGATCGGTTTCTTTCTCTTCTTCCAGCGTTTCGGCAAGAAGTTTAACGGCTTTTTTATAGCCAAGCTGTTCTGCTAATGTCGCCAGGGTACCGTAGCTCGCTATTTCATAATGCTCGACTTTTTGCGCAGCAGCGATTAATGCCGCATCGCGCACTTCATTTTTCTCTGTGCTCTCAATGACTTCATTTGCTTCTTCAATCAGGCCTTCCATTGCCACGCATTTCATGCGCTTTAATTTAATGCCAGATTCCTGCTCGACAATCTGGTCAATACGCTCAATCTGTCCCTGCGTTTCCTCAAGGTGAGCCGTAAACGCGGCGCTCAGTTTCTCACTGGAAGCAGCACGTGCAAGCTTACTGAGTGCTCGGGTGAGCTGCTTCTCTGCGCTGTAGGTATCGGACAAAAGATGAATAAAAACGTCTTCGATACTTTTCATGTTCATATTTACGCTCCGGTTAAATAAGTAAAGGATACTGCGAGCCTGCGGGCCCGCAGCATGCTCTCTGGTTTATTTATAAGAGACTTAAATAAGATCAGGAGTTATCAGATTTACGGCCCCCGCCGTGACTGTTCTGTCCCCCTTTCTTACCTGCTTCAGACGCGCGTTGCGGATCGTTTTTGAAATTACCACCGCTGTGCTGGCCGCCTTTACGTCCAGCTTCAGAGGCTTTATCACGGTCTTCAGCGAAATTACCGGAACCACCACGATGTTCTGCCATATATCAACCCTCTTGTTGCGTTTATGTCAGGAGATACGATTTTTATTTCGTATCATTTGTCGTTCAGAAATTAACCTTAGTCGTTATGCTGGAAGAGTCAAATTACAGTTTCGCTTTATTTTGGAACGAAGTGGTTGCCGTTGCGAAATATACCGCTTCGTTATTTTACAGGTCGGTGGCTTATAAAAGGTTACGATATCCGTTGCTTACTGGTTCGAATCCTCAGTGCCTGCCGCATAATGTGGGTGTTTTTACCGTAAACCCGCCGCGAAAATGAATTACATGAGTTTACAAAATGCGCGTAAGAGAATGAAGCGGCAACGTGCGCAATGAGAATAGTCTCAAGATGATAAATATATGGAGGTAATAATTTGGGGGTAGGTGTGTGCGTTGTTAATAAATAAAAGTGGTCATTGATAAAATAACCAGTGAAATAAAACTTCACCCTTATTATTGCAAGCCCATTGCTGGCTTTTTGATATCGATAGACAGAAATCTTCGTAGTGCACTATGTGGCGAAATGGCAAGGTGAGCGCATTGTCATAAGCTGGAAAAAAACGATGAGCACAGCGCAAAATCTCTCATTACCTGTTATTGAACTCTCCCGCTTGCAGGGCGATCCTCAACAGCGCAAAGCCTTTCTTGAAGACCTGGGGAAAGCGGCCCGCGATGTGGGGTTCTTTTATCTTACCGGGCATGGTATTTCCCAGACGTTGCTGGATGACGTGCAGCGCGTCTCGCGTGAATTTTTTGCCCTGCCGGAGCAGGAAAAGCTGAAGGTCAGGATGGCCAATTCACCGCATTTTCGCGGCTATAACCGCGCGGGTTCGGAAATTACCCGCGGCCAGCCGGACTACCGTGAGCAATTTGATATCGGCGCTGAACGCTCTGCCATCGAAAGCCGCAATGGCCCTGTATGGCAACGCATGCAGGGACCCAATCAGTGGCCCGAGGCGCTGCCGGAAATGCGTGACGTGATCACCCTCTGGCAGCAGAAAATGACCGACGTGGCGCTTGAACTTCTGCGGGCTTTTGCCGAAGCGCTGTCCCTCCCGAGAAACGCCTTCGATGACCTTTACGGCGAATATCCCAACGAGCACATCAAGCTGATCCGCTATCCGGGGCGCAGTGAAAATGAATCCCGCCAGGGTGTTGGCGCGCATAAAGATTCGGGCTTCCTGACGCTGTTATTGCAGGACGAGCTGGGCGGTTTGCAGGTTGAGGTCTCGCCGAATGAATGGGTGGACGCGGTGCCGCTGCCTGGCGCATTCGTGGTCAATATCGGCGAACTGCTTGAACTGGCAACCAATGGTTATCTGCGCGCCACCGTACACCGGGTCGTCTCCCCGCAGGCTGGCCGGGAGCGCTTGTCATACGCTTTCTTCCTTGGCGCCCAGCTGAATGCGGTCGTGCCGGTCTTTCAACTGCCCGACTCCCTGGCACGGTTGGCACACGGTCCAACCAGCGATCCGCTCAACCCCCTGTTACGCGAAGTGGGCTGGAATTATTTGAAAGGCCGACTGCGTTCACATCCTGATGTGGCAAACCGTTTTTATGCGGATCACCTCAACAGCGAACCACAGTTTTAATAAACAATAAGAGATAAGACGATGATGAAATCTGCATTCTTTACGCTGGCTGGGCTCGCTTTACTGGTTTCACAAACGCTGCACGCCGCACCGTTACGCATCGCCGCCGATCCTATTCCCCATGCGGAAATCCTGGAGTATGTGAAAAAAATCGATCCTAAACTCGATCTGAAAATTATCGAGATGAGCAGCGGCGGGATTAACCCGAATGAGTTACTGGCTTCCGGCGAAGTGGATGCCAACTATTTCCAGCATCTGCCGTACCTGAAAGATCAGGAGAAGGCGCTGGGAAAAACCTTCAGCGTGGCTGCTGAAGTTCATATTGAACCCCTGGGTATCTATTCCCGTAAGGTGAAATCACTGGATGAATTACCGGAAGGGGCAAGCATTGCTGTGCCGAATAACGCCACTAACCTCAGCCGTTCATTGTGGCTGTTGCAGAGCAAAGGCGTGCTGAAACTGAAGGCCAGCGGCGACGCGGCCTCGACGCTGGTTACGCCTGCTGACATCAGCGATAACCCGAAGAAAATCAAAATTGTGGAGATTGAATCGCCGCAAATTCCGCGTGCGTTAGACGATGTGGACGCTGCGGTGATCAACGGCAACTATGCCCTGGAGGCGGGGCTGGTTCCGGCGAAAGACGCTTTAGGGCTGGAATCCGCCAGCAACAACCCTTATGCCAACCTGCTGGTCACCACGCCTGAATTGCTGAAAGACCCACGTATTGCCGAACTCGCGAAAGACTTAACCTCCCCGAAGGTGGCAGCCTTTATCCGCGAGAAATACAACGGCTCGGTGATCCCCGTTACGGCGCCACAGCATGATTAAACTCGAACACATCAGTAAACAGTATCCCGGCGCAACCGCGCCGGCATTGACGGACATTTCCCTGTCGATAGAAGAAGGGACGATCTTTGGCATTCTAGGGCGCAGCGGGGCGGGAAAAAGCACCCTGCTGCGCTGTCTGAATCGCCTTGAACAGCCGACGTCGGGTCGCGTACTCATCGACGGTCAGGACATCGCCACGCTGGGCGTGGCGCAGCTTCGCCAGCAGCGTCAGCAGATGGGCATGATCTTCCAGCACTTCAATCTGCTGCACTCGCGTACCGTCAACGACAATATTGATCTCCCGCTGGAGATTGCCGGCGTCCCGCGCCCGTTGCGCCAGCAGCGGGTTGCCGCCCTGCTCGAACTGGTGGGGTTGGGGAATTTTGGCCACGCATGGCCCTCGCAGCTCTCAGGTGGTCAGAAGCAGCGGGTGGGCATTGCCCGTGCGCTGGCGGTGCAGCCTCGCTACCTGCTGTGCGATGAAGCGACCAGTGCGCTAGACCCGGAAACGACTCGCGCTATTCTCGATCTGCTGGCAGATATTCAACAGCAGCTCAACATCACCATTGTGCTGATCACCCACGAAATGACGGTCGTGAAGCAGATCTGCCATGCAGCGGCCCTGCTGGAGCAGGGCGCGCTCATTGAGAGCGGGTCGCTTTCGCAAATTATGTCGCGTCGGGAAGGGCGGCTGCGTCAAATGCTGCTGCAGGATGGCGAAACCGATCGTGCTTTCCTGGCAAAATATGAGTCAGAGACGGGGGCGAGATGCGTAGCGTGAACTGGGATCGCTTTCAGGACTTAATGATTAACGCCACCCTGGAAACCCTCTACATGGTGGCGCTGGCGACGCTCTTTACGGTAGCCATTGGATTACCCATTGGCGTGCTGCTGTTCATCACGCGTAAAGACGGTGTGTTACCCAACCGGGCGGTGGCGATAGTGCTCAATAGCCTCGTTAATATTGGTCGAGCCTTGCCCTTTGTTATTTTGCTCATTGCCCTTATCCCGGTCACCCGGTGGATTGTCGGTACCACGCTTGGCAGCACCGCCGCCGTAGTACCCATTACGCTTGGCGCCTTTCCCTTTTTCGCACGTATTGTTGAAAGCGCGCTGGATGAGGTGGATCGCGGGCGCATTGAAGCGGTGGAGTCGATGGGGGGCAGCCACTGGCATATTGTCAGCCGGGTTCTCTTGCCTGAAGCGCTGCCCGCGCTGGTGGCGGGAATTACGCTGACCATTGTGATGTTAATCGGTTTTTCCGCCATGGCGGGCGTCGTCGGCGGCGGTGGGCTGGGAGACCTGGCCATTCGCTATGGCTATCAACGCTTCGATAACACGCTGATTGCTGGCACGGTCATCGTATTATTGCTGCTGGTGCAGACTATCCAGAAACTCGGCGACAGACTGGTACGATCGCTCGCTTACCGACGCTAACCGCCTCCCGCTTTCCTGTGCTATAACCCATTCACCAACATAATAACAACAGAGGCTATGTCGTGGATAAAGAGCTACTGGAAGCGGGATACCGGGCCTACACCGGTGAGAAGATCGACGTCTACTTCAATACCGGGATCTGCAAACATTCAGGAAACTGCGTGCGCGGCAGCGCGAAGCTGTTCAACCTGAAACGTAAACCGTGGATCGTGCCGGATGAGGTGGACGTAGAGACCGTCATACGCGTGATTGATACCTGCCCGAGCGGCGCGCTGAAGTATCGCCAAAAATAAGCGAGGAACCATGGATATTCTGGAAGGCCATAACAAATTTTACGTTAATGATGCAGACGGGAACCAGGTGGCGGAGATTGTCTTTGTTCCGACCGGTGAACACCTCAGCATCATTGAACATACCGACGTGGACGAGAGCCTGAAAGGGCAGGGCGTGGGTAAGCAGCTGGTGGCGAAAGTGGTGGAGAAGATGCGCGGTGAAAATCGTAAAATTATCCCGCTGTGCCCGTTTGCCAAACATGAATTTGATAATACGCGGGAATATGACGATATTCGGGCGTGATTTTCTATGGTGAGAAGGTTCCGTTCATCAGGAACTCTTTGAAAGCTGCCATTGCAGGCAGCTTTCTATTTATTTTTCTTTAACGGACTGGCTTTCCAGCGTTTTACCAGCCACTCAAATTCTTGATAAGTGGTGTCTGAATGGATGTGCTCCCTGATGGCTTTGATTAACGGCTCGGCGATTTCATACGTTTCAATCACGGTTGTGAAAGATGTTCGTTTGATCATTCGTTCGTTGTAGATGCCTTCACGGATGCTGACTGCAACGCGTTCATAGAAATTGAGTATGTATTGAAATTTTCGACGTTCTTCCATTTCATCATCGGTGATGATGTGTCCCTCTGGCGGAAATACATAAGAGTGAAATGATTTACCCGAGCGATGTACCTTTTTTAGAACATGCAAAGATTCTGTGTACTGACGATCCTGTCGGCTTTCAAAGAGAAAATTTGCAGTCTGTGTTTTCTTCGCCGTTTGGACGTTGTAGATGATAGTGCCAACGGCAACCACTACGCCGATAAAAACAAGAACGTTGCTGATGAGTTGAAGGGTATTTGAGTCTAATGTCATTTCTTTCATCCATGAAAAAGGCGGGGCTAAAATCCCCGCCTCATAGAGGTTAGTTCAGCTTAAAAGCCGTCAAACTCGTCATATGCTTTTGTCATATTAACCCCCTTAGATAGTGTGTCTGATGACTACAATTTGTAGTCATATATGGGGTAAAAATTACCCCAAAGGTAATATATAGTCAATTACAGTAGGGGCTTTGGAAGGGCAAAATGCGAACAAGATTCAGAAAGTTGTGCCCGGCAGAGTGCCGGGCAGGAAAGGGGCTTACCCTACAAACATCACCGACACGCACAGCACGCCGACGATCAGCGTCAGCAGGTTGCCGATGGAACGATACGGCTTCAAAGACGGGATCAGGTACGTCGACAGCGTCGGCATAATAAACAGGATCATGGCGATAAGCGGGCCGCTAATGGCATAAATCATCGAAATGGCGTTCGGATTGATGCAGCAGACCGCGAAGGTGATCAACGACACGCCCAGAATTGAAATCGCGCGGTTAAAGGCGCGGCTCTTTTTGACCCCCACCTGATTCAGCGACGATTTGACAATCTCCGTCGCCCCTTCAATCACCCCGAAATAGGTGCCGAGGAACGATTTCGACATCGCGATAATCGCCACAATAATCCCGGAAATGCCCAACCATGCAGGCGAAGAGGGCATCATCGACAGCGCTGACAGGATCGTGACCCCTTGCTCTTTCGCCGACACAATATACGACGGCGGGATAGAGAGCAGGCAGCTAAACACGAAGAACAGCACGCTCAGGCAGATAATCAGATACGCCACCTTCATGATTTTCTTGCATTTACCCATGGCCTCGTCGCCGAACTTCTCACGACGGTCAACCGCGAACGTCGAGATAATCGGGGTATGGCTAAAGGCGAAAACCATCACCGGGATCGAGATCCACACCTGATGCAACGTATGTTGATCGAACGCCATCTGGCTGGTGAGCAGCGAGGGCTGCCAGCTTCCCGTCAGGTACAGCGAGACAAACAGAAAATAGGCGATCAGCGGAAACACCAGGAATCCCATCACTTTGATGGTGATGTGCCGTCCCATCAGGAAGATCAGATTCAGTACCAGCACCACGCCAAAACTGACCAGCACGCGAACGGCGGTATCCACGATCATCTGTTTTGCCAGCTGTTCGGTTAACGAGTTGGTGATAGCCACGGCATAAATCTGCACCACCACAAAAAAGGCGATGAAATAGAGCGTGGTGATCAGATTCCCAATCTTTCTGCCGTAGTAGTGGGAAACAGCACCGGTGATCCCTTCATTACCTTTTGTCTTTGACGACAGAATAAACTGCGCCAGCGCTCTGTGCGGCCAGTAGGTTAATGGGTAGGCCACGAGGGCGGTAATAAACAGGACAATGGCGCCTGCGGAGCCCAGCTGAATGGGCAAGAACAGCGTTCCTGCGCCCACGGCCGTGCCATAGAGAGCGAAACTCCAGAGAGTCTCATCTTTTGACCAAATTTTCGACATTAGAGCAACGTTTCAACTATCAAACCATCAGAATGGCGTGCAATTTACCATAATTATGCGTGAAGAGCGCAGTTGCTTCGACGGAGTTTGGCCGGAACGGGCGTCCGGCCAGAGGGCTTTTAGCCAGCTATGGCGCGTCGCTGCTGGCGACGCTTAAGGAATTTTTCGCGCAGGGTATCGTACGCCCAGTTATAAAACATGGTGTACGGCAGGAAGAACAGGAAGAAACCTATTTCCAGCGTGAATGCCTGAAGCAGCGTCACGCCGAGAACGGCGGCGACAATGGACACGCCAATCACAATAAACCCGCATTCGAAGCCCAGGGCGTGCAGGGCGCGCACTTTCGCCGTGCGTTTGACCCGCTGAACGGGCCAGAACCGGTCGAAGCCAAAGTTATAGATAATGTTCCACAGCATCGCCGTGGTCGCCAGGATAATGGTTAACCCACCCATTTCCACCACGGAGCGCTGCATAAGCCAGGCTGCGGTTGGGGCGAGGATCGCCGTGGCAATCCCTTCAAAGCAGACGGCATGGAAGATCCGCTCCGGCAGTTTACGGTGGAGTGCATCTTGATGTTGCATAGTGACCTCATTAATTCGCCAGGATAGGCGTCGATGTGGCCTATTTTTATCGCTAAAGCTGATATATTAAAGATGGTATCCATCGATAAAGTAGATAGTTCATGCGCTATTCCCCTGAAGCCCTCACCGCGTTTGTCGAGACCGTTGCCGCAGGCTCCTTTTCCGCCGCCGCCCGCCGCCTGCGTAAAAGCCAGTCCACAATCAGCACGTCCATTGCCAACCTGGAAGCCGATCTCGGGTTTGATCTGTTTGACCGCTCGGCGCGCCAGCCGGTGTTAACCGTCCAGGGTGAGCAGGTGCTGGGTTATGTGCAGTCGATCCTGGCCGCCAGCGCGCGGCTGGACGAACTGGCGGTGTCGTTAACCGCGCAGACTGAGGCGCGCCTGACGTTTGTGCTCTCCGATACGCTCAACCCGGACGTGCTTGAAAACCTGATGAAACAGTTCGACCAGCGTTTTCCGCATACGGAATTCGAATGTCTAATTGGCGAAGAAGAAGATGTCATCGATCTGCTGCAGAAGGAGAGGGCGCAAATTGGCCTGACGGAAGCGCGCGGCAGTTATCCTACCGATATCGGCGTGACCCGGCTTCCCCTGCAGACCCGGATGGCGATTTACGTCAGCGCTGAACACCCCCTTGCCGGGCAACACGAAACCATGGCTGATGAGCTACAGGGCTGGCGCGAGCTGCGCCTGAGCACCTATCTCGAACGCGAAGCCACCCTTGCCCGGGGGCCGGTCTGGTCAGCACCGAATTACCTGTTACTCTTGAGTATGGCGGTTCAGGGATTTGGCTGGTGTGTACTGCCCTGTGCGCTGGTCGAGGAATTTGCGGCGGCGAAATCGCTGGTGCAACTCAATGTCCCCGGTTGGCCACGCGCGATTGGTATTGATCTGCTCTGGAACAAACGATCTCCCCCTGGCGTCGCGGGAAGCTGGCTGCGACAGTATTTGCAGGATGCGCGCTGATCCTTGTGATTTAACTCACTAATTTTAAACAATCGCGATAATTGTTGATAACAATACTCTACTATCGTCAGGTCATTTAACACTGAGGTCGTGATGAAAGATGTCGTTATAGTGGGTGCGTTGCGTACAGCTATCGGCTGTTTTCAGGGGGCATTAGCGCGCCACTCGGCTGTCGATCTGGGTAGCGTGGTGGTAAAAGCGCTGGTGGAACGCAGCGGGATTGCCTCCCATGAAGTCGATGAGGTGATCCTCGGCCAGGTGCTGACCGCCGGAGCCGGGCAAAACCCTGCCCGTCAGGCGGCACTGAAAGGCGGGCTGCCCAACACGGTTTCCGCCATTACCATCAACGACGTCTGTGGTTCCGGCTTAAAAGCGCTGCATCTTGCCACCCAGGCCATTCAGTGCGGCGAGGCGGATGTGGTGATTGCTGGTGGGCAGGAGAACATGAGTCGGGCGCCACACGTTCTGACCGACAGCCGTACCGGCGCACAGCTTGGAAACAGCCAGTTGCTCGACAGTCTGGTGCATGACGGCCTGTGGGATGCGTTCAACGATTATCATATGGGCGTCACGGCGGAAAACCTGGCGCGTGAATATGGCATCAGCCGTGAGCTTCAGGACGCTTACGCGCTCAGCTCGCAGCAAAAAGCCCGCGCCGCAATTGATTCCGGACGGTTTCGTGACGAGATCGTCCCGGTCAGCACCCAGCGTCAGAACGGCGAAGCCGTGATGGTGGATACCGACGAGCAGCCGCGCACCGATGCCAGCGCAGAAGGGCTGGCGAAGCTTAACCCGGCCTTTGAAACGCTGGGATCGGTGACCGCAGGGAATGCCTCCTCCATTAACGATGGCGCAGCGGCCGTGATGATGATGAGCGAAAGCAAAGCGCAGGAGCTGGATCTTCCCGTGCTCGCACGTATTAAAGCCTTTGCCAGCGTGGGAGTGGATCCTGCGTTGATGGGGATCGCCCCCGTCTATGCGACACGGCGCTGTCTGGAGCGCGCAGGCTGGCAGCTTAGCGATGTGGATCTGATTGAAGTCAACGAAGCCTTTGCCGCGCAGGCGATCTCGGTGGGCAAAATGCTGGAGTGGGATCCGCTGCGGGTCAACGTCAACGGTGGCGCTATTGCGCTGGGGCACCCTATCGGCGCGTCCGGATGCCGTATACTGGTCTCCTTAGTGCATGAAATGAAAAAGCGTAACGCCCGTAAAGGCATTGCCACGCTCTGTATTGGCGGCGGGCAAGGGGTGGCGCTGGCAATTGAGCGGTGATCTTTCCCTTTCAAAAAGCAAACCTCCCCCTCGGGAGGTTTTTTTTACACATTGCGTGATGTTTTTACGATTATCAGTTCAATCTCAAGGCAGAGTGGAATAATTACGCGCTGTATTATTCTCCCCGCTAACGTCTTACTGTGATCTCTCCCCTGAAATTTAAGGTTAATAATCCCCTTTTGTTGACAGGCATCACGTCCATCTTTGCCAAAAAAAATGAAACAAATAATTACGATCCCGATCACTAAAATAACGTTTATTAAAAAATAAACTGCAGTTCCATAAAAACGAAACGCTATTTTATTTGAGGGTTTTTCATGTTTAATAAATCTCTGGTCCTTGCCTCTCTTATTGGTGCGTCTTTTGCGGCTCAGGCGGTTACCGTCGATCTGCGCCATGAATATATTGATAACGGGGCGAATGCAGACCGCGTTTCGGTCTCGCATCGCTTTGCTAACGGCTTAGGCTTCTCTGTTGAAGCGAAATGGAAATCCGGTGGTGACAAGGCCGATCGGCCGTTTGCCGATGTAGTGGGTAACGGTCATGAAGACCAAATTAGCTGGCGATGGAAAGCAACCGACAATATTGCGCTGACGCCTGCATTCACCATTGAGAGTAATGACAGCCGTACCATTTATAAACCGAACCTGCACCTGCAATACAGCTTTGATAATGGTTTTTACGTGGCGGCACGTTACCGTTACGAATATACCCGTTATCCGTCCAGCTCAAATAAAGACGATGACAAAGTTAACCGTGGCGATGCCTGGGTAGGTTGGGTCATGGGGGACTGGCGTACCGAGCTGAATTACGTTTATGCGAAAAGTAGCGAGGGTATGATTCGTAATAATAATAAAGATTATTCTAACGAATATAACGCCAAGCTGGCCTATAAATGGGATCAAAACTGGGCGCCGTATGTTGAAGTGGGTAACGTGGGCGTAAAAGACACCGACGAGCGCCAGACCCGTTTCCGTTTAGGCGTGGCGTACTCCTTCTGATAATCCAACTCCTTCGCTAAAAAATGCCGGGTGGCGCTAGCGCTTACCCGGCCTACTCATTCCCCCATTCCATCGGCCCGACCGGGCAAAAAAAAGCCCTCCGAAACGGAGGGCAAGGCCAGTTACAGAAACACTAACTCAAATCATGCATGCAACATTTCAGGTTGCTCGGGGAGTTTCGCGATATAGAGCGCTGGTTTGCCGTCTTTATCGGAACTGTACAGCACCGCTTTGTCATCCGGGGTAAAGGATGGGTGCGGGTGGGTGACCTGGCGGCTGTTTGCCACCGTTGCCCAGGAGGTGTCGTGACGCGCGATGCGGAAATAGGCTTTTTTCGCGACGTCGAAGGCATACAGGTACGGGTCGTTATCGATGGTGTAACCCCCTGTATCCTTCACGTCGACAGGCGTACCGGAACCGTCGCCCACCAGCAGCGTGCCGTCAAAATTACTCATCAGATGCGAGCAGGCGGGCATCTGCATCACTGCCTCGTTAACGCCGGTTTCGGGGTTAAAACGGGAAATGGTGCGACCCTGCTGACCCTTCAGATACGAGACGTACACCAGCGCAGATCCGTTCGGCACCCAGAATTCGTGCGTGCAGCTTTCGCCTTCTGCATGCGTTTTCACCTTACGCACGTTGCTGCCGTCTTCGTTGACCAGCCACATACGCGCGTCGACCAGGTCGTGTGGGCCTTCGTGGCAGAAGGCCACCGTGTTGTCGTCGAACGGGCGGTAGATAGGGTGGCCCAGCCAGTTTTTCTCTTCATGAATGGTGGCGCTTGCGCCCGTTTTCAGATCCACGCGCAGCAGGCGGCAGTGTGGTCCCTTGTGGAAGAAGTCGTGGAAAATCTTCCAGTCGTTCAGCGGCGTCCAGTCGCTTTTGGCGATCTCAATACCCACCAGTTTGGTGCAGTCGCTGTTGGCAACCCAGGTGCCGTAACCGACCCAGTCGTCAGAGACGCGATACACTTCGCGCTCTTCCAGCGTCTGCAAATCTACTTCCAGCAGGGTGCGATCGTTCTTCACATAGTAGAAGACGGTGTCATCCGGCGAAAGGAAACCACCAAACGTGTTATCCCCCGCGCCTTCCGTCAGTTGTACCGCTTCGGCGTGCTTCAGATCCAGCAGGTAGTAGTTCCAGTGGCCGTCGAACGCCCCTGCAAACAGCAGATGGCTGCCGTCGTTGAAGAAGCACTTCTGGTAAAAGTAGTTGCGATGACAGGTGACTTCCGGGGGGGTCAGGCGGGTGACTTCCACGCCTGTATCCGGATCGCGGCTGACCTCGTAGTTCAGCTTGACCCGCATACCTTTAGCCATAATGCACTCCTTTGGATGAGGTTGAGTTAAAAACTGGGTGTTAAATTATCAAAACATTGTTTCATTATGTGTGACTGGTGGCGCAATTCGTGAGAATCATCGGGCTAGATAGGGATGTTCTGACATTATCGTGATCGAAACATCATTTTCGGCATTAAGATGCAGAAAAAGTGAAACGTTGTTTTAAATGCAATTGAAAAGCCAAATCTCAGCGGATACTATGTGCTCATCAAGAAAACGGAACGTCGTTTCGTTAATCATCTTTGCCCTCGGGCACGATCATTTCTGGAGGTCAACGTGGACATCAGACAAAGCATCCACAGTGCGCATGCTAAGGCGCTGGATACGCAGGGATTGCGTAATGAGTTTTTGGTGGAACAGGTATTTGAAGCCGACAAGTACACCATGGTCTACAGCCACATCGACCGCATCATTGTGGGCGGGATTATGCCCGTGGCGAAAACCGTCTCCGTGGGTGGCGAAGTGGGTAAACAGCTGGGCGTGAGCTATTTCCTCGAGCGTCGTGAACTGGGCGTGATCAACATCGGTGGACCGGGCACCGTTACCGTCGACGGCCAGTGTTACGAAATTGGCCATCGCGACGCGCTGTACGTCGGAAAAGGGGCGAAGGAGGTGGTCTTCGCCAGCATTGACGGCGTTAAGCCAGCGAAGTTCTACTATAACTGCGCCCCGGCGCATACCACCTACCCAACCAAAAAAGTGACGCCAGCGGACGTCGCGCCGGTCACGCTGGGCGATAATCTCACCAGTAACCGCCGCACTATCAATAAATACTTCGTTCCGGATGTGCTGGAAACCTGCCAGCTCAGCATGGGGCTGACCGAACTCGCGCCGGGCAACCTGTGGAACACCATGCCGTGCCATACCCACGAGCGCCGCATGGAAGTCTATTTCTACTTCAACATGGATGAAGACGCCTGCGTATTCCACATGATGGGACAGCCTCAGGAAACTCGCCATATCGTGATGCACAACGAGCAGGCGGTGATTTCGCCAAGCTGGTCCATTCACTCAGGGGTGGGGACGAAAGCCTATACCTTCATCTGGGGAATGGTCGGTGAAAACCAGGTCTTTGATGACATGGACCATGTCGCTGTTAAGGATCTGCGCTAGTCGCAGGCAGTGAAGCATAAACCTGCCTGTTGGTGACAGGCGCTGAACGATTAAGGAACAAACATGATTCTGGATGCATTTTCTCTGCAGGGTAAAGTGGCTGTGGTTTCCGGTTGTGACACCGGGCTGGGTCAGGGTATGGCGTTAGGTCTGGCGGAAGCGGGCTGCGACATCGTCGGTATCAACATTGTTGAGCCGACTGAAACCATCGAGCGCGTCACCGCGCTGGGTCGCCGTTTCCTGAGCCTGACCGCCGACCTGCGTAAAATCGACGCAATCCCTGAACTGCTGGATCGCGCGGTGGCGGAATTTGGTCATATCGATATCCTGGTGAACAACGCGGGTTTGATCCGTCGCGAAGACGCGATCAACTTCAGCGAACGCGACTGGGACGACGTCATGAACCTGAACATTAAGAGCGTGTTCTTTATGTCTCAGGCAGCGGCGAAGCACTTTATCGCCCAGGGCAAAGGCGGCAAGATCATTAATATCGCCTCCATGCTCTCCTTCCAGGGCGGTATCCGCGTGCCGTCTTACACCGCGTCGAAAAGTGCGGTGATGGGCGTTACCCGTCTGCTGGCCAACGAGTGGGCGCAGCACAACATCAACGTTAACGCGATTGCGCCAGGCTACATGGCCACCAACAACACCCAGCAGCTGCGCGCGGATGAAGAGCGCAGCGCGGCAATCCTGGAGCGTATCCCTGCGGGGCGCTGGGGTCTGCCGAGCGATCTGATGGGGCCGATTGTGTTCCTGGCATCCCCGGCTTCTGACTATATCAACGGCTACACCGTGGCCGTCGACGGCGGCTGGCTGGCGCGTTAATTCCGCCTGCAATGAAGAACCTCTGCCCTCGGGCGGAGGTTTTTTTTGGCATAAAAATTGCCATTATCCATATGGCATAAGATGAAAAATCCATACTGGAAATGCATAAATGACGCGTATCACAATTTTATTGCTTAAATATTAGGTGATTAATAAAAAACGGTGCTTATTCAGCATTAGTTGAAATTGTAATGTCCATCACAGATCGCGATGCCATAGCGAAATAATCCATATCTTCACGAATTCCCGCCTGACACTTTTCTTCACTATCTCGTAATTTCACTTAACGAATTTTGCTGTTGAGGCAGGAAAAATATGACATCTATAAATGACTCTACCCTGATGCCCGCCGCGTTGCGCGATACCCGACGCATGAATCAGTTCGTCTCTATTGCGGCAGCCGTGGCCGGTTTGCTATTTGGTCTGGATATCGGCGTGATTGCCGGGGCGCTGCCGTTTATTACCGATCACTTTACGCTGAGTAACCGCCTGCAGGAGTGGGTGGTGAGCAGCATGATGCTCGGCGCGGCTATCGGCGCGCTGTTTAACGGCTGGCTGTCGTTCCGCCTCGGGCGCAAATACAGCCTGATGGTCGGAGCGATCCTGTTCGTCGCGGGTTCGATTGGCTCGGCGTTTGCCACGAACGTGGAGGTACTGCTGCTCTCCCGCGTGCTGCTGGGCGTGGCGGTGGGGATTGCGTCTTATACCGCGCCGCTGTACCTCTCCGAAATGGCGAGCGAGAACGTGCGCGGGAAGATGATCAGCATGTACCAGTTGATGGTGACGCTCGGCATCGTGCTGGCGTTCCTGTCTGATACGTACTTTAGCTACAGCGGCAACTGGCGCGCGATGCTTGGCGTACTGGCGCTGCCTGCGCTGCTGCTGATCGTGCTGGTGATTTTCCTGCCGAACAGCCCGCGCTGGCTGGCGCAAAAGGGGCGTCACGTGGAGGCGGAAGAGGTGCTGCGCATGCTGCGCGATACCTCGGAAAAAGCGCGTGAAGAGCTGAACGAAATCCGCGAAAGCCTGAAGCTGAAGCAGGGAGGCTGGGCGCTGTTTAAGGTCAACCGCAACGTGCGCCGCGCGGTGTTCCTCGGCATGCTGCTCCAGGCGATGCAGCAGTTCACCGGGATGAACATCATCATGTATTACGCGCCGCGCATCTTCAAAATGGCCGGGTTCACGACGACCGAACAGCAGATGATTGCCACGCTGGTGGTGGGGCTGACCTTTATGTTCGCGACATTTATTGCGGTATTCACCGTGGATAAAGCCGGACGTAAACCGGCGCTGAAGATTGGCTTTAGCGTGATGGCCCTCGGTACGCTGATCCTCGGCTACTGCCTGATGCAGTTTGATAACGGCACGGCCTCAAGCGGGTTGTCGTGGCTCTCCGTCGGCATGACCATGATGTGCATCGCCGGTTATGCGATGAGCGCCGCACCGGTGGTGTGGATCCTGTGCTCTGAAATTCAGCCGCTGAAGTGCCGTGATTTTGGTATCACCTGTTCCACCACCACCAACTGGGTGTCGAACATGATTATCGGTGCGACCTTCCTGACGCTGCTGGATGCGATTGGCGCAGCGGGAACCTTCTGGCTCTATACGGTGCTGAACGTGGCGTTTATTGGCGTAACGTTCTGGCTGATCCCTGAAACCAAAGGCGTGACGCTGGAGCATATTGAACGCAAGCTGATGGCAGGGGAGAAATTAAGAAACATAGGCGTGTGATTTTATTGCCCGGTGGCGCTTACGCTTACCGGGCCTACGATAGCCTGTAGGCCGGGTAAGCGTAAGCGCCACCCGGCTTTGTGTTTACCGCATCGCACGTCTCAAAATACGCTCCGCCTGACGCTGGAAGTCAGCCGCCGTCTCTTCCACGGTTTTCTGACCGTAATCGATATACTGCAGTGACGTCCCGAACTGGGCCACAATCTGCGGGTCGTCAAAGTAAGGCGACACGGTAAGCTTCGCTGGCAGCGACTGCGCCAGGCGCAGGCCCGCAACGGACGGGTCGTTCTCTTTAATGGTACCGTCCTCGGTCAGGAACTGCACCGCCGCTTTGCTCAGCGGAACGCCGCGCTCAAGACCCAGCGTATCAACCCCTTCTTTGCTGTTGAGCAGGAAGTTAATCAGCTTCGCCGCCGCTTCCGGGTTTTTGGTGGATTTACCAATCGACAGCATCTGCGCCGGTTTGAAGAACAGTCCCGCATCGGTGGCACCCGGCAGCATAGGGTAGCTGCCCAGCTCCAGCTTCGCCGGTGGCTTCAGGTTGTCGGAATACTTGTTGATGGTCGAGTTCCACATGTAGGTGCCGCCCCATTCGCCCTGGATCCACGGCTTCATCTCATACATGTTGCTCTTACCAAACGACGCGTAGTATTTGGTATCCGGCATCACGTGGCTATCCACCAGCTTTTTGTAGGTCTGGAAGAACTCCACCCACTGCTCTTTGGAGTAGCTGAATTTTTTGGTTTTCTCGTCCACCGCAGGGATGTTGTACTTCTGGATCATGTAGGAATTCAGCAGCGCCAGCGTGTCCTGATGCTCCAGCACGACCGGGTAGTATTGCTTGCCGAGCTTGCTCTCGAACGTCTTGCCCGCCGCCATCAGCTCGTCCCAGGTTTTCGGGTATTCAACGCCTGCTTTTTTCCAGGTCTCGTCGTTGAAGTAGAACACGCGCGCGGTCACGGAGATCGGAATGCCGTTCAGCTTGCCGTTAACGGTGGTGGACTGCAGCTCTTTCGGATCGAACTGCGTCAGGTCGATCACGTCCTTCATTTTGTTCAGATCGTAAAAGCCGTCGCCGGTTTTGGAGAAGATCGGCAGCCAGTTCCAGTTGGTCTGCATCACGTCCGGCTCGGTACCGCCCGCAATCTGGGTGGTCAGACGGGAGAGATGACCGTCCCAGCCGGTGTACTCAGCCTTCACATTGATGTCCGGGTTCTGCTTGTGGAACTCCTCCAGGGCTTTCAGCGTGACCTGGTGACGACCGTTGCCGCCCCACCAGGACATGCGTAAATCAACATTTTGCGCCATCGATGGCAAAGCGGTAAGGCCCAGAGTCGCGGAGATTGCTGCGCTTAAAAGCACTTTTTTCATTTTTATCACTCCATCAGAGAGAGAGGTTCTGTTCAGTTTTTGCGTCAAAAATATGACACTTGTTCATATCAAACGTGAAGTACACCTTGCGGTGAAGGCCTTTATCAATCATTGGCTTAGCTTCATCGGAAGGAATTCTGGCGGTCAGTTCGTAGTCCGCGACTTTCAGGTACACAAAGAATTCGTGGCCCATGTTCTCGACGCGCACCATCTCGCCGCTGCAGCCGCCGTCCTGGAACGGCTCGTCAGAGAGGGACACGAACTCCGGGCGCACGCCGTAGAAGACCTCCTGACCTGCGTATGCGGAAACTTTCTCCTGCTTTTCCGCGTTTAGCGGCATGGTTTCATTGCCGATGGCAATGTGCAGTTGCCCCGCTTTTTCCACCAGCAGGCTTTTGCGAATGTTCATCTCCGGCGCGCCGATAAAGCCCGCCACGAACATGTTCTTCGGCTTGTGGTAGAGGTTATCTGGCGTGTCCACCTGCATGATGTGGCCGAGCTTCATCACGCAGATGCGGTCGCCCATGGTCATCGCTTCGGTCTGGTCGTGGGTGACGTAGACGGTGGTGGCCGGTTTACCGGAGGCTTTCAGCTGCTTGTGCAGGTCAGAAATTCGGATTCGCATCGAGGCGCGCAGCTTGGCGTCGAGGTTGGATAACGGCTCGTCGAACAGGAACACGTCCGGCTTTTTCACAATCGCGCGGCCTACCGCCACGCGCTGCGCCTGGCCGCCGGAAAGCTGGCGCGGCAGGCGGTCGAGCAGTTCCTCCAGTTCCAGAATTTTCGCCGCTTCGTTCACCTGAGACTCAATCTGATCTTTCGGCAGCTTGCTCAGCTTCAGGCCGAAGGCTAGGTTCTCGCGCACCGTCATGTGCGGATAGAGCGCGTAGTTCTGGAACACCATCGCAATCCCGCGCTCCTTCGGCGCGAGGTTGTTCACAATCTTATTGCCGATCCGCACTTCGCCGCCGCTGATGGTTTCCAGCCCGGCCAGCATGCGCAGGGTAGTGGATTTGGCGCAGCCGGACGGCCCGACAATCACCATAAATTCCCCTTCGGAGATAGAAAGGTCGATAGCATGTACCGCTTTGAAGCCGTTGGAGTAGACCTTTTCCAGTTTGTTGAAGATTACTTCAGCCATGATATTTCCCTCTTAACCTTTAATTCCGCTGCTGGTGACGCCCTGTACGAAGTAGCGCTGTGCCAGGAAGAAGACAATGATGGATGGCAGAATGGAGATGCTCGCCATTGCCAGAATTTCGTTCCACGGCGCACCTTCGGTCACGTCGATGGACATTTTCAGCGCCAGTGCAATCGGGTATTTGTCCACGCTGTAGACGTAAATCAGCGGCCCGATAAAGTCGTTCATCGACCACATGAACTGGAACAGGGCAACGGAGATAATGGCCGGTTTCAGGATCGGCACCACCACGTACCACAGCACCTGGAAGGAGTTACAGCCGTCGATTTGCGCCGCTTCCTCCATGTCACGCGGCACGCCGCGCAGGAACTGGATCAGCATGAAGACGAAGAACCCCTGCGTGGCGAAGGCCAGCGGCAGATACAGCGGCATATAGCTGTTGAGCATGCCCATTTCACGGAACATCAGGTACTGCGGGATCAGCAGCACGGTGCTGGGCAGCAGCATGGTGGTGATGAGCGTGGCGAACCAGAATTTCTTCCACGGGATCTCGAAGCGGGCAAAGCCGTACGCCACGATGGTGGACGAGATAATGGTCAGGATCACTTTCGGGATCACATACTTAAAGGTGTTGAGCATGTAATGGCCGAAGTTGTATTCGGTCCCGGTTTTCCAGCCGTTCACAAAGCCGTCCCAGGTGGCGTGCGCTGGCCACAGGCTCAGGGTGGTGAAGATCTCGTGGTTCGGTTTGAACGAGGCCGAGAACATCCACACCAGCGGGTAGAGCATCAGCAGGCCGACAATCAGCAGGATCGTGTAGCGAATACTGGCGTTGATTTTCTCTCTGCGCAGCGTACGGGCGACTTCGCGCTCTGCAACGCTTCTTGCCGTGGAGAGTTCCTGAATATCAGCCATTTTTGCCTCCTTTATCGGCGGAGTAGAACACCCAGTATTTCGACGACTTAAAGGCGATACCGGCAAAGACGGCGACCACCAGGAACAGAACCCACGCCAGCGCCGCGCCATAGCCCATATCGAAGTATTTGAACGCGGTGTCGTAGATGTAGAGCGAGAACAGATAGGTCGAGTAGGTCGGCCCGCCGCCGGTAATCACGTACGGTCCGGTAAATTCCTGGAACGCCTGGGTGGTCTGCATGATGAAGTTGAAGAAGATCACCGGCGTAATCAGCGGCACCGTCACTTTTGTGAACATTTGCCATTTGGATGCGCCATCGATCATCGCCGCTTCATACTGCGATTGTGGGACGTTTTGCAGCGCGGCCAGGAAGATGACCATTGCAGAGCCGAACTGCCAGACGCGCAGCAGGGTAACGGACATCAGCGCAAGCGACGGCTCGCCGAGCCAGTTCACCGGGTCGAAACCAAATACACCGATAAAGCTGTTTAGCAGGCCATCAATGGCAAACAGCGCGCGCCACAGAACGGCGATGGCGACGGAGCTGCCGAGGATGGACGGAATATAGTAGGCCGTACGGAAGAAGCCGATGCCGCGCAATTTAAAGTTCAGAACAAACGCAATCCCTAATGCGAACGCGAGCTTTAACGGGATGGTTAAAAATACGTAAGCAAAGGTTACGCCCATGGATGTCCAGAAGAGCGTGTCTTCGGTAAACATGTAGCGATAGTTCTCAATGCCGTTAAACACCGGCGGACTCATTAAATCGTAATCCGTAAAACTGAGGAAAAACGATGAAACAAAGGGGAAGGCGGTAAAGAGTATCAACCCGATGATGTAGGGAGATATCCACGCTAACCCCAGCAGCTTGTTTTCATTCATACATACCTACCTGGCGATCAATGGTTAAAACGGAATCTGGCTTGTTACAACTTCTCGCGCTTGCCCTGCTTAGCGCGAGAGGGAATATGTCAGGTGATGTGTTGATCTTTACATTATGTTTTATAAGGCTTTTATTAACGTTGCCTTAATGCGTTATGGACGAGTTTCAAAACTTACGAACCGGTGTTCTTGAATACTAAAACAACGTTTTATTTTATATTATTGCTATTTATTTCTGCGTCATTCGCTTAATGATGGAAATGTGATCGGCGTCGAAACGCTGTTTCAATAAGGTGATGAGGGTGGCATTTTTGCGCTATTTCACACAATCGCACCCGGCAGTAAGGAAAGGTGGGTAAGAAACCGAATGATTAATAAGAACAATACCGTTTAGAAACTTCCTACTAAATCTGATAGTCGGTCTACAGATAGAACAATCCGGCATTCAGATTATTCTTACTTTCTTGTATCATCCGACCACTGCAACCAATCAGGCAGAAATTTACTGCACCCCTAAAAGAAGAACGGTTATGTCAGCGATGGATTTCAAGAAAAACACGGACCTCGATTTTCCCCGTTATGCCACTCCGGCGGTAAGCACCAAAGAGATAGATCTTCTGGGATTGTTAGACGTACTTCTGGCGGCCAAAAAACGTATTGTGGCGATCGTCCTGGCGTTTGCCGTGGTAGGGTTGGCCATTGCGTTTTTAATCCCGCAAAAATGGACGAGTAAAGCCGTGATCACCCCGGCCGAGCAGACGCAGTGGAACACGCTGCGCCAGATGATGGTGACGCTGCAGGTGCTGGATGTTGACGCGAAAGTTAACCGCGGGGACGTGTTTAACCTGTTCATCAAAAAGTTTCAGTCGCAGTCGCTGCTCGAAGAGTATATGAAAACCTCCCCGTACGTGATGTCTCAGCTGGAAGGCACCGAGGTGGATCCGCTGGAGCTGCACCGCGCAGTGGTGAATATTGCTGAGAAAATGAAAGCGATAGATAACACGCAGGTTAAAGACGCAGACAAAGCGCCGTATATCTCATGGACGCTAAGCTTTACCGCCCCGACGGCGGGAGACGCGCAGACGGTTCTGGAAGGTTACATCAACTATATCTCCCGCATTGTTGAGCAGGAGACGATGGAAAATATCCGTAACCAGATCTCGCTGAAAACGAAAGTGGTACAGCAGCAGCTGGAACTGGATCGCGTGCGTCTGACCAATATCCACAACACCAACCTGCAGCGCCTTAACTATTCGCTGGAAGTGGCGAACGCGGCAGGCATCAAGAAGCCTGTTTACAGCAACGGACAGGCGGTAAAAGACGATCCTGACTACTCCGTGGCGCTGGGTGCTGACGGTATTGCGCAAAAGCTGCAGATTGAAAAGAATCTGAAGGACGTGGCCGAGCTGAATGCAGATTTCCAGAACCGTGAATACTATCTGGCTCAGCTGCAAAAACTGTCCGTGGAAGACGTGAAGCTTGACCCCTTCAAGTATCAGCTTTCACCGTCACTGCCGGTGAAAAAAGACGGTCCGGGCAAAGCCCTGATTGTGCTGCTGGCAGGGATTCTGGGCGGGCTGTTTGCCTGCGGCAGCGTGCTGTTGCGTGAGGCAATGCTCTCGCGTAATCCGCTGCCAGAGCCGATAACGGCCGTAACGCCAGCAACAGAATAACGTCGACAGTAAAAAGGCGCTGATTCAGCGCCTTTTTTTACTTCAGGAAATCGTCGCGCACCGGCGTAAAGGTATCCAGCAGGGTGCCGGGCTTCAGGCAAACGCAGCCGTGCATCACGTGCGGCGCTTTATAGAGCGTATCGCCCGCCGTCACGATCTGCTTTTCTTCACCTATCGTAAACTCGAATTCGCCGGAGAGCACATAGGTAAGCTGTTCATGCGGGTGATTGTGCATCGGGCCAACCGCACCCTGCTCAAAATTGACCTCCACCGCCATCATCTTTCCATCGTGCGCCAGAATACGCCGCGTCACGCCATTGCCCAGATCCTCAAGCGTGGTCTCTTTGTGGAAAATAAACATCTCTCCGCTCCGTTATGTAATGAAACAATGTTTCATTTAACTTATCTCACCCTGCGATAAAAAGAAATGACGCGACAAAGAAGTGGAAACAGGATCACAAGTTTGCTTCACTGGCAGAAACACATAAGGAGAGATACATGAAAACAATCGGCCTGTTAGGTGGGATGAGCTGGGAATCGACCATCCCCTATTACCGCCTGATTAATGAAGGCGTGAAGCAGCGTCTGGGCGGGCTACATTCCGCCAGCCTGCTGCTGCACAGCGTTGATTTCCATGAAATCGAAGCCTGCCAGTCGAGCGGCGAGTGGGATAAAGCCGGGGAGATCCTGGCGCAGGCGGCGCTGGGGCTGGAGAGTGCGGGTGCGGAAGGCATTTTGCTCTGTACCAACACCATGCATAAAGTGGCGTCTCATATCGAAGACCGCTGTTCGCTGCCGTTCCTGCATATCGCGGATGCGACCGGACGCGCGATTCGTGCATCCGGGATGTCGCGCGTGGCGCTGCTGGGCACGCGCTATACGATGGAGCAGGATTTCTATCGCGGGCGATTGCACAGCGAGTTTGGCATTGAGAGTCTGATCCCGGATGACGCGGACCGGGCGCGCATCAATCAGATTATCTTCGACGAGCTTTGTCTCGGCACTTTCAGCGAAACGTCCCGCGCGTACTACGTCAGCGTTATCGAGAGACTCGCGCAGCGGGGAGCGGAAGGAGTGATCTTCGGCTGTACGGAGATCGGTTTGCTGGTGCCGGCCGAGCGAAGCGCCATTCCGGTGTTCGACACCGCGGCCATTCACGCCGCCGATGCCGTCGAGTTTATGCTGTCATAGAGCGTTTTGTAGGTCAGGTAAGCGAAGCGCCACCTGACGCGCGTGCTCAGTCAAATGCCCGCTGAAAGCGTCCACCAGCGCCGAAGCCGGACGATGCAGTGGGCGAATCAGGCTCACGGTGAAGGGAACGGACACGCTAAACCGGCGAATGACAATCCCGCTTCCGGCATAGTCCAGCGCCGTGAG
This sequence comes from Enterobacter mori, assembly GCF_025244905.1. Lineage (NCBI taxonomy): Bacteria > Pseudomonadati > Pseudomonadota > Gammaproteobacteria > Enterobacterales > Enterobacteriaceae > Enterobacter > Enterobacter mori. Next base: position 3,747,446 of record NZ_CP104285.1, on the reverse strand, counting down.
GGGATTGACGACCGCTACGCCCACGCCCGCGCGCACCATGGCGCATATTGACGCCGCGCTGTGTGTTTCCACTACCATCCGCCGTTTCACCTGATGTTCGGCAAACAGTGAATCCAGCAGCTGACGGTAGCTGTCGGTCTGGGACAGGCTGATGTAGTTTTCCCCGTGAAAATCTGCAGGCGTCAGCACGGCTTTACCGGCGAGGCGATGCCCGGCGGGCAAGACGCAAACTTCATCCAGCGAGAGCAACTCTGTGCGCTCGGTGCCTGCGGGTGTGGCGAGCGTTTCCGTCAGGCCCAGATCGTGACGCTGGGCGGAAAGCCACTCTTCAAGCAGCGGTGACTCCTGCGGAACAATGGTGAGATTGACCTCAGGATAGCGGGCCAGAAACGGCTGCAGCAGCGTCGGCAGAAACGACTGGGAAAAGACGGGCAGACAGACGATGGACAGCTCGCCCTGGCGAAACTCCCGCAAACTCTCCGCCGCGCTGACGATCCTGTCCAGCCCGTACCACGAGCGCTGGACTTCTTCGAACAGACGTAGTCCCTGCACCGTCGGGTGGAGCCTGCCGCGCGCGCGTTCAAACAGCTTCAGCCCCAGCACCTTTTCAAAGCGCGCCAGTTCGCGGCTGACCGTTGGCTGCGAGGTGTGCAGCATCTGTGCGGCTTCCGTGAGATTGCCTGCGGTCATCACGGCGTGAAAAATCTCGATGTGGCGTAGGTTAACGGCGGGCATAGGGCACCTGAAAGCGGGTGAGGGTTCCATATCATTTTTGCATAGAGTCGGGATAAAACGATATTTTTTATTCCCTTCATTTTGTGGCGTAATCACAAAAAACAGGTGAAATGACCCGGAGAGAAACCATGCCACGCCCGCTGAACCAGACTGATACTGATTTAAACGCCGATAACCTGCTGCGCCTGCCTGCCGAATTCGGCTGCCCGGTGTGGGTTTACGACGCGCAGATCGTTCGCGAGAAGATCGCCGCGCTGCATCAGTTCGACGTGGTGCGTTTTGCCCAGAAAGCCTGCTCGAATATTCATATTTTGCGCCTGATGCGCGAGCAGGGGGTAAAAGTTGACTCCGTTTCTCTGGGCGAAATAGAGCGCGCGCTGGCGGCCGGGTTTGATCCGAAAGCCGACGGCGACGCGATCGTCTTTACCGCCGACGTGATCGACGAGGCGACGCTTGCGCGCGTGCATGAACTGCAGATCCCGGTCAACGCGGGCTCTGTGGATATGCTGGAACAGCTGGGTCAGGTCTCTCCCGGCCACCGCGTCTGGCTGCGCGTGAACCCGGGCTTTGGCCACGGTCATAGCCAAAAAACCAATACCGGTGGCGAAAACAGCAAGCATGGCATCTGGTATGCCGATATGCCCGCCGCGCTGGACGTATTGCAGCGTTATAACCTGAAGCTGGTGGGGATTCATATGCACATCGGGTCAGGTGTGGATTATGGTCATCTTGAGCAGGTGTGCGGTGCGATGGTGCGCCAGGTGCTCGACTTTGGGCAGGATCTGGAGGCGATCTCCGCAGGCGGCGGGTTGTCCATCCCTTACCGTGAAGGGGAAGAGGCGATCGATACCGATCACTATTACGGACTGTGGAGTGCGGCGCGCGACAAAATTGCTGCCCATCTGGGCCATCCGGTAAAACTGGAGATCGAACCGGGGCGTTTCCTGGTGGCGGAGGCTGGCGTGCTGGTGGCGCAGGTGCGTAGCGTGAAAGAGATGGGAAGCCGTCACTTTGTGCTGATTGATGCAGGCTTTAACGATTTGATGCGTCCCTCCATGTACGGCAGCTATCACCACATCACGGCGCTCGCTGCGGATGGTCGAGATCTGATTAACGCGCCGCGTGTTGAAACCGTCGTGGCGGGCCCGCTGTGTGAATCCGGCGACGTGTTTACCCAGCAGGAGGGCGGCAAAGTGGAAACGCGCGCGCTGCCAGAAGTGAAGCCGGGTGATTATCTGGTGCTGCACGACACCGGGGCGTACGGTGCGTCGATGTCCTCAAACTACAACAGCCGCCCGCTGCTGCCGGAAGTGCTGTTTGATAATGGCGTGGCGCGACTGATTCGCCGCCGCCAGACCATTCAGGAACTGCTGGCGTTAGAACTCATCTGAGTAAAATACGGCCCCGTTGTAACCGAGTCGCGCAACACCAGCGTGCCGGTAAACGGCGGGATCGCTTCGACCGGCTGGTTTTTTGCCAGCCGGATCGCCTGATCGATCGCCGTGACGATCATGTTGTCTATCGGCAAATACACCGATGAGAGCGCAGGCTCCAGCCATTTTGCACTCGGCGCATCGTCAAACCCAAACAGCGAAATATCCTGCGGGATCTTCAGCCCGGCCTGGTGTAATGCTTTGGACGCGCCCAGCGCCATATCATCGTTACAGGCAAACAGAGCGCTGAACGGTACCTTTTCCCCAATCAACTCTTTGCACAGCTCATATCCGCGCGTCATTCCCGCATCGCCATATTTAATCCGCCGCTCGTCCAGCCGAATGCCGTGCTTTTCGAGCGCCTTGCGGTAGCCCATCAGACGCGCTTTTCCGGTTGGGGTATGGATCGGGACGGTGATACAGGCGATCTCCCGATGGCCCTGGCTTATGAGGTAATCCACGGCTTTGAAGGCTGCATCCTGCTGTTCAAAGAAAACGCAGCGATCCGCCGCCTGGCTGACCTCCCGGTTGATCACCACCAGTGGGGTTTGCACTTTGTTTATCAGCTTGATGATCGCCTTTTCGCTCATGTAGCGGGTGTACAGCACGATGGCATCGCACTGGCGATCTGCCAGCATCTGTACCGCCTGTTCTTCCTGCTCCGGCGCATCGTGACCGTCGGTCACGATCAGCTGTTTACCGTGCGTTTCGGTCTGTCGGGAGGCCTGCTGCAGCAGGCGGCCGAAGTAAAATCCGTCGAAGGTGGAGACCACCAGACCAATGCTGTTGCTGGTCTGGTTGGCGAGCGAGCGCGCGAGAAAGTTTGGGCGATAACCCAGTTCTTCCATCGCCGCGAACACCTGCTGACGCGTACTCTCTTTAACCTGACCCGTGCCGTTCAGCACGCGCGAGACGGTGGCCTTTGACACGCCCGCACGCAGTGAGACATCCAGCATTGTTGCCATTCGAAATTCCTGCTTCCACGTAATGGCATGCAGTTTAACACAGACCATCCGGCGCATAAGCGACGCGGGAAGGGCAAAACGCCCACCAGGATCACGCTTTTCGGTAACGATCCTTCAGGTCAGGACAAACGGCTGTAAGTGGTATGCCAAATCAGTCATAAATCATAATCTGGAATACCGGATGTCGCGTTGAGAGCTTAGTCACAGAACAAATCGGGGGGGGAAGCTATTTTTGGTATGCCAATAGTATCCGGCTGTACACCTTATTCAATAAAAGCCCTTTTACTGAGGTATTACCCTATGGCATTACAGGAAAAACTGATCGACGCTCTGGGCAGTTTTGCCACCAAATTCAACAGCTATCGCTATATCATGGCGATCAAGTCTGCCTTTATTACCTTAATGCCGGTCATCATCGTTGGGGCATTTTCTGTGCTTATTTCCAACATGGTGCTGGATCCGAAAAATGGACTGGCGAGCTTTGAGTCCTTGTCATTTCTCGCTGCGCTAAAACCGATTACCAGCGCGCTCAATTACGCCACGCTGAACTTTCTCAATATCGGCGCGGTGTTCCTGATTGGTATTGAGCTGGGGCGCATTAACGGCATTAAATCGCTGTTCCCCGGCCTGCTGGCGGTGATCTGCTTTATCTGCGTCACGCCGACCACCGTAGAGATGCTGGTGGACGGCGAAATGCACGTGGTGAAAGACGTGCTGCTGCGCCAGTTCTCCGATACCCGCAGCCTGTTCCTCGGCATGTTCATCGCCATTCTGTCGGTTGAGATTTACTGCTGGCTGGAGAACCGCAAGGGGCTGAAAATCAGAATGCCGGACACCGTGCCGCCTAACGTGGCCGCGTCGTTTTCCGCCCTTATTCCGGCGATTATTACCACCACTGCCATTGCCACCTTTGGCTTCGTGTTCCATCAACTGACCGGCATGTATCTCTACGACGCGGTTTATCAGGTGGTGCAACAGCCGCTGGAGCGCGTGGTGCAAAGCCTGCCGGGTATTCTGCTGCTGATGTTTGTCGCCCAGCTTTTCTGGGTGATCGGTATCCACGGCAACCAGATGATCAAGCCGATCCGCGAGCCGCTGCTGCTGGGAGCGATCACCGTCAACATGAGCGCCTTTGAGCAGGGCAAAGAGGTGCCGAATATCATTACCATGCCGTTCTGGGATGTGTATATGAGCATTGGCGGCTCAGGGCTGACTATCGGTCTGCTGATCGCGGTAATGATTGCCACCAAACGCAAAGAGATGAAGGAGATCGCCAAGCTTTCCATCGGACCTGGCCTGTTTAACATCAACGAGCCGGTGATTTTCGGTATGCCAATCATGCTCAACCCAATCCTTGCCATTCCGTTCATCATTACCCCGCTGGTGACGGGCTCCATCGGTTACTTTGCGACGGTGACCGGTTTTGCCGGCAAAGCCGTGGTGATGGTGCCGTGGACCACGCCGCCGCTGATTAACGCCTGGCTCTCTACCGCTGGCTCGATGGGAGCGGTGATCACCCAGCTTATCTGCATTGTGACGGCGGTACTGATTTATCTGCCGTTTGTGAAAATTGCCTCACGCCGTGCGGAGCAGGCCGCGTTGAAGCAAGCCACCGAAAACGTATGAGGACGTGATGAGCACAAAACAGATTACGATACCGCAGGATTTCATTCTGGGCGCAGCGGCATCGGCCTGGCAAACCGAGGGCTGGAGCGGTAAAAAACCGGGTCAGGATTCGTGGATCGATCTCTGGTACAAGAACGATCGTCACGTCTGGCATAACGGCTACGGTCCCGCGGTGGCGACGGATTTTATTAATCGCTTTCGCGAGGACGTGGCCCTGATGAAGCAGGCGGGGCTGACGCACTATCGCACCTCCATCAACTGGTCGCGTTTTTTGACCGACTATGAAAACGCAACGGTGGATGAAGAGTACGCCGCGTACTACGACGCGCTGTTCGATGAGATGCATCGTCAGGGCATCGAACCGATGATCTGCCTGGAACATTACGAATTACCGGGCGCGCTGCTTGAAAAATACGGCGGCTGGGCGTCGAAGCATGTGGTTGAACTGTTTGTCCGCTACGCGGAAAAGGTGTTTGACCGCTACCACGGCAACGTTACCCGCTGGTTTAGCTTCAACGAGCCTATTGTGGTGCAGACCCGCGTTTACCTGGACGCGCTGCGCTGGCCGTACGAGCAGAACACCGGTACGTGGATGCAGTGGAATCACCACAAGGTGCTGGCGACGGCGAAGATCGTGAAGCTATTCCGGGAAAAGGGGTATGCCGGTTCCGTAGGCTGTATTCTCAACCCGGAAGTGACCTATCCACGCTCACGCGCGCCGCATGACGTGCGGGCGGCGGAGATCTACGATCTGTTTTATAACCGCGTGTTCCTCGATCCGCTGGTTCACGGCCGCTACCCGCAGGAACTCTTTACCTTGCTCGAGCAGCATCAGGTTGAATGGGACTACACGGCGGAAGAGCTGGCGCTGATTGCCGACAACACCGTAGACGAGCTGGGCATCAACCTCTATTACCCGCACCGGGTGAAAGCACCTTCCCGCGCCTGGCATCCGGAGACGCCGTTCCACCCGGCGTATTACTACGAGCCGTTCGAGCTGCCGGGGCGGCGGATGAACAAATCCCGCGGCTGGGAGATTTATCCGCGCATTATCTATGACATGGCGATGCGGATTAAAAAGGAGTACCGCAATATCGACTGGTTCGTGGCGGAGAGCGGTATGGGGGTTGAAAACGAAGCGCAGTTCCGCAACCGCGACGGCATGATTAATGACGCCTATCGCATCGACTTTATCAGTGAACACCTCTACCACGCGCTGCTGGCGCGCGAGGAGGGGGCGAACTGCCATGGCTATATGCTCTGGGCCTTTACCGACAACGTCTCGCCGATGAACGCCTTCAAAAACCGCTATGGGTTAATTGAAATTGACCTGGACAACAACCGCGCCCGCCGCGCGAAAAAATCGGCCGCCTGGTTTCGTCAGCTGCGCGATGAGCGCGTGCTGACGCTCAGCGTTGACGATGAATGGAAGTAGGCATTCTGATAAAATAGCGCACAAACTGGTCGGGAGGACGCCCGGCCTGCGCTTAACTGAAAAACACAGGTGAAAACGTGGATAAGGCTGTCATCCTGCCGGAAAAAAAACAGTACCAGGAAATTGGCGAGGATTTACGGGCGCAAATTATCCAGGGGCATTATCCCGTGGGGTCGCGCCTGCCGCCGGAGCGCAACATTGCCGAGACCTACGGCGTAAGCCGCACTATTGTGCGCGAGGCGCTGCTGATGCTTGAGCTACAGGGTACGGTGGATATTCGCCAGGGGTCTGGCGTCTACGTGATGCGTATTCCTGAAGAACATGAAAACGAGGAAGAACGCTTCCTCAATAGCGACGTTGGCCCGTTTGAGATCCTGCAGGCGCGCCAGCTTCTCGAAAGCAACATTGCCGCCTTTGCCGCCAAAATGGCGACGCGAGCCGATATCGATAACCTGCGCCGCATCATCGAGCAGGAGCAGCGGGCCATTGCCGCGGACGATCGCAGCCAGGACAACAATAAGATGTTTCACCTGGTTCTGGCGGGGGCGACGCAAAACCAGATGCTGCTGGCGACCGTCGAGAGTATCTGGCATCACATGGACAGCAGCCCGCTGTGGCAGCAGTTTAACGTCCATATCGCCAGCCGCGCGTATCGCCTTAAATGGCTGGGCGACCGGCAGACCATCCTTGCAGCCCTGCGCCGTCGCGACGTCATGGGCGCGTGGCAGGCCATGTTCCAGCATCTTGAAAACGTGAAAAAAAGTCTGCTGGAGCTGTCGGATGAAGATGCGCCGGATTTCGACGGTTATCTGTTTGAATCTGTTCCCCTGTTTCAGGGGAAACTGGTATGACGATCCTGCCGCTGTACGCCGCGCCGCAGTTTGCGGACCCGGTAATCGACTGGATTTGGCGGGCCTTCGGCGACGGGCTGCCGCGTGCGTTTTTCCAGAGCGTTATCGATCACAGCCAGACGCCCGGCGCGCTGCCGCTAACGTTTATTGCCGTTGAGGATGAACAGCTTCTGGGCACTGTCGGATTATGGCGTTGCGATCTCATCACGCGTCAGGATCTTTATCCCTGGCTGGCGGCGCTGTACGTGGATGAGGCGGCGCGAGGAAAAGGACTCGCGGGGAAGCTTCAGCAGCATGTTATTGCGTATGCCGCGCAGGCCGGATACACCGAACTGCATCTGTGGTCTGCCTGCCGCGACTTCTACGAACGCTACGGCTGGCAGTACATTGGCGATGGGCTGGAATACCCAAATACGCAGGTTCACCTCTATCGTTATTCGCTCTGTGCTTCTGCAAGCGACACCACGGAATGACGGCGCACCAGCGTCGGGCTGAACAAATGCGTAATATCCGGCGGCTGGCGCTGTTCAGCCAGCGCTAGCGCCAGCTCGGCGGCCTGCGTCGCCATGGTGATAATAGGGTAACGCACTGTCGTCAGACGCGGGCGCACGTAGCGTGAGACCAGCACATCATCGAAGCCAATCAGCGAAATTTCTGCCGGAACCTCAATGCCGTTGTCATTTAACACGCCCATTGCTCCTGCGGCCATCGAGTCGTTATAGCTGGCCACCGCCGTGAAATTCCGTCCGCGACCTAACAGTTCCGTCATGGCCTGCTCGCCACCGCTTTCATCGGGTTCACCATACGCCACCAGCCGGTCGTTACACGGCAAACCGTTTTCACGCAGCGCGTCGTAATATCCCTGCAAACGATCTTCCGCGTCGGAAATAGGGTGATTTGAGCACAGGTAGCCAATGCGGGTATGACCTTGTTGAATCAGGTGTCGCGTGGCAAGCCAGGCGCCGTAGCGGTCGTCCAGCGCCACGCAGCGCTTTTCGAAGCCGGGAATGATGCGGTTGATGATCACCATGCCGGGCATCTGCTTCATCAGATGAATAAGTTCGGCATCGGGGATCATTTTCGCGTGAACCACCAGGGCGGCACAGCGGTGACGGATCAGCTGTTCAATAGCCTGGCGCTCTTTAAGTTCATTATGATAGCCGTTGCCGATCAGCAGAAAATTACCCGTCTGGTAAGAAACCTGCTCAACCGCTTTTACCATCGCCCCAAAAAATGGATCGGAAACATCTCCCACAACCAGCCCGATGGTTTCGGTAGATTGCTGCGCAAGGGCGCGCGCATTGGCGTTGGGGTGATAATTCAGGTTTTCCATGGCGTCCTGCACGGCCTGGCGTGATGCGTCACTGGCTTTAGGTGAGTTATTGATCACGCGGGAGACGGTCGCGACGGAAACACCAGCCAGACGAGCCACATCCTTAATTGTCGCCATTTATTACCTTCTTATTAGGGGTAAGCGTTTACACACTAACTAGTGTTACGGAAAAGCGGCACGCATTCAAGGGGAGCGGGGCAGCACCCTCGCCAAACGTGACGTAGCACACCCCTGATAGTGTAATCGTTACACGGGCAGACATGTCAAAATAATGTCAATTAGAACCTTTAGTTACACTTTGCCTCAGGCTGTTGCGATTGTCCGGTAGCGAGGGCAATGTCGGGGTTGATAGAGTCGAGATCCCAGAGGTATTGATAGGTGGAATCAACTCCGGTTGATTAACACGATTTACACCAACCTGCGTTTATACGCAGGTTTTTTTTTGCCTGTAAGTTCAACCTGTAACAGCAAAAGAGAATATACACACCTGGTTGCACTTAGGCTCATTCCCTTGCGTTTTCTCACTGGCGAAGCGCCGGGTGAACGGCCACAATCAAGATCCCAGAGGTATTGATTGGTGAGAATTCTTAGTACGGTTTCGTACTCATCTCTTGCACCAACCTGCGCGGATGCGCAGGTTTTTTTTCGCCTCCGTTTTTGCTGTCGCTCCCTCCCCACTTCTCGTGTAATCTGCCACCATTTACTATCAACCCTTAATACTGGCTGGCAAAGGGAGTTGAAATGCTTTTTGGGTTCTTCCGCACACTGTTCCGTATTCTCTTCCGTCTCCGCGTCACGGGCGAAGCTCAGGCACTTTATGGCGAACGCGTTCTTATCACGCCGAACCACGTTTCTTTTCTTGATGGCATATTGCTGGCGCTGTTTTTACCCGTGCGGCCAGTCTTCGCGGTCTACAGCTCCATCAGCCAAAAATGGTACATGCGCTGGCTGGCGCCGCTGATTGATTTTGTTCCGCTCGACCCAACAAAACCGATGATGATCAAACATCTGGTACGTCTGGTTGAGCAGGGGCGTCCGGTGGTCATTTTCCCCGAAGGGCGAATTTCCGTGACCGGCTCGCTGATGAAAATTTATGACGGAGCCGGTTTTGTCGCGGCGAAGTCACAGGCCACCGTGGTGCCGCTGCGCATTGATGGCGCAGAACTGACCCATTTCAGCCGCCTGAAGGGGTTGGTGAAGCAGCGCCTGTTCCCCAAAATTACCCTGCATATTCTGCCACCCACAACGCTCCCTATGCCGGAAGCGCCGCGCGCGCGCGATCGTCGTAAAATCGCCGGTGAAATGCTGCATCAGATAATGATGGAAGCGCGCATGGCCGTCCGTCCGCGCGAGACGTTGTACGAATCTCTGCTCTCGGCGCAGTACCGCTACGGCGCGAAGAAAAACTGCATTGAAGACATCAACTTCACCCCGGACACCTATCGCAAACTGCTGACCAAAACCCTGTTCGTGGGCCGTATTCTTGAGAAGTACAGCAAGCGGGGCGAAAAAATCGGCCTGATGCTGCCTAACGCCGGGATCAGCGCCGCGGTGATCTTTGGTGCCGTATCTCGCGGGCGTATTCCGGCGATGATGAACTACACGGCGGGTGTGAAAGGGCTTACCAGCGCCATCACTGCCGCCCAGATTAATACCGTCTTCACTTCCCGTCAGTTCCTGGACAAAGGCAAGCTCTGGCACCTGCCGGAGCAGCTTACCCAGGTGCGCTGGGTCTTCCTGGAAGATTTGAAAGCGGACGTCACGACGCTCGACAAGCTGTGGATTTTTGCTCACCTGCTCGCGCCGCGCCTGGCGCAGGTCAAACAGCAGCCGGAAGATGATGCGATTATCCTTTTTACCTCCGGCTCTGAGGGCAACCCGAAAGGCGTTGTTCACAGTCACAAAAGCATTCTGGCGAACGTAGAGCAGATCAAAACGATTGCCGACTTTACCGCTAACGATCGCTTTATGTCCGCGCTGCCGCTGTTCCACTCTTTCGGCCTGACCGTCGGTCTCTTTACGCCGCTGCTGACCGGTGCCGAAGTGTTCCTTTACCCAAGCCCGCTCCACTACCGCATTGTGCCGGAGCTGGTTTATGACCGTAACTGTACCGTGCTGTTCGGCACGTCAACGTTCCTTGGCCACTATGCGCGCTTTGCCAATCCGTATGATTTCTTCCGCGTGCGCTATGTGGTTGCCGGTGCGGAAAAACTGCAGGACAGCACGCGGCAGATTTGGCAGGACAAGTTTGGCCTGCGTATCCTGGAAGGCTACGGCGTCACGGAGTGCGCGCCGGTGGTCTCTATCAACGTGCCGATGGCGGCGAAACCGGGGACGGTTGGCCGTATTCTGCCGGGGATGGATGCGCGCCTGCTTGCGGTACCGGGGATTGAAGAGGGCGGTCGCCTGCAGCTGAAAGGACCCAACGTGATGAACGGCTATCTCCGCGTAGAAAACCCAGGCGTGCTCGAAGCGCCAACGGCGGAAAACGTCAACGGGGACGTTGAGACCGGCTGGTATGACACGGGTGATATTGTTCGCTTCGACGAGCAGGGCTTTGTGCAGATCCAGGGACGTGCAAAACGCTTCGCTAAAATTGCGGGCGAAATGGTCTCCCTTGAAATGGTGGAGACGCTGGCAACAGCGGTCTCCGCTGACAAACTGCACGCCACGGTCGTGAAGAACGATGTCAGCAAAGGTGAGGCGCTGGTGCTCTTCACCACTGACAGTGAGCTTAAGCGTGACGCGTTGCTTAAGCATGCGCGCGAGCATGGTATCCCTGAACTGGCCGTGCCGCGTGATATTCGCTACCTCAAACAGCTTCCGGTGCTGGGTAGCGGTAAGCCCGATTTCGTGACCCTCAAGGGCATGGTGGAAGAGGCGGAACAGCAAAATGCATGAGTCAGCACACACTAACTACTCACTCCGGTCGAAGGGCATGATAGCGGTTATCGCCGCGCAGTTTCTTTCTGCGTTCGGTGATAACGCACTGTTGTTTGCCACGCTGGCGTTGCTCAAGGCCGAGTTTTACCCCGACTGGAGCCAGCCGATCCTCCAGATGGTGTTTGTGGGTGCTTACATTATTTTCGCGCCGTTTGTGGGGCAGGTGGCGGACAGCTTCCCTAAAGGTCGGGTGATGATGTTCGCCAACGGACTGAAGCTGTTGGGCGCGGCAAGTATCTGCTTTGGTATCAACCCGTTTATCGGCTATACGCTGGTAGGCATTGGCGCGGCATCTTACTCTCCGGCGAAGTATGGCATCCTGGGCGAGCTGACGACGGGCGATAAGCTGGTGAAAGCCAACGGTCTGATGGAGTCCTCTACTATCGCGGCGATTCTGCTCGGGTCCGTGGCGGGCGGTGTACTGGCGGACTGGCATGTGCTGGCGGCACTGGGCGTTTGTGCGGTGGTATACGGCGGGGCGGTTGTCGCGAACCTGTTTATTCCCGGACTGCCGGTGGCGCGTCCGGGTCAGTCCTGGCGTTTTGGGCCGATGACCGGCAGCTTCTTTAACGCCTGCAGCGTACTGTGGCGCAACGGTGAAACGCGTTTCTCATTGATGGGAACCAGTATGTTCTGGGGGGCGGGCGTCACGCTACGTTTCCTGCTGGTGCTGTGGGTACCGATGGCGCTGGGGATCACCGACAACGCAACGCCAACCTACCTGAATGCAATGGTCGCTGTGGGGATTGTCGTCGGGGCAGGGGCTGCGGCGAAACTGGTCACGCTTGAGACCGTTGCGCGCTGTATGCCAGCAGGGATTTTAATCGGTGTCGGCGTGCTGTTCTTCTCACTCCAGCATGCGTTATTGCCAGCGTACGTGCTGCTTATCCTGATTGGTATACTGGGCGGTTTCTTTGTGGTGCCGCTAAATGCGCTTTTGCAGGAGCGCGGAAAGCAGACCGTGGGGGCCGGAAATGCCATTGCCGTGCAAAATCTTGGCGAAAACGTAGCGATGCTGCTGATGCTGGGGCTTTATTCTCTGGCGGTGAAAGTGGGTGTGCCGGTAGTGGCTATTGGCGTTGGGTTTGGCGCGCTGTTTGCGCTGGCGATTGCGGGGTTATGGATCTGGCAGCGTCGGTGTTGATAAGTATAGCCGGGTGGCGGCTTCGCCTGACCCGGCCTACGTTTGAATACGTGTAGGCCCGGTAAGCGTAGCGCCACCGGGCAAAAGCATCAGGCTACGGTGCAGGATAAGTATAAACCTGATGCACCGCTTCAATCTCCGCTAACACCTCTTCACTCAGGTTCAGGTTGAAACTCTCAATATTGGTTTTCAACTGTTCCATAGTGGTCGCGCCCAGCAGGGTGCTGGCAACAAACGGCTGTCGACGCACGAAGGCCAGCGCCATCTGAGCAGGGTCAAGACCGTGACGCTTCGCGATATCCACATAGGCCGCTACGGCTTTCTGCGTTTGCTCACCGCTGTAGCGGGTAAAGCGGCTGAAGAGCGTGTTACGTGCCCCGGCAGGCTTCGCGCCGTTCAGGTATTTGCCCGTTAGCGTGCCGAAGCCGAGACAGGAATAGGCCAGCAGCTCCACCTCTTCATACTGCGTCACTTCCGCCAGACCGACCTCATAGCTGCGGTTAAGCAGGCTGTACGGATTCTGAATGGTGACGATGCGCGGAAGATCGTGTTTATCGGCAAGGTGCAGATAACGCATCACGCCAAATGCCGTTTCGTTAGACACGCCAATGTAGCGGATTTTCCCCGCGCGCTGGCACTCTGTCAGCGCTTCCAGCGTTTCCAGCAGCGTAACGGCGGGCGCGCTCTCGTTCCAGCTGTAGCCGAGCTTGCCAAAGCAGTTAGTCGGGCGCTGCGGCCAGTGTACCTGGTAGAGATCGAGATAGTCTGTTTGCAGACGCTTCAGGCTGGCATCCAGCGCGGCGCGAATATTCTTACGATCGAGGATCTGGTTTGGGCGGATCCCGGCATCGTTATTACGTGAAGGGCCGCTGACTTTTGAGGCGATAACGAGCTTTTCGCGATTGCCGCGTTTTGCCAGCCAGTTTCCCACATAAGTTTCAGTGAGGCCCTGCGTTTCCGGCCGGGGAGGAACAGGGTACATCTCTGCAACGTCAATCAGGTTAATGCCCTGGCTGACGGCGTAATCGAGTTGTGCATGGGCATCGGCTTCGCTGTTTTGTTCACCAAATGTCATCGTGCCCAACCCCAGTTGGCTTATCTCCAGAGCGCTATGGGGGATACGGTGATAATGCATAGCCGGCTTCCTTTATTAAACATACAGACGCGTCAGGAACTTCCCGACAAAGGAATATAAACATGGCAGAGGGGAAGCAAAAGGGGAAGGGAAAAATCAAAAAGGCCAGCAAGCGACTGACCTTTAACGGGTTTAGCGCTCGATAATTTGCGAGACTTCGTCGCGGTTAATCTGCATTTTATTCCCTGCCGGGTCGCGGTAACTCACCAGCCCGGTATCGTCGTCGACTTCGGGTTTACCATCGGTCAGGATCATCCGACCATCTTTTGTAGACATAACATAATCACTGCTACAGCCCGATACCGCAAACGCCAACCCGACTGCAGAAATTAACACTGCCCATTTTTTCATCGTTATCGTCCTCACCTGGCTTGTATTAAATCATAGTGTAGTAATAACCTGATATGACGAAAGCAGGAAGTAGTAAAATCTTAAAAACCAGGTGATTATGTTTGATAGCTCGCAAAATTCGTTAAAAATCTACGTTTTTAGTAAGAAATGGCGTGCGAGCAGCGTGCCTGTGAAATTCTTTTTGAGATAAAAGCCGCGAGGCAACGTCAGGATCGGCTCGCCATGAGCGCCGATTGCTTCGGTAAGGGCCTTGCTGTTGGCCGCCTTCGGACGCAGCTGCAACACCTCACCATGACGGGCGGTGATGCGCTCAACTTGCCCAAGGACGATCATGTCCATTAACTCTTCCCAGTCCAGACGCAACTGCTGTTCTTCATCTTCATCAGGGCTCCAGAGCAGCGGCGCGCCCACCCGCCGTTCGGCTAGCGGGATCTGCCGTTCACCTTCTACCGGAACCCACAGTACGCGTTTCAGTTTATGACGTACGTGGCTGGTTTCCCAGGTTACGCCGGTATTGCCGGTCAACGGCGCCACGCAGACAAACGTGGTTTCCAGCGGTCTTCCCTGCCGGTCGATGGGGATCGTTTTTAACTCTACGCCCAGCGCGGCGAAATCTTGTTCTGGCTTACTGCCCGCGCTGGCACCTAACCACAGTTCCAACAGCATGCCGATCCAGCCCTTGTCTCTTTTCAGATCGTCAGGGATCGGTAGACCCGCCATTGCCGCCAGCTCGCCAAGCGAATAGCCTGCCAGGCGCTGCGCCTGAGTCAGCAACTCGGTTTCGCTGGAGGGGGGAGTAAGCAAGGGAGCAAGCGGAAGCATTACGGTAACCTTCTGATTAAAAAATAAACTAAGAAATTATCCCTTGTGGATAGAGTCTACCGTTTTCTGTACGAATAATCCATGTGTATGATTTATAGGTTTTTTTTACTACTGAAAAATTATGATGCCCGCGGCAAAAACCAGGTTGTTCAAATCTGGTCACTGACAATAAACAGGATCTTACACCCTGTTATCCACAGAAAAGTGGGATAACTGGGAATAACCCACACTACTGTTTCGATTTACAGCCTTGACGTGCGACGAAAATCGAATTTTCAGACAAATTGTGCCTAACTTATTGGCACAATCTGTGGATAAAACCGACGCTGTTCGATCTTTCATCAGTACAACGATCGCTGATGTGATGATCGTCACGTTATCCGTTCTGGTATCAATAATTAAAGGTCTAACATAATGAAAAATAGTGTTTTTTATAATGAGCGGTGTAATCGGCTCTAAACGAAGATTCAGGTTGTTCATCGGTAATTCCATACTTCTTCACAACTATATCCACAGAAAAGGTGAATAAAATTGCCCTTACGGTCCCTAATCTGTTTATAACTCCCCACATATTTGTGAGTTATTCAAATGTTATTAGGTTGCAAGCCTGTAAGAGAGTGGTTTACCGCCTCCCTGTAGTGTGAAACAATCATTCATATATAAGGTTTAGTTTGGGGTAGTCCGGTGATTGATGACGATGGCTACCGCCCGAACGTAGGAATAGTAATTTGTAATCGTCTGGGTCAGGTCATGTGGGCCCGTCGATATGGTCAGCACTCCTGGCAATTCCCGCAAGGCGGGATCAATCCAGGAGAGTCCCCAGAACAAGCGATGTACCGGGAGCTGTTTGAAGAGGTCGGTTTAAGCCGAAAAGATGTTCGCATCCTGGCTTCGACCCGCAACTGGTTGCGTTACAAGTTACCGAAACGTTTGGTGCGTTGGGACACAAAGCCGGTTTGTATCGGCCAGAAACAGAAGTGGTTTCTTCTGCAGTTGGTGGGCAACGATTCAGATATCAATATGCAAACCAGCAGTACGCCGGAGTTTGATGGCTGGCGTTGGGTGAGCTATTGGTATCCTGTTCGTCAGGTCGTGTCATTTAAGCGCGATGTTTACCGTAGGGTGATGAAAGAGTTCGCAAGTGTTGTCATGCAGCTTCAGGAGATCCCGCCTAAGCCGCAAAGCGCACCTGCCTGGCGACGTAAAAGAGGTTAAGCTACGCAAATCATGCTCACCCGCTTGCGCGAAATAGTCGAGAAGGTCGCCAGCGCGCCTCGCCTGAACGAGGCGCTGAATATTTTGGTGACTGATATCTGTCTGGCGATGGAAACCGAAGTATGTTCGGTGTATCTGGCCGACCATGACCGGCGTTGCTATTACCTGATGGCGACTCGTGGTTTGAAAAAACCACGAGGCCGCACCGTTACGCTCGCTTTTGATGAAGGTATTGTTGGTCTGGTTGGTCGGCTGGCCGAACCCATTAACCTTGCTGATGCGCAAAAACACCCTAGCTTCAAATATATTCCTTCCGTAAAAGAAGAACGCTTCCGCGCCTTCCTGGGCGTGCCAATTATCCAGCGTCGTCAGCTGCTTGGCGTTCTCGTTGTTCAGCAGCGGGAACTACGCCAGTACGATGAAAGCGAAGAGTCATTCCTTGTGACGCTCGCCACGCAGATGGCCGCCATCCTCTCTCAGTCTCAGCTTGCTGCCCTGTTTGGTCAGTATCGTCACACGCGCATTCGTGCGCTCCCGGCGTCACCGGGTGTGGCAATCGCCGAAGGCTGGATGGACGCTACGTTGCCGCTGATGGAGCAGGTTTACGAGGCCTCGACGCTTGATGAAGCGCTCGAGCGCGAGCGTCTTACCGCTGCACTGGAAGAGGCTTCCAACGAATTTCGGCGCTACAGCAAACGCTTTGCTGCGGGTGCGCAAAAAGAGACGGCGGCAATCTTTGACCTCTATTCGCACCTGCTTTCCGATGCGCGTCTGCGCCGTGAGCTTTTCGCTGAAGTGGATAAAGGTTCGGTGGCCGAATGGGCCGTTAAAAAAGTCATTGAAAAATTTGCTGAGCAGTTTGCGGCACTGACCGATGGTTATTTGAAGGAGCGTGCCGGGGATTTACGCGCGCTGGGGCAGCGTTTGCTGTTCCATCTTGATGACACCATTCAGGGCGCGAATGCCTGGCCAAAACGGTTTGTGCTGGTAGCAGATGAACTTTCAGCGACGACGCTGGCAGAGCTACCGCAGGACAGGCTCGCCGGGGTAGTGGTGCGCGATGGTGCCGCCAACTCCCATGCTGCCATCATGGTGCGTGCGCTCGGTATTCCAACCGTCATGGGGGCCGATATCCAGCCCTCGGTGTTACACCGCCGTACGCTGGTGGTGGATGGCTATCGCGGTGAACTGCTGGTCGATCCTGAGCCCGTTCTGCTGCAGGAATACCAGCGTCTCATTAGTGAAGAGAATGAATTAAGCAAGCTGGCGGAAGATGACGTCAACCTGCCCGCGCAGCTTAAAAGCGGTGAGCGGATCAAAGTCATGCTCAACGCCGGGTTAAGCCCCGAGCACGAAGAGAAGCTCGGCAGCCGCATCGACGGTATCGGCTTATACCGCACTGAAATCCCGTTCATGCTGCAAAGCGGCTTCCCGTCAGAAGAGGAGCAGGTGGCGCAGTATCAGGGGATGCTGCAGATGTTTAATGACAAACCGGTCACGCTGCGAACGCTTGACGTCGGGGCGGATAAACAGCTGCCGTACATGCCAATCAGTGAAGAAAACCCGTGTCTGGGCTGGCGCGGGATCCGCATCACGCTCGACCAACCGGAGATCTTCCTGATCCAGGTTCGTGCCATGCTGCGTGCAAATGCGGCAACGGGCAACCTCAGCATTTTATTGCCGATGGTCACCAGTATTGACGAGATCGACGAAGCAAAACGCTTGATCGAACGTGCGGGCCGTGAAGTGGAAGAGATGATCGGCTATGCGATCCCTAAACCACGTATTGGCGTGATGCTCGAAGTGCCATCGATGGTCTTTATGCTGCCGCAGCTGGCAAACCGCGTTGATTTTATCTCCGTCGGGACCAACGATTTAACGCAGTACATACTGGCTGTTGATCGTAATAACACGCGCGTCGCGAGTATCTATGACAGCCTGCATCCGGCGATGCTGCGGGCACTCGCTATGATTGCCCGTGAAGCTGAGCAGCACGGTCTTGATTTGCGTCTGTGTGGTGAAATGGCGGGCGATTCGATGTGCGTCGCCATCCTGATTGGCCTGGGCTTCCGTCACCTGTCCATGAACGGCCGTTCTGTCGCGCGCGTGAAGTATCTGTTACGTCATATTGAAATAGAAGATGCCCGCGAGTTGGCGGAACGCAGTCTGGACGCACAGATGGCAGCCGAAGTACGGCACCAGGTTGCAGCGTTTATGGAACGACGCGGCATGGGTGGCCTAATCCGCGGCGGCCGCTAATTTGCATTTCTCCCTCTGCCCGTGGGAGAGGGTTGAGGTGAGGGCATCAGGCCGCACAATACCCTATACACATCTTTTACATCTCAGGCGCATCCTCCATGCCTGCCTTATGCTATGATTCGCAACTTTGGAGCCTCTGCGACACGCAGAAGCGCATTTCTACCGCTGTCCACTTTCAGCGGAATAACAACATCTTGTGGTGACAGATGAACAGTGGTTATCTGCATTTTCCGGAATTTGATCCGGTTATTTTCTCAGTAGGACCTGTCGCGCTGCACTGGTACGGTTTGATGTACCTGGTGGGCTTCATTTTTGCGATGTGGCTTGCGGGCCGTCGCGCGGGTCGTCCCGGCAGTGGCTGGACGAAGAACGAAGTTGAGAACCTGCTGTATGCTGGCTTCCTCGGGGTATTCCTGGGCGGGCGTATTGGCTATGTCCTGTTCTATAACTTCCCGGTATTCCTCAACGATCCGCTCTATCTGTTCCGCGTCTGGGATGGGGGAATGTCCTTCCACGGTGGCCTGATTGGTGTGATCCTGGTGATGGTGATCTTCGCCAAACGCACCAAACGCAACTTCTTCCAGGTGGCTGATTTTATTGCTCCACTGATCCCATTCGGGCTGGGGGCGGGGCGCCTGGGTAACTTTATCAACGGCGAACTGTGGGGCCGAGTTGACCCGAGCGTGCCGTATACGATGCTCTTCCCGGGCTCTCGTGCAGAAGATATCGCGCTGCTGCCATCGCATCCGGAGTGGCAATCCATTTTCGATACCTACGGCGTTCTGCCGCGCCATATGTCTCAGCTTTATGAGCTGGCGCTTGAGGGGGTGGTGCTGTTTATCATCCTGAACCTCTTCATCCGCAAGCCGCGTCCTATGGGGGCTGTCTCCGGTCTATTCCTGATTGGCTACGGTGCGTTCCGCATCATCGTTGAATTCTTCCGCCAGCCGGATGCGCAGTTCACCGGTGAGTGGGTGCAGTACATCAGCATGGGGCAGATCCTCTCCATTCCGATGATTGTCGCGGGTGCCATTATGATGATTTGGGCGTATCGTCGTCGTCCACAGCAACAAATTTCCTGAGGAACCATGAAACAGTATCTTGAATTGATGAAAAAAGTGCTCGATGAGGGCACGCCGAAAAATGACCGCACCGGTACCGGTACGCTCTCCATTTTTGGCCACCAGATGCGCTTTAACCTGCAGGAAGGTTTCCCTCTGGTGACGACGAAGCGCTGCCATCTGCGCTCGATCATTCATGAACTGCTCTGGTTCCTGCAAGGCGATACCAACGTTGCCTATCTGCATGAAAACAACGTCTCGATTTGGGACGAATGGGCAGATGAAAACGGCAACCTGGGCCCGGTTTACGGTAAGCAGTGGCGTGCATGGCCAACGCCTGACGGCCGCCATATTGACCAAATCACTACCGTGATGAACCAGCTGAAAAACGATCCTGATTCGCGCCGAATCATTGTTTCCGCCTGGAACGTGGGTGAACTGGACAAAATGGCCCTGGCACCCTGCCACGCGTTCTTCCAGTTCTATGTGGCGGATGGAAAGCTCTCCTGCCAGCTTTATCAGCGTTCTTGCGACGTGTTCCTCGGCCTGCCGTTTAACATCGCCAGCTATGCGCTGTTAGTTCACATGATGGCGCAGCAGTGCGATCTCGACGTGGGTGATTTCGTCTGGACAGGTGGGGATACTCATCTCTACAGCAACCACATGGAGCAGACGCATCTCCAGCTGACTCGCGAACCGCGTGCGTTGCCGAAGCTGATTATCAAACGTAAACCGGACTCGATCTTCGATTACCGCTTTGATGATTTTGAGATTGAGGGTTACGACCCGCATCCCGGCATCAAAGCGCCCGTCGCTATCTGATACGGCAGATACTCACACAACCGGTGCTTTTTAGCGCCGGTTTTTTTTCGTTCTCAATTTGTTTTACGAGACGTTTTCCAGAGACGCTGCAACGTGCTGCAACAGTCGACATTCACTGGATGACAGCTCGTAAAAATCTGATTTACCCCTCGCTGCTTTTCCCGCCTTTCGCCACACTCCCGGCATGAAAAAAGAGAACGGCTTTACGCTTATCGAAACCCTGGTGGCCATTTCGCTGGTCGTGATCCTGAGCACAACGGGTTTCTATGGCTGGGACAGTTGGCAACGACAGCAGCGGCTCTGGCAAACCGCCGTACAGATACGCGACTACCTGGTGTTTCTTCGCAACGATGCGAATCGGCACAATCGTGACCACCACATCACGCTTCAGCGAGATGACGCTGGCGTTTGTCTGTTGAGTTCTGTCGTACAAGGTTGTGTGAAAGAGAGTGCCTTTGTGCTGATTCCTCTTTGGGCTGACGTCACCATAAGTGAGTTAACACCCTCATTAGGGTTCTATGGATTAAGAGATACGGCGTGGGCAGGGCGGATACGCGTGAAAAGCCGTGCTGGGGAATGGCTGATTATTGTCTCAAATGGAGGGCGCATCAGGATGTGCAATGCCTCAGAGGGAGGGGAATGTTTATGAACCAGCACGGTTTCTCACTTACAGAGGTCTTGATTGCCACGGCTATCAGCAGCCTTTTGCTTATAAGCGCATCGCGTTTTTTACCGGGTTTACAGCGGGCGGTATTACTGCAATTCGGTCAGCGGGAGGTGGAAGAAGAGGTCTGGCAAAGGCTTTTCGCCCTCGGCAAACAGCTGCAGAGAGCGGGATATTGCGCGGGTAATTGTCCAGGGCAAGGCCTGGTGACAGCAAGGCAGGGGAGTTGCGTCATTGTGCAGTGGGATGCAAACAGTAACGGCATCTGGGATGACTCTGCATCAGAAAATGACAGCACAGGGTTTCGTCTTGAGTCTGGTGCGCTAGAAACGCTGCGTGGGGCGACATCCTGTGAAGGCAAAGGATGGGAAAAGCTCACTGACCCGAACAGGCTGGTGATCCAGCACTTTAGGGTGGATAAAGTGGAACACGCCGGTTTCGCGCCTGAGCTTAATATCGAGCTGACCGTCATTCGCCAGGGTGAAAAGGGTGAGCCCTTCCAGGCTGTTTATGGCGTCACGGGGTATAACTTGTGAACCGTCAGCGCGGGATGTCTTCGCTGGCGCTGGTACTGCTTTTACTGGTGTTGGGCACGCTGATCCTCACGGGACTTAATCAGCAACTGGCTACGTTTAGCGCACTCGTTGGCGGCGAGAGCCGTTCGCTCCAGCAGCAGGCATCTGTGCAATCAGCGCTTGAGTGGGGGCGCGTTCAGGATTGGCTGGTATCCCCAGAGGTTCAATGCAAAAAGGCGTCGACGTGGCGAGCATGCTTGCGGCGTCTGAGCGAGTCGCGCGTTTTGCTCATTGCCGGAAACAATGACCTTTTGCTCTGGCGCGCAGGAGAGATAATCGAAGGGAAGATTCATTTTTTGCCACACGGCTGGAGTGATTTTTGTCCACTTAAGGAGAGGGCGCTATGCCAGTTACCGTAAACAGAGAAAAAGGATTTAGCCTGGTTGAGGTTCTGCTGGCGATGATGCTGCTGGTGATAATCGTCACGGCACTGTCGGGTTATCATCGGGCACTGGCGGCGCGATTTACCCTGTTTAATCAGTATCGTCAGCTCTGGCATTATGCCTGGAATCAGGCTCAGCTCTCAACAACCGTTCTCCCCGAAGGCTGGCAGGCCAGTCGGGGGCAGACAACGCACGCCAGATGTGTCAGCATCACGGTTACACTTATTTCTCCTCTGGGGCGGCGCGGCGCGATGACGCGTCTGCATTGCCCGGTTAGCCAGTAGTCGGGAGCGTCTATGTTAAGGGTCTACCACTCAAATCGTCTGGATGTGCTGGAAGCACTGATGGAATTTATCGTTGAGCGCGAGCGGCTTGACGATCCTTTTGAGCCTGAAATGGTGCTGGTGCAGAGCACCGGTATGGCGCAGTGGCTGCAAATGTCGCTTTCCCGGAAATTTGGCATAGCGGCAAACATTGATTTCCCGCTGCCCGCGAGTTTTATCTGGGAGATGTTTGTGCGCGTACTGCCCGACATCCCTGAACAGAGCGCCTTCAACAAACAGAGCATGAGCTGGAAGCTGATGACCCTGCTGCCCGATATGCTGCCAGGCGATGCGTTCGCCATGCTGCGCCACTACCTTAATGACGATACCGATAAGCGCAAGCTGTTCCAGCTGGCGTCGCGTACGGCCGATCTCTACGACCAGTATTTAGTGTACCGGCCTGAATGGCTGACAGTCTGGGAAGCGGGTGAACGGGTGGAGGGCTTGCCGGAAGCACAGGTCTGGCAGGCGCCGCTATGGAAAGCACTGGTGGAACATACTGAGGCGCTCGGTCAACCAAGGTGGCACCGTGCAAACCTCTACCAACGGTTTATCTCGATACTCGAAAATGCGTCGGAGCGACCGGCTCGCCTGCCGTCACGCGTGTTTATCTGCGGTATTTCGGCTTTGCCGCCGGTCTATCTGGATGCGCTAAAAGCGCTGGGTAAACACATTGATATCCATATTCTGTTCACCAACCCCTGTCGCCACTACTGGGGCGATATCCAGGATGCGCGCTGGCTTTCACGGCTGGTCACGCGGCAGCGTCGACGCCTCTTTGAAGACCGCTCCGTGCCCTTGTTCAAGGATAGCTCGACAGCCGCGCAGCTTTTCGACGAAGAGGGCATACAGAACCTGCCGAATCCGTTGCTTGCCTCATGGGGCAAGCTGGGGCGTGACTACATTCACATGCTCTCTGACATTACGTCATCTGGCGAGGGGGACGTGGACGCCTTTGTCGAAATCGAATCTGACAGCCTGCTGCACAACATTCAGTTAGATATTCTGGATCTGGAAAACCGGGCGGTCATGGGCGTGACGGAGAAAGAGTTCGAACGCAGCGACAGGAAACGGAAGCTGGATCCTGACGATCGCAGTATCACCATTCACGTTTGCCATAGCCCACAGCGTGAGGTGGAAATCCTGCACGATCGCTTGCTGGCGATGCTACAGGACGATCCTGATCTCACGCCGCGCGATATTGTGGTGATGGTGGCAGACATCGACAGCTATAGCCCCTTTATTCAGGCCGTTTTTGGCAGCGCGACGGGGGAGCGATATCTTCCTTACGCCATTTCTGACCGTCGTGCTCGTCAGTCCCATCCGGCCTTGCAGGCATTTGTCTCCCTGCTCTCGCTGCCGGACAGCCGGTTTATCTCTGAAGATGTGCTGGCGCTGCTGGATGTTCCTGTTCTGGCTGCCCGTTTCAACATTAATGAAGAGGGGCTACGCTATCTTCGCCAGTGGGTTAACGAATCCGGCGTTCGCTGGGGGATTGATGACGACAACGTGCAGGAGTTTGAACTCCCCCCAACGGGGCAACACACCTGGCAGTTTGGCCTGACGCGAATGCTGCTCGGGTACGCAATGGAGAGCAGCCAGGGTGAATGGAATGACGTTCTGCCGTACGACGAGTCCACCGGGCTCATCGCGGAGCTGGTCGGGCATTTAGCCTCATTGCTGATGCAGCTCAACCGCTGGCGACGGGAGCTGATGCAGCCGCGCCCGCTGGACGCCTGGCTGCCGGTGTGCCGGGAAATGCTCACTGATTTCTTCCTGCCGGACAGTGAAACTGAAGCGGCGATGGCGCTCATTGAAAAGCAGTGGCAGGCCATCGTGGATGAGGGGGTGAATTCGCACTATCAGGAGGCGGTGCCTTTGTCGCTTCTGCGTGATGAGTTGACCCTGCGTCTCGATCAGGAGCGTATTAGCCAGCGTTTCCTGGCAGGGCCGGTCAATATTTGCACCCTGATGCCGATGCGATCCATCCCGTTCAAAGTGGTGTGTCTGCTCGGGATGAATGACGGCATCTATCCTCGGGCATTACCACCTTTAGGCTTTGACTTGATGAGTCCTAAACCGAAGCGGGGCGACCGCAGCCGCCGTGATGACGACCGTTATCTGTTCCTGGAAGCGCTCATTTCAGCGCAGAGCAAACTGTATATCAGCTACATCGGCCGGTCGATCCAGGACAATAGCGAGCGTTTCCCGTCGGTTCTTGTGCAGGAGCTCGTGGACTATATCGGGCAGAGCCACTATTTGCCGGGAGACGAAGCGCGTAATTGCGATGAGAGCGAGCAGCGGGTGAAGGCACACATCACCTGCTGTCATAGCCGTATGCCCTTTGATCCGGTGAACTATGTCGCCAATGAACACCAGAGCTATGCGCGCGAGTGGCTCCCGGCAGCGAAGAAAGAAGGGATGGCGCATACCGATTTCATTCAGGAATTGGATGAGCTCCCACTGGAAACGTTGACCTTCGAACAGCTTCAGCGTTTTTGGGCACATCCGGTGCGGGCGTTTTTCCAGCAGCGTTTGCAGGTCAACTTCCGTTCTGAAGAGAGTGAAATTCCTGATGCCGAACCCTTTATTCTGGATGGGTTAGAGCGCTACAAGCTGAACCTCCAGCTCCTGAATGCCCTGGTTGAACAGGAAGATGCAGCCGCTCTATTTCGCCGCTACCGTGCCGCGGGGCAGTTGCCTTATGGTGCTTTCGGGGAGATTGTCTGGGAGGCGCAGTGTCAGGAAATGGAGGCACTTGCTGAACGCGTCATTGAGAGCAGACAACCCGGTAAAAGCATCGAAATCGATCTTGACTGCAACGGTGTCCATTTGACCGGCTGGCTGGCTCAGGTTCAGCCGGACGGGCTACTGCGCTGGCGGCCCTCTATGCTCAGCGTTTCACAGGGTTTGCAACTCTGGCTCGAACATCTTGTCTACAGTGCTTGCGGCAATACGGGTGAAAGCCGAATTTTTGTGCGTAAAGAGGGCGAATGGCGTTTTCCGCCGATGGAAGCTGAGCAGGCGTTATGCTATTTGTCGCTGTATATCGACGGTTACCGCCGGGGAATGAATAAACCTCTGCTCCTGCTGCCGGAAAGCGGGGGGGCGTGGATAAAAGCCTGTTATGACGCGCAGAATGATGCCATGTTAACGGATGACGCTTCACTGCAGAAAGCGCGGAACAAATTTGTGCAGGCCTACGAAGGTAACATGATGGTGCGTGGCGAAGGGGAAGATGTCTGGTATCAACGTTTGTGGCGAACGCTTGAGCCAGAATACTTCGACATGATCACTGAAGAAGCACAGCGCTACCTGTTACCGTTGTTCAAATTTAATCAGTCCTGAGTGCTGTATAAAAATTGCGCAGTATGAGGTGTTCATTTATGATGCACTTCTTATCACGGACTGATGTACCCAAAGAAAGAGATGCTGGCGCGTCCAGCACGCAGTTTGTTAATGATGTAGCCGTGATAAAGAGGTCGTAATGCCAGGCAGCACCTTGTTTAAAGCGTTGGTTTTGTTTGTCGCCCTTTGGGCCCCCTTCACTCAGGCAGATTCCGGTTGGCAACCCGTTCAGGAAACTATCCGTAAGAGCGAAAAAGACACCCGCCAGTATCAGGCCATCCGCCTTGATAATGGTATGACCGTGCTGCTCGTTTCCGATCCGCAAGCGGTGAAATCGCTCTCGGCATTAGTTGTGCCGGTCGGGTCGCTTGAAGATCCCGAGGCCCATCCGGGGCTGGCACACTATCTGGAACACATGACGCTGATGGGGTCAAAAAAATACCCGCAGCCAGATAGCCTGTCCGAATTCCTGAAAATGCACGGTGGCAGTCACAACGCCAGTACGGCACCGTACCGCACCGCGTTTTACCTCGAAGTTGAAAACGATGCGCTGGAAGGGGCTGTCGACCGCCTGGCGGATTCGATTGCTGCGCCGCTTCTGGATAAAAAATACGCTGACCGTGAACGCAACGCCGTTAACGCCGAGCTGACCCTGGCCCGCACCCGCGACGGTATGCGTATGGCACAGGTGAGTGCCGAAACCATCAACCCGGCGCACCCAGGTTCGCGTTTTTCGGGCGGCAACCTGGAAACCCTGAGCGATAAACCGGGTAGCCCGGTGCTTGATGCGCTGCACGCGTTTCGCGATAAATACTACTCCGCTAACCTGATGAAAGCGGTTATCTACAGCAACAAGCCGTTGCCACAGCTGGCGAGCATGGCGGCGCAGACGTTTGGTCGTGTGCCAAATAAGAACATCGATCTCCCGGAGATTAGCGTTCCGGTTGTCACGGATGCGCAGAAAGGGATCGTGATCCACTATGTTCCTGCCATGCCGCGCAAAGTGCTGCGCGTTGAGTTCCGCATTGATAACAACACCGCGCAATTCCGCAGCAAAACTGACGAGCTGGTAACCTATATTATCGGTAATCGTAGCCCAGGCACGCTCTCTGACTGGCTGCAAAAACAGGGGCTGGTGGAAGGTATTCGCGCAGATTCCGATCCCGTCGTGAACGGCAACAGCGGCGTGCTGGCCATTTCCGCGACCCTGACGGATAAAGGGTTGGCTAACCGTGACGAGGTGGTTGCGGCCATCTTTAGCTATCTCTCATTACTGCGTGAGAAAGGCGTCGATAAACGCTACTTTGACGAACTGGCACATGTACTGGATCTCGATTTCCGTTACCCGTCCATTACGCGCGACATGGATTACGTTGAGTGGCTGGCGGATACCATGATCCGCGTGCCGGTGGAACACACGCTGGATGCGGTCAATATCGCCGATCGGTATGACGCAGATGCGGTGAAAGCGCGTCTGGCCATGATGACGCCGCAGAACGCCCGTATCTGGTACATCAGCCCGAACGAGCCGCATAATAAAACGGCCTATTTCGTGGATGCGCCTTATCAGGTCGATAAAATCAGCGAACCAACTTTTGCAGACTGGCAGAAAAAAGCCAGTGAGATTGCGTTGAAACTGCCGGAGCTGAATCCCTACATCCCGGACGATTTTTCGCTGATTAAAACAACAAAAGCGTACCCGCATCCGGAACTTATCGTTGATGAGCCAACGCTGCGCGTGGTCTATACCCCAAGCCGCTACTTCGCAAGTGAGCCAAAAGCCGATGTCAGCGTGGTTCTGCGTAACCCGAAAGCGATGGATAGCGCTAAAAATCAGGTGATGTTTGCACTCAATGACTATCTGGCCGGTATTGCACTCGATCAGCTCAGCAACCAGGCCGCCGTCGGGGGGATAAGCTTCTCGACCAACGCCAATAACGGCTTGATGGTCAATGCCAACGGCTATACTCAGCGTTTGCCGCAGCTGTTCCAGGCGCTCCTGGAAGGCTACTTCAGCTACACGCCAACGCAAGAGCAGCTTGAGCAGGCCAAGTCCTGGTATGCGCAAATGATGGATTCCGCAGAGAAGGGCAAAGCCTACGATATGGCGATTATGCCTGCGCAAATGCTGTCGCAGATCCCTTACTTCCAGCGTGAAGAGCGCCGCGCGCTCTTGCCATCTATCTCATTAAAAGATGTGCTGGCATACCGTGATGCGCTGAAGGTCAATACGCGCCCGGAGTTCCTGATCGTGGGCAATATGAGCGAAGATCAGGCTAAAACCCTGGCGCAAAATGTCCGTACACAGCTGGGTTCAAAAGGTGACGAGTGGTGTCGCAACCAGGACGTGCTGGTTGAGAAAAAGCAGAATGTGATTTTCGAAAAAGCGGGTAGCAGCACCGATTCCGCGCTGGCCGCCGTATTTGTCCCGACCGGTTATGATGAGTTTGCCAGCTCTGCGCAGAGTGCTGTTCTCGGACAAATCATCCAGCCGTGGTTCTACAACCAGTTGCGTACTGAAGAGCAGCTTGGCTATGCGGTCTTCGCCTTTTCCATGAACGTGGGCCGCCAGTGGGGTCTTGGCTTCCTGCTGCAAAGCAGTGATAAACAGCCTGCCTACCTCTGGCAGCGCTATCAGGCTTTCTTCCCGCAGGCGGAAGCAAAACTGCGCGCCATGAAGCCGGACGAGTTTGCCCAGATCCAGCAGGCGGTCATTGCGCAGGTGATGCAGGCACCGCAAACGCTGGGTGAGGAAGCTTCTCAACTGAGCAAAGATTTTGATCGTGGTAATCTGAAGTTTGATTCGCGTGATAAAGTAGTGGCCGAAATAAAACAGCTGACGCCTCAGAAGGTTGCCGACTTCTTCCATCAGGCGGTGATTAAACCGCAGGGGATCGCCATTCTGTCTCAGGTTTCCGGTAGCCAAAATGGCAAAACGGATTACGTAAACCCGAAAGGCTGGAAAGTCTGGAAGAGCGTCACTGCACTGCAGCAATCAATGCCCTGGAGTAAGAAAGAATGACCGATACCGCTGAGCCCCTTGATCCCTTACGTTTACCTCTACAGGGCGAACGATTGATTGAAGCCTCAGCGGGAACGGGAAAAACCTACACCATCGCCGCGCTCTATCTGCGTCTGCTGTTAGGGCTTGGCGGTACTGCCGCTTTTCCGCGTCCGTTAAGCGTGGAGGAGCTGCTGGTGGTGACCTTCACCGAAGCGGCTACCGCCGAGCTGCGTGGCCGAATCCGTGCCAATATTCACGAGCTGCGCATCGCTTGCCTGCGACAGAGCACCGATAACCCGCTTTACGCCAGCCTTCTGAAAGAAATTGCCGATAAGCAGCAGGCAGCGCAGTGGCTGCTGCTGGCGGAAAGGCAAATGGATGAAGCGTCCGTTTTCACCATCCACGGCTTTTGTCAGCGCATGCTGAGCCTGAATGCCTTTGAGTCCGGCATGCTGTTTGAACAGCAGCTCATTGAAGACGAGTCTGAGCTTCGCTATCAGGCCTGTGCAGATTTCTGGCGTCGCCACTGTTACCCCCTGCAACGTGACATCGCCGAAGCGGTGCATGCGTTGTGGAAAGGCCCTGAAGAGCTTTTGCGCGCTATCGATCGCTATCTGCAGGGGGAAGCGCCCGTCATCAAATCACCGCCGCCAGCGGACGAAACGCTGGCATCACGCCATGAAAAGATTGTCACGCAAATTGCGACCTTGAAGCAAAAGTGGAATGAGTCCGTCGGTGAAATTGTCTCGATCCTCGAAAACTCCGGTATCGACAGGAAAAAATTTAACCGCGGCAATCAGGGCAAATGGATCGACAAGATCAGCGCCTGGGCACAGGAAGAGACGCGAGGCTACCAGCTTCCGGATGCTCTGGAAAAGTTCTCCCAGCGTTTTTTGACCGAGCGGACGAAAGCCGATGGCATCGTGCCAGAGCATCCTCTTTTTGTTGCCATCGAGAGTCTACTGGCTGAGCCGTTAACGCTTAACGACTTAATGATTACCCGCGCTATGACGGAAATCCGTGAAACCGTGGCGCGTGAAAAACGCCGTCGGGGTGAGCTGGGCTTCGACGATATGCTAAGCCGTCTGGATGCCGCGCTGTGCAGTGAAAATGGCGAAGCGCTTGCTGCGGCAATCCGCACGCGTTTTCCGGTGGCGATGATCGATGAGTTTCAGGATACGGACCCCCAGCAGTACCGCATTTTCCGCCGTATCTGGCGTCAGCAGCCCAACACCGCGCTGCTGTTAATCGGTGATCCGAAGCAGGCGATTTACGCCTTCCGTGGCGCCGACATTTTTACCTACATGAAGGCTCGTAGCGAAGTTGCAGCCCATTACACCTTAGAGACTAACTGGCGATCCGCTCCGGGCATGGTGGAAAGCGTCAACACGCTCTTTAAGCAGATGGACGCGGCGTTTATGTTCCGGGAAATTCCTTTCCAGCCGGTTAAGTTTGCTGAAAAAAACGCCTCGTTGCGCTTTGAGCTCAATGGCGTGGCTCAGCCAGCCATGAACCTTTGGCTGCTCGACGGTGAAGGCTGCGGCGTTGGGGATTATCAAAGTGCGATGGCGCAACACTGCGCCGCACAGATCCGCGACTGGCTGAGTGCCGGAGCGCGTGGCGAAGCCGTGTTATGGCGAGGGAAGCAGGCGAACCCCGTCAAGGCATCCGATATTACGGTGCTGGTGCGCAGCCGCCAGGAGGCGGCGCTGGTACGCGATGCGCTGACCTTGCTCAATATCCCGTCCGTCTATCTCTCGAATCGCGACAGCGTCTTTGAAACTCTGGAAGCTCAGGAGATGCTATGGCTGCTGCAGGCCGTGTTGGCCCCCGAGCGTGAAAGCACGCTTCGCAGCGCCCTGGCCAGCGCAATGATGGGGTTGAATGCCCGTGATATTGACGCGCTTAACAACGATGAGGAAGCCTGGGATAACGTCGTGGAAGAGTTTGCCCACTACCGGGAACGCTGGCAAAAACGCGGCGTAATGGCCATGCTGCGCGAACTGATGGCGAAGCGTCAGATTGCGGAGAATATGCTCGCCACGGCAGGCGGTGAGCGCCGCCTGACCGATATTCTGCATATCAGCGAGCTGTTGCAGGAAGCGGGAACGCAGCTCGAAAGCGAGCATGCGCTGGTGCGCTGGCTGTCACAGCAGATTGCCGATCCGAACAGTAATTCATCCAGTCAGCAGATGCGCCTCGAAAGCGATAAGCATCTGGTGCAGATCGTCACCATTCACAAATCTAAAGGCCTGGAGTATCCGCTGGTCTGGCTCCCGTTTATCGCCAATTATCGCGTGCAGGACCAGGCCTTTTACCACGACCGTGACTCATTTGAAGCCGTGCTCGATCTCAGTAAAGCGGAATCCAGCGTTGAGCTGGCGGAGGCTGAGCGTCTGGCAGAGGATTTACGCCTGCTCTACGTGGCGCTGACCCGCTCGGTCTGGCACTGCAGTCTGGGCATTGCGCCGCTGTTCCGTCGCCGTGGTGAAAAGTCAGGAGAGACCGATTTCCATTTAAGCGCGCTGGGACGTCTTATTCAGCTCGGAGAGCCAAAAGATGCGGCAGGCCTGCGCCAGTGCATTGAGGCGCTGTGTGGTGACCATATTGCTCTGCTTATTCCCTCATCGCCGGATAACAGCCGCTGGCAGATGCCGGAGCAGCCTGTTGCCGATCTGAATGCCCGGCAAATCCAGCGAACTCTCGCTGACGATTGGCGCGTAACCAGTTACTCCGGTTTACAGCAGCACGGGCAGAGCATTGCGCAGGATCTGATGCCGAAGCTGGATGTGGATGCCGCCGGAGTGGGGGAGGTCCTTCCTGAGCCTGTCCTGACTCCGCATCAGTTCCCACGCGGCGCGTCACCCGGCACCTTTTTACACAGCCTGTTTGAAGAACTGGATTTCACCCAGCCGGTTTCTACGGAGTGGGTGCTGAAAATGCTCCAGAGCGGCGGCTTTGACGAGAAATGGCAGCCCGTCCTCACCGACTGGGTCACTGCGATTTTGCAGGCACCGCTCACGCAGCAGAGGATTTCGCTCAGCCAGTTGACCGCCAAAGACAAACAGGTGGAAATGGAGTTTTATCTCCCTATCGCCAGCCCGCTTAAAGCCGATGCGCTTGATGCGTTGATCCGTGAGTACGATCCGCTTTCCGCTGGCTGCCCGCCCTTGAACTTCCGCCAGGTTCAGGGGATGTTAAAAGGTTTTATCGACCTGGTTTTCCGCCACGAAGGGCGTTACTACCTGCTGGATTACAAATCGAACTGGCTGGGTGACAGCAGCGACGCCTACACGCAAGACGCGATGGCAGCAGCCATGCAGCAGCATCGCTACGATCTGCAGTATCAGCTTTATACTCTGGCGCTGCATCGCTATCTGCGCCACCGCATTGCCGATTACCGTTATGAAGATCATTTCGGCGGTGTTATTTATCTCTTCCTGCGCGGGGTGGACGCTACGGATCCCCACTCCGGCATTTTCAGCACACGCCCGGACGCGGCATTGATAGAAAAGATGGATGAGTTGTTTGCCACAACCACGGAGGAGATGGCATGAGGATGCTGGAACTATTGCTGGAAGCCGTGGAGCAACGCGTGCTGCGCCACCTTGACGTTCAGTTCGCCATGATGGTGGCGGGCGAAGAGCCGGAGGTGATGCTCGCTGCCGCTCTCCTCAGCAAAGACGCAGGAGAAGGTCACGTTTGCCTGCCGCTTTCGCGTCTGGTGCTGAATGAACAAATGCCTGCGGTATTGCAGTCCTGTTTCGTTCTGCTGGGGGAATCAGTGGACTGGCAGGCTGTATTACTCCGCTCTCCCGCCGTCAGCGGGGCTGAAACGCAAACGCCGATGATCCTGACCGGCGAGCGTTTATACCTCAACCGCTTGTGGCGCAACGAGTTGACGGTGGCGCGCTTTTTCAGCGAAACGAATGCCCCGCTTCCGTGTGATGAAGCGCAGCTTCGACAAACGCTGGATGGCCTGTTTAGCTCGGGCGAGGCCATCGACTGGCAAAAAGTGGCGGCGGCCGTGGCCTTAACGCGGCGGATTTCGGTAATTTCTGGCGGACCGGGCACGGGGAAAACCACCACGGTAGCAAAACTCCTCGCGGCGCTGATTCAGCTATCTGGCGAGCAGAAATGCCGTATCCGGCTGGCCGCACCTACCGGTAAAGCCGCGGCTCGACTCACGGAGTCGTTGGGTGGGGCGCTGCAAAAACTGCCGCTTACCGAGGCGCAGCTTGCACTTTTCCCCAATGAGGCCAGCACCTTACACCGTCTGCTTGGCGCACAGCCGGGCAGCCAGCGGCTGCGATATCATGCCGGCAACCCGCTGCATCTGGACGTGCTGGTGGTGGATGAAGCCTCAATGATCGACCTGACGATGATGTCGCGGCTGATTGATGCGCTGCCGCCTCACGCGCGGGTTATTTTCCTTGGCGATCGCGATCAGCTTGCCTCTGTGGAAGCCGGAGCAGTGCTGGGGGATATTTGCACCTACGCCAGTTTTGGCTATACCGCAGCGCGTGCTCAGGAGCTGGCACGCCTGACCGGCTGCGCGCTCGAACCTGATAACTCTCCGGTAGCGGGTGCGCTGCGCGACAGCCTGTGTCTGCTGCAAAAAAGTTACCGTTTCGGCAGCGACTCCGGCATCGGTCAGTTGGCTGCTGCGGTAAACCGTGGCGATCGGCACAGCACGCGCGTGGTTTTTGACGGCTCCTTTACCGACATCGAGAAAAAATCGCTGCAAAACAGTGAAGAGTATCAGACGATGCTGGATGACGCGCTGGAGGGATATCAGCACTTCCTGACCTGTGTACAACAGCATAATACGCCGGAGCAGGTCATTGCCGCGTTCGGCGAATATCAGCTGCTGTGTGCGCTGAGGGAGGGGCCATTTGGCGTCAGTGGGCTAAACGACAGGCTGGAACAGCTGCTGGCGCAGAAGCGTAAAATCAACCGTTTACCGCATTCGCGCTGGTACGAGGGGCGACCGGTAATGATCTCCCGCAATGACAGCGCGCTGGGATTGTTTAATGGGGATATCGGAATTGCGCTTGATCGCGGTCAGGGGCTGCGCGTCTGGTTCATGATGCCGGAGGGAAGCGTGAAGTCCGTACAGCCAAGCCGCCTGCCCGAGCATGATACGGCGTGGGCGATGACGGTACACAAATCCCAGGGCTCTGAGTTTAATCATGCGGCGCTGATCCTGCCTACGCAGCTGTCGCCCGTCATCACCCGAGAGCTGATTTACACCGCCATTACCCGCGCGCGTCAGCGGCTGTCGCTTTATACCGATGAACGCGTTCTGGTACAAGCGATTGCCGCACGCACGGAACGTCGAAGCGGCTTAAGCGCGATTTTCGAGTCCCTCTAAGTAAAACGCCCTCACCGGACGGTGAGGGCGCAATATTATCCCAGGTCAGCCATCAGCACTTTTGAACGACGCTGATAGTTGTACATCTCTTTCTTGCTTTCCGGCAGTGAATCAATGTCGACCGGCGTAAAGCCGCGTTCCTGGAACCAGTGAATGCTGCGTGTCGTCAGAACAAACAGCTTGCTGAGCCCAATCTGGCGCGCCTGGGCTGCCACACGCTCCAGCAGCATCTCGCCGCGCGAAGAGCTGCGGTAGTCAGGATGCACGGCAACGCAGGCCATTTCGCCGATCTTCTCCTCCGGGAACGGATAGAGCGCGGCACAGGCGATGGTCAGGTTATCGCGCTGGATGATGGTGAATTTATCAATCTCCATCTCCAGCTGTTCGCGTGAGCGACGCACCAGAATACCCTGCTGTTCCAGAGGACGAATCAGTTCCAGAATGCCGCCGATATCGTTGATGGTGGCTCGACGGATCTGCTCGGCGCTCTCCATCACAATCTGCGTACCAATACCGTCGCGGGAGAACAGCTCCTGCAGCAGGGCGCCGTCCTCCTGGTAGCTGATGAGGTGGCTACGGCGCACGCCGCTGCGGCAGGCCTTTACTGCTCCGCGCAAAAAGCGCACGGTGCCTGAGTGGTAATCTCCCGCTTCCTCGAGCTCTTCAACGCGCGCCTGCGCTTCGTTGGGAAATAATTCAGGCACAATCATCCCTTCATCGTTTTCGACACCCTGTGAGGAACAAAACCCAATCATTTTTTCCGCTTTCAGCTTGATAGCAAGCTGGGTGGCAATCTCTTCAGACGTCAGGTTAAAACTTTCGCCCGTTACAGAAACAGCGACCGGGCCCATCAGCACGATGGCACCGCTGTCCAACTGACGGTGAATGGCCTCTTCATCGATACGACGAATACGACCGCTGTGGCAATAATCCACGCCATCGTCCACGCCAAGCGGCTGAGCGATGATGAAGTTACCGCTCACGACGTTAATATGCGCACCCTGCAGCGGCGTATTGTTCAGGCTCATCGACAGGCGGGCGGTAATGTCCAGCTGCAGCAGACCCGCAGCCTGTTTCACCAGTTCAAGCGTTTTTGCATCCGTCACGCGGGTATGTTTGTGATAAATAGGCTCATGCTGATGAGAGGCCAGATTGGCATCGATCTGCGGGCGTGCGCCATACACAACAACCAGACGGATGCCGAGACTGTGCAGCAGGCCTATGTCGTTGACTATACTTGAAAAATTTTCATGCTCAATGGCTTCGCCGCCGAGCATGATGACGAACGTTTTCCCCCGATGGGCGTTGATATAAGGAACAGAATGGCGGAATCCCTGGACCAGTTCGGTTCTACGTTCCTTCACCATGGCACAACCCTTAATGAATGCTTATTCGTAATTTCTGTATTTTTATTCGATTATGGCCGCGTGTGCAAGCCTAAATTTTCCGCGACACACAGAAAAGAATAAGTAATCCGTGCGTTAACGTATGATTGTTTACCCTTTTATAGATGACAGTTTATGCGTCATTCGTTAAAGTTTTCGGTCAATCTGGACATTTTGTATATCAGTTCGTTTTCTTGCTCGGGAGAAGCATGTCGGGATCCAATTCAGCAATAAGCCGCCGCCGTTTGTTAAAAGGGGCCGGGGCAATGTGGTTGCTTAGCGTCAGTCAGGTCGGTCTTGCTGCCACAAGCCAGGTGGTGGCGGTGCGCGTCTGGCCGTCGTCGACCTATACGCGCGTGACGGTCGAATCCAATCGCGTGCTGAAATATAAGCAATTTGCCCTCAGCAATCCTGAACGTGTGGTCGTGGATCTCGAAGGTGTAAACCTCAATTCCGTGCTTAAGGGGATGGCAGCGCAGATCCGAGGTGACGATCCTTTTATCAAGTCAGCGCGCGTTGGTCAGTTTGATCCGCAGACGGTACGTATGGTGTTTGAACTGAAGCAGAACGTGAAACCGCAACTGTTTGCGCTTGCGCCGGTAGCAACGTTTAAAGAGCGTCTGGTGATGGATCTTTATCCCGCCAACGCAACGGACATCCAGGATCCGCTTCTGGCGCTTCTGGAGGATTACAACAAAGGCGATCTCGAACGTCAGGTTCCGCCCGCGCAAAGCGGCCCACAGCCGGGTAAAGCCGGGCGAGATCGTCCTATTGTGATCATGCTCGATCCCGGCCATGGCGGGGAAGACTCCGGTGCCGTCGGGAAATATCACACTCGTGAAAAAGATGTGGTGCTGCAGATCGCCCGTCGCCTGAAGGCATTGATTGATAAAGAAGGCAATATGCGCGCCTACATGACGCGTAATGAGGATGTGTTTATTCCGCTGAAAGTACGCGTGGCGAAAGCGCAGAAGCAGCGCGCGGATCTGTTCGTCTCCATCCATGCCGATGCCTTTACCAGTCGCCAACCGAGTGGTTCATCGGTTTTTGCGCTCTCGACCAAAGGGGCGACCAGTACTGCGGCAAGATACCTTGCGGATACGCAGAACGCCTCGGACTTAATTGGTGGCGTGGGCAAGAGTGGCGACCGCTACGTCGACCACACCATGTTCGATATGGTGCAATCATTAACCATCACCGATAGCCTGAAATTTGGCAAAGCGGTGTTGGGCAAGCTGGGCAATATCAATAAGCTGCATAAAAACAGCGTAGAGCAGGCCGGGTTTGCGGTACTGAAAGCGCCGGATATTCCATCCATCCTGGTCGAAACCGCATTTATCAGCAACGTGGAAGAAGAGCGTAAGCTGAAGACCGCTAAATTCCAGCAGGAAGTGGCGGAGTCGATTTTGGCAGGGATTCGTGCGTATTTCTCTGACGGGGCGACGCTGGCGCGGCGCGGGTAGAAATTTTGGCCGGGTACTCGCCCGGCAAATTCACAAACGACAGATACAAAAAAACACCCTTAAGGGTGTTTATTGTTTTAGAAGTGTTGGTTGCGGGGGCCGGATTTGAACCGACGACCTTCGGGTTATGAGCCCGACGAGCTACCAGGCTGCTCCACCCCGCGTCCGTCTTTCTACAGTCGTAGAAACTTACTTCTTCAAATTTGATTGGTTGCGGGGGCCGGATTTGAACCGACGACCTTCGGGTTATGAGCCCGACGAGCTACCAGGCTGCTCCACCCCGCGTCCGTCTTTCTACAGTCGTAGAAGATACTTCATCAAATTTTAATTGGTTGCGGGGGCCGGATTTGAACCGACGACCTTCGGGTTATGAGCCCGACGAGCTACCAGGCTGCTCCACCCCGCGTCCGTGGATGCGCACTATACTCGGTTAGGTTTGTGATGCAACCCCTTTTTCACATAAATCATGATTTTGTATGCAAATTGAACGACATGGCACTGTTTGGACTATTTTTTGCGCAAAATTTGCCAAAGGGCATGTGATTGCATTTCATTAGCCCTGGTGGTTTGTTATCTTCATCACGCGGATAAGGGCAACTTAAAGACGAGATATAATGAAAGGACGTTGGGCGAAGTATCTGATGACGGGCGCAATGGTAGCGATTCTTGCGGCCTGTTCTTCCAAACCGACCGATCGCGGTCAACAGTATAAAGACGGGAAGTTATCCCAGCCTTTCTCTTTAGTTAATCAGCCTGATGCGGTCGGCGCACCGATCAATGCCGGAGATTTCTCCGAGCAGGTCTACCAGATCCGCAATGCGTCACCGCGTCTGTATGGCTCACAGAATAATGTCTATAGCGCGGTACAGGACTGGCTGCGTGCGGGCGGTGATACGCGTAATATGCGCCAGTTTGGTATTGATGCCTGGCAGATGGAAGGGGCGGATAACTACGGCAACGTTCAGTTCACCGGGTATTACACGCCGGTGATTCAGGCGAGACACACCCGCCAGGGCGAGTTCCAGTATCCTATCTACCGTATGCCGCCAAAACGCG
Source organism: Enterobacter mori (assembly GCF_025244905.1). Lineage (NCBI taxonomy): Bacteria > Pseudomonadati > Pseudomonadota > Gammaproteobacteria > Enterobacterales > Enterobacteriaceae > Enterobacter > Enterobacter mori. The sequence continues at coordinate 3,709,741 of NZ_CP104285.1, read as the reverse complement.
GCCGCTTGCCGTCTCGTGCAGAGATCTACTCCGGGGCGCTGAGCGAAAATTACATCCTGGCCTACAGCAACTCGCTGATGGATAACTTCATCATGGATGTTCAGGGCAGCGGGTACATTGATTTCGGTGATGGTTCGCCGCTTAACTTCTTCAGCTATTCCGGCAAAAATGGCCATGCCTATCGCAGCATCGGTAAGGTGCTGATCGACCGCGGCGAAGTGAAGAAAGAAGATATGTCGATGCAGGCGATCCGCGAGTGGGGCGAGAAACACAGCGAAGCCGAAGTGCGTGAGCTGCTGGAGCAGAACCCGTCGTTCGTCTTCTTCAAACCGCAAAACTTCGCGCCGGTGAAAGGGGCGAGTGCGGTACCGTTGATTGGTCGCGCATCGGTCGCCTCAGATCGGTCGATTATTCCTGCGGGCACCACGCTGCTTGCTGAGGTTCCTCTGCTGGATAATAACGGCAAATTCAACGGCAAGTATGAGTTACGCCTGATGGTGGCGCTGGACGTCGGCGGCGCAATCAAAGGCCAGCACTTCGACATCTATCAGGGCATTGGCCCGGATGCCGGCCATCGCGCGGGCTGGTATAACCACTACGGACGCGTATGGGTGCTGAAGGCAGCACCGGGTGCCGGAAACGTATTCAGCGGCTGATTGTGGTATTCTGAGCGCAATACGGATTACTGTTCAGGGTGAGGAAAACCTCACCCTTTTTACATCTGAGGTTTTATGTCTGTGGTAATCAGCGACGCCTGGCGCCAGCGTTTTGGCGGTACGGCACGTTTATATGGTGAAAAAGCCCTGCAGCTGTTTGCGGATGCGCATGTCTGCGTCGTGGGCATTGGTGGTGTAGGGTCGTGGGCGGCAGAAGCGCTGGCGAGAACCGGTATTGGCGCAATCACGCTGATTGACATGGATGACGTTTGCGTGACCAACACCAACCGTCAAATTCACGCCCTGCGTGATAACGTCGGGCTGGCGAAGTCTGAGGTGATGGCGGAGCGTATTCGTCTCATCAACCCCGAGTGCCGCGTGACGGTGATCGACGACTTTGTGACGGCAGATAACGTCGCGGAGTACATGAGCAAAGGCTACAGCTACGTGATTGACGCCATCGACAGCGTGCGGCCAAAAGCGGCGCTGATCGCATACTGCCGTCGCTACAAGGTGCCGCTGGTCACGACGGGCGGGGCGGGCGGGCAAATCGATCCGACGCAGATCCAGGTGGCCGATCTGGCGAAAACCATTCAGGACCCGCTGGCCGCCAAGCTGCGCGAACGCCTGAAAAGCGACTTCAACGTGGTGAAGAACAGCAAAGGCAAGCTGGGCGTTGACTGTGTGTTCTCAACTGAAGCGCTGGTTTATCCCCAGGCTGATGGGTCAGTCTGTGCGATGAAGAGTACGGCGGAAGGGCCAAAACGAATGGATTGCGCCTCCGGCTTTGGTGCGGCCACCATGGTGACCGCCTCCTTTGGCTTTGTGGCGGTCTCACACGCCCTGAAGAAGATGATGGCGAAGGCGGAACGTCAGGCCTGAGCCTGACGCGCTGCGTCCAGTACCGCGTCGCTGAGCGCGATCAACCCCTGACCGCGAGAGGCGCTGAGCTGCGCGCGCAGCCCAAGCTCATCAAATAACGCCAGCGGCGAATGTGCCAGCAATTCCGCCGCGCTTTTCCCTTCCACGGCAGTTAACAGCACCGCCAGCAGCCCTCTGACGATACGGCCTTCGCTGTCGCCAAAGAAGTGCAGCTTCTCGCCGGAGACGCTATACCCCAGCCAGACGCGGTTTTCACAGCCTGCAATCTCTCTCGCCTGCGCTTTGAGATCGTCTGAAAGAGCCGGGAGCTGTTTACCCAGCAGGATCAGCTGGCGATATTTATCTTCCCACTGTGCAAGCGGGGCGAAGGTCTGTTTTAACGTCTCTTCGGTGATCGCGGTGCCGAACGGATGCCCGGCCAGAGAGGAACTCGTCATTAATCCACCAGTAGTTCAAGGGCGCGGTCAACGGCGGCTACCAGCGCGTCAACATCGCTTTGTGTGTTATAAGGCGCGAAGGAAGCACGTAGCGTACCGCTAACGCCAAGCGCCGCCAGCAGCGGCTGAGCACAGTGCTGTCCGGCGCGCAGGGCAATGCCATATTCCGCCAGCAGCGTGACCATATCACTGTGATGCACGCCTGCAAAATCAAAGGCGAGCAGGCTGGAATCCTGCACGCGGAACGAGCGGAAGCCGGGGCGTTTTTTAAGCTCTTCTTCTGCAAGCGTAGCCAGACCCCGGCTCCAGCTTTCAGCCTGAGCCACGTCCGTTTCTTCCAGCCACTCAAGCGCCGCGCTTAAGCCAATCACGCCCGCCACGTTCGGCGTACCGGCTTCCAGACGGTAAGGCACCTCCTGGGTTTTAAAGCCGTCGAAGGTGACTTCGGCGATCATCTTTCCGCCGCCGAGCCATGGCGTCATTTGCGCCAGCAGTTCAGGCTTGCCGTACAAGGCTCCGATGCCGGTTGGCCCGTACAGCTTGTGCCCTGAGAAGGCATAGAAATCAATATCCAGCGTTTGCACATCCGCCGGAAAATGCACCACGCCCTGCGCGCCGTCGACCATCACCACCATATTGCTGGCATGGGCGATCGCAACGGCTTTAGCCAGATCTGGACAGCCACCGGTAACGTTAGACATCTGCCCCAGTGCCAGAATCCGGCTGCGGGGGGTGATCAGCTCAGGTAAACGCGCCACGTCCGGCAGTAAATCGGCACCCAGCGGGAGCTTCACCATTCGCGCGCCCGTTTGCTCTGCCACCATCAGCCACGGCACCAGGTTGGCATGATGTTCAGCCTCACTGACGATGATTTCATCGCCCGGCTGAAGCCGTGGACGTGCGTAGCACTGGGCCACCATATTGATGGCCTCGGTGGTGCCGCGCGTCCAGACGATATTTTTCCCGCTTTCGGCATTAATCAGCCGTGCGACCCGATCGCGAGCGGCCTCATAGCGCGCAGTAAGACGCTGCGCTTCAGCGAACTGGCTGCGATGCACATTGCCTGCACTCAGGCTGTAGAATTGCTGCGTTGCTTCAATGACCGCCTGAGGCTTCAGGGCCGTGGCAGCGCTATCAAGGTAAATACCGGCATCGGCCAGCGCCGGAAACTGTGCGCGAAAGTGCGCAGGACTGAAAGCGTTCATGGAATTCCTCATGTCGATAGAGCGATCGTCGCGCAATTTCATCGGCAGGGCAAGGAGGTTGGTATCTATAAGATTTGTCTGCATATCCTGGCGACCTCGGAAAAGCAGGTTATGCTAAATAGTGTTAGGTGGATGTTTTAGCCTGTTATAAATCGAGGTTTGAATAGCATTAATTGCTAAAGGAGAATAATCATGAAAAAGACAGCCGCAATCATCTCAGCCTGTGTGTTTACTTTTGCCCTGAGCGCTTGTTCCGGTAATAACTACGTGATGCATACCAACGATGGTCGATCTATCGTTTCGGAAGGGAAACCGTCTACCGATAATGATACTGGGATGATTTCGTATAAAGATGCAAACGGGAACAAACAGCAAATCAATCGCAGTGATGTGAAAGAGATGAAAGAAATCGAGCATTAACAGCAAGATAAGCGAAAAAAAAGCACCGCAAGTTGGCGGTGCTACATTAATCACTATGGACAGACAGGGTAAATGTACAGGAAGTGAAAAATTGGTAGCGTTGCTACCGTGGTCTGAATCGCAGACCAATTGCAAACACAACAACACAACATCACAACCGTAAGCCAAAAGCCCTTCAGAACACGCATTCCAAAAAAACTTTTCGTTCCGGCTCAGGAAGTGCCGCCACTATAGGTATTTGCTGGTAGTTCCTCAACGGACAAATTATAATGGCTCAGATAAAAAAAACTAATAGGTTAAACGTTGTTTCCTATATGTTAAATCTTGTTAACATCTAAGCCAGATAACCATGTCGAAGCGATTGCCACCTCTTAATGCATTACGTGTTTTTGATGCAGCAGCACGTCATCTGAGTTTCACCCGCGCAGCAGATGAGCTTTTTGTGACTCAGGCCGCAGTAAGTCATCAAATCAAGTCCCTGGAGGATTTTCTGGGGCTTAAGCTGTTCCGTCGACGCAACCGCTCCTTGCTTCTGACTGAAGAAGGTCAGAGCTATTTTCAGGATATTAAAGAGATTTTTTCCCAACTGACGGAAGCCACTCGGAAACTGCAGGCCAGGAGTGCCAAAGGCGCGCTGACGGTCAGTTTATTGCCCAGTTTTGCCATTCAGTGGCTGGTGCCAAGACTCTCAAGCTTTAACTCAGCTTATCCGGGAATTGACGTTCGAATCCAGGCCGTGGATCGTCAGGAAGACAAACTGGCTGACGATGTGGATGTCGCCATTTTTTATGGTCGTGGCAACTGGCCGGGCTTGCGTGTTGAAAAATTATACGCAGAATATCTGCTCCCTGTTTGTTCGCCGCTGCTGCTGACAGGCGACAAGGCGCTGAAAACACCCGCTGATTTGGCGCAACATACGCTTTTGCATGATGCTTCTCGCCGTGACTGGCAAACTTATACCCGCCAATTAGGTCTTAACCATATAAATGTGCAGCAGGGACCCATTTTTAGCCACAGCGCGATGGTGTTACAGGCTGCTATTCACGGGCAGGGCGTCGCGTTGGCGAACAACGTGATGGCACAGTCTGAAATTGAGGCTGGCCGTCTGGTCTGCCCGTTTAATGATGTTCTGGTCAGCAAGAATGCGTTTTATCTGGTTTGTCATGACAGTCAGGCAGAACTGGGTAAAATAGCCGCTTTCCGACAGTGGATCCTGTCTAAAGCGGCAAACGAGCAAGAAAAATTCCGCTTCAGGTATGAACAATAACTTTTGTGTGCTGTGCACGCATCACTTTAGGACTGAAACATGACCAGCCGATTCATGCTGATTTTTGCCGCGGTGAGTGGCTTTATTTTTGTGGCACTGGGTGCTTTTGGCGCGCATGTGTTAAGCAAAACGTTAGGGGTGGTAGAGATGGGCTGGATCCAGACCGGCCTTGAATATCAGGCGTTTCACACCCTGGCAATCTTTGGGCTGGCGGTGGCAATGCAGCGCCGCATCAGCATCTGGTTTTACTGGAGTAGCGTATTTATGGCGCTGGGTACCGTGTTGTTCAGCGGTAGCCTGTACTGCCTTGCGCTCTCGCATTTGCGCCTGTGGGCGTTTGTTACACCTGTCGGCGGCTTTAGCTTCCTGGCGGGTTGGGTATTAATGTTCATCGGAGCCATCCGTCTGAAACGCAAGGGCGTTGTTCATGAATAAGGTTGTTTTATATTGTCGCCCGGGGTTTGAGAAAGAGTGCGCCGCGGAAATTACGGATAAAGCCGCGAAGCGCGAAGTCTTCGGTTTTGCCCGCGTAAAAGAGAACGCGGGTTATGTGATATTCGAGTGCTATCAGCCAGAAGACGCAGACAAGCTGGCACGCGAGCTGCCGTTTAGCTCGCTGATCTTCGCGCGTCAGATGTTTGTCGCGGGCGAGCTGCTGAAAGATCTGCCGCCGGAAGACCGCATTACGCCGATTGTCGGCATGCTGCAGGGCGTGGTGGAGAAGGGCGGCGATCTGCGCGTTGAGGTTGCTGACACCAACGAAAGCAAAGAGCTGATGAAGTTCTGCCGCAAATTTACCGTGCCGCTGCGCGCGGCGCTGCGTGATGCGGGCGTGCTGACGAACTACGAAACGCCGAAGCGTCCGGTGGTGCATATCTTCTTTATCGCCCCTGGCTGCTGCTATACCGGCTATTCCTATACCACCAACAACTCGCCCTTCTTTATGGGCATCCCGCGTTTGCGCTTCCCGTCCGATGCGCCAAGCCGTTCCACGCTCAAGCTGGAAGAGGCGTTCCACGTCTTTATCCCGGCGGATGAGTGGGATGAGCGTCTGGCAAACGGCATGTACGCCGTCGACCTGGGCGCGTGTCCGGGCGGCTGGACCTATCAGCTGGTGAAACGCAACATGTGGGTATCGTCCGTTGATAACGGCCCAATGGCGCAAAGCCTGATGGATACCGGACAGGTCACCTGGCTGCGGGAAGATGGTTTCCGCTACCGTCCAACCCGCAACAACATCTCCTGGATGGTGTGTGACATGGTTGAGAAACCGGCGAAAGTGGCCGCGCTCATGGCCTCCTGGCTGGTGAACGGCTGGTGTCGTGAGACCATTTTCAACCTCAAGCTGCCGATGAAAAAGCGCTATGAGGAAGTGTCGCAGAACCTGGCCTACATTCAGGAGCAACTGGACGAACACGGTATTAACGTGGAGATCCAGGCGCGTCAGCTGTATCACGACCGCGAAGAGGTGACGGTGCATATTCGTCGCTGGTGGGCGGCCGTGGGGGGGCGTCGCGACGAGCGATAGTGCGTGCTTTGTTTTGCCCGGTGGCGCTGCGCTTACCGGGCCTACAAAACCGAGTCGTCGTTTTAACGTTCTAAACGCAACTGCTGTAAATTCCCGTCCAGCTGTAAATCCGTCTGGAGCGTTGCGATTTCCCGGCAGATAAACGCCATCTCTTTATGCGCCTCCAGCTTCTTGCGCCATTTTTCTGGCACCTCGTCCAGACGGGCGTAAATCCCTTCCAGACTTTGAAAATCCGTCAGCAACTGCGCGGCACTCTTCGGCCCAATACCGGCAACACCCGGAACCTTAGAACTGCTGATGCCTGCAAGCCCCCAGTAATCCGGCAGTTGCTCAGGCGAGACGCCGAACTCGCTGGCAATAAACGGCGCGTCCAACCAGCGCTTTTGAAAATAGTCACGAATGCGTACAGTCGGCGAGAGCAGCTGACAGTAGCCTTTGTCAGTTGAAACGATAGTGGCCTGATGCCCGGCGCTCGCGACCTTTACGGCCAGGGTAGCCGCGAGATCGTCGGCTTCATTTCCCTGTGCGCCCCAGCAGGGAACGCCGCGCTGTTCAAATGCCGCGCGTATCATAGGTAACTCTGCATGAAGATCGTCCGGCATCGGTGCGCGTCCGGCTTTGTAGTCAGGCAGACGCTGGTGTCGCCAGCCCGTGTTGCGGGCTTCGTCATCAAATACCGCGACCACGTGGGTGGGGTCACTGTGGCGGATAAGCTGTTCCAGCGCGTGCAGGCAGGTGTCCTTACAGGGCGTGCCCTGTACCGCGTGGATACGGCGAATCAGGTTGAGTGCATCGACGATAAGTAAATGAACGGCCACAGATAATCTCCCTTCTATCTAATGCGTGAAGGGTAACACTGTCAGCAGCATGAAACTATGAATGGTGGGGAAAACAGGAAGAAGCCTCGCAAAACGAGGCTTCCTGAGAGGCTTAATCGCAGGTCACGATCTTCATCGCCAGGCCACCGCGGGAGGTCTCGCGGTATTTGGCGTTCATATCTTTACCGGTTTCGTACATGGTTTCGATAACTTTATCGAGACAGACGCGCGGTTCGCTGGTGCGGCGCAGCGCCATACGTGCCGCGTTCACCGCCTTCACGGAGGCAATCGCGTTTCGTTCGATGCACGGTACCTGAACCTGTCCGGCAACCGGGTCACAGGTCAGCCCCAGGTTATGTTCCATACCGATTTCTGCCGCAATGCACACCTGCGCCGGGCTTGCGCCAAGCAGCTCAGCCAGACCCGCCGCCGCCATGGAGCAGGCTACGCCAACTTCACCCTGACAGCCCACTTCCGCCCCGGAAATAGAGGCGTTCATTTTGTACAGTGAGCCAATCGCGCTGGTGACCAGCAGATAGCGCGCAAGAGAGTTAGCATTCACTTCGCGGATAAACTTGTCGTAGTACGCCAGCACCGCCGGAACGATACCGCACGCACCGTTGGTTGGTGCGGTAACAACACGGCCGCCCGCGGCGTTCTCTTCGTTTACCGCCAGCGCGAACATGTTGATCCAGTCCACCACTGCCATCGGGTCAGTCGTGGTTTTGTCGGTACTCACCAGCATACGGCGCAGCGCTGCCGCACGGCGCGGTACGCGCAGCTTGCCCGGCAGAACGCCTTCCGTGGTGATCCCGCGCTCGATACCGCCGCGCATCACGTCCCAAACGTTTGCAAAGTGCTGTTCCAGCTCTTCTTTGCTATGCAGCGCCAGTTCGTTTTTCATCATCAGGCCGGAAAGGGACAGGCCCGTCTCCTGGCAGTGACGCTGCAAATCCGCCGCGTTTTTGTAGGGGTAGGGCACGTCAACAGCAGAATTGTTGGTTTGACCAAAATGGTCTTCGTCGACAATAAAACCGCCACCGATAGAGTAATACGTCTGGCTGTACACCGCTTTGTCGCCAGCCAGCGCGGTAATGCGCATGCCGTTTTCGTGCAGCGACAGGTTGTCCGCATGGAAATTCATGCAGTGATCAACCGGGAACTCAACTTCGTGCTCGCCGTTCGCCAGCAGCAAACGACCGTGGGTGTTTACGTCCTGGATGAAGCCAGGGATCGCGTCAATATCAACGGTATCCGGCAGGTTACCCGCCAGGCCCATAATAATGGCGATATCGGTATGGTGGCCTTTACCCGTCAGGGAAAGGGAACCGTATACATCGACGACCACGCGGGTGATGTCGTGCAAGATGCCGCGTGCAATCAAGTCATCCGTGAATTGTTTACCGGCTTTCATTGGTCCGACGGTGTGAGAGCTGGAAGGACCAATACCGATTTTGAAAATATCGAATACGCTAATCATGATGCGTCCATTGCTATCAGTCAGAGGGGAGGAGTGCGCCGCCCGAGGACGGCGCAGGAGGTATTAGCTGAACAGCGAGTAGAAAATAGCGGAGATGGCAATCAGGCCCATAATCACAACGAACACGTTGCTGATATGGCCGCTGTATTTACGCATCGCAGGGACTTTCTGAATCGCGTACATCGGCATCAGGAACAGAATCATCGCGATGACCGGGCCGCCCAGGGTTTCAATCATACCCAGGATGCTTGGGTTCAGGGTCGCTACCGCCCAGGTGGTGAGCAGCATGAACAGTGCAGTGATTTTGTTCAGCTTGTTGATTTCAATGCTCTTGCCTTTACCGCGCAGAGATTTAATCACCATACCGTTAAAGCCTTCACGCGCGCCCAGGTAGTGGCCGAGGAAGGATTTGGTGATAGCGATCATCGCGATGATCGGTGCCATCCATGCAATAACCGGTGCGTTAAAGTGGTTTGCCAGGTAAGACAGGATGGAGATGTTCTGCTCTTTCGCCGCAGCCAGATCGGCTGGGGAGAGGCTCAGTACGCAGCTGAACACGAAGAACATCACGGTCAACACCATCATCACGTGAGCGCGAGCCAGGATGCTGGAGCACTTCTTCTCTGCACCATTACCGTACTCTTCGCGCTTCGCTACGGCGAAGGAGGAGATGATTGGAGAGTGGTTGAAGGAGAACACCATTACCGGGATCGCCAGCCACAGGGTCATCCACAGGCCGTTACCGGTTGCAGATGCGCTGCTCAGGGACAGGGTTTCCAGTGCCGCACCGTTCCAGTTTGGGATCAGGTAGCAGGCCAGCACCATCAGAGCGATAACGAACGGGAAGACCAGCACGCTCATCGCTTTCACAATCATCTGTTCGCCGAAGCGCACGATGGTCATCATGCCCACGATCAGGATCAGAGACAGAATGGCACGCGGTGGCGGCGTCAGGTGCAGCTGGTGCGCCATGAAGCTTCCAACGGTGTTGGTGATCGCCACGCTGTAAACCAGCAGGATTGGGTAAATCGCGAAGAAGTAGAGCAGAGTAATCAGTTTACCTGCGCCCACGCCGAAATGCTCTTCAACCACTTCGGTGATGTCTTCGCCCGGGTTTTTACCGGACAGCACGAAGCGGGTCAGGCCGCGGTGTGCAAAGAAGGTCATCGGGAAAGCGATGATAGCCATGATGATCAGCGGAATCAGACCGCCGACGCCTGCGTTGATAGGAAGGAACAGTACACCAGCGCCGATTGCTGTGCCGTAAAGGCCAAGCATCCACATGGTATCCGTTTTGCGCCAACCACTTCGGGAATCAATCGAAGCAACGGTGCTGGTTTGAGTGGTTTCCATCTGTATCTCCTGGAGGAAGCAAATTGTCAGGTTTTTTAGTCAAATCCGATGAAAAAGTGCCTGACGGTAATATGAAATTCGTTCAGTGACGGTTTTTTAATAATTTTCACCCGTAACTATTGGCGGGCGGAAAGATACATTTTCGTTATGAATCCTTCAGTGATCCTGATCCCAATTGCAATAATCCACTCTCTATGTGGGCATGTTTAGACCATTTATCTGTCAAAAAAACGTCAAAGAGAATTTACGGGCGCGAAGGCTACCATTAACGACATGTGGCTTGAAAGGCTGGCCCGCGAGTTAGGAGGGTTACGCTGTAAAGAAATAGGTTTTTAGGATTTTCTGGCAGGTAATTTAGATTAAGGCTGATATTTTACGGTTCCGAAAACGAGGTAATCGTTTGCGTGTGGGTGAAAGATATAAATACCATAAATGATGTCTATGAATTGCATCAGTAATAAAAAAGCCGGATCCTGATGGACAGGATCCGGCTTTAAAAGCGCAGGTTGAAATCTTATTTGATGATTTCGTAGCAAGGAATATAGGCCGAGCCCGGCAGCTTCATGCGGTGCTGGGCGACAAAGCCCTGCAGCATGTCATCCATGCGACGCATCATCTCCGGGTCACCGTGGATCTTATACGGCCCAAATTCTTCAATGGCGCGGATCCCCACCTCTTTCACGTTACCCGCCACAATACCGGAGAAGGCGCGGCGCAGATCGGCTGCCAGCACTTCCACTGGCTGATCGGGGTAGAGCTTCAGGTTCGCCATATTTTCATGCGAAGGTTCAAACGGGATCTGCAGGTCCGGCGCGATGCGGATTGACCAGTTAAAGCTGTAAGCATCCCCGGTATCACGACGGTTCTCTTTCACCAGTGGCATCGCTTTCTTCATCTGGCGAGCCACTTCTGCGGCATCGTCAATGATGATGCGATAGTGACGACGCGCCGCTTCACCCAGCGTGTGCACGATAAATTCGTCCAGCACGCGGAAGTAATCTGCGCTCTCTTTCGGCCCGGTCAGGATCAGCGGCAGAACCTGATCTTTGTTGGCCGGGTTCATCAGAATACCCAGCAGATAAAGCAGCTCTTCTGCCGTGCCCACGCCGCCCGGGAAGATGATAATGCCGTGGGCGATACGGACAAACGCCTCAAGACGTTTCTCGATATCCGGCATGATAATCAGTTCGTTAACCAGCGGGTTAGGCGGCTCAGCCGCGATGATGGACGGCTCGGTCATACCGATAAAACGTCCTTCTTTATAGCGTTGCTGCGCGTGTCCCACTGCGGCACCTTTCATTGGCGCTTCCATTGCGCCCGGACCGCAGCCGGTACAGATATTCAGCTCGCGCAGGCCAAGCTGGGTGCCCACCCGACGCGCATAAAGGTATTCGGTCTCGTTAATGGAGTGACCGCCCCAGCAGACGACCATGTTCGGTGCTTCGCCCACGTGCAGGGCACGTGCGTTACGCAGAATCGAGAACACCAGGTTGGTGATATGGACCGAGCTTTCCAGGTCGAGATGCTGGAAGCGGCCAGCGTTATGGATCTGCCCGTTAACAAACAGAATGTCGCGCAGCACGGCAAACAGGTTGGCCTGCAGAGAGCGAATAATGCGCCCGTCGACAAAGGCGTCTTCCGGCGGGTTGATGACTTCAAGCTTCACGCCACGCTCGCGGCGCAGCACGTTGATATCAAAGCTTTCGAAGCGAGACAGCAGCTCTTTACTGTTGTCGGTCAGGCTTCCGGAGTTCAGTACGGCAAGTGAACAGTTACGAAACAGTTGATAGAGATCGCTACTGGCCGTGCGTTTAAGCATGTCCACTTCCAGCTGCGACAACATATCCATTGAGCCAAGCGGGCTAATATGTGTAATCAAGTGAGCTCCTTACGGGACGATTATCGTCTTTCCCTGTTGATTACAATAGCCCTGGCGCGTGACGTTTCACAACCTAAAGCGCGGAAGATACCGCGCATATTGTGAAAATATTTATATTATTGACGCACCAGACGGCCCGTTGCAGGCACAAAATCGGTATTGGTACGCCACGGGTTGATGTCCAGCCCGCCACGGCGGGTGTAGCGCGCATAAACGCTCAGCTTTTCTGGCTCGCAGAAACGCATAATGTCGTTAAAGATGCGCTCCACGCACTGCTCGTGGAATTCGTTGTGATGGCGGAACGACACCAGGTAGCGCAGCAGTTTTTCACGGTCGATTTTCGGCCCGCGATACTGGATCTGCACCGAGCCCCAGTCTGGCTGGTGGGTGATCAGACAGTTGGATTTCAGCAGATGGCTCACCAGCGTCTCTTCAACCACCTTTCCGCTTGCCGCATTTTCGAGGTAGTCGGTACTGAACTCATAGCTTTCAACTTCAATGTCCTGATCGTCAATGCAGGCACCGTTAAAGTGGGCAATAGGCTGCCCTTCCAGCTCATTCAGGCGATACAGCGATACGGCAACGTCTCCTTGTGCACAGGCGCGTAAATCCCGCTCCAGCGTAGTCTGGACGTCTTCCCAGCTGTTGAATGTTGTCTGGTTAAAACTGTTGAGATAAAGCTTGAAGCTTTTGGACTCGACGAGGTTAACGCTGGCGTAATCCAGCTCGACGTGGCCCACGGCCACCTGCGGCAGCCCGCGCGCGTTAAGCCAGGAGAGTTCGTACAGCGTCCAGATGTCGCCGCCGACAAACGGCAGCGCGTCCGCGTGTAACCCAAGCGGGTCGCGGTTCAGGCTGCGGGGCACGCCCTGCAGAAGGCTTGCATCGTAGGTGTCGCGGTAATCGGTCGATTTACCCAGCGTTAAGCCGGTTAACGCCTGATGATTTTCGTAAGACATGTTTCATAGCCACTTTACAGGTACACTTATGGCCTGAGTTTATCCTGTCTTACAAGAAGAGAGAAATCGGTGGATATCGAAACTGCAAATGCCCTGACGACCTTCACGACCCGCTATTGCGATGCATGGCATGAAAAACAGGGGACGTGGCCGCAAAGCGCTGATTTATATGGCGTACCCTCGCCGTGCATTATCTCTTCGATCGACGATTACGTGATCTGGCAGCCGAAACCCTTTGCAGGCGAGCAAAATGTAAATGCGGTTGAACGGGCAATGGACATTGTGGTACAACCAGCGGTTCACGCGTTTTATACCGCGCAGTTCGCAGGGGATATGCCTGCGCGCTTTGCCGATATTACGCTGACGCTGTTGCAGACCTGGAGCGAAGACGATCTGCGGCGTGTACAGGAAAACCTGATTGGTCACCTGGTCACGCAAAAGCGCCTTAAGCTTTCTCCGACGCTCTTTATTGCCACGCTGGACAGCGAACTTGACGTTATCTCCGTCTGTAACCTGTCAGGTGAAGTGGTTAAAGAGACGATCGGCACCCGCAATCGCGAGACTCTCGCCCCCTCTCTTGCGGATTTCCTCACCCGACTTGAGCCACTTCTGTAATCCATGATGCTACGGCACGTGTGAGAGATCTCTTACAAGGTTTGTGAGAGATCGCTGGATCATTCAGTATTACCTCATTTAATTAAGATTAATATTACGCTGTTTTTCAATGGATTACTTGTTCATTGCATCGTTTTTAGGGATTTCTGATCTCCTACAGCGCTCGCGGGGTGGGTTGTAAGACGAAGCGGAATAGCGGATTCTATCTCCGTCGACAGGAAGCCGACACGAGAAACGAACATCAGGATGATGGCGTTTCTTACTCAGGACTCGTCAGGATGGCGCTGCAGGAAGGCTTCAGGATGAAGCAAAGTGGATAACGCAGGATGCGTAAGGGACACCTCCAGGAAGGAGAACGAGAGCCGGTCAGGATGGTCGGCGGGTCAGGAAGGCCAGGACGTTTCAGGATGAAACAATCACGTCAGGATGATGTGAGCAGGATGCGAAAGGTAGACGGATGACCAGGCCTTCGGGCATCAGGAAAAGTTGTCACGGATGAGCAGGGAGCACGAATTGTAGCTGGAATGCTGCGGAACGAACCGGGAGCACTGTTTTTACAGTGCTCCCTTTTTTTATTTCTGCGTTCTGCAATGCTATGCTGCGCGCCGTTCAGTTTTTCAGTTGAGGTGACTATGACGCAACACGATAGCGTTCGTGCCCAGTTGCACGCCATCGAAGCACTCTTGCGCCAACATCAGCTGTGGCAGGAGCTCGCGCCGCAGCCAGAAGCATTCGCAAGTACCCAGCCATTCTGCCTGGATACGCTGGCTCCGTTTGAGTGGCTGCAGTGGGTGTTGATTCCGCGCATGCACGCTCTGCTGGACGGCGGCCATCCGCTGCCGCAGACCTTTGCCGTCTCTCCCTATTATGAAATGGCGCTGGAAGCGGCCCATCCCGCGCGCGAGGTTATGCTGGTTGAGTTAGAACGTCTGGATGCGCTTTTTGCCGGTGACGATGCATGACGCTTGAGATCCTCTATCAGGACGAGTGGCTGGTGGCGGTCAACAAGCCGTCGGGCTGGCTGGTGCACCGCAGCTGGCTCGATCGCGATGAGAAAGTGGTGGTGATGCAGACCGTTCGCGACCAGATTGGTCAGCATGTGTTTACCGCCCATCGTCTGGACCGTCCAACCTCCGGCGTGCTGCTGATGGGGCTTTCCAGCGAGGCGGGACGTCTGCTTTCGCAGCAGTTTGAACAGCACCAGATGCAAAAGCGCTACCACGCGATTGTGCGCGGCTGGCTGACGGAAGCCGCCACGCTCGACTATCCGCTGGTGGAGGAACTGGATAAAATCGCCGATAAATTTGCCCGTGATGATAAAGGCCCGCAGCCAGCGGTGACGGATTATCGCGGCATGGCGACGACCGAAATGCCGGTGGCGACCAGCAAGTTTCCGACCACACGCTACAGCCTGGTTGAACTTTTGCCTAAAACCGGGCGCAAGCACCAGCTTCGCCGCCACCTTGCGCACCTGCGCCACCCGATTATTGGCGACAGCAAGCACGGTGATTTGCGCCAGAACCGCAGCGCGGCCGAGCATTTTGGCTGCCATCGCCTGATGCTGCACGCCAGCGAGCTGAGCCTGACGCATCCGTTCACCGGCGAACCGCTGACTATCCGCGCGGGGCTGGACGACGTCTGGATGCAGGCGCTGTCACAATTTGGCTGGCTGGGACAACTCCCCGAAAATGAAAGGGTTGAGTTTGTACCGGGCAACGTTCAGGATGAACAGCAAGCGCAATAATTAAGGGAGCAAAGCATGGCTGAAGTAGGCATTTTTGTCGGCACAATGTACGGCAACTCGCTGCTGGTAGCGGAAGAGGCTGAGGCAATACTCGCCAGTCAGGGCCATAAAGCCACGGTCTATGAAGACCCGGAACTGGCCGACTGGGAAAAGTATCAAGATAAATACATTCTGGTGGTGACCTCCACGACCGGGCAGGGCGATCTGCCGGACAGCATCGTGCCGCTGTTCCAGGGCATTAAAGACCAGCTTGGCTATCAGCCGAACGTGCATTACGGCATCATTGCCCTGGGCGACAGCTCTTACGCCAACTTCTGCGGCGGCGGCAAGCAGTTCGATGCGCTCCTGCAGGAACAGAGCGCCCAGCGCGTCGGCGAGATACTGCTGATTGATGCCGGGGAGCACCCGGAGCCAGAAAGCGAATCAAACCCGTGGGTGGAGAACTGGGCCTCACTTCTTAAATAACACGCTGCCCGGCGGCGCTTCGCTTGCGCGGGCCTACGGGTTTTTCTGGCCGGGTAAGGCGAAGCCGCCACCCGGCAATACACCCCGCACCAAACCTCAATTCCGTGAACCACCTTCCACTCTCCTGGGCTTATGCCATAAACAACCTCTCGCACACCCTTCAATACTGTGTTTTTGCACGGTGAGGAGAAGAGTCACTCCTTCATATACTTTTCCGGTCACTATAAAAACGGCTTCAGGCCGTACCAAAACGACAAAACACAAATCTCATTCTGATTACCCTACCGGTGCTGTACAGAATGAACCAGGCGAAAGCTATGTTTCAGGAGTGCAACAATGAGTACATTAAGCCACGCAGCGAGCAGCGCTGAAAAGCGCACCAATGCCCGCTACTGGATAGTGGTGATGCTGTTTATCGTCACGTCCTTTAACTATGGTGACCGCGCCACGCTGTCGATTGCCGGTTCTGAAATGGCGAAAGATATCGGGCTTGATCCCGTGGGCATGGGGTATGTTTTCTCCGCATTTTCATGGGCCTATGTCATCGGCCAAATTCCTGGCGGCTGGCTGCTTGACCGCTTTGGCTCAAAACGGGTCTATTTCTGGTCCATCTTTATCTGGTCGATGTTTACCCTGTTGCAGGGTTTCGTCGATATCTTCAGCGGCTTCGGCATTATCGTGGCGCTCTTCACGCTGCGCTTCCTGGTAGGCTTAGCGGAAGCACCGTCATTCCCGGGGAACAGCCGCATTGTCGCAGCCTGGTTCCCGGCGCAGGAGAGAGGAACCGCGGTCGCGATTTTCAACTCTGCACAATACTTCGCCACGGTTATCTTCGCGCCAATCATGGGCTGGCTGACGCATGAGGTGGGCTGGTCACATGTCTTCTTCTTTATGGGTGGGCTTGGGATCATCATCAGCTTTATCTGGCTGAAAGTGATCCACGAACCCAATCAACACCCGGGCGTGAACAAGAAGGAGCTGGAGTACATCGCGGAAGGCGGAGCGCTGATCAACATGGATCAGAAATCCGCAAAAGCAAAAGTCCCGTTCAGCCAGAAATGGGCGCAGATCAAGCAGCTCGTTGGCTCGCGCATGATGATCGGTATCTATCTGGGCCAGTATTGCATCAACGCCTTAACTTACTTCTTCATCACCTGGTTCCCGGTTTATCTCGTGCAGGCTCGCGGCATGTCGATCCTCAAAGCGGGGTTTGTCGCCTCGGTTCCGGCGATCTGCGGATTCGTCGGTGGTGTGCTGGGCGGCGTGATTTCCGACTGGCTGATGCGCCGCACCGGCTCGCTGAATATCGCCCGTAAAACGCCGATTGTGCTCGGTATGCTGCTCTCCATGACCATGGTGTTCTGTAACTACGTCAGCGCAGAGTGGATGATTATCGGCTTTATGGCGATGGCCTTCTTTGGCAAAGGGATTGGCGCGCTGGGCTGGGCGGTGATGGCGGATACGGCACCAAAAGAGATCAGCGGCCTGAGCGGCGGTCTGTTCAACATGTTCGGCAATATTTCCGGGATTGTCACGCCAATCGCTATCGGCTACATCGTTGGCACCACCGGTTCCTTTAACGGTGCGCTGATTTACGTAGGGGTGCATGCGCTGGTAGCGGTGCTGAGTTACCTGGTGCTTGTCGGCGATATCAAACGCGTCGAACTTAAACCTGTAGGGGAGCGTGGATGATGACAACGCAATCAAGTCCTATCGTCACTGAGATGAAGGTCATCCCGGTGGCCGGACAGGACAGCATGCTGCTCAATATTGGCGGTGCGCATAACGCCTGGTTTACCCGCAATATCGTGGTACTGACCGACAGCGCGGGGAATACCGGCGTGGGCGAAGCACCGGGAGGAGAGGTGATTTACCAGACGCTGGTTGATGCCATTCCACAGGTGGTGGGCCAGGAAGTGGCCCGTCTGAACAAAGTGGTTCAGCGGGTGCATAAGGGTAACCAGTCTGCTGACTTTGATACCTTCGGAAAAGGTGCCTGGACGTTTGAACTGCGCGTCAATGCGGTTGCCGCGCTGGAAGCCGCTCTGCTCGATTTGCTCGGTAAGGCACTGAATGTCCCGGTCTGCGAACTGCTGGGGCCAGGTAAGCAGCGCGATGCGGTAACGGTGTTGGGCTACCTGTTCTACGTAGGCGACCGTAATAAAACCGATCTGCCATATCTGGAACGTTCGCCGGGCAACCATGATTGGTATCACCTGCGCCATCAAGAGGCGCTCAACGGTGAGGCGGTGGTGCGTTTGGCGCAAGCCGCACAGGACCGCTACGGCTTTAAAGATTTCAAACTGAAAGGCGGCGTGTTGCCTGGCGAGCAGGAAATTGAAACTGCCCGCGCGCTGAAAAAGCGTTTCCCCGATGCGCGGATCACCGTTGACCCGAACGGCGCATGGTTACTGGATGAGGCCATCTCGCTCTGTAAAGGTCTGGGCGATGTACTGACCTACGCAGAAGATCCGTGCGGTGCCGAACAGGGCTTCTCTGGTCGGGAAGTGATGGCCGAGTTTCGTCGCGCCACCGGGCTGCCGGTTGCCACTAACATGATCGCGACCAACTGGCGTGAAATGGGGCACGCAGTGATGTTGAATTCGGTGGACATTCCGCTGGCTGACCCGCACTTCTGGACGCTGTCCGGCGCGGTGCGCGTGGCGCAGCTGTGTGACGACTGGGGGCTGACCTGGGGCTGTCACTCCAACAACCATTTCGACATTTCGCTGGCGATGTTTACTCACGTTGGCGCGGCGGCACCGGGTAACCCGACCGCCATCGACACCCACTGGATTTGGCAGGAGGGGGAAGCCCGACTGACGAAAAATCCGCTGGAGATCAAAAACGGCAGCATTGCCGTACCGGATGCGCCGGGGCTGGGCGTGGAGCTTGACTGGGATCAGATCCACAAAGCGCATGAGGCGTATAAGAGGTTGCCTGGCGGCGCGCGTAACGACGCGGGCCCGATGCAGTATCTTATCCCCGGCTGGACATTTGACCGTAAGCGCCCTGTTTTTGGACGTCACTGATAAAAGGATTGAACCATGAGCACATTTTCTACCCCTGTAGTCACTTCCATGCAGATCGTTCCGGTTGCGGGCCATGACAGCATGCTGATGAATTTGAGCGGCGCACATGCGCCGTTCTTTACCCGCAATATCGTGATTATCACAGACAATTCCGGCCATACGGGCGTGGGCGAAATTCCGGGCGGGGAAAAGATCCGCAAAACGCTGGAGGACGCCATTCCGCTGGTGGTGGGGAAAACCCTCGGCGAATACAAAAATGTTCTCAATAGCGTGCGTAGCGCCTTTGCGGACCGCGATGCGGGCGGGCGCGGGCTGCAAACCTTCGATCTGCGTACGACCATTCACGTGGTCACCGGTATTGAGGCAGCAATGTTGGATCTGCTTGGTCAGCATCTTGGCGTGAACGTTGCGTCCCTGCTGGGCGAGGGGCAGCAGCGCACAGAAGTGGAAATGCTGGGCTATCTGTTCTTTGTTGGCAACCGCAAGCTGACGCCGCTGCCATACCAGAGCCAGCCGGATGAGCACTGCGACTGGTACCGCGTTCGCCACGATGAAGCGATGACTCCTGACGCGGTCGTGCGTCTGGCCGAAGCCGCGTACGAAAAATATGGGTTCAACGACTTCAAACTGAAGGGCGGCGTACTGGCAGGGGAAGAAGAAGCAGAAGCCATTACCGCGCTGGCAAAACGTTTCCCGCAGGCGCGCGTGACGCTGGATCCGAACGGCGCATGGTCGCTTGATGAAGCGATTAAAATCGGTAAGCAGCTCAAAGGCGTGCTGGCCTATGCGGAAGATCCGTGTGGGGCCGAGCAGGGCTTCTCCGGGCGCGAGGTGATGGCCGAGTTTCGCCGCGCCACCGGTTTGCCAACGGCAACCAATATGATCGCTACCGACTGGCGCCAGATGGGGCATACCTTATCCCTTCAGTCCGTCGATATTCCTCTGGCGGACCCGCACTTCTGGACGATGCAGGGTTCGGTGCGCGTGGCGCAGATGTGTCACGAGTTCGGCCTGACCTGGGGCTCACATTCCAACAACCACTTCGACGTGTCGCTGGCGATGTTCACTCACGTCGCCGCTGCCGCGCCGGGCACGATCACCGCCATCGATACCCACTGGATCTGGCAGGAGGGCAATCAGCGTCTTACTAAGCAGCCACTTGAAATCAAAGGCGGTATGGTGCAGGTGCCAGCCACGCCGGGGCTGGGCGTTGAGCTGGATATGGACCAGGTGATGAAAGCGCATGAGCTCTATCAGAAACACGGGCTGGGCGCGCGTGACGATGCGCTGGCGATGCAATATCTGATCCCTGACTGGACATTCGACAACAAGCGTCCATGCATGGTACGATAAACGTACTGGGACCGCTCCCATGGGCGGTCATTTACGTGGTGTATGCTTAACGTAATCAACATGCGTAAGGATGGCTTATGAAAATTGTTATCGCACCGGACTCGTATAAGGAAAGTTTGAGCGCGCTTGAGGTCGCGACGGCGATTGAAAACGGTTTTCGCGAAATTTTTCCGACGGCAGAGTACGTCAAACTTCCGGTTGCGGATGGTGGAGAAGGGACCGTGGAAGCCATGGTCGCGGCCACTCATGGGCGTATTGTCCCCGTATCCGTCACCGGCCCGTTGGGTGAGCGCGTAGACGGTTTTTACGGGCTTTCCGGTGACGAGCAGAGCGCGTTTATTGAGATGGCGGCGGCGAGCGGTCTGGAACTTGTCACGCCTTCCAGGCGTAACCCGCTGCTCACTACCTCGTGGGGAACGGGTGAGCTCATCCGCCATGCGCTGGATGCGGGCGTTAAGCATATTATTATCGGCATTGGCGGTAGCGCGACGAATGACGGCGGCGCGGGCATGGTGCAGGCGCTGGGCGCAAAGCTGCTGGACGACAGCGGGCAGCCTCTTGGGCAGGGCGGGGGCGAGCTGGGAAAACTCGCGCGTATCGACCTGAGCGGGCTGGACAGCCGTCTGGCGGAGTGCCGGATAGAAGTTGCCTGTGATGTGACGAATCCGCTCACCGGAAAGGATGGTGCGTCAGCCGTATTTGGCCCGCAAAAAGGGGCCACACCCGAGATGATCGTTACCCTGGACAACGCGCTGGCACAGTATGCGAGAGTCATTGCCCGGGATCTGGATATCGATGTGCTAAACCTTGCTGGCGGCGGCGCGGCGGGTGGCATGGGGGCGGCGCTGTACGCCTTTTGCGGCGCGCAGCTGCGCCAGGGTATTGAGATTGTGACCGATGCGCTACAGGTATGAACCGGAAACATGGGTAACACTTTAGACCGGATACATGGGTAACAGTTATAACTGGCATAGAAGAGGAGACTCGCTATGCCCTGGACTGAGACCCGACCTATGCAACGCCTTGATTTTATCCGTGCCTGCCATGCAGGTACGGACTCCTTCTCCGCTCTTTGCCGTCTCTTCGGCATCAGTCGAAAAACCGGCTACAAATGGCTTCAGCGTTTTGACCCCTCTGACCTGTCATCTCTTTCTGACCGGTCGCGCGCTCCGCACTCCCACTCCCGGACAGTTCCTGATGATATCGCCGCACAACTTACGGCCCTGAGGCAAAAACACCCTGACTGGGGCCCCAAAAAACTGCGGATGTGGATGCTCAACCATCATGTCGATTTTACCGTACCTGCTGCCAGCACTATCGGCGATATCCTCAAGCGTGAAGGCCTGGTTCCGGATAAAAAGCGAAAACGCAGAACCCCGGGCAATCGCCAGCCCCTGACGACCATCAGCGAGAATAACCAGGTCTGGAGCGCTGATTTTAAAGGCAAGTTCAGGCTGCTGAGCAGAGAGTACTGCCATCCCTTCACCCTGACCGACAATCACAGCCGGTATCTTCTGAGCTGCCGGGGAACGGACCGGGAGAGCGAGCCCTTCGTCAGAAAGTGCCTGACAGATGCGTTTCTGGAATACGGTCTGCCGGAAGTACTCAGAACCGATAACGGTCAGCCCTTCGCGGGAACAGGGATAGCCGGACTAAGTCGTCTTGCCGTCTGGCTAATCAAGCTGGGCATCAGGCCGGAGCGTATCAGAAAGGGTCATCCGGAAGAAAATGGCCGCCATGAGCGAATGCACCGCACCCTGAAAAGTGCGGTGAAACAGGGCAACACCTTCATGACGATGGAAGAACAACAGCGGTGGTTCAGTGACTACCGGAAAGAATTTAATTACGAAAGGCCACATGAAGCCCTGGCGGGTGCAACGCCCGGAACGGTATGGCAACCCTCGAACCGACGCTGGGATGGCCGTGTTCCTGAATATGTTTACCCGGAAGGAGGTGCGGTCTACAGGGTGAAATCGAGGGGGACACTCTATATGGGGAAAAAGGGGACGGTGTTCCTGAGTGAAGCACTGACTGGCGAATACATCATGCTGGAAGAAAAGGATGATGGCCTGGAGGCCATCATCTTTAATGGAATAACGCTTGCGTACTACGACCGAAAAACCGAGAGTGTGCACCGGATAGACTGAAAAGTGTTACCTATGTTCCCGGTCTGATCTGTCACCTATGTATCCGGTCATACAACACCTGGCCGACCAGGTGGCCGATGCGGATTTGGTGATCACGGGTGAAGGTCGCATCGACAGCCAGACGATCCACGGCAAAGTCCCTGTGGGCGTGGCGAAAGTGGCGAAACGCTTTAACAAACCCGTTATCGGTATTGCAGGAAGCCTGACGGCGGACGTTGGTGTGGTACACGATCACGGCATTGATGCGGTGTTTAGCGTGATCTACACGATCTGCTCACTGGAAGACGCGCTTGAAAATGCCAGCAAGAATGTGCAGATGGCCGCGAGGAATATCGCGGCGGCGCTGAAAGTAGGGAAGGAATTTTAACTGTGATTGCCGGGTGGCGGCTTCGCCTTACCCGGCCTACGTTCGTGCTCCTGTAGGCCCGGTAAGCGTAGCGCCACTGGGCTTTTATATCAGCTCCCCAACACCTTCATTGCTTCCCTTGTCACATTATCCATCTCATCAAGCAACTCCAGGAACTCGGGTTCAAGCTCGGATTCTGGCGTACCGGCGCGTAACTGTTGCTCCAGCAACTGACAAAGGTTCTTCAACCGCGGCACCCCGCTGTAGCCGCAGCTGCCGTGCAGCTTGTGGATAGCTTCCAGCAGTTCTTCAGGGTTTTCTCCCACCAGCTGTTCTTCAACTTTATTACGGATTTCCGGCAGGAATGCGACCAGCATCTGCAACATGTCGCGGGCTAAATCGGTTTTCCCTGCCGCCTGGCGCAGCGCCAGCGACCAGTCGAAGGTGGCATTCTGGTTGACGCTAATTTCCGGCGATTCTGCTGAAACCGTGTATGTCCCGCCAATGTGCCCCGGTTTGTAGCGCACCAGCAGGCTATGCAGTTTCTCTTCGTCGATAGGCTTGGCCAGATAATCATTCATCCCGGCGCTCAGCAATTTTTCTTTCTGTCCGGCCATGGCGTGCGCGGTCACTGCAATAACCGGCGTTTGCTGCTGATGCGGGAGCTGGCGGATAAGCTCGCAGGCGCGAATGCCGTCCATACCCGGCATCTGAATATCCATCAGGATCAAATCGAACTGCATCTGTTTAGCCTGTTCCACTGCCTGCGCACCGCTGGTACACAGTTCCACATGCTGAACCTGATCCTCCAGCAGCACGCCAATCAGCTTCAGGTTTGCCGGGTTATCGTCCACCGCCATCACGCTCATCGGCAGCTTTTGCTCGTCGCTGATGAGCGGCAGCGCGTGCTGGCTCAGGCGACAATATTCGGTGAGCGCAGGTAGCAAGCGTGTGGCCGTGAGCGGTTTGAGCAGGCAGGCGGCTGCCCCGTCGTTTTTCAACTCTTCGGCTTTAATTTGTGCATGGCAAGGCAGAGCCAGCAGCAGGTAATCGGTCATTGATGCCGCTTTCGCCAGGCGCTCCTGCTGCATGGTCAGTTCGCCCGTAAAGGTCACCGGGATCCCCATCAGCAGGATATCGTAGTGCTCAACGGTAAGTGCAGAGAAGGTCGGGCTGTAGACAACCTCCAGCGGCGTGGTGCTTAGCACGTCCAGCGTGCACTGTGCCGCTGCGGCATTTGGCTCAACGTAGGCCAGACGCATCCCTTTCAGGCAGTCGGTCACTGGCCCATCGGTCATGACGTTGGGGTTGAGATCGAGATTGATATGGAACCAGAAGGTCGAACCCCGGTTAGGCTGGCTGTGGAAGGAGATATCGCCGCCCATCTCTTTTACCAGTTTTTGGGTGATCACCAGCCCCAGGCCGGTCCCCCCGTGGCGGCGGGAAATACTGGCGTCCGCCTGACGGAATGCCTGGAACAGACGCGACTGATCGCGCTCCGGTATGCCGATACCGGTATCGCGGATCTGCACCTCAATCTGTACCTTGTTATTACTGAGCGCCCGTTTTTCGACAAGAATGTCGATATTGCCGCTCTCGGTAAACTTGATCGCGTTACCCACCAGATTGGTGATGACCTGCTGCAGACGCAGCGGATCACCAATGACGTTATCCGGTACGTCGTTCTTGATATTGAGCGTCAGCTCAAGGCCCTTGTCGTGCGACGAGTGCGCGAGCAACGTCACCACTTCATCCAGCGTACTGCGCAGCGGGAACGGGATACTTTCCAGGATCAGCTTGCCCGCTTCCAGCTTCGAGAAGTCCAGCACGTCGTTAATGATCGCCAGCAGGTTGTTGGCCGAACGTTCGATAGTATGCAGATGGTCGCGCTGGGTGGGGTTAAGCTCGCTTTTCAGCGTCAGACGGGTAAAGCCGATCACGCCGTTCAGCGGCGTACGCAGTTCGTGTGACATATTGGCAAGGAATTCGGATTTAATGCGCGCAGCCTCCTGAGCGCGTTTTTTCGCCAGATCCAGCTCGACGTTCTGAATTTCCATTTGCTCCAGCGTTTCGCGCAGGTCGGAGGTGGCCTGGTCAACGTTGTGCTGCATCTCTTCATGATACGCCGCCAGCGACATCGCCATCGAGTTGATGCCGTTTTTCAGCATATCCAGCTCGCCCAACATAAACCCTTCCACGCGGCTGTCGAGCTGGCCGCGACGGATACGGTCAACGGTGTTGACCATGTTTCGAATTGGCCCCGTCACATCACGCATCAGTCGCCAGCCGAAAATCAGCGCAATGCCGATACAGAAGAGCATCATCACGCCGGAGATAAATATTTCTTTGTACTGCTGCAGCCGGACTGACTTGAGATCCAACTCCAGCGCCACATATCCCAGCATGTTGTTGCTGGATTTGGCTTCAGACTGAGCGGATTCATCGGGAGAATAACTCTCGGAGATGATCGGTGTGCGCAGGATCATAATATCCCCTCGCCGCAATACGGTGAGATGGCGCGGGAATGGCGTGCCGTCAGGAATTTTCAGGGATGTCGGGTCAAGGTGAAAATTCGAGGTAACAAACAGACGGTTGTTTTCATCATAAACGGAGATAGCCCGCACGATGTCCGAGTGACGACGATGCAGGACGCTAATTAACTGACCAATGGATTCCCGGTTTTGCAGGTTCATCCCGTATTCGCTGGAGACCGCCAGCGGTTCGATGATGCTGGCTCCGGCGTCTTCCAGCTGTCGCTGCAAATCGTTATAGCGATGCACCACAAAGAAGATACTCAGCAGTAAACCGATCAATACGGTGGGGGCGAGGATCAAAATCATCATGCGTGCACGCAGGCTGTAGTTGGTCATGGCGTTCCGTTATGGGACAATTAGACAATTATGTTTATATGTGAGAAAAATCTCAGCGATGGCGCAATTCTACTCTGCAAAGCGACGCGTGACGACGCGTCAGATCATAACTGTTGAAGCCACGGACCTCGATCCCTTTGGTCAGGGGGTGGCGCGACACAACGGTAAGACACTGTTTATAACAGGTTTGCTGCCATCAGAACGAGCAGAAATTACGCTGACGGAAGATAAACGCCAGTACGCGCGCGGCCAGGTGAAGCGCCGACTGAGTGACAGCCCGGAACGCGAAGTGCCTCGCTGCCCCCATTTTGGTGTCTGCGGGGGCTGCCAGCAACAGCATGCCAGCGTAGTTTTACAGCAAAAAAGTAAAAGCAGCGCGCTGGCGCGTCAGCTTAAGCATGAGGTAAACGAGATTATCGCCGGGCAGCCCTGGGGCTACCGTCGGCGCGCGCGCCTGAGCCTCAGTTATCACCCCAAAACCGAGCGGCTGGAGATGGGATTTCGTAAAGCCAGCGCCAGCGATACCGTGGATATAAAGCAGTGCCCTGTTTTGGCGCCCCAACTTGAAGCATTGCTCCCTGATGTGCACCAGTGTCTGTCCGGGCTTGAGGGTGTTCGCCATCTCGGGCATGTGGAACTGGTTCTGGCTAACAACGGCCCGCTGATGGTGCTGCGCCATACTGCGCCGCTGTCTGAAAAAGACCGCGAAAAACTGGAACGCTTTTCGCATTCCCACAAGCTTGCGCTTTTCCTGGCGCCACAAAGCGAGATACTTGAGCAGGTTACGGGAGAGGCTCCCTGGTATGCGTCAAACGGGCTACGCTTAACGTTCAGCCCGCGGGATTTCATCCAGGTTAATGACGGCGTGAATCAGCAGATGATTGAAAAAGCGCTGGACTGGCTTGATATCCAGCCGACCGACCGGGTGCTCGATCTCTTCTGCGGTATGGGTAATTTCACGCTCCCTCTGGCTCTGAAAGCGGCAAACGTGGTGGGTGTGGAAGGCGTTGAGGCGCTGGTCGCCAAAGGACAGGAAAACGCCCGACAGAATGGCTTGCAAAATGTGACATTTTTTCATCAAAACCTTGAGGACGATGTGACTCAACAGCCGTGGGCAAAACAGGGCTTTGATAAAATTTTGCTCGACCCGGCACGTGCCGGTGCTCCGGGCGTAATGGCACATATTATTAAACTCGCGCCGAAGCGTGTGGTCTATGTTTCCTGTAACCCGGCGACGCTTGCCCGAGACAGCGAGGCATTAATCAGTGCGGGTTACCAGATTCAGCGTCTGGCAATGCTGGACATGTTCCCGCACACTGGACATCTGGAATCGATGGCGTTGTTTGAGCACATCTAATTTGTTTGGCTTGTCGACTTCGACAGGCCCTGGTCCCTAAAGGAGAGGACGATGGTTGCGGTAAGAAGTGCACATCTTAATAAAGCTGGTGAGTTTGACCCTCAAAAATGGATCGCAAGTCTGGGGATTTCCAGCCAGCAGTCGTGTGAACGCTTAACCGAAACCTGGGCCTATTGTCTGCGCACTACGCAGGGGCATCCTGACGCTGAGCTGCTGCTGTGGCGCGGCATCGAGATGGTCGAAATTCTCTCCATGCTGAACATGGATATCGAAACGCTGCAGGCCGCGCTTCTGTTCCCGCTCGCCGATGCTGACGTGGTCAGCGAAGACGTGCTGCGTGACAGCGTCGGGACCTCCGTCGTCGCGCTGATCCACGGCGTGCGCGATATGGCGGCCATCCGCCAGCTTAAAGCTGCCCATACCGATTCCGTCTCCTCAGAACAGGTTGATAACGTCCGGCGAATGCTGTTGGCTATGGTGGATGACTTCCGCTGTGTGGTCATCAAGCTTGCCGAACGTATTGCGCACCTGCGCGAAGTGAAGGATGCGCCGGAAGACGAGCGCGTCCTTGCCGCCAAAGAGTGTACAAATATCTATGCGCCGCTGGCGAACCGCTTAGGTATCGGTCAGCTGAAATGGGAGCTGGAAGATTACTGCTTCCGCTATTTGCACCCGGCGGAATACAAGCGCATTGCCAAACTTCTGCATGAACGCCGTATCGATCGTGAACACTACATCGACGAGTTTGTCAGCGGGCTGCGTCAGTCAATGAAAGAAGAGAATGTGCGCGCCGAAGTCTACGGTCGACCTAAGCACATCTACAGTATCTGGCGCAAAATGCAGAAGAAACACCTCGCCTTTGACGAGCTGTTTGACGTGCGCGCCGTGCGTATTGTGGCGGAGCGTCTGCAGGACTGCTACGCCGCACTGGGGATTGTACATACTCACTTCCGCCACTTGCCGGACGAGTTCGACGACTATGTGGCGAACCCGAAACCAAACGGCTACCAGTCTATTCATACCGTGGTGCTTGGCCCTGGCGGCAAAACGGTTGAGATCCAGATCCGTACCAAACAGATGCACGAAGACGCCGAGCTGGGTGTGGCCGCGCACTGGAAATACAAAGAGGGTACCTCTGGCGGCGCGCGTTCAGGACATGAAGACCGTATCGCCTGGCTGCGTAAGCTGATTGCGTGGCAGGAAGAGATGGCTGATTCCGGCGAAATGCTCGACGAAGTGCGCAGCCAGGTCTTCGACGACCGGGTCTATGTCTTTACTCCGAAAGGGGACGTTGTTGACCTGCCCGCGGGCTCCACGCCGCTCGACTTCGCCTACCACATCCACAGTGATGTGGGGCACCGCTGCATCGGGGCGAAAATCGGTGGACGAATCGTGCCGTTCACCTATCAACTGCAGATGGGTGACCAGATTGAGATCATCACCCAGAAGCAGCCCAACCCGAGCCGTGACTGGCTGAACCCGAACCTGGGCTACGTCACCACCAGCCGCGGGCGCTCCAAGATCCACGCCTGGTTCCGCAAGCAGGATCGCGATAAAAACATCCTTGCCGGTCGCCAGATCCTGGATGACGAACTGGAGCATGTGGGGATCAGCCTGAAAGAGGCGGAGAAATTCCTGCTGCCACGCTACAACTTCAACGAGCTTGACGAACTGTTAGCGGCCATTGGCGGCGGAGATATCCGTCTGAATCAGATGGTGAACTTCCTGCAGGCGCAGTTCAACAAGCCAAGTGCGGCGGAGCAGGATGCGGCAGCGCTGAAGCAGCTGCAGCAGAAAACCCATGTGCCGCAGCAGCGCAGCAAAGATAACGGCCGCGTGGTCGTGGAAGGTGTGGGCAATCTGATGCACCACATTGCCCGCTGCTGCCAGCCGATCCCCGGTGACGATATCGTCGGCTTTATCACTCAGGGGCGGGGGATTTCGATCCACCGTTCAGACTGTGACCAGCTTGCAGAGCTGCAGTCACATGCGCCGGAGCGTATCGTAGAAGCGGTCTGGGGCGAAAGTTACTCCGCAGGTTACTCGCTGGTGGTGCGCGTCACCGCCAATGACCGCAGCGGTCTGCTGCGCGACATCACCACCATTCTTGCTAACGAGAAGGTCAACGTGCTGGGCGTAGCCAGCCGCAGCGATACCCGCGAGCAGCTTGCCACCATCGATATGACCATCGAAATCTACAACCTGCAGGTGCTGGGCCGCGTGCTCGGTAAACTGAACCAGGTGCCGGATGTGATAGACGCGCGACGTCTGCACGGCGGTTAAACACACTCTTCTGTAGGCCGGGTAAGGCTTCGTCGCCACCCGGCGTTTTTTTCATCAGGACAGAACTATGACTCAAATCGACCGCCTGCTCGGCATCATGAAACGCCTGCGCGACCCGGAAAACGGCTGCCCGTGGGACAAGGAGCAGACTTTCGCCACCATCGCCCCGTACACCCTCGAAGAAACCTATGAAGTGCTGGACGCCATTTCACGCGAGGATTTTGACGACCTGCGCGGCGAGCTGGGCGACCTGTTATTCCAGGTGGTATTTTATGCGCAGATGGCGCAGGAAGAAGGGCGCTTTAACTTTGACGACATCTGCGCTGCCATCAGCGACAAGCTTGAGCGCCGCCATCCGCATATTTTTGGCGATGCCACCGCAGGCAACAGCGCCGAAGTGCTGGCTCGCTGGGAGCAGATAAAAAGCGCCGAGCGGGCCGAAAAATCCCAGCACTCGGCGCTGGATGATATTCCGTTAAGTCTGCCCGCGCTGATGCGCGCGCATAAAATCCAGAAACGCTGCTCCGCCGTGGGTTTTGACTGGGACTCCCTGGGACCGGTGCTGGATAAAGTGCATGAAGAGATAGACGAAGTGATGCATGAAGCGCAGCAGGCGGTTGTGGATGAAGCAAAGCTGGAAGAGGAGATGGGCGACCTGCTTTTCGCGACCGTCAACCTTTCACGCCATTTAGGGGTAAAAGCGGAAACCGCCCTGCAAAAAGCCAACATTAAGTTCGAGCGACGTTTTCGCGAAGTTGAGCGGATTGTGGCTTCGCGTGGCCTGGAAATGACCGGAATTGACCTCGAGGCCATGGAAGAAGTCTGGCAGGAAGTAAAACGCCAGGAATCTGATCTCTAACGAGATTTTGCGATCAAGCGCAATTTGTGTGATTTTTTAAATGACAAGCGCTTGATTTGCGTCAAAAACATTTACCCAAAAGGGGCTATTTTCTCACTCCTTATGTTTGTCATGGCCTGGAATGGAGACGGAGAATGAAAGTTTGTGGCGCTCGCCGTGTTCGGGTATACTACTTTCCCGTCCTGGTTATTCCATCGTTTCACCCTAACTTCTCAGGTTCAGCATGACAACGAACTATATTTTTGTGACCGGCGGGGTCGTATCCTCTCTGGGTAAAGGCATTGCCGCAGCCTCCCTCGCAGCCATTCTTGAAGCCCGTGGCCTCAATGTGACCATGATGAAACTGGATCCGTACATCAACGTCGATCCGGGCACCATGAGCCCAATCCAACACGGGGAAGTGTTCGTTACTGAAGACGGCGCTGAAACCGATCTGGATCTTGGCCACTACGAGCGTTTCATCCGCACCAAAATGACCCGTCGTAACAACTTCACGACTGGCCGCATCTACTCTGACGTTCTGCGTAAAGAGCGCCGTGGTGACTATCTGGGGGCAACCGTTCAGGTTATCCCACACATCACTAACGCAATCAAAGAACGCATCGTTGCGGGTGGCGAAGGCCACGACGTGGTGCTGGTCGAAATCGGCGGAACCGTGGGGGATATCGAATCCCTGCCATTCCTGGAAGCGATTCGTCAGCTGGCTGTCGATATTGGTCGTGAGCACGCGCTGTTCATGCACCTGACCCTGGTGCCGTACATGGCCGCCGCAGGTGAAGTGAAAACCAAACCGACGCAGCACTCTGTGAAAGAGCTGCTCTCCATCGGTATTCAGCCAGATATCCTGGTTTGCCGCTCCGATCGCGCGGTTCCGGCGAACGAACGTGCGAAAATTGCATTGTTCTGTAACGTGCCTGAAAAAGCCGTTATTTCAATGAAAGACGTCGATTCCATTTATAAAATCCCGGGCCTGTTGAAATCACAGGGCCTGGACGATTATATTTGTAAACGATTCAGCTTGAACTGTCCGGAAGCTAACCTGTCTGAATGGGAACAGGTTATTTACGAAGAAGCCAATCCGGCTGGTGAAGTGACTATCGGTATGGTCGGCAAGTACATTGAACTGCCGGACGCCTATAAGTCAGTCATCGAAGCGCTGAAGCACGGCGGTCTGAAGAACCGCGTCTCCGTGAACATCAAGCTGATTGATTCGCAGGATGTTGAAACGCGTGGCGTCGAAATTCTGAAAGATCTGGATGCGATTCTCATCCCTGGCGGCTTCGGCTACCGTGGTGTAGAAGGCAAGATCGCCACTGCACGCTATGCGCGTGAAAACAATATTCCATACCTCGGCATCTGCCTGGGTATGCAGGTTGCGCTGATCGAATTTGCGCGCAACGTAGCGGGGATGGAAAACGCAAACTCTACGGAATTTGTGCCAGACTGTAAGTACCCTGTAGTGGCGCTTATCACTGAATGGCGCGACGAAGAAGGTAACGTCGAGGTCCGTACCGAGAAGAGCGATCTGGGTGGCACTATGCGTCTTGGCGCACAGGCCTGCCAGCTGTCCGACGATAGCGTGGTTCGCAAGCTGTATGGCGAATCAACCATCACCGAGCGCCATCGTCACCGCTATGAAGTCAACAACATGTTGTTGAAACCAATTGAAGCTGCGGGTCTGCGTGTTGCGGGCCGTTCCGGGGATGATCAGTTAGTCGAGATCATCGAGGTGCCTAACCATCCGTGGTTCGTTGCCTGCCAATTCCACCCGGAATTTACTTCTACGCCGCGTGATGGGCATCCGCTGTTTGCAGGCTTTGTGAAGGCCGCCAGCGACTACCAGAAGCGTCAGGCGAAGTAAAAAAGTTAGAACGGCAACGCGTACCTTTGGTACGCGTTGTTTGTCTGGAGTTTTAGTTTAACTTGTACTGAGGAAAATCTAATGTCCAAAATCGTTAAAGTCATCGGTCGTGAAATCATCGACTCCCGTGGTAACCCGACCGTTGAAGCCGAAGTTCACCTGGAAGGTGGTTTCGTTGGTATGGCTGCTGCTCCATCAGGTGCTTCTACTGGTTCCCGCGAAGCGCTGGAACTGCGCGATGGCGACAAATCCCGCTTCCTGGGCAAAGGCGTACTGAAAGCGGTTGGCGCTGTAAACGGTCCGATTGCACAGGCAATCCTTGGCAAAGACGCCAAAGACCAGGCTGGCATCGACAAGATCATGATCGATCTGGACGGTACTGAAAACAAATCTAACTTCGGTGCGAACGCAATCCTGGCGGTTTCCCTGGCTAACGCCAAAGCAGCAGCTGCAGCGAAAGGCCAGCCACTGTTCGAGCACATCGCTGAACTGAACGGCACCCCAGGCAAATACTCCATGCCTGTACCAATGATGAACATCATCAACGGTGGTGAGCACGCAGACAACAACGTTGATATTCAGGAATTCATGATTCAGCCAGTTGGCGCGAAATCCCTGAAAGAAGCAGTACGTATGGGTTCTGAAGTGTTCCACAACCTGGCTAAAGTTCTGAAAGCTAAAGGTATGAACACTGCTGTGGGTGACGAAGGTGGCTATGCGCCAAACCTGGGTTCTAACGCAGAAGCTCTGGCTGTAATCGCTGAAGCAGTTAAAGCAGCAGGCTACGAGCTGGGCAAAGACATCACCCTGGCGATGGACTGTGCAGCATCTGAATTCTACAAAGACGGTAAATACGTTCTGGCTGGCGAAGGCAACAAAGCATTCACCTCCGAAGAGTTCACTCACTTCCTGGAAGACCTGACCAAACAGTACCCAATCGTTTCTATCGAAGACGGTCTGGACGAGTCTGACTGGGCTGGCTTCGCATACCAGACCAAAGTGCTGGGCGACAAAATCCAGCTGGTTGGTGACGATCTGTTCGTAACCAACACCAAGATCCTGAAAGAAGGCATCGAGAAAGGCATCGTTAACTCCATCCTGATCAAATTCAACCAGATCGGTTCTCTGACCGAAACTCTGGCTGCGATCAAAATGGCGAAAGACGCTGGCTACACCGCTGTCATCTCTCACCGTTCTGGCGAAACTGAAGACGCGACCATTGCCGACCTGGCTGTGGGTACCGCTGCAGGCCAGATCAAAACCGGTTCTATGAGCCGTTCTGACCGTGTTGCTAAATACAACCAGCTGATTCGTATCGAAGAAGCGCTGGGCGAAAAAGCACCGTACAACGGCCGTAAAGAGATCAAAGGCCAGGCATAAGCCTGAACTTTCGTTCTTCTCAAAACCCGCTTCGGCGGGTTTTTTATTTTCTAAAGCAGAAGCGGCAGCGTGGCGCTTGCCGTTTGCTGGCTGACGTCGCCGTAATGGCTGTCCAGTGCAATCAGGGAAGTGGTAAGCAATTCAACCAGCAGCATAACGCCCACTTTGGCATTTAGTGCTCCGGCACTCAGCGGGCCTTCGGGCTTGGCCGCAACAAGCTGCAAATCGCTGAGGGAAGCCAGCGGGCTGCGGGGCGTATTGCTGAGTGCCAGAACCTTAACGCCGCGCTTGCGAGCAAGCTTCACCACGTGGAGAAGATCCCGCGTTGAACCCGAGCTGGAGATGGCAACGACCAGCGTTTCTTTCGAAAGCGTTGTCGCATTCATGGCTGCGCGGTGCATATCGCTAAACAGCTGCGCGGGTTTGCCCAGCCGCAACAGCTTGTAATGCAGATACTCCCCGAGGATCGCGCTGGCCGCGACGCCATAAATCTGCACGGAATGTGCCTGGTGTAGCGCCAGCGCCGCCTTTTCAAGCAGCACGCGGTCGAGGAGTCTGGCGGTATCCTGCAAAGCCTGCACCGACTCATCCACGACGTTATCAATCTCATCCCCCGCCTGACGCGCGGGCTGCCCCTGCTGAATATCCAGCGCAAGCGCCATTTTAAATTCGTTATAACCCTTGCAGCCCAGCGTCCGGCAAAGGCGCGTTACGCTGGCCTCGCTGGTGTGGCTCTCGCGCGCCAGTTCAGTGATCGTCAGGTAGAGCACCCGGGCAGGATCGCTTAGGACAAACTCGCCGAGTTTTTGTTGCGTTGGGCTGTACCCGGAAGCCTCCTGGCGGAGCTTCAGCAGCAGATTTTCATGGTCCGACATGCCACGTCCTTAATGTGTTTCGCTGCGACTAGTGTGGCGGAAAGGAGGGGAAAGATGCCAGTTATTTTGAAAAAGTATGATCGGCTTCCTGGTTTTTGGTGGTAATTTTCACTACATAATATTTATGTGGTAAAAATTTTCATCTATTAATGGGGATATGAAAAAATGATGCAAATGTTCAGTGGCGCTTCTTCGGGGGGATGGTTTGAAAAGGCGCAGCGCTTTGGTAAATCCTTTATGTTGCCCATCGCCGTGTTGCCCGCGGCGGGTCTGCTGCTGGGGATAGGCGGTGCGTTATCGAACCCCAACACGCTGGCGGCTTATCCGTTTTTAGATGTGGGCTGGCTTCAGGCCATTTTCACCATCATGAGCAGCGCCGGTTCAATTGTGTTTGCGAACCTCTCGGTGCTGTTTGCGGTTGGTGTTGCCGTCGGGTTGGCAAAAAGCGATAAGGGCACGGCTGGGCTGGCGGCGCTACTCGCGTTTCTGGTGATGAATGCCACCATCAACGCGCTGCTGATCCTCACCGGCAAACTGGCGCACGAGAACCCGGGCGCTGTGGGGCAGGGCATGACGCTTGGGATTCAGACGCTGGAAACCGGCGTGTTTGGCGGCGTGGTGATTGGTCTGGTGACCTGCGCGCTCCATCATCGGTTTAATAAAATTGCGCTTCCGCAGTTCCTCGGGTTCTTTGGCGGCTCGCGCTTTGTTCCCATAATCAGCTCCCTGGCGGCGATACTCGTCGGCGTGCTCATGACCGTGGTTTGGCCGCATTTCCAGAAACTGATTTTTGGTCTCGGCGGGCTGGTGGATGCCACCGGTTATCTGGGCACCCTGCTGTACGGCTTCATTTTACGCATGCTGGGCCCGTTTGGTTTGCACCACATCTTCTATCTGCCGTTCTGGACAACCGCGCTCGGCGGTAGTGAGATTGTCAACGGTCACCTGGTTGAGGGTACACAGCGGATCTTCTTCGCCCAGTTGGCCGATCCCACAACGCGTCAGTTTTACGAAGGCACATCACGCTTCATGTCCGGGCGCTTTATTACGATGATGTTTGGCCTGCTCGGCGCGTGTCTGGCGATGTACCACACGGCAAAACCGGAGAACAAAAAGCG
The DNA here is from genome assembly GCF_025244905.1 of Enterobacter mori. NCBI lineage: Bacteria > Pseudomonadati > Pseudomonadota > Gammaproteobacteria > Enterobacterales > Enterobacteriaceae > Enterobacter > Enterobacter mori. The sequence continues at coordinate 3,674,552 of NZ_CP104285.1, read as the reverse complement.
TGTTGCCGGGCTGCTGCTCTCTGCGGCGTTAACCTCGTTCCTGACCGGGATTACCGAGCCTATCGAGTTCTCCTTCCTGTTTATTGCGCCGGTGCTTTACGTCATTCATGCGCTGTTTGACGGGCTGGCGTTTATGCTCGCACACATGCTGCATATCACCATCGGGCAAACCTTCTCCGGCGGTTTTATCGACTTCGTACTGTTCGGCATTTTGCAGGGGGAGGCCAAAACCAACTGGATGTTCGTCCCGCTGGTGGGCGTGCCGTGGTTCTTCCTCTACTACTTCACCTTCCGCTATCTGATTAATCGCTTTGATTTCGCTACGCCTGGTCGGGAAAAGGAGGCGATGGCCAATGAAGTGACCTTCTCGCAGAGCGAGCGCGCCGCGGCGGTGATCGCTGGATTAGGCGGAAAAGACAATCTGGAAGAGGTGGACTGCTGCGCCACGCGTCTTCGCGTCACGGTCAAGGACGGCAGCAAAGTGAATGAGTCGGCACTGAAAGCCACCGGGGCGCGCGGCGTTATCGTGCGCGGTAACGGCGTTCAGGTCATTTATGGCCCCCATGTCACGATTATCAAAAACGAAGTGGAAGAGATCTTATCGTAATGAAAACTGTACTGGATAACCTGAAGGGAAAACTGGTCGTCTCCTGTCAGGCGCTGGAGAATGAACCGCTGCACAGCCCGTTTATTATGTCGCGAATGGCTCTGGCGGCGGCGCAGGGCGGAGCCGCCGCCATTCGTGCCAACAGCGTGGTGGATATCGAGGCCATTAAGCAGCAGGTGTCTTTGCCTGTTATCGGCATCATCAAACGGGATTACCCGGAAAGCGAGGTGTTTATCACCGCCACGATGAAAGAGGTGGATGAGCTGATGACCGTCTCGCCGGAAATCATTGCGCTTGATGCGACGGCGCGGGAGCGTCCCGGTGGGGAATCACTGGAAACGCTGGTTACGTGCATCCGCTCGCGCTATCCCGCGGTACTGCTGATGGCGGATATCGCCTCCGTGGGCGAAGCCGTGACGGCGCAGGCGCTTGGCTTTGACTGCGTCGGCACCACGCTTTACGGCTACACGGCGGAAACGGCGGGCCATTCACTTCCGGAAAATGACTGTGCGTTCCTGAAAGCGGTGCTGGCGGCCGTGACGGTGCCCGTGGTTGCCGAAGGCAACGTGGATACGCCCGAGCGCGCGGCCAGATGTCTGGCGCTGGGCGCGCATACGGTTGTCGTCGGCGGCGCGATCACCCGACCGCAGCAAATTACGGAACGGTTTATGGCGGCGATTGGCGCGCAAAGCACCGATGGAGCATGACCATCCGGCGGGGATCTGCGATACTTATCGTTTATCCCCTTTACTGAGATGACTATGCAGTACCCGATTAACGAGATGTTCCAGACCCTGCAAGGCGAGGGTTACTTTACCGGCGTTCCCGCTATTTTCATTCGTTTACAGGGATGCCCGGTTGGCTGTGCCTGGTGTGATACCAAACATACGTGGGATAAGCTCGCAGATCGGGAAGTATCGCTGTTTAGCATACTGGCGAAAACCAAAGAGAGCGATAAGTGGGGCGCGGGCAGTTCAGAAGATCTGCTGGCCATTATTGGTCGTCAGGGCTGGACGGCGCGCCACGTGGTGATCACCGGTGGTGAACCCTGCATCCACGATCTGACGCCGCTGACCGAGCTGCTTGAGCAAAATGGCTATAGCTGCCAGATTGAAACCAGCGGTACTCATGAAGTTCGCTGCTCCCATTCAACCTGGGTAACGGTCTCGCCAAAAGTGAATATGCGCGGCGGGTATGACGTGCTGTCTCAGGCGCTGGAACGCGCGGATGAGATTAAGCACCCGGTAGGGCGCGTGCGTGATATCGAAGCGCTGGATGAACTGCTGGCAACGCTGACGGATGAAAAGCAGCGCGTCATTGCGCTACAGCCTATCAGCCAGAAAGACGATGCGACCCGCCTGTGCATTGAAACCTGTATCGCCCGCAACTGGCGCCTGTCGATGCAGACGCACAAATACCTGAACATTGCCTAGAAAAAAAGCCCGGTGACGCTAGCGCTTACCGGGCCTAGGGTTCGAGGCGTCTGTAGGCCGGGTAAGCGTCAGCGCCACCCGGCAGGCATCACTCCCCGCGATAGATGCAGCCCGCGGTGCAGGTCTCTTTGATCATCACCGCGCTCAGCAGCGGCACCAGCGGCTTCATTTGATCCCAAATCCATTTCGCCAGCACTTCGCTGGTCGGGTTTTCAAGGCCCGGGATCTCATTCAGGTAGTAGTGATCCAGACGGTCGTAGGTCGGCTTAAACGCCGCCTTCAGCTCGGCAAAATCCATGATCCAACCGGTATGCGGATCAACTTCACCGGTGATCTCAAGACGCACCATAAACGAATGCCCGTGCAGACGGCCACATTTATGCCCTTCAGGGACATGCGGAAGGTGGTGGGCGGCTTCGAAGGTGAAATCTTTAAACAGTGTGGTGGACATGATCGCTCTCAGTAATGCGGAAAAAACCGCCGCATAGTACCGGAAAGCACAATTTTTAGCATTAACTAAAACGGCTCAATAGGTGCTGAGCCGCGATATGCTCTTTTTTTGTTGATTTTATGGTTATATTTCAATATCTTAATTAATCACTTTTACTGTTAAGAACGATAAGTAAAACAGGTTAGTCCATTTGGTTATTTATTATTTCCATCCCTTCTTTAATTGTTATTATCCTCGCCGTTAACCTTATCTTCAGTTTGGATTTATTCGCTTAAAGTCCGCTTGGCTACTGGAACATAACGACGCATGACAACACAGGCCCCACCTTCAAATTTGCTTCCCCTGAACCCGGAACAACTGGCGCGCCTTCAGGCTGCCACTTCTGATTTTTCTCCCACTCAGCTTGCCTGGGTCTCCGGTTATTTCTGGGGAATGCTCAATCAGCAGCCTGGCGCTGTGGCGGGTGCACCGGCAACGGCCGTTGAAATTCCTGCCATTACGCTCATTTCTGCCTCGCAAACGGGTAATGCCCGTCGCGTGGCCGAAGCGCTGCGTGACGACCTCCTCGCTGCCAAACTGAACGTGAACCTGGTGAACGCCGGGGATTATAAATTTAAGCAAATCGCGTCAGAAAAACTGCTGGTGGTGGTGGCTTCTACGCAGGGTGAAGGTGAACCCGCGGAAGAAGCGGTGGCGCTGCATAAGTTCCTGTTCTCGAAAAAAGCGCCGAAGCTGGATGGCACGGCGTTTGCCGTCTTTGGCCTGGGCGATACCTCCTATGAATTCTTCTGCCAGTCCGGCAAAGACTTCGACAGCAGGCTGGCGGAGCTGGGCGCAGAGCGCCTGCTGGACCGCGTGGATGCGGATGTCGAGTACCAGACCGCCGCCGCCGAATGGCGTGCCCGCATTGTTGAGGTGCTGAAAGCGCGCGTGCCGAAAGAGACGTCGGCGCAGGCTGCCTTCACCGCGACGGGGGCTGTTAACGACATCCACACCAGCCCGTACACCAAAGAGGCACCGCTGACGGCGAGCCTGTCGGTAAACCAGAAAATCACCGGACGCGACTCGGAAAAAGACGTCCGCCATATTGAAATCGATCTCGGCGACTCTGGCCTGCGCTATCAGCCTGGCGATGCGCTGGGTATCTGGTATCAGAACGACCCGGCGCTGGTGAAAGAGCTGGTCGAGCTGCTGTGGCTGAAAGGCGACGAGCCTGTCACCGTTGACGGCAAAACCCAGCCGCTTTCAGACGCGCTGCAGTGGCATTTCGAGCTGACGGTGAACACCCCGAATATCGTCGAAAATTACGCCACCTTAACGCGCAGCGAATCCCTGCTGCCGCTGGTGGGCGACAAAGCGAAACTGCAGCATTACGCCGCGACGACGCCAATTGTTGATATGGTGCGCTTCTCTCCGGCTCAGTTGGATGCCGATGCGCTGATCGGTCTGCTGCGTCCGCTGACCCCGCGCCTGTACTCTATCGCCTCTTCCCAGGCGGAAGTGGAAAGCGAAGTTCACGTTACCGTCGGCGTGGTGCGCTACGACGTCGAAGGCCGCGCCCGCGCGGGTGGGGCATCAAGCTTCCTGGCGGACCGCGTGGAAGAAGAGGGCGAGGTGCGCGTCTTTATTGAGCACAACGACAACTTCCGCCTGCCGGCGAACCCGGAAACTCCGGTGATCATGATTGGCCCGGGCACCGGCATCGCGCCGTTCCGCGCCTTTATGCAGCAGCGCGCGGCAGACGACGCGCCGGGTAAAAACTGGCTGTTCTTTGGCAACCCGCACTTTACGGAAGATTTCCTCTACCAGGTTGAGTGGCAGCGCTATGTTAAAGAAGGCGTTTTGACCCGTATCGACCTGGCCTGGTCCCGCGACCAGAAAGAAAAAGTATACGTACAAGACAAACTGCGCGAACAGGGCGCAGAGCTGTGGCGCTGGATCAATGACGGTGCCCACATTTATGTCTGCGGCGACGCCAATCGCATGGCGAAGGACGTTGAGCAGGCACTGCTGGAAGTGATTGCCGAATTCGGCGGTATGGATGCCGAAACGGCGGATGAATTTTTAAGTGAGCTGCGCGTAGAGCGCCGTTATCAGCGAGATGTCTACTAATGAGCGAAAAACATCCCGGCCCACTGGTGGTCGAAGGCAAACTGACTGATGCCGAGCGCATGAAGGTAGAGAGCAACTACCTGCGCGGTACCATTGCCGAAGATTTGAATGACGGTCTGACCGGCGGTTTCAAAGGCGACAACTTCCTGCTGATCCGTTTCCACGGTATGTATCAGCAGGATGACCGCGATATCCGCGCCGAGCGTGCTGAACAGAAGCTGGAGCCGCGTCATGCGATGCTGCTGCGCTGCCGCCTGCCGGGTGGGGTGATCACCACCAAACAGTGGCAGGCCATCGACAAGTTTGCGGGTGAAAACACGATTTATGGCAGCATCCGCCTGACCAACCGTCAGACCTTCCAGTTCCACGGCATTCTGAAGAAGAACGTGAAGCCGGTGCACCAGATGCTGCACTCGGTTGGGCTGGACGCGCTGGCAACCGCCAACGACATGAACCGTAACGTGCTCTGCACCTCGAACCCGTATGAGTCCGAGCTGCACGCCGAAGCCTATGAGTGGGCGAAGAAGATCTCTGAGCACCTGCTGCCGCGCACCCGCGCCTATGCGGAGATTTGGCTCGATCAGGAAAAAGTAGCCACCACTGACGAAGAACCGATCCTCGGCCAGACCTATCTGCCGCGTAAGTTCAAAACCACAGTGGTGATCCCGCCGCAGAACGATATCGATCTGCACGCCAACGACATGAACTTCGTGGCGATTGCGGAAAATGGCAAGCTGGTGGGCTTTAACCTGCTGGTGGGCGGCGGTTTGTCCATCGAGCACGGTAACAAGAAAACCTATGCCCGCACGGCGAGCGAGTTCGGCTTCCTGCCGCTTGAGCATACGCTGGCGGTGGCGGAAGCGGTTGTGACGACTCAGCGCGACTGGGGCAACCGTACCGACCGTAAAAACGCGAAAACCAAATACACCCTGGAGCGCGTTGGCGTAGAGACGTTCAAAGAGGAAGTGGAGCGTCGCGCAGGCATCAAGTTTGAGCCGATCCGCCCTTACGAATTCACCGGTCGCGGCGATCGCATTGGCTGGGTTAAAGGTATCGACAATAAATGGCACCTGACGCTGTTTATTGAAAACGGTCGTATTCTGGATTATCCGGGCCGCCCGCTGAAAACCGGTCTGCTGGAAATTGCTAAGATCCATAAAGGCGAATTCCGTATTACCGCCAACCAGAATCTGATCGTTGCTGGCGTGCCGGAGAGCCAGAAGGCGAAGATCGAGAAGCTGGCGCGCGATCATGGGTTGATGAATGCGGTTAAACCGCAGCGTGAAAACTCCATGGCCTGCGTGTCGTTCCCGACCTGCCCGCTGGCGATGGCGGAAGCGGAACGTTTCCTGCCGTCATTTACTGACAAGATAGAAGCGATTCTGGAAAAACACGGTATTCCGGACGAGCATATTGTTATGCGCGTCACCGGCTGCCCGAACGGCTGCGGTCGTGCGATGCTTGCCGAGCTGGGGCTGGTCGGCAAAGCGCCGGGTCGCTACAACGTGCACCTTGGCGGCAATCGTATGGGGACGCGCATTCCGCGTATGTACCGTGAAAATATTACGGAACCGGAAATTCTCGATTCCATTGACGAGCTTGTCGGGCGCTGGGCGAAAGAGCGCGAAGCGGGTGAAGGCTTCGGCGACTTTACGGTGCGTGCGGGCATCATTCGCCCGGTGCTCGATCCCGCAAGGGATTTCTGGGAGTAACCCATCCTTTGCCCGGTGGCGCTTTGCTTACCGGGCCTACGGGTTTTGTAGGCCGGGCAAACGCAGTGCCGCCCGGCAAAACAGGCAAACGAGGTTCTTATGTCCGTACTCGATCTAAACGCCCTTAATGACCTGCCAAAAGTCGAACGCATTCTGGCGCTGGCAGAAACCAATGCCCACCTTGAAAAGCTGGACGCCGAAGGGCGTGTGGCGTGGGCGCTGGAAAACCTGCCGGGAGACTATGTGCTGTCGTCGAGCTTTGGTATTCAGGCGGCGGTCAGCCTGCATCTGGTGAATCAGATCAGCCCGGACATTCCGGTGATCCTCACCGATACCGGCTACCTGTTTCCGGAAACCTACCAGTTTATCGACGAGCTTACGGACAAGCTCAAGCTGAACCTGAAAGTCTACCGCGCGAAGGAAAGTGCGGCCTGGCAGGAAGCGCGCTACGGCAAGCTCTGGGAGCAGGGCGTTGAGGGCATTGAGAAATACAATGAGATCAACAAAGTCGAGCCGATGAACCGCGCGCTGAAAGATCTGAAGGCTCAGACCTGGTTTGCGGGTCTGCGCCGCGAGCAGTCAGGAAGCCGCGCTACGCTACCGGTGCTGGCGGTTCAACGCGGCGTGTTCAAAGTGCTGCCTATCATTGACTGGGATAACCGCACCGTGTACCAGTACCTGCAAAAGCACGGGCTGAAGTACCATCCGCTGTGGGACCAGGGCTATCTGTCAGTGGGGGATACACACACCACGCGCAAATGGGAACCGGGAATGGCGGAGGAAGAGACACGATTCTTTGGGCTGAAGCGCGAGTGCGGGCTGCACGAAGGGTGATAACCTTTTTGCCCGGTGGCGCTGCGCTTACCGGGCCTACAAAGGCTTAATTCTCCCTCTCCCCGTGGGAGAGGGTTGGGGTGAGGGCATCAGGACGCACTATGCTTAACGACCTCAGACTTTCCCCGCTTTCGCCAGTTCCTTCACCAGCGGCAGCATCACCTTCACCACATCACGGCTGCGGTGTTCAATTCGCTGAGGCAGCGCGCTGTCAATGTGCTGCTGATTGTCCAGCATCACGTTATGCCAGCTTGTCCCCTCCGGGAACGCTTTCGTTTTCGCCCGCTGCTGATACCCATCTTTCTTGCCAAGACCCCAGTTCGTCGCCTCAACGTACAAAACCGGAATTCCCGCTTTATCAAATACTTCGCCGTCGTTACAACAGCCCGTTCCTTTCGGATAATCCGGGTTGCCGCCGGGATTGGTGGTGGCATACACACCGTGGCTACGGGCAATGGCTAATGCCCGGTCGCGCGTTAATTTACGCACGCTGCTGGGGGTGCTCTGTCCACTATTAAAATAGAGCTTATCGCCGACGATCAAATTATCGAGATTGATCACCAGCAGCGTATTTTTTTTCTCCTCATTGCTCATGCGTTTCAGGAGATTCTCAGCGCCAAGCTTTCCTTCTTCTTCTCCGCTGGTGGCAATAAAGCGGATCCCGTATTTCGTTGGGATATTTTTCATTCGCTCGGCCAGTTCAAGCATAACGCCCAGACCCGCCGCGTTGTCGTCCAATCCCTGCAACGTCAAACCGCCGAGGTTATTGTCGGTGTCGGCGTCGCTCATCGGGGCGAAGGTATCGAGATGCGCCATGATAATGATCTGCTCAGCCGCTTTCCCTTCGTGTGCGGCAATGACCGTACTGCCCGTCACGTTGTGCCAGTTTTTTGTTTTATTACGTGAGGTATAGATGTAGCGGCTGTGAAACGAGCGGATATCGCTCTGGTAGCCCATATCGGCAAACTGCTGGCGAATATAGTCTGCGGAGAGCATCTCGGCCGGTGTACCGGTCATGCGTCCAGGGAAGACCGTGGCAATATGCCGCGCCTGCATATTGGCGATTTCACCATAAGGTTGGTTTTTTGCCTGAACCGGAAGGATGAAGCAAACGCCGAGCGCCAGGGCAGCAATACGGTGGCGCGTTGCGGAAAACATAGTGAGTCCTTAAAAACAGAGCAAATTTTTAACCCGCTTAGTATGAAACTGTGATCGTGCATACACAATTTGAATTGCTCTTAAATGCCCGAAATTTCGCGTGTTAAGCACTTTTTGATATTAGCTTTTTCACGGCGTTATTCCATTGAGTAACTACTCATTCCAATTCGTAATTTCATTCGGTCTAAGCCGCCCCCTATAGTCCCACTATTCCTGTTGTTAGTGAGTTGTTGCCTGTGGACTATCTGCCCTTATTTGCCGCGATAAAAGAGAAGCCAGTGCTGGTTGTGGGTACGGGTGAAATTGCCGATCGCAAAATCGCGTTCCTGCAACGGGCAGGCGCGCAGGTACGGGTAGTCGAAGAGGCGGATTTCGAGGAGTCGCAAATCGACAGCGTGGTGCTGGTGATTGCGGCAACCGAAAATCGTGAACTCAACCGCCGAATTTCTGACGCGGCGCAAGCCCGTTACCGCCTGGTGAACGTGGTGGACGACCAGCCTTTGTGCTCGTTTATCTTCCCGTCGATTGTTGACCGCTCGCCGCTGCTGGTGGCGATCTCCTCCGGCGGTACCGCACCGGTGCTGGCGCGCGTACTGCGGGAAAAAATCGAAGCGCTGCTGCCGACCAGCCTCGGGCGCATGGCGGAAAAAGCCAGCTACTGGCGCAATCACCTCAAAACCCGCCTGACCAGCGTGACGGAACGCCGTCGCTTCTGGGAACGCGTGTTTCGCGGCCGCTTTGCCAGCCTGATGCAGGCCGGTAATGAGACGGCGGCGCAGAAAATCCTCGAGGACGAACTGGATAACCCCGGCAGTACGAGCGGGGAGATCATTCTGGTGGGAGCCGGGCCGGGTGATGCCGGGCTCCTGACGCTGCGCGGCCTGCAGGTGCTGCAGGACGCGGACGTCGTGTTTTACGACCATCTGGTTACCGACGGCGTGCGTGAGCTGATCCGTCGCGACGCGGAGCAAATCTGCGTCGGCAAACGGGCTGGCGAGCATTCGGTGCCGCAGCACGACACCAATCAGATGCTGGTTGACGCCGCCAAAGCGGGTAAAACCGTGGTGCGCCTGAAAGGGGGCGATCCGTTTATTTTCGGTCGCGGCGGCGAAGAGCTGCAGGCGGCAGCCGAAGCGGGCATACCGTTCCAGGTGGTGCCCGGCATCACGGCGGCCTCTGCGGTGACGGCCTACGCCGGTATCCCGTTAACCCACCGCGATTACGCCCAGAGCGTGACCTTTGTGACCGGACACTACAAGGCCGACAGTACGCCGTTTGACTGGTCGCATCTTGCCCAGAGCCGACAAACGCTGGCGATCTACATGGGCACGATGAAGGCGGCAGAAATCAGCGAACAACTCATTCAGCACGGTCGCGAGGCGACGACGCCCGTTGCCGTTATTTCTCGAGGCACGCGCGTCGATCAGCACGTTGCGACGGGCACGCTGGAACACCTTGCAACCCTGGCGAAAGACGCCCCGATGCCCGCCCTGATCGTGGTGGGGGAAGTGGTGCAGCTGCACAGCACGCTCGCCTGGTTTCAGAACACAACCGATACAGAAGGCTTTGGTTCTTCTGTCGTAAATTTGGCTTAAGGAACGGTTATGGACCAAAAACGTCTTACACACCTGCGGCAGCTTGAAGCGGAGAGTATCCATATTATCCGCGAAGTGGCCGCCGAGTTTTCTAACCCGGTGATGATGTACTCCATCGGTAAAGATTCCAGCGTCATGCTGCATCTGGCGCGTAAAGCGTTTTATCCGGGTACGCTGCCGTTCCCGCTGCTGCACGTGGATACCGGCTGGAAATTCCGCGAAATGTACGAGTTCCGCGACCGTACCGCGAAGGCCTACGGCTGCGAGCTGCTGGTGCATAAAAACCCGGAAGGGGTGGCGATGGGCATTAACCCGTTCGTGCACGGTAGCGCCAAACATACTGACATCATGAAAACCGAAGGGCTGAAGCAGGCGCTGAATAAATACGGTTTTGACGCGGCCTTCGGCGGCGCGCGCCGTGACGAGGAGAAATCCCGCGCCAAAGAGCGTATCTACTCCTTCCGCGACCGCTTCCACCGCTGGGACCCAAAAAACCAGCGCCCTGAGCTGTGGCACAACTACAACGGTCAGATCAACAAAGGCGAAAGCATTCGCGTCTTCCCGCTCTCTAACTGGACCGAGCTGGATATCTGGCAGTACATCTACCTGGAAAACATCGAAATCGTTCCGCTGTATCTGGCCGCTGAGCGCCCGGTGCTGGAGCGCGACGGCATGCTGATGATGATCGACGACGATCGCATCGACCTGCAGCCGGGTGAGGTAATCAAACAACAGATGGTGCGTTTCCGTACCCTCGGCTGCTGGCCGCTGACCGGCGCGGTGGAATCCAACGCGCAGACGCTGCCGGAGATCATCGAAGAGATGCTGGTCTCCACCACCAGCGAGCGACAGGGGCGCGTGATTGACCGCGACCAGGCAGGCTCCATGGAGCTGAAGAAACGTCAGGGTTATTTCTAAGGAGCCGCCATGAATACCACTATTGCTCAACAAATTGCTAACGAAGGCGGCGTGGAAGCGTATCTGCACGCGCAACAACATAAAAGCCTGCTGCGTTTTCTGACCTGCGGCAGCGTGGATGATGGGAAAAGTACCCTGATTGGCCGCCTGCTGCACGATACGCGCCAGATCTACGAAGATCAGCTCTCTTCCCTGCATAACGACAGCAAGCGTCACGGCACCCAGGGCGAAAAACTCGACCTGGCCCTGCTGGTGGACGGCCTGCAGGCGGAGCGCGAGCAGGGCATTACCATCGATGTGGCCTACCGTTACTTCTCTACCGAGAAGCGCAAATTTATTATTGCAGACACCCCGGGGCACGAGCAGTACACCCGTAACATGGCGACCGGGGCGTCTACCTGCGACCTGGCGATCCTGCTGATGGACGCGCGTAAAGGCGTGCTGGATCAGACCCGTCGTCACAGCTTTATCTCGACGCTGCTGGGGATCAAACACCTGGTGGTGGCGGTCAACAAGATGGATCTGGTGAACTTCAGCGAAGAGAAGTTCGAGGAGATCCGCCAGAGCTACCTGACCTTTGCCGAACAGCTGCCGGGCAACCTGGATATTCGTTTTGTGCCGCTTTCGGCGCTGGAAGGGGATAACGTCGCCTCCCAGAGCGCGAACATGCCTTGGTATAGCGGTCCTACGCTGCTGGAAGTGCTGGAAACCGTTGAAATTCAGCGCGTGGTCGACACCCAGCCGATGCGCTTCCCGGTACAGTACGTGAACCGTCCTAACCTCGATTTCCGCGGCTTCTCCGGCACCCTCGCGTCAGGCTTCGTGAAGGTCGGCCAGCGCGTTAAGGTGCTGCCATCCGGCGTGGAATCCACCATCGCCCGCATCGTCACCTTCGACGGTGACCTGCAGGAAGCGGGCGCCGGTGAAGCCGTAACGCTGGTGCTGAAAGACGAAATTGATATCAGCCGGGGTGACCTGCTGGTGGATGCCCACGAAACGCTGGCGGCAGTGCAGGGCGCGTCCGTAGATGTCGTGTGGATGGCCGAACAGCCGCTGACCGCTGGCCAGAGCTACGACATCAAAATTGCCGGAAAGAAAACCCGCGCCCGCGTGGACGGTATTCAGTTCCAGGTGGATATCAACAACCTGACCCAGCGTGACGTCACCGAGCTGCCGCTGAACGGCATCGGTCTGGTCGATCTGACCTTCGACGAACCGCTGGTGCTGGATCCGTATCAGCAGAACCCGGTCACGGGAGGGCTTATCTTTATCGACAGGCTGACCAACGTTACCGTCGGGGCCGGTATGGTGCGCGAGCCTAAAGAGCACGCTGCCGTGGCGTCTGAATTCAGCGCCTTCGAGCTGGAACTGAACGCGCTGGTGCGCAAGCACTTCCCGCACTGGGGCGCACGCGATCTGCTGGGAGGCAAGTAATGGCTGCCCATGATGAGAACGTCGTCTGGCATCCTCATCCGGTCACCGTCGCCCAGCGCGAACAGCTCCACGGCCACCGTGGGGTTGTGCTGTGGTTTACCGGGCTGTCCGGCTCGGGTAAATCGACAGTGGCGGGCGCGCTGGAAGAGGCGTTACATCAGCAGGGCGTAAGCACGTACCTGCTGGATGGTGACAATGTGCGTCACGGCCTGTGCAGCGATTTGGGGTTTAGCGACGATGACCGCAAAGAGAACATCCGCCGGGTGGGCGAAGTCGCCAGCCTGATGGCTGACGCCGGGCTGGTGGTGCTGACCGCGTTTATTTCGCCTCACCGTGCCGAGCGTCAGACGGTGCGCGAACGCGTGGGTCAGGATCGCTTTATCGAGGTTTTTGTCGATACGCCGCTGGAGATTTGCGAAGCGCGCGATCCGAAAGGGCTGTACAAGAAAGCGCGTGCCGGAGAACTGCGTAACTTCACCGGAATTGACGCGGTCTACGAAGCGCCTGAATCCCCTGATATTCACCTGGAAGGTCAACAATTGGTAACAAATTTAGTAAGCCAATTATTAGACCTCCTCAGACGGGACGATATTATCAGATCCTGAGACGGTATCGTTCGGGAGCTGTCTTCCCGAACGATGAGTCACGGTCACAGGATCAGCTATGCGCAACAGTGAAAACTACATTATCACCACCGGGTCGGAGCCGTTAACGACCTACGACGAGACGACCTGGTCCTTCCCCGGGGCCATTGTCGGCTTTATCTCGTGGTTACTGGCGCTGGGCATCCCGTTTCTCATTTACGGCGGTAACACGCTGTTCTTCTTCCTCTATACCTGGCCTTTCTTCCTGGCGCTGATGCCCGTGGCGGTCGTGGTGGGTATTGCGCTGCATTCCCTCTTCAATGGCCGACTTCTGTATAGTACGGTTATCACGATTGTGACCGTTGTGGTGATGTTTGGCCTGCTGTTTTTATGGCTGATGGGCTAACTTGCGACATAATTAAAACCCCGGAGTAGAGTCGAACGGAAAGTTATGGGATGATGATGCCGTTTTTTCAGGGGGCAGGATGGGTAAACTAACGCTGCTGTTGCTGGCTTTGCTGGTCTGGCTGCAATATTCGCTGTGGTTCGGTAAGAACGGACTGCACGACTATAGCCGGGTAAGCGATGACGTCGCGGCTCAGCAGGCAACTAACGCCAAACTCAAGGCGCGAAACGATCAACTCTTTGCTGAAATTGATGACCTCAATGGCGGCCAAGAAGCGATTGAGGAACGCGCACGCAATGAACTCAGTATGACTAAGCCGGGCGAAACGTTTTATCGTCTGGTTCCGGATGCGTCTAAACGCAATCAGGGCTCAGCACAAAACAATCGATAATCAGGCCCAGGATTACGACATGGCAGCAACTTTTTCGGACATCTGTGCCGTGGTGCCGGCCGCAGGTTTTGGCCGGCGCATGCAGACAGAATGTCCCAAGCAGTACCTTTCAATTGGCGATAAAACGATCCTTGAGCACGCCGTGGCGGCGCTGCTGGCGCACCCGAGGGTGACGCACGTGGTCATCGCCATCAGCTCTGGCGATGCGCGCTTCGCGCAGCTCCCGCTGGCAAATCACCCACAGATTACCGTCGTTGACGGTGGCGCCGAGCGCGCCAATTCCGTGCTGGCGGGCATTCAGGCTGCCGGAAACGCCTCGTGGGTACTGGTACATGACGCGGCGCGTCCGTGTCTGCATCAGGACGATCTTGCTCGCCTGCTGGCCCTGAGCGAAACAAGCAAGGTTGGCGGGATTCTGGCTGCCCCTGTGCGTGATACCATGAAACGCGGCGAGCCGGGCAAACAGGCTATCGCCCACACCGTTGAGCGCGTTGATTTATGGCACGCGCTGACGCCACAATTTTTCCCCCGCGAACTGCTCCATGACTGCTTAACGCGTGCGCTTAAAGAAGGTGCGACCATCACGGACGAAGCCTCGGCGCTGGAGTATTGCGGTTTTCACCCTGAGCTTATTGAAGGGCGCGCTGATAATATAAAAGTGACGCGCCCGGAAGATTTACAGCTCGCGGAATTTTATCTTACCCGTTCGACCCATCAGGAGAAGGCATAATGCGAATTGGACACGGTTTTGATGTACACGCCTTTGGCGGAGAAGGCCCAATTATCATTGGCGGCGTGCGTATTCCTTACGAGAAAGGACTGCTGGCGCATTCTGATGGCGACGTGGCGCTGCATGCGCTGACCGACGCGCTGCTGGGGGCCGCCGCGCTGGGGGATATCGGCAAGCTGTTCCCGGACACCGACCCGGCATTTAAAGGGGCAGACAGCCGTGAACTGCTGCGCGAAGCGTGGCGCCGCATTCAGGCTAAAGGCTACACCCTGGGTAACGTGGATGTGACAATCATCGCTCAGGCACCGAAAATGCTGCCGCACATTCCGCAGATGCGCGTGTTTATCGCGGAAGATCTGGGCTGCCATATGGATGACGTCAACGTCAAAGCGACCACCACCGAGAAGCTGGGCTTCACGGGCCGTGGCGAAGGCATTGCCTGTGAAGCCGTGGCGCTGCTGGTTAAGGCGAGCAAATGACAGACTTTGACAACCTGACATACCTGCACGGTAAACCGCAGGGGAACGGGGTGCTGAAAGCCAGCCCGGAAGATTTCCTCGTGGTGGAGGATCTGGGCTTTGAGCCGGATGGCGAAGGCGAGCACATTCTGGTGCGCATTCTGAAAAACGGCTGCAACACACGGTTTGTGGCCGACGCGCTGGCAAAATTCCTGAAAATTCATGCTCGTGAAGTGAGCTTTGCCGGACAGAAAGATAAACATGCGGTCACTGAACAGTGGATCTGCGCGCGCGTCCCGGGCAATACGATGCCGGATTTAAGCCAGTTTGAGCTTGAAGGCTGTAAAGTGCTGGAGTACGCCCGTCACAAGCGCAAACTGCGTCTGGGCGCGTTGAAAGGCAACGCCTTTACCCTGGTGCTGCGTGAAGTGACTGACCGCGAAGACGTTGAAAAGCGTCTAAACGCGATCAATGAACGCGGCGTACCGAACTACTTTGGCGCACAGCGTTTTGGAATCGGTGGCAGCAACCTGCAGGGCGCACTGCGCTGGGCGCAGAGTGATGCACCGGTGCGCGACAGGAATAAACGCAGTTTTTGGTTGTCTGCGGCCCGCAGTGCGTTGTTTAATCAGATTGTGAGCGAACGTCTGAAAAAATCGGACGCTAATCAAGTTGTTGTCGGCGATGCGCTACAATTAGCGGGACGCGGAAGCTGGTTTGTGGCAACGGCCGATGAAATGGCCGATGTCCAGTCTCGTGTGGACGCCAAAGCGCTGATGATTACTGCCGCGATGCCCGGAACGGGCGACTGGGGCACGCAGGGCGATGCGCTGGCTGCTGAGCAGTCAGCCGTCGCGGACGCGCCAGAATTACAATCACTGCTGGTGCGGGAAAAAGTCGAAGCAGCACGCCGCGCGATGCTGCTCTACCCGCAGCAGTTAAGCTGGAACTGGTGGGATGACGTGACCGTTGAGTTACGCTTCTGGCTACCTGCAGGTAGCTTTGCCACCAGTGTTGTCAGGGAACTTATCAACACCTCGGGTGATTATGCGAATATTGCTGAGTAACGATGACGGGATCCACGCGCCAGGTATACAGACTCTGGCGAAACACCTTCGCGAATTTGCGGATGTGCAGGTTGTGGCTCCCGATCGTAACCGCAGTGGAGCGTCTAACTCACTGACGCTCGAGTCGTCGCTTCGCACCTTTACCTTTGATAATGGCGATATCGCTGTACAGATGGGCACGCCGACCGACTGCGTGTTCCTCGGTGTGAATGCGTTGATGCGCCCGCGCCCGGACATTGTGGTGTCGGGTATCAATGCCGGACCCAATCTCGGCGATGACGTGATCTACTCCGGTACCGTGGCGGCCGCAATGGAAGGGCGCCATCTGGGGTTCCCGGCGCTGGCGGTCTCGTTAAACGGCCACACGCATTACGACACGGCGGCGTCGGTCACCTGTTCGATTCTCCGCGCGCTGGGGCGCGAACCCCTGCGTACGGGCCGTATCCTGAATATCAATGTGCCTGACCTCCCGCTCAATGAGATCAAGGGGATCCGTGTGACGCGCTGTGGCAGCCGTCATCCAGCTGACCAGGTTATTCCGCAGCAGGATCCGCGCGGCAATACCCTCTACTGGATTGGGCCTCCGGGCGAAAAATGCGATGCCGGTCCAGATACGGACTTCGCTGCAGTAGATGAAGGGTATGTTTCCGTTACGCCACTGCACGTAGATTTAACCGCGTATAGCGCGCATGATGTGGTGTCGGACTGGTTAGATCGGGTCGGGGTGAACGTGCAATGGTAAGCAAACGTGTACAAACTCTTCTGGAACAACTTCGCGCTCAGGGGATCACCAACGAGCATGTGCTGGATGCGCTTGCCCAGGTTCCGCGCGAGAAGTTTGTAGACGAGGCGTTTGAGCACAAAGCGTGGGAAAACGTGGCGCTGCCTATTGGGCAAGGCCAGACCATTTCTCAGCCCTACATGGTGGCGCGCATGACGGAACTGCTGGAGTTAACGCCGGAGTCCCGCGTGCTGGAGATTGGCACCGGATCGGGGTATCAAACCGCGATCCTCGCGCATCTTGTTCGCCATGTTTGTTCCGTCGAACGCATCAAAGGTTTACAGTGGCAGGCGCGCCGTCGCCTGAAACAACTTGATTTACATAATGTTTCAACACGTCACGGTGATGGATGGCAGGGTTGGCAGGCTCGCGCCCCGTTTGATGCCATTATCGTCACGGCCGCACCGCTGGAGATCCCGGCAGCACTCTTGTCGCAGCTGGATGAAGGCGGCATTCTCGTCTTGCCCGTGGGTGATGAACACCAGCTCCTGAAGCGTGTTCGTCGGCGTGGCGGCGAGTTTATTATCGATACCGTAGAAGCCGTACGCTTTGTGCCCCTGGTTAAGGGAGAGCTGGCCTGAGACTCGGATTTATCCAGGGTTATTAAGGCAAATTCAGCGTATTGTGTGGCGCAAAAGGTTCGTGCCATCACGGTTATTATTAAGTCACTGGTAGTTAACACATTCCTGGGGGATAAATGAGCGCGGGAAGCCCAAAATTCACCATCAGCCGTGTTGCGGCATTATCACTGGTTTCGCTCTGGCTGGCAGGCTGTACAAGTTCGAATAACGCACCTGCGCCTGTAAGCTCCGTCGGCGGGAACAGCGGCTCGGGTAACACGTCCAGCGGAATGTTGATCACTCCTCCGCCTAAAATGGGCACCTCTACGGCGCAGCAAACTCCGCAGATCCAGCCGGTTCAGCGTCCAACCACGCAGCCAACACAGATTCAGCCAGTTGAACAACCTGTTCAGACGGAAAATGGCCGCATAGTATACAACCGCAAGTATGGGAACATTCCGAAAGGGAGCTATACCGGCGGCAGCACCTACACCGTGAAGCGCGGCGATACGCTGTTCTATATTGCCTGGATCACCGGGAACGATTTCCGTGACCTGGCACAACGCAATAACGTGCAGGCCCCGTATGGACTGGAAGTCGGCCAAACGCTCCAGGTGGGCAACGCGACGGGTACGCCACTCACGCCGGGGAACACTGTTTCTGCGGCGGATGTGACCGCGCAAAATAACAGCGTTATGCCTGCACAAAAATCCACCACGGTGGTTGCTTCACAACCTGTAATTACGTATTCTGAGGATTCAGGTGATCAGAGTGCTAACAAAATGTTGCCGAATAATAAAGGTACTGCGACAGCTGTCACGGCACCGGTTACGGCACCTGTGGTTAGCTCTACTGAACCGACTGCCAGCAGTACCTCCACCAGTTCGCCTATCTCTGCATGGCGCTGGCCGACTGACGGCAAGGTTATCGAAAACTTCTCTTCCTCCGAGGGAGGAAATAAAGGGATCGATATCGCAGGGAGTAAGGGACAGGCTATCATCGCGACCTCAGACGGACGCGTTGTTTATGCCGGTAACGCTCTGCGCGGTTACGGTAATCTTATTATCATCAAACACAACGATGATTACCTGAGTGCCTACGCCCATAACGACACAATGCTGGTCCGGGAACAACAAGAAGTTAAGGCGGGGCAAAAAATCGCTACCATGGGTAGCACCGGAACCAGTTCTACACGCTTGCATTTTGAAATTCGTTACAAGGGGAAATCCGTAAACCCGCTGCAGTATCTGCCGCAGCGATAATTTGACGGGGCATGCCAGCCAGGGTGTCTCGTTCAGGGATCACGGGTAGGAGCCACCTTATGAGTCAGAATACGCTGAAAGTTCATGATTTAAATGAAGATGCGGAATTTGATGAGAACGGAGCAGAGGCTTTTGACGAAAAAGCCTTAGTAGAAGAGGAACCCAGTGATAACGATTTGGCTGAAGAAGAGCTGTTATCGCAGGGCGCCACACAGCGTGTACTGGACGCGACTCAGCTTTACCTTGGGGAGATTGGTTACTCCCCACTGTTAACGGCCGAAGAAGAAGTCTATTTCGCACGTCGTGCTTTGCGTGGTGATGTTGCCTCGCGCCGTCGCATGATTGAAAGTAACCTGCGACTGGTCGTGAAAATTGCCCGCCGTTACGGCAATCGTGGTCTGGCTCTGCTGGACCTGATTGAAGAGGGCAACTTAGGTCTCATCCGCGCAGTTGAGAAATTTGACCCGGAACGCGGGTTCCGCTTCTCAACCTACGCGACCTGGTGGATTCGCCAGACCATCGAACGGGCTATTATGAACCAAACCCGTACGATTCGACTGCCGATCCACATCGTCAAAGAGTTGAACGTCTATCTGCGTACCGCGCGCGAGTTGTCCCATAAACTGGACCACGAACCAAGCGCGGAAGAGATTGCCGAACAGCTTGATAAACCGGTTGATGACGTAAGCCGTATGCTGCGTCTCAACGAGCGCATTACCTCGGTTGACACCCCGCTGGGTGGCGACTCCGAAAAAGCGCTGCTGGACATCCTGGCCGATGAAAAAGATAACGGCCCGGAAGACACCACGCAGGACGATGACATGAAACAGAGCATCGTCAAATGGCTGTTCGAACTGAACGCCAAACAGCGTGAAGTGCTGGCACGTCGTTTCGGTTTACTGGGGTATGAAGCTGCGACACTGGAAGACGTCGGCCGCGAAATTGGCCTGACCCGTGAACGTGTTCGTCAGATTCAGGTTGAAGGTCTGCGTCGCCTGCGTGAAATCCTGCAGGGGCAAGGTCTGAATATCGAAGCGCTGTTCCGCGAATAAGCATCCTTTCGTCAAAAAAGGCCCGTCGTGAGACGGGCCTTTTTCTTTTGTGTTACGACTGCGTCGCCGTCTCGTGCAGCAGACGCCACGTAATTCTGTCGCCTTCCTGATTCAGCACCGCCGTCGACCAGCGTATGTTTACCGGCATATCGGGGCGGGTTTGTGTCTCGCGATAGTGAAGTACAGCACCGTTATCCCAGGCTTCTATCGTGGTGAGTTCATCAATGACGATTTTCAGGCCGGGTCGGATTCCACGCTGGGTGTCGAGAAAATGGGCAAGGGCGTGATGGTCTAGATGTGCGCCGCCCGGCGGTATCATCAGAAAATCCGGTCGAAAGCGGGTGAGCACCTGCATCGTGTTAAGACGAGAAACGTACAATACAGGCAGTAAAGTGATGCCTGCGGCAAAAATAAACATCCCGTGCCAGGCGACGAGCGGCGCAAGATAAACCTGCGCAATGCTCAGCACCTGCGCCAGTAGCAGGGTTCCCGCAAAAAAGCTTAGCTGACGATTTAGATTCCACAGGGCGCTGGCGTCAGGCATATCGTCCCGGGCTGTCGTCAGAAACGCGCTGCTCTGCGCCGTGCTGCTGCAAAGACTGCCTCCGGCCCCCATCAACACAAAAGCCGCGACAGATAACAGCGCTGGCGTTGCCGAACTGACGTTCAGTAAAAGCAGAATGCCCGTCGCCTGCAAAAGGCACCCGATAACAACCAGAGGCCGGGGCCCGACGCGGTTAAAATAGCGTCCTGTTACCATAATGGCCATAAACGATGCCGCGGACCATGGCAGCATAAGCATGCCCGTTGCGGCGGGCGTCATGCTTGCTTCGCTCTGAAGATAATACATGCCCGTTACGTTTACCCCGATAAAGATGCCGGGCACGCACACGTAGACAAGCATGGAAAAACGTAAAAGTGGGTCGGTCAGCAAGGAGAGGTTTAACAGCCTGGCTGTTTTCTTCGGCGGCATTTCAGCGTTAAGCCATATGCAGGCTAAAACAAAGGTGACGATGGCGACGGGCAACGTAGCAAAAAAGATCCAGCGCCAGCTTAACGCCTGAACCAGTACGCCACCCACCGCCGGGGAGCAGGCAGGGGCAAGCAACGCGACCAGCATCACCGCCGAAGAGAGTCTGGCGCGTTCGTGAGGCTTAAACTGTTGCCAGGTCAGCGCCTGTCCCACCGGGATCAGCAATCCACCGCCAATCCCTTGCAGTGCTCGCCAGGCAATCAGGCTTTCCAGCGAGGAGGAGAGTCCCGCAGCAGCGGAGGCCGCGCTAAAGAGAGCCAACGAGAGGAGGATAACGCGCTTTGGCCCGATGCGGCGCGTTAGCGCGCTGCCGAAAGGAATTGCAAGCGTCAGACCGGCAATGTACCCGTTACTGACCCAGGCAAGCGCTGAGGGAGTCGTGTTGAATGCGCGTGCCATGGCCGGAAAGGCGACGCTGGCAATAAACATATTAATCAAATCAAGGAAAAAGCCGAGCAGATAGACAACGGCGACTTTGCTGCGATACGTCATGGTGGATCCTCCGGTGAGGTAGCGTATCGTATCGGCCCGCAAGCTACGAATAAACGCGACAAACAGCGATATACTGTCAAAATATTTTTGACAGTGATAAAGGTTAACGATGTTTACTCTACAGCGTACAGCGATGTTTATCGCAGTCGCGGAGGCGGGCAGCTTCACCGCCGCGGCAGAGGCAATGGGGCTGACAAAAGCCGTGGTGAGTTTCAACATTCGCCAGCTTGAAGACGAGCTGGGCGTTACGCTGCTGCTGCGGTCGACCCGCCGTCTGACGTTAACCGAGGCGGGCGCGCTTTTTCATCAGCGAAGCGTCGCGCTTCTGAAGGATGCAGAACAACTGCAGGATGATGTCCGCGCGAATCATGCGGGACTCTCCGGAGAATTGCGGATAACCACCACGCCCGAGTACGGCTCGCAGGTTGTGGTGCCTTTGCTGGCGGAATTTAGTCAGCAGCACCCGGAACTTCGCGTGCGCCACGTTTCGTCCTCTTTGCATGCCGACCTTATCTCTGAGCGCTTTGACGTCGCCATCCGGCTGGGAACGCTTGCCGATTCACGCTACCACGCCGCGATGATTACCTCTTTCGCCATATTGCCGGTGGCAGCGCCGGACTGGCTGGCTAACCATCCGGTAGAGACCCTTGAACAGCTGGCGAAAGCCGACTGGATCATTCACGAGCGTTTGCCCTCTCCGCTGCGCTGGCAGGTGAAAGCGAGCAGCGGAGAGCTTGTCTCGTTTGAAATCACGAAAGCCCCGCGTCTGTATGCTGACAGTGCTCAGGCGCTGATGGCTTTCGCACGTGCCGGAAGCGGCGTGGCGTTACTGCCTGAATGGCTGGTGCGAAATGCGCTGGATGCAGGGCAACTGGCGTCGGTATTACCGGGCTACACCTTTGCACAGCAGGGCATCTATGCGGTTTATCCCGATGCCCAACACGTGCCCGCGAAAGTCAGAAAGTTTATCGATTTTATGCGTGCAAGGGTTAATTAGTCGTGCATCATCTTTTTGATAAGCGCAGAAAATTGCTCGCGTTCGGCCTTGCTCAGGCGTCCTAAAAACGCCTCATCCACCTCATTGCCGACCGGTTTACAGCCTTCAAGCAGGGCTTCACCTTCTGGCGTCAGGAAGACAAATCGGCGGCGCTTATCTGCGGGATCGTGCTCGCGTTTTACCAGCCCACGCGCCTCCATGCGGCTGAGCATCTCTGCCAGCGTCGCTTTCGTGCTGACTGCCACTTCGGTCAATGCCACCTGTTCGATGCCCGGATGTTCGGCAATTGAGCGCAGAACCGCATATTGCGGCTTGGTCAGTTCAGGCAAAGCATGCTGCCATTGCGCAGTATGTTGTTGAAAAAGCTGGCGCAACAGGTGGAACGCTTCTTGTCTTAGTTCCATGAACACTCCGACGAAAAAAATCACTCTCTATGATAGCCGCTAACGTCCTGGATTTTAACGCATCAATTTTTAGCAATTAGTGTGATCGTGTACGAACGATCTTGTCATGAATTGGATCCGAGAGTAGTTTAATTATTATGTTCGTGTACGAACAAAATAATTGAGGTGCTGAATGAGATTAATAGTAGGTATGACGGGGGCAACGGGCGCTCCACTGGGCGTGGCGCTGCTGCAGGCTCTGCGTGAAATGCCGGAAGTGGAAACCCATCTGGTGATGTCGAAGTGGGCAAAAACCACTATTGAGCTGGAAACGCCTTACACAGCGCAGGACGTTGCCGCACTGGCTGACGTTGTTCACAGCCCGGCTGACCAGGCCGCCACCATCTCCTCCGGCTCGTTTCGCACCGACGGCATGATCGTCATTCCCTGCAGCATGAAAACGCTGGCCGGGATCCGCGCGGGCTACGCCGAGGGGCTGGTGGGGCGTGCGGCGGATGTGGTGTTGAAAGAGGGGCGAAAGCTGGTGCTGGTCCCCCGTGAAACGCCGCTCAGCACCATTCATCTTGAGAACATGCTTGCACTTTCCCGCATGGGCGTGGCGATGGTGCCGCCCATGCCAGCGTATTACAACCACCCGCAAACCGCTGATGACATCACCCAGCATATCGTGACCCGCGTGCTCGACCAGTTTGGCCTGGAGCATAAAAAGGCACGTCGCTGGAACGGCTTGCGGGAGGCGAAACATTTTTCACAGGAGAATAACGATGGCATTTGATGATCTGAGAAGCTTCCTGCAGGCGCTCGATGAGCAAGGGCAACTGCTGAAAATTGAGGAAGAAGTTAACGCCGAGCCGGATCTGGCGGCGGCCGCCAACGCGACTGGCCGCATAGGCGACGGCGCGCCCGCGCTGTGGTTCGACAACATTCGTGGCTTTACCGATGCCCGCGTGGTGATGAACACCATCGGCTCCTGGCAGAACCACGCCATTTCGATGGGGTTGCCTGCGAACACCCCGGTGAAAAAACAGATCGACGAGTTTATTCGCCGCTGGGATAAATTTCCCGTTACGCCAGAGCGCCGCGCCAACCCGGCCTGGGCGCAGAATACGGTGGACGGTGAAGAAATCAACCTGTTCGACATTCTGCCGCTGTTTCGCCTGAACGACGGTGACGGCGGCTTTTACCTCGATAAAGCGTGCGTCGTCTCGCGCGATCCGCTCGACCCGGATCACTTCGGCAAGCAGAACGTCGGCATCTACCGCATGGAAGTGAAGGGCAAGCGTAAGCTCGGGCTGCAGCCGGTTCCGATGCACGATATCGCTCTGCATCTGCATAAAGCGGAAGAGCGCGGTGAAGATCTGCCGATTGCGATTACCCTCGGCAACGATCCGATCATCACGCTAATGGGTGCGACGCCGCTGAAATACGATCAGTCCGAGTATGAAATGGCGGGCGCACTGCGTGAAAGCCCGTACCCGATTGCCACTGCGCCGCTGACTGGCTTCGATGTGCCGTGGGGTTCTGAAGTGATCCTTGAAGGGGTCATTGAAGGCCGCAAGCGTGAAATCGAAGGGCCGTTCGGCGAGTTTACCGGGCACTATTCCGGTGGCCGTAACATGACGGTTGTACGTATCGACAAAGTTTCTTACCGCACCAAACCAATTTTTGAGTCGCTCTACCTCGGCATGCCGTGGACCGAGATTGATTATCTGATGGGGCCAGCCACCTGCGTACCGCTTTACCAGCAGCTAAAAGCAGAATTCCCGGAAGTACAGGCGGTGAACGCGATGTACACCCACGGTCTGCTGGCGATTATCTCCACCAAAAAACGCTACGGTGGTTTTGCTCGCGCGGTTGGTTTACGCGCCATGACCACGCCGCACGGTCTGGGCTACGTGAAGATGGTGATCGTGGTGGATGAAGACGTCGATCCGTTCAACCTCCCGCAGGTGATGTGGGCGCTGTCGTCGAAAGTGAACCCGGCTGGGGATCTGGTACAACTGCCGAACATGTCGGTGCTTGAACTTGACCCTGGCTCCAGCCCGGCGGGCATTACCGACAAGCTGATTATTGATGCCACCACGCCCGTCGCACCGGACACCCGTGGCCACTACAGCCAGCCGGTACAGGATCTGCCTGAAACTAAAGCCTGGGCTGAAAAATTGACCGCGATGCTGGCAGCACGCCAATAAGGAGGAAAAGATGATTTGTCCACGTTGTGCCGATGAACATATTGAAGTGATGGCGACGTCACCGGTGAAAGGGGTCTGGACCGTTTACCAGTGCCAGCATTGTTTGTATACCTGGCGCGATACCGAACCGCTGCGGCGTACCAGCCGCGAGCACTACCCGGAAGCGTTCCGTATGACGCAGAAGGATATTGATGAGGCACCGCAGGTGCCGACGATCCCGCCGCTGTTATAAAAAAAGCCCGGTGTCAGCTTCGCCTTACCGGGCGATAACATCGTGCGGTCTGTTTTGCCGTGTGACGGCTTCGCCTTACCTGGCCTACAAGACCCGTAGGCCCGGTAAGCGCAGCGCCACCGGGCAAAAGACCGCAGAGAACTAAACCAGACTCTTCAACCGATAAATCCACTCCAGCGCCTGACGCGGCGTCAGCGAATCCGGGTCGAGGTTCTCCAGCGCTTCCACGGCGGGTGACGTCTCTTCCGCAGGCACCAGCAGCGACATCTGCGTACCATCTATCTGTGTAGCCGCTGCGTTCGGCGACAGGCTTTCCAGTTCACGCAGTTTCTGACGCGCCCGCTTGATCACCTCTTTCGGTACGCCTGCCAGCGCCGCTACGGCCAGACCATAACTCTTGCTTGCTGCGCCATCCTGCACCGTGTGCATAAACGCAATGGTATCGCCGTGCTCAAGCGCATCAAGATGGACGTTAGCCACCCCTTCCATTTTCTCCGGCAGTTGCGTCAGCTCGAAATAGTGGGTGGCGAACAGCGTCATAGCCTTGATTTTATTCGCGAGGCTTTCCGCACAGGCCCATGCCAGGGACAAACCATCATAGGTAGACGTCCCGCGTCCCACTTCATCCATCAGCACCAGGCTGTGCTCAGTCGCGTTATGCAGAATGTTAGCCGTTTCGGTCATCTCGACCATGAAGGTTGAGCGACCGCTCGCCAGATCGTCCGCAGCACCGACGCGGGTGAAGATGCGGTCGATAGGGCCAATCTCCACGTTTTGCGCCGGAACGTAGCTGCCGATATACGCGAGCAGCGCAATCAGCGCCGTCTGACGCATATAGGTACTCTTACCGCCCATGTTCGGTCCGGTAATGATGAGCATTCGTCTCTGCGGCGACAGGCTGAGCGGGTTAGCGATGAACGGTTCGTTCAGCACGCGCTCCACCACCGGATGACGCCCTTCGGTAATGCGAATGCCCGGCTTGTCGGTAAAGGTCGGGCAGGTATAGTTCAGCGTTTCAGCACGTTCTGCCAGATTCACCAGCACGTCCAGCTCCGCCAGCGCGCTGGCGCTCAGCTGCAGGTCGGCCAGGTGCGGCATTAGCATGTCGAACAGCTCGTCATACAGCTGCTTTTCCAGCGCCAGCGCTTTTCCTTTCGAGGTGAGAACTTTGTCCTCGTACTCTTTCAGTTCGGGAATAATGTAGCGCTCAGCGTTTTTCAGCGTCTGGCGGCGCACATAGTGAATCGGTGCCAGGTGACTCTGCCCGCGGCTGATCTGAATGTAGTAACCGTGAACCGCGTTATACCCTACTTTCAGGGTGTCGAGCCCAAGACGCTCACGTTCACGGATCTCCAGCTTATCCAGGTAGTCCGTTGCGCCGTCTGCCAGCGCGCGCCATTCGTCCAGCTCCTCGTTGTAGCCCGGGGCAATCACGCCGCCATCGCGCACCAGAACCGGAGGCGCATCAATGATGGCGCGCTCCAGCAGTTCGCGAAGTTCGGTAAATTCACCCATGGTTTCGCGGAGTTTCTGAACTGGCGCGCTGTCAACGTCACTCAACTGAGCACGCAGTTCCGGCAGTTGCTGGAAAGCATGACGCATACGGGCGAGATCGCGCGGGCGCGCGGTGCGCAATGCCAGACGGGCAAGAATACGCTCCATATCGCCCACCTGACGCAGGACAGGCTGCAGTTCGGTATAGCGATCCTGCAGGGCAGCAATCGTCTGCTGACGGCAAACCAGCGTATCGGTATCGCGAACCGGCATATGCAGCCAGCGCTTGAGCATGCGGCTGCCCATCGGCGTAACGGTACTGTCGAGGACGGAAGCCAGGGTGTTTTCGACGCCACCCGCCAGATTCTGAGTTATCTCCAGGTTACGGCGCGTGGCGGCGTCCATGATGATGCTGTCCTGCTGACGCTCCATGGTGATAGAGCGGATATGCGGCAGGGCAGTACGTTGGGTATCTTTTACATATTGCAGCAGGCAACCTGCCGCACACAGTCCGCGCGGGGCGTTTTCCACGCCAAAGCCAATCAGGTCGCGCGTGCCAAACTGTAGGTTGAGCTGCTGGCGCGCAGTATCAATTTCGAATTCCCACAGCGGGCGGCGACGCAGGCCACGACGACCTTCAATCAGCGCCATTTCGGCGAAATCTTCGGCGTAGAGCAGCTCTGCCGGGTTAGTACGCTGCAGTTCGGCAGCCATCGTCTCACGGTCAGCCGGTTCACTCAGGCGAAAACGCCCGGAGCTGATATCCAGCGTCGCGTAGCCAAAGCCTTTACCGTCCTGCCACAGCGCTGCCAGCAGGTTATCCTGGCGCTCCTGTAACAGGGCTTCATCACTGATGGTGCCTGGCGTGACGATGCGCACGACTTTGCGTTCCACCGGGCCTTTTGAGGTCGCCGGATCGCCGATCTGTTCGCAGATGGCGACGGACTCACCCTGATTCACCAGTTTCGCCAGGTAGTTTTCTACCGCGTGGTGGGGGATACCTGCCATAGGGATGGGTTCGCCTGCCGATGCACCACGTTTGGTCAGCGAGATGTCGAGCAGCTGCGATGCACGCTTAGCATCGTCATAAAACAGCTCGTAAAAATCACCCATACGGTAAAACAGCAGGATTTCCGGATGCTGTGCTTTCAGCTTCAGATACTGCTGCATCATCGGCGTATGTGCGTCGAAATTGTCGAGTGTGCTCATGGAGTTATGATGTCCATTTCTTTGAAAATAAACCGTTTTGATCGGCTCATTGGCCGTTTGTTCCTTCTATTGTCGCATGAAAAAAAGGTCCGGCGCAGAAAAATGTCGTCGCTTTACGAGGCCTCTTCCGACATTAACTCAATGACTATTTTTCCATGCTCTACGCCCACTCGAACCCGGGAATGAGTGGTAAACCCAGCCTTTTCAAGCCAGTCACCTTTTAAGCTCAGCGCCGCGTGCACGCTGTAGCGCTTCGGTATCTTGGTGTTGCGGTCTTCATGGCGCTTTCTAAAATATCCCACTTTTAAATGGCGGTAGGGTTTGCTGATTGTGAGCTCTTGCATAGGGTCTCCGGACAACGCGGATAGAGGTTATTTCTGATGCCTGTATAAAATACCAGTGATTATCGGCCGGTGCAGGGCTAAAACTGGAATCAGGCTTCAGAAAACGAAATGCAACCGCTGAAATCCAGTGCATAAAGGTGTATTATTAATGCACTTTATTATTCGGTAAGCTGTTATGTCCGGTAAACGCATCTCACGAGAAAAAAAGACCATCGCGAAAATGATCGCGTTGTATGAAAAGCAGTGCCCGCAGGCATCTCAGGAGGAAGGACATTATCAGGCGCTCAATGCGTATGCCGATAAGCGCCTTGATAAGTGCGTTTTCGGTGAGGAAAAGCCTGCCTGCAAGCAGTGTCCGGTACACTGCTACCAGCCTGCAAAACGCGAAGAGATGAAGCAGATTATGCGCTGGGCTGGCCCGCGAATGCTCTGGCGTCACCCCATACTGACCGTTCGTCATCTGATTGACGACCGGCATCCCGTGCCGGAACTGCCCGAGAAGTACCGTCCGAAAAAATGATCGCTTCAGTGTCTCAGCGGGCGGCAAATCACGGTCAGGGCCAGCGCGCTGCAGAGTGGGAAAAGGGCCAGCAGTAGCCAGGGATACATTGCCTGCGTTGAGGGCACCAGCGCGCGATCCAGCAGGCTGCCAAACAACAAGTTTCCTGCCAGTACCGCAATGCCTCCGGCGGTGGCGAGTGCGCCGTAGTGTGCGCCAAGCGTGGATTCCTCCGCAAACCGAGGGATCAGATCTTTAGCCGATGGTACCAGCAGCATCTGTCCGAGCGTCAACAGCGTTACAAAACAGACTGAAGGAAGCAGGCGGAGCCAGCCTTCCGGCGGCGCCATCGGGGCAAATATCGCCACGCTCGCAAAGGCGGCTGAGAGAAGTAAGAAGCCCAGCGGCAGGATCCTTACCGCGCCCACGCGTCGGGCAAAACGCGCCAGCGGCAGCTGTAATGCAACGATCAGCACAGAGGCCAGCATAAAAAGCGGACCGAGATCTTTCTCGTTGCCGCCAGAGCGCTGGATCTCCACCGGCAGCGCCAGATAGAGCTGGTTATAGCTTAACAGCCACGAGCTGTAGGCAATGATAAAGGCGACAAAACGCGGCTGGTGGAATGTTGTCCACCAGGGCTGTATTTTCAGCGTCTGTGAACGATGGCCAGCAGCAGGCAGGCAAAAGTAGAGCACCACTAACGCAATGATAAAGACGCCTGCCCCCGCCAGTGCCACCTGACGAAAACCGAGGCCGGTGAGCAGGGCACCAGCAACCGGACCCAGTACCGCGCCGAGTTCTCCACAGACGGCAAAGAGCGCAAACCACTCGGCGCGGCTTCGTTTGCCTTTCGCCTCGCTGCGGGTGCCCGCTTTTGCCAGCAATGCCTCAATAGAGGGAGAAAACAATGCCCCGCCAACGCCCGTCAGACACGCGCCCAGAATAATCGGCCACAGGGATCCCCCGAAGGCCAGCAGCAGATAACCTGATACACGAACAATACAGCCGCTGAGGATAATCACTTTCGCGCCAAACCGGTCCGAGAGCGCACCACCGACGATAAACATCCCCTGCTGCGAGAAGGTGCGCAGGCCCAAAATCAGTCCGATAAGCCCGCCGGAGAGCAGCATGTCATCGCGCAAAAATATGGCCAGGAAGGGAACGACGGCATAAAAGCCAATGTTAAAGACAAACTGGCTTCCCAGTAAGACAGGAGGCCAGAGCGCGGTGGCTGGTCGCAGAGGCATACTGTTTATTCGCCCCTACACCATGAAATGGATGTGTTTTTTACCATGGAAAGGTGAGATCTCAATTTTGGTTTTCACCCGGAAGACCTCCCAGAGCAGCTCTTCGGATAAGATTTCCTGCGGAGCTCCCGTCGCCACAATTTGCCCTTTCTGCATCACAATCAGCGAGTCGCAGAACATCGAGGCGTGATTGAGATCGTGGATTGCGACAATGCTGGTGACCGGTAATTCACTGATCAAATGCATCAACTGCATCTGATGATGAATGTCCAGGTGGTTAGTCGGTTCATCCAGCAGGATTTCCGTTGGGGTCTGAGCCAGCGCGCGGGCAATGTGTACGCGCTGGCGCTCACCGCCGGAGAGGCTTAGCCAGCCCTGGTCGCTTTTATCCAGCATATCCACGCGCTGCAGAGCGGCGGTGACGGTCTCGTCATCCTGCACGCTCCAGTTCGAGAAGGGAGAATGGTGCGGAATACGCCCCAGTTTTACCACATCGCGAACGCGCATATTGGCGTCGGTCATCCCGTGCTGTTCAACGAAGGCGACCCGGCGCGCAAGCTGCTTTTTGGCGATACGAGAGATGTCCTGGCCGTCCAGCGTCACACTGCCTGCATCCGGGCGGCGCAAACCAGCCAGAATGCGCAGAAGCGATGATTTACCGCAGCCGTTTGGTCCAAGTAGCCCTACCGTTTCCCCTTGGGAAACCTTCAGCGAGACGTCATTAACGATGACTTTTTTACCCACCTTCCAGGTAATATTCTCAGCGCAGATACTCATCACTTATTCCTTGAACGGTAGATAATCACGGCAAAGAAGGGGACGCCAACCAGCGCGGTTACTACGCCGACGGGCAGGCTTTGCGGCGCAATCAGCATACGCGAGGCAATGTCGGCCAGCACCATCAGGATCGCCCCTGCCAGTGCGCTGGCAATCAACAGCGTGCGGTGCAGCGGCCCGAACAGGAAACGCATCACGTGCGGCACCACCAGCCCGACAAAGCCGATTGAACCCGCCATGCTGACAATCGTCGCGGTAATCAGCGCGGTAGTGGTAAAGAGCGTCAGGCGCACCCACGGGACGGCAATACCTAAAGAGGCGGCGGCGTCATCACCGAACGTGAAGGCATCCAGCGCCCGGGAATAGTAGAGGCAAACGGCTAATCCAGTCAGCACTACGACCAGTGCCAGCTGGAATTCAGGCCAGCGTACGCCGCTGAAGCTGCCCAGCAGCCAGAACATCACGTCGCGCGCCTGCTGCGCACTGGCGGAGGTGCTGATGGTGTAGGCGGTAATGGCGTTAAAAAGCTGCGAGGCGGCAACGCCTGCCAGAATAGTACGTTCGTTCCCTCCGCGCGCGCCGTTCGTCAGGAAGGCGACGAACGCAAAGGCGGCGAACGCCCCGGCAAAGGCGCCGGCGGAAAGTGACACCGCGCCGGTGCCGATCCCCAACACCACGACGGAAACCGCCCCGGTTGACGCGCCCGCGGACACGCCAAGCACGTACGGCTCCGCCAGCGCGTTCTTTAGCAGGCTCTGCAGTACGGCACCGCAGATGGCCAGCCCCGCGCCGCAGCAGGCCGCCACCAGCGCGCGGCTCAGGCGAAAGTCCCAGATTACGCTCTCATAGATGCGAGTGAGCGGGACCGCGGTGAGCCCCATTTTATTGCTGATGGCGTAAAACACGTTATCCAGCGGGATGGACAGCTCGCCGACGCTGACGCTGAGCGCTATCACCAGAAACAGCAGTACCAGGGCGAGCAAAGCCGAGGTCGTCAGAACCAGGCTCTGCCGGGCCTGAAGTACGGCGGTGGTCATCAGTTCAGCCCCAGTTTTCTGAGCTGTTCGCCGACCTGCTCAGCCCCGTAAATCGTGCGGATCGTCGGGTTCATTGCCTGGCCGTCCATCACCACGATATGGCCTTTTTTCACCGCGTCCAGCTGGCTGACCGCCGGATCGCTCTTCAGGAATTTGATTTTTTCTTCGGCGTTGTCCAGCGCCCAGCGGTTACGATCCAGGCTGGAGACCACAATCACGTCCGGATTAGCGGCAATAATGCTTTCCCAGCCCACGGTTGGCCATTCGGTTTCAGAAGTAATGGCGTTGTGGCCGCCAAGCACGTTAGCAATAAAGCCGGATGCGCTGTTTTTACCGCCTACATAGGCATCAGCCGAAGGCGAGGAGCTTGAGAACCAGAAAACAAAGGAGAGGTCTTTTTTGTTTTTGCCAAACTCCTGGCGCAGGTCGGCTTCACGTTTTTTGAAGTCGGCGATAACGGCCTGGCCACGCGCTTCCACGTTAAAAATCTTAGCGAAATCTTCAATCTCTTTATAAAGGTAGGTCATATCCCACAGCTTCTGGCGGCTACCGTACATGTCGCCTGCGGATTTTTTGGTGGCGCACATTCCCGGTGATAAATAGCTGTTTACGCCAACGGTCGCCAGATCTTCACGTTTTGCAACCTTACTTTCTGGTCCGAGCAGCAGCGGGAGCTGAGCAGGAACAAAATCGGGGTTTTGCGCAAGAATGGATTCAAGGGTTGGAATTTCTACCGTCAGGGTTTTGATTTTTGCGTTCTGTTCAGCCAACTGCGACAACACTTTGGTTGGCCAGAAGGCGCTAGCCTTCACCTTATCCTCCAGACCCAGCAGAAGCAGGATCTCAACGGTATTCTGACCCAGGGCCACCACGCGTTCCGGCGCTTTGGTGAAGGTCTCTTTATAACCACAGTTTTCAATGGTCAGAGGATATGTGGTTGCCAGAGCAGAACTGACCGACGCAAACGCCAGGCCGAACGCGAAGATGACCTTTTTCATTAAACGCTACCCTTCATTAATATTATTTTTTTGATGCAAATGAAACTCATTATTAAGGCGGAATTTTATACAGAGGAAAGGATTTTGTGTCAATGAGGGACAATTGCGCAGGGTGACGAAAGGCGGTGTCAGAGAAACACCGCCGGAGTGCGGACTTACATCAGGCTCTCTTTATCAATCCCCAGGCGCTTCATACGTGACAGCAGGGTGGTGCGTTTTAACCCCAGTCGTTGCGCTGCGCCTTTTGGCCCGGCAACCACGCCGTTGGTCTCTTTCAGCACGCGCATAATGAGCTGATACTCATCTTCTCCCTCTTTCGCTATCTCGGCGGCGGGCACGGTCACGTCAGGAAGAGTAACCTCAGGCAGGGAAAGCTGCAGCACATTCCCGCGCGTCAGCAGCACCGCGCGTTCGATGACGTTTTCCAGCTCGCGGACGTTGCCCGGCCACTCCATTGACGAGAGCGTACGTAACGTTTCGGCAGGAATGCTGTCGATGTTTCTGCCCATCCGCCGCGCAATCTTTGCGGTAAACGCTTTGACCAGCAGGGGGATATCTTCCGGGCGTTCGCGCAGCGGCGGCAGGAAGATCGGGAAGACGTTCAGGCGGTAATAGAGATCGCTTCGAAATTCGCGGTCAGCGACCATTTTTTTCAGGTCACGGTTGGTCGCGGCAATCAGCCGCACGTCAGTCTGGATAAGCTTGTTGCTGCCAAGGCGCTCAAACTCCTGCTCCTGCAACACGCGCAGCAGTTTCGGCTGTAGCTCCAGCGGCATATCGCCCACTTCGTCGAGGAACAGCGAGCTTTTGTCCGCCAGTTCAAAACGGCCCAAACGCTGGCTGCTGGCTCCGGTAAAGGCGCCGCGCTCGTGGCCGAACAGATCGCTTTCCAGCAGACCTGCTGGCATCGCCGCGCAGTTCATCTTCACCATCCGGCGACTGTTGCGGTTGCTCAGGTTGTGGATGGCGCGGGCAATCAGCTCTTTACCCGTACCGGTTTCGCCAAGGATCAGTACCGTGCTGTCGCTTTGCGCCACCATCTCAACCTGCTTGAGCACGCTGTACATGGCGTCGCTGCGCCCGATGATTTCGCCAAACTCGCTGTCCACGTTGTTGAGCTGTTCAGTCAGGGCGAGGTTTTCATCCACCAGCCGCTCTTTCAGTCGGTGGATCTCCTGATAGGCCAGGGCGTTATCCAGCGCGATAGAGATACGCTCGGCAATCTGGCGCAGCAGTTTCAGGTTGGCGGTGGTGAACACCCCTTCCTCGCACTGCGCCAGCTTCAGCACGCCCAGCATGGTATTGCCGGACATCAGCGGCAGCAGGCACAGGGTCTGAATTTTATTGCCCCAGGTGTTGAACAGCATTCGCTCGTACGGCGCTACCGGATCCTGCTCGTTCAGGTTGAGCAGGAGGATCTCTTTACTTTTGAAGACCCGTTCAGAAAGGGTGCCCGCTTCGTCCACTTCACTCTGCTCGTGTGCCGGATTGGCCTCATCGAGGTAGTGTGTGGAGTAGATATTCAGCTTGCCCTTGCGATGGCCGCGAAGCGCAATGCTGATGGCGTCGATTTTGAAATAGTGGTGGATCTCTTTCGAGACTTCGCTGACCAGCTCATCCATGTCAAGCCGTGACAGCACGGCGTTGGTGATGGCGACCAGAATGCGGAAGTTGTCGCGCTCGCGGCTCAACAGGTCGTAATCCACGTTATTGGTGACGCGGCTTTGGATCTGCTCTGCGACGACGGCCACAATCTGGGTAAAGGTGTGCAGACGCTCGTATTCCGCCTCGCTCCAGAGCTGGTCGGTCGTGCGAATAAACTCGCAGCCACCAAAAATATGTCCCTCCGCCGCCAGCGGCAGCATGCTGTAGTGGCCGAACGGCTGGTAGAGGTTGCTCTCCGCGAGCCGCGGCCACGCCGTGCGGAACTCCTCAAAGTTGCAGTGCAGCGCTTCCGGACGGGAGAGAATACGGCGCACCGGGCCATGCGCGAGGTACGTTTCGTCCTCGTACTCAAACGCTTTGCCGTTATCACGCGTTGAGTAGTAGCTCGCGCGATGCGTTCCGCTATGCCACAGCACAATCGCGGCGCTGTCCGCCAGCGCAGATTGCCTGACCAGCCGGGTCAGGGCATCGCTCAGCGCGCCGAGATCGGGCTGCTGTAAAAGTGTGCGCGTGATATCAAACAGGCCCTGCTGTCCAAGATCGCTCATCGGTGTATACGGCATATTGCTTTCCAATAGAAACTGGCAAAAAGAGATTCAGTGCTGACCGCTTATGGCGCGGTTCTAGCAAATTCGGGGTAAGGGTTCCGCGTGCGGCAAATCCAGCGTGCGCTTAACGCCATACAGCCCGGTCAGGCGCACCCCTTTGCGCTCAACCACTTCGCCAATGATCGCGGCGTTTTTTCCTGAGGGATGGGCGCGAAGCTGTTCCAGCACCGCTTCTGCAGCGGTACGTTCCACGCCGATCACCAGTTTACCTTCGTTAGCAAAGTTAAGCGGATCAAGTCCCAGCAGTTCGCACAGCCCGCGCACGGCAGGCTTGACGGGTAGATCGCGCTCGGTCAGCTCAATGCCGCATCCGCAGCTTGCCGCAAACTCGTGCACGACGGCATTCACGCCGCCTCGGGTGGCGTCCCGCAGGGCCTTTACGCCAGGAAGGGGACGCAGGGTTTGAATGAGCGGCGCGAGTACCGCGCAGTCGCTGCTCAGTTCGCCGTCCAGCCCTAAGCCTTCGCGCAGGTTAAGAATGGTTGCCCCGTGGCAGCCCAGCGTTCCGGTCACGATCAGTACGTCGCCTGCGCCAAGCTGCTGTGCGCCCCAGTGAATGTCGGCCGGTATCGCCCCCATTCCTGCAGTATTGATGAAAAGTTTATCCGCCGCGCCGCGCTGCACCACTTTGGTATCACCGGTGACGATAGCAATGCCCGCCTCGCGTGCGGTCTGCGCCATGCTGCTGACCACTGCGTTAAGCGTTGCCATCGGTAAACCCTCTTCGAGAATAAACCCGCACGAGAGGTAACGCGGAACCGCGCCGCTGACGGCGATATCATTGGCCGTACCGCAAATGGCGAGCTTGCCGATATCACCGCCGGGAAAGAACAGCGGGTCGATGACGTAGCTGTCGGTCGAAAACGCCAGTCTGTCACCGTGGGCGGTGAGCGTTGACAGGTCAATGCGCGCCTGGTCTTCCTGCTCGGCGAGCCAGGGGTTGTTGAATGCGTCCATAAACAGCTGATTAATGAGCTGCTGCATCGCCTGACCACCGCTTCCGTGCGCCATTTCAACCGTGTTCATGCTTCACACTCCTGATTGCGGAACTGATACCACGCGGCGCAGGCTCCTTCGGAGGAGACCATCAGCGCACCAAACGCGGTTTGCGGGTTACAGGTGTTGCCATATAACGGGCAATGATGAGGTTTGCATTTGCCGGTGAGCACCTCACCGCAGCGCGCGCGCGGATCGTCGCAGACCTGCTGCGGCTGCGGGCGAAAATGCGCCTCTGCATCGAAGGAGTGATACGCGGGAGTCAGGCGCACGCCGGATTCAGCAATCACCCCCAGACCGCGCCATTCGCTGTCGCCCTCAACGCTAAACACGTCGGCTATCGCCTGCTGCGCTCGTTCATTACCCGCATCGGGCACCACGCGGCGATACTGATTTTCCACCGCGCTCCGGGCCGCTATTTTCTGCTCAACCAGCATGGTTACGCCTTGCAGTAGATCAAGTGGCTCGAAACCAGCCACCACTAACGGACGATTGTACTGCTCAGCGATAAAACCATAGGCGTCTGTGCCAATCACCATGCTGACGTGGCCCGGTGCCAGAAAGGCGTCAATGCCGTTTTCCGGCTCCTCCAGCAGGCTGCGCAGCGTGGGAATGAGCGTAATGTGCTGGCAAAAAAAGAAAAAGTTATCGACGCTGCGTGCTTTAGCCTGCTGCAGCGTGATGGCGGTGGCGGGCATGGTGGTTTCAAACCCCAGGCCAAAAAACACGACCTTGCGTGCGGGGTTGTCCGCTGCCAGCGTCAGGGCATCCATCGGCGAATAGACGATCCGGATGTCGGCCCCGCGTGCTTTCGCCTGTAGCAGCGAGCCATTTTTCCCCGGCACGCGCATCGCGTCGCCAAAGGTGCAGAAAATGACGTTGGGCTGGCTGGCAATTTCGATGCAGCTGTCGATACGCCCCATCGGCAAAACGCAGACCGGACAGCCGGGGCCGTGAATAAACTCAATGTTTTCCGGCAGCAGCTGGTCGAGGCCAAATTTGAAGATGGCGTGAGTATGGCCGCCGCACACTTCCATGATCCGCAGCGGTCTCTCTTTGGTGTAGTCCAGCAGCGCCGCGCGCGTGTTCAGATGCCCGATAAGCTGCATCACCTGTTCCGGCGCGCGGTATTCATCAACGTAACGCATAGGCTATCGCTCCTCGCCGTACAAGAGCGCGCCCACGTCAGGCTCCACGTCGAACATATTTTGCAGGGCATCGAGCGTGTCGCGGGCTTCCGCTTCGTTAATCACGCTCATGGCAAACCCCACGTGGACAAGCACCCACTGGCCGAGACGCGATGCGCCTGTTTCATCGGTGCTGCCCACCAGCGTGAGATCGACGTCGCGCAGGATGCCGCAGACTTCAACTTTGGCCTGATGACCGTCGATGGTATGAATTTGTCCGGGGACACCTATGCACATCGTTCGCTCTCCAGCCAGTTCAGCCATGCATCCATCCCGTCGCCGCGCGTGGCGGAGACCAGCAGGATCTCAATCTCCGGGTTCACGTCGCGGGCATACGCCAGGCATTTATCCACGTCGAAATTCAGGTACGGCAGCAGGTCAACTTTGTTCAGCAGCATGATGGAGGCGGCGGCAAACATATGGGGGTACTTCAGCGGTTTGTCTTCCCCTTCGGTGACGGAGAGCACCGCGACTTTATGCCGTTCGCCAAGGTCAAAGCTCGCCGGGCACACGAGGTTGCCGACGTTTTCAATGAACAGGATCCCGTTATCCGCCAGCGGCAGACGCGGCGTGGCGTCGGCAATCATCTGCGCATCCAGATGGCAGCCTTTGCCGGTGTTGACCTGAATCGCCGGAGTGCCGGTTTCGCGAATGCGCGCCGCGTCGTTAACGGTTTGCTGGTCGCCTTCAATGACGGCGCAGGAAACGCGCTGATTCAGGCGTTTGAGCGTTTCCGTTAACAGCGTGGTTTTGCCGGAACCGGGGCTGGAGACCAGGTTCAGAGCCAGCTGTTTGCGGGCGGCAAAGCGGGCGCGGTTGCGGGCGGCGAGCCGGTTATTTTTGTCCAGTACGTTGATCTCCACCTCCAGCATCTGGCGCTGGCTCATGCCCGGCGCGTGGGTACCCGCTTCGCCGTGGCCATAGTGCAGATCGCCCTCAGAGGATTGCTGCGGCGCAAAGGTGATACCAGTTAGCGCAGCAGCAGGACGCGGGGCCGGTGAAAAGGGCGCGGAGCGAAACGCGGAGTGGGGGCGATGTTCATCCCCTTCGATATACAGGTTGCCTTCGGCGCAACCGCAGGTGCTACACATACATTACTCCTTCTCGATTTCGAGGCGTTGGATCTGCATACCGTCATCCGCCACGATCCGCAGCCCGGTACTCTGGCACAGCGGGCAGCGCTGAACCTTTGATGACAGCAGGGTCACGTACTGCTGACACTGCTCGCACCAGCACTCCGCCTGCTGCTCTTCAATATGAAGCTCGCAGCCTTCTGCCAGCGTGCCGCGACACACCAGCTCAAAACAGAAGGTCAGGGCGCTGGTCTCGACGCAGGAAAACGCCCCGACCTTCAGCCAGACGCCGGTGATGCGCTTCGCGTGGTTTTGCACTGCCTGCTGTTCGATAAGCTCCAGGGCCCGCTGGCAGAGGGTGATTTCGTGCATGACGCCTCCTCAATGAATTGCGCCATTGAATGCAATAACGGTGCCAGCTTGATTTTTGTTAGGGCGTGTCGATGTCAACGCTGTCGAAATGACACGTCGACACCGTGCGGTTGACAGTGCGAAAACGATTAAAACTTATAAAAAACATTACCTTAATAATTGGCATGGAATCTGCTTAACAGCCGCTATCTCCATTAACCGGATACCTTTTATGACTATTTGGGAAATCAGCGAAAAAGCGGATTACATCGCGCAGCGTCACCAGCAGCTCCAGGAGCAGTGGCACCTCTACTGCAACTCCCTGGTTCAGGGGATCACTCTGTCAAAGGCCCGTCTGCATCATGCGATGAGCTGCGCGGCACAGGGCGATATGCGTTTTGTCCTTTTCGGCCACTTCACCGTCTTTGTCACCCTGGCGGACAGCTTTAACAGCCACACCATTGAGTACTACGTGGAGAACAAAGAGGGTGAAAAACAATGTATTGCGAAAGCGCAGTTGATGGCTGACGGCATGGTTGATGGCTACGTCAGCAACCGCGATCGCCAGCAGGTGCTCGAGCACTATCTGGAGAAAATCGCGCCGGTTTATAACGGGCTTTATACCGCGGTTGAACACGACCTACCGGTCGATCTGAAACAGCTGACAGCGGGAAATGCATCCGCAAACGTTGCCTGATAACCAAGTGTCGAAAGTGTCGATAAGACAGTTTTTCTTCGTCAAAAATGACCATCACCTGAGGATTGCCCGGTGAACCGTTTTGTAATTGCTGACTCGACGGTCTGTATTGGCTGTCGAACCTGTGAGGCGGCGTGTTCGGAAACCCACCGCCTGCATGGGCTGCAGTCCATGCCGCGTCTGCGCGTTATGCGTAATGAAAAGGAGTCTGCTCCGCAGCTCTGCCACCACTGTGAAGACGCCCCCTGCGCAGGTGTCTGCCCTGTGAATGCCATCACCCGCGTTGATGGCGCTGTCCAGCTCAACGAAAGCCTGTGCGTCAGCTGCAAGCTGTGCGGCATTGCCTGCCCGTTCGGCGCGATTGAATTTTCCGGCAGCCGCCCGCTGCATATTCCGGCGAACGCAAATACCCCGAAAGCGCCGCCCGCGCCACCCGCTCCGGCGAAGGTGAGCACGCTATTGGACTGGGTGCCCGGCATCCGCGCCGTCGCGGTGAAATGCGATCTATGCAGCTTCGATGAGCAGGGCCCGGCCTGCGTGCGCACCTGCCCGACCAGGGCACTGATTCTGGTCAACATT
Organism: Enterobacter mori; assembly: GCF_025244905.1. Lineage (NCBI taxonomy): Bacteria > Pseudomonadati > Pseudomonadota > Gammaproteobacteria > Enterobacterales > Enterobacteriaceae > Enterobacter > Enterobacter mori. The sequence continues at coordinate 3,634,896 of NZ_CP104285.1, read as the reverse complement.
CGCGACATCGCCCGCACCAGCAAGCGCAAGCGCGAGCTGACCATCAACAGCGATTTTGGCGATCTTTCGCTATTGCAGGCGCTTAACGAGGGGGCGAAATGAACGCGATATTCATGATTAACAGCGCCGTGGCGTGCTTCACTGCCGCCGCCGTGCTGGCGCTGGTGTTCTCTTTCCATAAAACCCTGAGCGGCGGGATCGCCGGTATCGGCGGGGCGGTTGGTAGCGTGATGACGCTCGCTGCAGGCGGTGTCGTCCTGATCGGCGGGCAATCTGTTGAAACACTCATGCCGCTGATTCGTCATACCGTGGCTATTACTCCGCTGAATGCCATCTGGCTGGTGACCTTTGGCCTGTGCGGACTGTTTATCAGCCTGTTCAATGTCGACTGGCACCGCCATCCGCACGCCAAAGCCAACGGCCTGCTGGTTAACCTGCTGATGGCAACGGCAGTCTGTACCGTTGTCGCCAGCAACCTCGGCGCGCTGGTAGTGATGGCGGAGATCATGGCGCTGTGCGGCGTGTTCCTGACGGGCTGCAGCGCCTCCGGCAAGCTGTGGTTTGCGCTGGGTCGCCTCGGCACGCTGCTGCTGGCGCTGGCCTGCTGGCGGGTGTGGCAACGCTTTGGCACGCTGGATTTCTCTGCGCTCAACGGGCATCCGCTGGGGAACGACGTCTGGCTGCTGGGCGTCGTTGGCTTTGGCCTGCTCGCCGGGATCATCCCGCTGCACGGCTGGGTGCCGCAGGCGCATGCGAATGCCTCCGCGCCCGCCGCCGCGCTGTTCTCTGTGGTGGTGATGAAAGTGGGGCTGTTCGGCATCATGGTGATTACGCTGACCGGCGGACAACCGCCGCTGTGGTGGGGCGTGGTGCTGCTGATTGCCGGTATGATCACCGCGTTCGTCGGCGGGCTGTACGCGCTGATGGAGCACAACATCCAGCGCCTGCTGGCGTACCACACCCTGGAAAACATCGGCATCATTCTGCTCGGTATTGGCGCGGGCGTTACCGGGCTGGCGCTCAACCAGCCGGCGCTGATTGCCGCCGGGTTTATCGGCGGTCTGTATCACCTCGTCAACCACAGCCTGTTTAAAAGCACTCTGTTCCTCGGGGCGGGCAGTGTCTGGTTCCGTACCGGCCATCGGGATATCGAAAAGCTCGGCGGGATTGGTAAAAAAATGCCCGTCATTTCGCTCGCCATGCTGGTCGGGCTGATGGCAATGGCCGCGCTGCCGCCGCTGAACGGCTTTGCAGGTGAGTGGGTGATCTACCAGTCCTTCTTCGCGCTCGGCCAGAGCGACGCATTTATCGCACGCCTGCTCGGCCCGCTGCTGGCGGTCGGACTGGCGATTACCGGGGCGCTGGCGGTGATGTGTATGGCGAAAGTCTACGGCGTCACCTTCCTGGGCGCGCCGCGTACCCGCGAAGCGGAAAACGCCTGCTGCGCACCGGTGCTGATGTGTGCCAGCGTGGTCGCGCTGGCGCTGTGCTGCATCGCAGGCGGGGTAGCCGCGCCGTGGCTGCTGCCGCTGCTGGGCAACGCTATTCCACTGCCGCTCGCGACGGCGCACACCGTCGTTTCCCAGCCGATGATTGCACTGCTTCTGATTGCCGCGCCGCTGCTGCCGTTCGTGCTGATGCTGTTCTTCAAACGCGACCGGCTCACCTCCCGTTCGCACGGGGCGGCGTGGGCCTGCGGCTACGAACACGAACAGTCGATGGTCATCACCGCTCACGGTTTTGCTATGCCGGTAAAGGAGAACTTCGCCGTCGTGCTGAAGCTGCGGCAGTGGCTGAACCCGCAGGGGTGGGTGCCGGGCTGGCAGAGTGCCGCCGCGCCCGCGCTGTTCCGTCGTCTGGCGCTGATCGAGCTGGCGGTGCTGATGATCATTGTGATTTCACGAGGAGCCTGACATGAGTTTGTTACTGGCCATTCTTCAGGCGCTGGTGCTGTTCGCCGCTGCGCCGCTGCTTTCCGGGGTGAGCCGCGTGGCGCGCGCCCGGATGCACAACCGCCGCGGACCTGGGGTGCTTCAGGAGTACCGCGATCTCTTCAAGCTGCTTTCTCGTCAGAGCGTGGCCCCGGATGCCGCAGGCTGGGTCTTCCGCCTGACCCCGTTCGTGATGGTGGGCGTGATGCTGACCATTGCCACCGCGCTGCCGGTGGTCACGGTGGCATCGCCGCTGCCTGCGCTCGGCGATCTGATTACGCTGATTTACCTCTTCGCCATCGCCCGCTTCTTCTTTGCGATTGCGGGCCTGGACACCGGTAGCCCGTTTACCGGCATCGGTGCCAGCCGCGAGGCGATGCTGGGCGTGCTGGTTGAGCCCATCCTGCTGCTGGGGCTGTGGGTCGCCGCGCAGGTCGCCGGTTCAACCCATATCAGTTTTATCACCGACACCGTTTATCACTGGCCTGTGGCGCGCTCGATCCCACTGGTGCTGGCGCTCTGCGCCTGCGCGTTCGCCACCTTTATTGAGATGGGCAAACTGCCGTTCGATCTGGCGGAAGCCGAGCAGGAGCTGCAGGAAGGGCCGCTCACCGAATACAGCGGCTACGGCTTTGCGGTGCTGAAGTGGGGCATCAGCCTCAAACAGCTGGTGGTGCTGCAGATGTTTGTCGGCGTCTTCTTCCCGTGGGGGCAGATGACGCACTTCTCCGCGGGCGGCCTGGTGCTGGCGGCTGTTGTTGCCGCCCTCAAGCTGCTGGTCGGCGTGCTGGTGATTGCCCTGTTTGAAAACAGCATGGCTCGCCTGCGTTTTGTGGAAACGTCACGCATCACCTGGGCCGGTTTTGGTTTTGCATTTTTAGCGTTCGTCTCCTTGCTGGTGGCGTGATTAAAGAGAGTATTTATGTCTGAAGAAAAGAAAGGTCAGCAGTATCTCGCCGCGTTGCATCAGGCTTTCCCCGGCGTGGTGCTGGAAGAGTCCTGGCAGACCAAAGACCAGATTACCGTCACCGTGAAGGTGAACTATCTGCCGGAAGTGGTGGAGTTTCTCTATTACCAGCAGGGCGGCTGGCTCTCCGTGCTGTTCGGTAACGACGAGCGCCAGCTGTGCGGCAACTACGCGGTGTACTACGTGATGTCGATGGAGCAGGTGGAGAAGTGCTGGCTCACCGTGCGCGTCGAGGTTGATCCGAATAAGCCGGAATACCCGTCCGTCACGCCGCGCGTGCCTGCCGCGGTCTGGGGCGAGCGCGAAGTGCGTGATATGTACGGTCTGGTGCCGGTGGGGCTGCCTGACGAGCGCCGTCTGGTGCTGCCGGACGACTGGCCGGACGAACTCTATCCGCTGCGCAAAGACAGCATGGACTACCGCCAGCGCCCGGCGCCGACCACCGACAGCGAAACCTACGAGTTTATCAACGAGCTGGGTAGCAAGAAGAACAACGTGGTGCCGATTGGCCCGCTGCACGTCACCTCTGACGAACCCGGCCATTTCCGCCTGTTCGTTGATGGCGAGAACATCATCGACGCCGACTACCGCCTGTTCTACGTCCACCGCGGTATGGAAAAGCTGGCGGAAACCCGCATGGGCTACAACGAGGTGACGTTCCTCTCTGACCGCGTGTGCGGCATCTGCGGATTTGCCCACAGCACCGCCTACACCACCTCGGTGGAGAACGGCATGGGGATCGTGGTGCCGGAGCGCGCGCAGATGATCCGCGCCATTCTGCTGGAGGTGGAGCGCCTGCACTCGCACCTGCTCAACCTCGGCCTGGCCTGCCACTTCGTCGGCTTTGACTCCGGGTTTATGCAGTTCTTCCGCGTGCGCGAAGCGTCGATGAAGATGGCGGAGATCCTCACCGGGGCGCGTAAAACCTACGGCCTGAACCTGATCGGCGGGATCCGCCGCGACCTGCTGAAGGACGACATGATCCAAACCCGCCTGCTGGCGCAGCAGATGCGCCGCGACGTGCAGGAGCTGGTAGACATGCTGCTCAGCACGCCAAACATCGAGCAGCGCACCGTCGGCATCGGCCGTCTTGACCCGGAAATCGCCCGCGACTTCAGCAACGTCGGCCCGATGGTGCGCGCCAGCGGCCACGCCCGCGACACGCGTGCCGATCACCCGTTCGTCGGCTACGGCCTGCTGCCGATGACCGTACACAGCGAGCAGGGCTGCGACGTCATTTCGCGCCTCAAGGTGCGTATCAACGAGGTATACACCGCCCTGAACATGATCGACTTTGGCCTTGATAACCTGCCGGGTGGCCCGCTGATGGTGGAGGGCTTCACCTACATTCCGAACCGCTTTGCCCTCGGCTTTGCCGAAGCGCCGCGCGGGGACGATATCCACTGGAGCATGACCGGCGACAACCAGAAGCTCTACCGCTGGCGCTGCCGCGCGGCGACCTACGCCAACTGGCCAACCCTGCGCTACATGCTGCGCGGTAACACGGTTTCCGATGCGCCGCTGATCATCGGCAGCCTCGACCCGTGCTACTCCTGCACCGACCGCATGACCGTCGTGGACGTGCGCAAGAAGAAAAGCCAGGTGGTGCCGTACAAAGAGCTTGAGCGCTACAGCATCGAGCGTAAGAACTCGCCGCTGAAATAAGGACTCGCGATGTTTACCTTTATCAAAAAAGTGATCAAAACCGGCGCGCAGACCAGCAGTTATCCGCTGGAGCCGATGCCGGTGGATAAAAACTTTCGCGGCAAGCCGGAGCACAACCCGCAGCAGTGCATCGGCTGTGCGGCCTGCGTCAACGCCTGCCCGTCGAACGCCTTAACGGTGGAAACGGATCTCAAAACCGGCGAGCTGGCCTGGCAGTTTAACCTCGGGCGCTGCATCTTCTGCGGCCGCTGCGAGGAGGTCTGCCCGACTGTGGCCATTCGCCTGTCGCAGGAATTCGAGCTGGCGGTGTGGAAGAAAGCCGATTTTCTGCAGCAGTCGCGCTTTGCGCTGTGCAGTTGTCGCGTCTGCAAGCGCCCGTTCGCCGTGCAGAAAGAGATCGACTACGCCATCGCGCTGCTGCAGCACAACGGCGACGCCCGCGCGGAGCATCACCGTGAAAGCTTTGAAACCTGCCCGGAGTGCAAGCGTCAGAAGTGCCTGCTGCCGTCCGACCGTATTGATATTACCCGCCATATGAGAGAGGCCAGCTGATGGAAAACCTACTGGGCCCGCGCGACGCTAACGGCATTCCGGTGCCGATGACGGTGGACGAATCCATCGCCAGCATGAAGGCGTCGCTGCTGAAAAAAATCAAACGCTCGGCCTACGTCTACCGCGTGGACTGCGGCGGCTGCAACGGCTGCGAGATCGAGATCTTCGCCACCCTGTCACCGCTGTTTGACGCCGAGCGCTTCGGTATCAAAGTGGTGCCGTCCCCGCGCCACGCGGACATCCTGCTGTTTACCGGAGCCGTCACCCGCGCCATGCGCTCGCCCGCGCTGCGTGCCTGGCAGTCCGCGCCGGACCCGAAAATCTGCATCTCGTACGGCGCCTGCGGCAACAGCGGCGGCATCTTCCATGACCTCTACTGCGTCTGGGGCGGGACCGACAAAATCGTGCCGGTGGATGTCTACATTCCGGGCTGTCCGCCGACGCCCGCCGCGACGCTGTACGGCTTCGCGATGGCGCTTGGCCTGCTGGAGCAGAAAATCCACGCGCGCGAGCCGGGCGAGCTGGACAACCAGCCTGCCGCCATTCTGCACCCGGACATGGTGCAGCCCCTGCGCGTGAAGGTTGACCGCACGGCGCGCAGGCTGGCGGGGTACCGCTACGGCCGTCAGATTGCTGACGACTACCTGCGCCTGCTGAGCCAGGGCGAGCATCAGGTCGCACGCTGGCTGGAGGCGGAGAACGATCCGCGTCTTAATGAGATCGTGGCGAACCTGAACAGCATCGTAGAGGAGGCGCGTATCCGATGAGTGAGACGGTGGTGTTCAGCCAGCTGAGCCGTAAGTTTATTGATGAGAACGATGCCACGCCGGATGCGGCGCAGCAGGTGGTCTATTACAGCCTGGCGATTGGGCATCACCTCGGGGTGATCGACTGCCTTGAAACGGCGCTGAGCTGCCCGTGGCCGGAATATCTGGCGTGGATTGCCACGCTGGAGGAGGGCAGCGCGGCGCGGCGCAAAATGGAGGGCGTGCCGAAGTACGGGGAGATCGTCATCGACGCCAACCACATTGCGATGCTCGCCAACGCCTTTGACGCGGCGCTCGGCAGGCAAACCCCTGCGCAGCAGGCGTGGAGCAAAACGCTGCTCGGCATGCTGCACGATATTCATCAGGAGAGCGCCATCTACCTGATGGTGAGGAGATTACGTGACTGACGTTTTACTGTGTGTCGGCAACAGCATGATGGGTGACGACGGCGCGGGCCCGCTGCTGGCAGAGATGTGCGCCGCGAACCCGCAGGGCAGCTGGGTGGTGATTGACGGCGGCAGCGCGCCAGAAAATGACGTGGTCGCCATCCGCGAATTACGCCCTGACAGGCTATTAATCGTCGATGCCACCGATATGGGGCTCAACCCCGGTGAGGTCCGCCTGATTGATCCGGACGATATCGCCGAGATGTTTATGATGACCACCCACAATATGCCGCTCAATTATCTTGTGGATCAGATCCGGGACGACGTGGGGGAGGTGCTGTTTTTGGGCATTCAGCCGGACATCGTTGGGTTTTATTATCCGATGACGCCGCCGGTGAAAGCGGCGGTGGACGTGGTGTATTCACGGCTAGCGGAGTGGGTTGGGGACGGGGAATTTTCCCGGCTCTGAACAGCGCCCGGTGGCGCTACGCTTACCGGGCCTACGGTTTTGTAGGCCGTGTAAGGCGAAGCCGCCACCCGGCAAAACAGGCTACGCAAGATCCGCTCCGTTACTCGCAATTACCTTCTTATACCACCCGAACGATTTCTTGCGCTTGCGGTCCAGCGTGCCGTTCCCCGCGTCATCTCGGTCGACGTACACAAACCCGTAGCGCTTGCTCATCTCCCCGGTGGAGGCCGAGACCAGGTCAATGCAGCCCCAGGTGGTGTAGCCCATCAGCGGCACGCCGTCTTCAATCGCGTCGCCCATCGCGCGGATGTGCTCGCGCAGGTAGCTGATACGGTAGTCGTCGTTGATCTCGCCGTTTTCATCAATGACGTCTTTCGCCCCGAGGCCGTTTTCCACCAGGAACAGCGGCTTCTGGTAGCGGTCGTACATCATGTTCATGGTGATGCGCAGGCCGAGCGGGTCGATGCCCCAGCCCCATTCGCTTACCTGAATGTGCGGGTTGCGCAGAGATTTGACGATGTTCGCCGCGCTGGTGTTGCCCGCGTTCATATCCGCCGAGGCGCAGCGCGAGGCGTAATAGCTGAACGAGACAAAGTCGACGGTGTTTTTCAGCAGTTCGTCATCGCCCGGGTCTTTCACAATCACCACCCCTTTTTCGCGAAACACGCGGGCGGAGTAGGCCGGATAGCTGCCGCGCGCCTGCACGTCGATAAAGAACAGGTTCTCGCGGTCTTTCTCCAGCGCCATCCACACGTCTTCCGGCTTGCAGGAGTACGGGTAGAAGTTTCCTCCCGCCAGCATGCAGCCGACCTGATTTTCCGGGTTCACCTCGTGGGCGATTTTGGTTGCCAGCGCGCTCGCCACCAGCTCGTGGTGTGCGGCCTGGTATTTCACCTGATCTTCGTTTTCACCTTCCTCAAACACCAGCCCCGCGCCGGAGAACGGGCTGTGCAGCATGATGTTGATTTCGTTGAAGGTCAGCCAGTATTTCACCAGCCCGTTAAATTCTTCAAAGCAGGTGCGGGCATAGCGGACGAAGAAATCGACCATCTTACGGTTGCGCCACGAGCCGTACTCCGTCACCAGGTGCATCGGCACGTCGAAGTGGCAGAGGGTCACCAGCGGCTCAATGTTGTACTTTTTGCACTCCTCGAACACCGCGCGGTAGAAGGCAATACCCTCTTTGTTCGGCAGCGGCTCGTCGCCGTTCGGGTAGAGGCGGCTCCAGGCAATTGAGGTGCGGAACACCGTAAAGCCCATCTCCGCCATCAGGGCGATGTCCTCTTTATAGCGATGGTAAAAATCAATCGCCTCGTGGCTCGGGTAGAACTCGTCGTCACGCAGCGAGAAACGCTTTTCCTTACCGACCTTCACCGCCAGGCGATTCGCGCCGTGGGGGATCATATCGACCGTGGTTAGCCCTTTTCCGCCTTCACGGTAAGCACCTTCACTCTGGTTGGCGGCAAGCGCGCCGCCCCATAAAAATCCTTGTGGAAAAACAGACATTCTTACCTCGCTTTCAATTTATGCTTCTGCTGCTTTGTTCTGAACCGGTGCGGTTTGCAGGGCGCGCGCTTTTTCAGCCTCGTCTTCGACCGGGATATCCTCAAAGCCTAAGATCAGGGTCAGAACAAACGACAGCACTACTGCCAGCCCCATCACGCCAAACACCCATACGATGGTCATCGGGTTGGCCGGGTCGAAGAACTGCACGCTGGTGAACAGCCCCGGTGCCGCCATCGAGTGGCTGGCAAGACCGGCCATGCCGGCAACCGCGCCGCAGATAAAGCCGCTGATCAGGCTCGCAATCAGCGGACGTTTCAGCCGTACCGCCACACCGTACAGCGCCGGTTCAGAGATCCCCGCCATGATGGCGGAGGCCGCCGCTGCCAGCGCCGTCTGGCGCAGCTCCGGGTTTTTGGTTTTCCACGCCACCGCCAGCGACGAGCCGCCGAGCGACAGGTTGGCGCCGATTTCCGACGGCATGACCATCCCTTCTTTACCCGTTTCGGCAATGGTCTGAATGATGGTCGGCGTAAACACGCGGTGCATCCCGGTCATCACCAGCAGCGGCCACAGCGCGCCCATGATGGCGACGGAGAGCCAGCCCAGATAGCCGTGAATGGTGTAGACCAGCGCGGAGATGGCGCTACCGATCCAGATCCCCAGCGGGCCAATCAGCACGATGGCGAGCGGGGCGGCAATCAGCACGATCAGCATCGGCTTGAGGAAGTTTTTCGTCACCGCCGGGGTGATCCGATCCACCCAGCGTTCGATGTACGACAGGCACCAGGTCATCACCAGCGCCGGGATGACGGTGTAGGTGTATTTCACCGCCGTCACCGGGATAAAGGCGAACTCAACGTGCTCGCCCTGTGCCGCTTTCGCCATCAGTTCGATAAAGCTCGGGTGCACCAGCACGCCCGCGATGGCAATCGCCAGCGACATGTTGGTTTTGAACTTCACCGCCGCCGAGGCCGCCACCATCAGCGGCAGGAAGAAGAACGCGCCGTCGCCAATGACCGTCAGGATAGTCAGCGTTGGGTCGCCCTTGCCCAGCACGCCGGTCATCTCGAGGATCATCGCCAGCAGCTTGACCATCGAACCGCCGATGATCGCCGGGATCAGCGGAGACATGGTGCCGATCAGCGCGTCGAGGATCCCGGCACCAATCCGGCGCAGCGTGAGCTTCTGCGGGCCCTCCGGTACGACAGGTTGCAGGTTAGCGGGCAGCAGGCTCACCACTTCACGGTATGCCTGAGACACGGTGTTGCCGATGATCACCTGACACTGGTTGTCATTGCGCACCACGCCGAGCACGCCGCTGATGCTTTTCAGGCGAGCGGCGTCGGTGAGGCTTTCGTCTTTCAGGACGAAGCGCAGGCGCGTCATGCAGTGGGTGACGGCGACAATGTTCTCTTTGCCGCCCAGCGCGCTAACAACGTCGTTCGCCAGCGCGGCGTAATTTTTGGCCATCGGATGTGATCCTGTTATCGTTGTGAGAAATGTAGGAAACCGGTTTCACATAATCATCATGAGTTTCTTTGAATGAAACAAGATCGCTTTTTGTACATTTTTCACATTCGTGATGACGATCACCTATCGTAAGTCAAAGCGTGATTTCGCCGCTGCGACAATTTTTTTGCAGTGCAGTACACTGCGCTAATCAGTTTCAAACGGAATAACAACATGACCACGATGCTGGAAGTGGCGAAGCGGGCAGGCGTTTCGAAAGCGACGGTCTCCCGGGTGCTGTCGGGAAATGGCTACGTCAGCCAGGAGACCAAAGACCGGGTGTTTCAGGCCATTGAAGAGAGCGGCTATCGCCCGAATTTACTGGCGCGCAACCTGGCGACCAAACGTACCCAGACGCTGGGGCTGGTGGTGACGAACACCCTTTACCACGGCGTCTACTTTAGCGAACTGCTGTTCCACGCCGCGCGCATGACGGAAGAAAAAGGGCGTCAGCTGATCCTCGCGGACGGTAAGCACAGCGCCGACGAGGAGCGCGAGGCAATTCAGTATCTGCTCGACATGCGCTGCGACGCGGTGATCATCTACCCGCGTTTCCTGAGCGTTGAGGAGATGGACGAGATCGTCGAAAAATGCGAGCAGCCAATTATGGTGCTCAACCGCCGCCTGCGGAAAAACAGCAGCCACAGCGTCTGGTCCGATCATAACGCCTCCTGCCAGGACGCCGTGTCTAAGCTGATTGCGAAAGGCCACCGGGATATTGCGTTTATCACCGGCTCACTCGATTCCCCGACCGGCGTTGAGCGTCTTTCGGGTTACCGGGCGGCGCTGATGCAGCACGGCATTCCCCTGCGCCCGGAGCTGATTGCGCAGGGGAAATGGAACCCGGCCAGCGGTGCGGCGGCAGTGGCCGAGCTGTTATCCCGTGGTGAACGCTTTACGGCGCTGGTGGCGAGCAACGACGATATGGCGATCGGTGCCATGAAGCAGCTGCACGACAGCGGTGTCGCCACGCCGGACGCGGTGTCGGTGATTGGCTTCGATGATGTGGCAATCGCGCCGTACATGGTGCCGTCTCTTTCCAGCGTGCGCATTCCGGTGACGGAGATGATCAAGGAGACCATCAGCCGCCTGATCTTCATGCTTGACGGCGGTGAGTTCAAATACCAGCAAACCTTTTCCGGTGAGCTTATCCTGCGCGACTCCGTGATCGACGGACCGTATCGGTGACGTCGACAGCTGTTATCGTCATAAGTGACGATGACAGCGCCACGCTAATTTTAAAAGCCGTTAAAAATCAAAGGATTAATAATTGGCACGGTTTATGAATATCTCCGCGCATAACTGTAATGCTGGAGAAGCAGATGAACCGTTTTATTATGGCCGATGCCAGTAAGTGCATTGGTTGCCGTACCTGTGAAGTGGCGTGCGTAGTTTCCCATCAGGCGGAGCAGGACTGCGCCTCACTGACGCCTGACACTTTCCTGCCGCGCATCCACGTCATTAAAGGCGTGAATATTTCCACCGCCGCCATCTGTCGCCAGTGCGAAGACGCACCCTGCGCGAACGTCTGCCCGAACGGGGCGATTAAACGCGAGAAGGGCTTTGTGCACGTGATGCAGGAGCGCTGCATTGGCTGCAAAACCTGCGTGGTCGCCTGCCCGTATGGCGCGATGGAGGTGGTTGTCCGTCCGGTCGTGCGCAACAGCGGTATGGGGCTGAGCGTGCGGGCGGAGAAAGCCGAAGCCAACAAATGTGACCTGTGCTACCACCGCGACGCTGGCCCGGCCTGCATGGAAGCCTGTCCGACGCACGCGCTGGTCTGCGTGGATCGCGACAAGCTTGAACAGATGAGTGCCGAAAAGCGCCGTCGTGCGGCGTTCGATACTTCAGCATCGCTGCTGTTCTGATCCGCCATGAGCAGTAACGGCGTACAGCTGCGCGTGCGTGGCAAGGTGCAGGGCGTGGGGTTTCGGCCCTTCGTCTGGCAGCTTGCGCATCAGCTTCAGCTAACGGGCGATGTCTGCAACGACGGAGAGGGCGTGCTGGTGCGCCTCGCGGGTAATGGGGGGGCCTTTACCGCGAGGCTGCATCAGGACTGCCCACCGCTGGCACGCATTGACCACGTTGAAACGCAGCCGTTCACCTGGACGAACCTGCCGGACGCGTTTGTTATCCGCCACAGCGCGGGCGGCGCGATGGACACCCAGATTGTGCCGGATGCTGCCACCTGTCCGGCGTGTCTGGCTGAAATGCGCAACCCCCGCGAGCGCCGCTATCGCTACCCGTTTATCAACTGCACCCACTGCGGGCCGCGGTTTACCATTATCCGCGCCATGCCCTATGACCGCCCGGCCACGGCAATGGCGCCATTCCCGCTCTGTGGACCGTGTGAAGCAGAGTACCGCAATCCTGCCGACCGTCGTTTTCACGCCCAGCCGGTAGCCTGCCCGGACTGCGGGCCCGCGCTTGAGTGGCGTGCAGGTGACATGACCGCTGACCGCGAGGCTGCGCTGCGCGCGGCGGTAGCGATGCTGAAAAACGGCGGTATTGTCGCGGTTAAAGGGCTGGGCGGCTTTCACCTCGTCTGCGATGCGCGTAATCCGCAGGCGGTCGCGACGCTTCGGTCACGCAAGCAGCGCCCGTCGAAGCCGCTGGCGGTGATGATCCCACATGCGGATGACCTGCCGGAGACGGTTCAGGCGCTGCTACGCTCACCTGCAGCACCCATTGTGCTCACGCCAAAAGCCTGGCTGCCCGCGTTGCCGGAAGGTATCGCGCCCGGTCTGGATACCCTAGGCATCATGCTTCCTGCGAACCCGCTGCAGCACCTTCTGATGATGGACTGCCAGCGCCCGCTGGTGATGACCTCCGGCAACCTCAGCGGCAGACCGCCTGCCATCCGTAATCAACAGGTGCTGGATGAACTGGGCAACATCGCGGACGGCTTCCTGCTGCACAATCGCGATATTCTTCAGCGGATGGACGATTCGGTGATGGATCGGGACGGTGCGATGCTGCGCCGCGCACGCGGTTTTGTACCGGATGCCATCACGTTGCCTGCGGGTTTCGAGAATATCCCCGCCATGTTATGCGCCGGGGCGGAGATGAAAAACACCTTCTGCCTGGTGCGTGGGAACCAGGCGGTGCTGAGCCAGCATTTTGGCGATCTCAGCGACGAGGGTGTCGAAGCGCAGTGGCGTTCCGCGCTGTCGGTGATGCAGGACGTTTACGCCTTCCGGCCGGAGCGCGTGGTGTGCGATGCCCATCCGGGGTATCGCGCCCGCCGGTGGGCGCAGGAACAGGCGCTGCCCGTCGAAACCGTGCTCCACCATCACGCCCACGCGGCGGCGTGCCTGGCCGAAAACGGCTGGCCGCGTGAGGGCGGAGACGTTATTGCCCTGACGCTGGACGGGATCGGCATGGGTGAAAACAGCGCGCTGTGGGGCGGGGAGTGCCTGCGGGTCAACTATCTCGCATGCGAGCGTCTGGGCGGGCTGCCTGCCGTTGCGCTGCCGGGCGGCGATCTGGCGGCGCGGCAGCCGTGGCGCAATTTACTCGCCCACTGCCTGGCGTTTGTCCCTGACTGGCAACAGTATCCGGAAACGCGCGCGGTACAGTGCCAGAACTGGCCGCTGCTGGCGACGGCGATCCAGCGCGGTATCAACGCGCCGCGAGCCTCATCCTGTGGTCGCCTGTTTGATGCCGTCGCCTGTGCGATTGGTATCAATGCGCAATCCTGGGAGGGTGAAGCCGCCTGCAGACTGGAAGCGCTGGCATCGCAGTGCGCGGGCGTCGACCATCCGGTGACGCTGGATGCGGGTAACCTCGCGCTTTTCTGGCAGCAGTGGCTGGCCTGGCAGGCTGAGCCGTGCGAGCGCGCGTGGGCGTTTCACGACGCGCTGGCAAAAGGGCTGGCAGAACTCGCCGCGCTCCATGCCCGACGCTTATCGCTGTCGACAATCTGTCTCAGCGGCGGCGTGTTGCACAACCGTTTGCTGCGCGCGCGCCTGCGTCATTATCTTTCTGACTTTACGCTTCTTTTTCCTTCGCACCTGCCTGCAGGTGACGGAGCGATCTCCTTCGGGCAGGCGGTGATCGCCGCTGCCCGGTCATGTTCACAAAGGACTTAAAATGTTACGACTCTTACGCAATGAACCTCGCGCCGCGCTTCTGCTGCTGGCTCTGGTAATGGCAAACCTGCTGGCCTGGGGATGGGCATGGCACACCTTTAGCGGCAGCACGGCGCTGATGGCCGCGAGCCTGCTGGCGTGGTGCTACGGGCTGCGTCACGCGGTGGACGCCGATCACATCGCGGCCATTGATACCGTGACGCGTAAGATGATGCAGCAGGGCAAACGCCCGTCCGGCGTGGGGGCGTGGTTCTCGCTGGGGCACTCCACCATCGTGGTGCTGGCCTCCATTGCCATCGCCGCCACCGCAACCGCGTTTCAAAAAAACATGGAATGGTTCCACGAAACCGGCAGCCTGATTGGCACCGCCGTTTCAGCCACTTTCCTGCTGGCGATGGCGCTGGTAAACATGGTGATCCTGCGCGGCGTGTGGCGCAGTTTTCAGGCGCTGAAAAACGGCAGGCCGGTACAGGGCGATATTACGCTGCCTGCGCAGGGCGGCGTCATGAACTGGTTGTTCGGCAAAACCTTCCGCCTGGTCAATAAAAGCTGGCAGATGTATCTGGTAGGCTTCCTGTTTGGCCTCGGGTTTGATACTGCGACGGAAATCGGCGTGCTCGGGATCTCTGCTGCCAGCGCTTCCAACGGGATGTCGGTGTGGTCAATCATGATCTTCCCGGCGCTCTTCGCCAGCGGCATGGCGCTGGTGGATACGCTCGACAACCTGCTGATGGTCGGTGCCTACGGCTGGGCGTTTAACAAACCACAGCGCAAGCTCTACTACAACATGACCATCACCGGCACCTCCGTGGTGGTGGCGCTGTTTATCGGCGGGCTGGAAGCGCTGGGTCTGCTGATGGACAAATTCGCCCTCAGCGGCGGCGTCTGGGATCTGATTGGCGCGGTGAACGACAACCTGGGCAACGCCGGGTTTGTGGTGGTCGGGTTGTTTGTCGCCTGCTGGCTGGTCTCCATGGTCAACTACCGCTGGCGCGGCTACGACGCGCTGGTCGTACATTCCTGAGTTGTCGCTAAATAAATTGAGTTTATTAATAAAAATCGCCATGATGATGTTCAAAATAAGCGAGTAAGCATTGATTTTGAGCATGGAAATGAAATTCGTATCTTTTTGTTTATCTTAATTATAGATTTCGAATGTTCATATAAATTATCATTTAATGGATTATGGCGATGATTTACCTTATTTGTATTTATCTTGCTAATAGATTGCGCAAAAAAAAGCCCCGGGACATCGGGGCTGCGGACAATAAAATCCAAAGGTTAAGTCAGCGTGGCAGAAGACTCCGGGTTAAGCGGGCAGCGATTTCAGCAGAGCGAAAGCCTCCTTCATCCGATCCTCGCTGACCACGAAGGCGTGTACCTGACCGTCGACATCCACACCGCGCGCGATCATTCCCTGCGGCTCGAGGGTGATTTGCCAGTTCAGATCCTGACGCTGCGTTTCGCCTGCGAGATGCAGCGGTAATTCCGGCGTTTTTACTTTGACCAGCATGGCGGGTAATTTCAGCGGCGCGCTTCCGCCGAGCAGGTTTTTCGCCAGATACATCGCGCTTAATTGAATCGGCTGTAAAAAAGGCAGCACTTGACCGTTAATTTCAGCGCAGTCGCCTAACGCGTAAATATCGGGCTGCGTGGTTTGCAGGTAGCTATTTACCTTCACGCCACGGCCTGTTTCGGCCCCGGCGCGATGCGCCAGCGCGGTTTCCGGGCGTAGGCCCGTCGCCGCGATAACCGCATCCACCTCAACGCTGCGGCTGCGGTCGAGCGTGGCACGAATGCCGCCTTCGGTTCTGCTCAGGGTGTGCAACTGTGATTTCAACAGCAGATGGACGCCCATGTCGGTCAGACGATGCTGTAAGCGACTGCTTACTTCTGCGGGCATCAGCGCCGACAGAATGCTCGCCGCGTGGTCAACCAGGGTGACGGATTTGCCCGCCCGGCAGAAATCCATCGCCAGCTCGGTGCCTATCAGCCCGCCGCCGACAATCATCACCCGTTGCGCATCGCGCAACAGGGTTTCACTGGCCTGATACTCCTGCTGGCTGTTGAGGGTGATCATCAGCTCGCGCCCCTCAATCGGCGGCACAAACGCAGAGGCACCCGTGGCCAGTACCAGCCTGTCGTACTGCCAGGTTTTCTCTTTTGCTTTCACTACGTGGGCTTCGGCGTCGATATCGGTGATCCAGGTGTACGGGAACAGGCGCAGGTTAAACTGCTCTGCGAACTCCCCCGCCGTCTGGCGGGTGAGATCGTCGGCGCGCTGATTTTGGCTAATGACGTGGCTTAGATCAGGCTTGTTATACTCGTCCATGCTGTCGGCGGCAATCACCGTCAGCGGCACGCTGGCATCCTGCTTGCGGATATTTTTCACCAGCTGCCGAGCGGCAAAGCCCGAGCCGATGATGACGATACCGTTGTTCATTTTGCCTCCGTACCCAGTTCGTCAAAGACGTCTTTACCGAGGGAACATTCCGGGCAGAGGAAGTTGTCCGGCACGTCGCGCCACGGCGTGCCCGGGGCAACATCCTGCAATGGCTCGCCCAGTTCCGGGTCGTAGATCCACTGGCAGACGCTGCACTGCATGCGCGGGCCGAGATCGGCGGCTGCCGCGGCGGCACAGGCGCAGGCTTCCTGCTGTTCGGTTGGTGCTGCCGCCACTTCCGGCAGCGCAGCGAGCGCCCACTGACGGGCAATGTCGCGGCCATGCTGGCGGCAGATCTCCAGGGCGTCGATATCCGGACGCCATTTCGCCTTCAGGCTCAGGGACATTTCAAAACCCGCATCCTGCAGACGGGTAGAAAGACGGTCTACCGCGCCGCCGCTCCAGCCGTGGGAGCCGAAGGCGCTGGCTCGCTTGTTGCGAAAACGCAGGCCGGTCATCTCTTCCACCAGGCCGGCAATTTTCGGCATCATCACGTTGTTCATGGTGGAGGTGCCCACCAGCACGCCCTTAGAGCGGAACACGTTGGTCAATACCTCATTCTTATCGCTGCGCGCCACGTTGAAGATTTTCACCGCCACGTTCGGATCAACCTCGTTGATGCCCTGGGCAATAGCGTCCGCCATCATGCGGGTGTTGTTGGACATGGTGTCGTAGAAAATAGTGATGCGATCTTCCTGATAGTCCGCCGCCCACTTCAGGTACAGCTCGACGATCTGGGTCGGGTTCTCACGCCACACCACGCCGTGGGAGGTGGCAATCATGTCAACCGGCAGGTTGAAGCCGAGGATTTCGGTAATTTTTGGCGTCACCAGACGGCTGAACGGCGTAAGGATGTTGGCGTAGTAGCGCTGGCACTGCTCGAACAGTTCGGTCTGATCCACTTCGTCGTTGAACAGACGCTCATCGCAGTAGTGCTGGCCGAAGGCGTCGTTACTGAACAGCACCGCGTCGCCGGTCATGTAGGTCATCATGCTGTCTGGCCAGTGCAGCATCGGGGTTTCCACGAAGATCAGCTGTTTGCCGTTGCCGATATCCAGGGAATCACCTGTTTTCACGGTGTGGAAATTCCACTCCGGGTGGTGGTGATGGCCGTTAATAGAGTCAATCGCGTTGGTGGTGCAGTAGATAGGCGTGTTCGGAATGTAAGACATCAGTTCGGTCAGCGCACCGGCGTGATCTTCTTCCGCGTGGTTGATGATGATGTAGTCGATGGCGTCCAGGTCGATTTCGCTGCGCAGGTTTTGCACGAACTCGCGGCTGAACTTGTGATCGACGGTATCGATCAGCACGTTTTTTCCTTCGCGGATGAGATAGCTGTTGTAGCTGCTGCCGCGCAGCGTTTTGTATTCCGTCCCGTGGAAATCGCGCACTTCCCAGTCACGTTGACCCACCCAATGAATGTTATTTTTAACCAGAATAGACATAGCAACCTCTACGTAATACAGCATTTTCAAATAAGATGTTTTGCTTATATCAAGTTGCGTGCCAACTTTTAAGGTATTGATTTTGCTTAATTAATTTTTTCATGATCCGTAATGGGTAGTCATTATGACTATCAATAACAGTGTCAATATGACAACATAGGTTGTCAAAATGACAGCGAGGTCAAAATGAGCTTTTCCGTAGACGTGCTGGCGAAGATCGCCATTGAGCTGCAGACCGGTATCGGCCATCAGGACCGCTTTCAGCGGCTGATCTCCACGCTGCGGCACGTGCTGGCGTGCGACGCCTCGGCGCTGCTGCGCTACGAGGGACGGCAGTTTATTCCGCTGGCTATCGACGGGCTGGCGAAGGACGTGCTCGGACGGCGTTTTACTCTTGAAGGCCATCCGCGTCTGGAAACCATCGCCCGCGCGGGTGACGTGGTGCGCTTCCCGGCGGACAGCGACTTGCCCGACCCGTACGACGGGCTTATTCCCGGACAGGAGAGCCTGAAAGTGCACGCCTGTATCGGCCTGCCGTTGTTTGCCGGGCAGAACCTGATTGGCGCGTTAACCCTCGACGGCATGTCGCCGGATCGGTTCGATACCTTCAGCGACGAAGAGCTACGGCTGATTGCCGCGCTGGCGGCCGGGGCGCTGAACAACGCCCTGCTGATAGAACAGCTGGAAAGCCAGAACATTCTTCCCGGCAGCCCGGCGGCGTTTGAGCAGGTGGCGCATACCGAAATGATCGGTCTTTCGCCGGGCATGGCGCAGCTCAAAAAAGAGATTGAGATTGTTGCCGCCTCAGATTTGAACGTGCTGATCTTCGGGGAAACCGGCACCGGTAAGGAGCTGGTGGCGAAGTCCATTCACGAAGCCTCGCCTCGCGCGGTGAACCCGCTGGTGTACCTCAACTGCGCCGCGCTGCCGGAAAGCGTGGCGGAAAGTGAGCTGTTTGGTCACGTCAAAGGGGCGTTTACCGGGGCCATCAGCAACCGCAGCGGCAAGTTCGAAATGGCCGATAACGGCACGCTGTTTCTGGATGAAATCGGCGAGCTCTCCCTGTCGCTGCAGGCCAAGCTGCTGCGCGTGTTGCAGTATGGCGATATTCAACGCGTGGGTGACGATCGTAGCTTACGCGTGGACGTGCGCGTACTGGCGGCAACCAACCGCGATCTGCGTGAAGCGGTGCTGGCAGGGCAGTTCCGCGCCGACCTGTTTCATCGCCTGAGCGTGTTCCCGCTTACCGTGCCGCCGCTGCGCGAGCGCGGGGACGACGTGGTGCTGCTGGCGGGCTTTTTCTGCGAGCAGTGCCGTCTCAGGATGGGGCTTTCCCGCGTGGTGCTGAGCCCGGGGGCAAGGTCGCATCTGCTAAGCTACGGCTGGCCGGGCAACGTGCGCGAGCTGGAGCATGCGATCCACCGCGCGGTGGTGCTGGCGCGGGCGACGCGTTCGGGTGACGAAGTGGTGATCCACGCGCGTCATTTTGCGCTCCAGGATGAAACCGCACCGGCTGTCGCGCAGGCTGCGCCAGAGATAGCGAATGAAAATCTGCGTGAAGCCACGGAGGCATTTCAGCGTCAGAGGATTACCCGCGCGCTGGAGCAGAATAACCGCAGCTGGGCGGCGTGCGCCCGGGCGCTGGAGATGGACGTCGCCAACCTGCACAGGCTGGCGAAACGTCTGGGACTGAAGGGTTAGATAATTCCGGCCTGGTAGAAGTCCTGCAGGTTGATGGCGCCGCACAGCCTGCCGGCATCATCCACCACCGGTGCGGCGGTGATTTTGCGCTTCATCAGCACCTCTTTGGCTTCAATGGCGCGGCTCCCGGCGTTGAGCGTCAGCCCGCCTTTGGTCATGGCGTCCGACACTTTGGTTTCCAGCCTGCCACCGCCCACCAGCCAGCGGCGCAGGTCGCCGTCGGTGAACACGCCCTCAACGCTCCCGTTGTCATCGCACACCGCAACCAGCCCCAGACCGGTGCGGCTCAGCTCCAGCATCGCGTCCATGACGCTGGTATCGAGTTTGACCTGCGGAATGGCATCGTCGGTGCGCATCAGGTGGTGAACCTTGTTGAGCAGGCGTGCCCCGAGTGCACCTGCCGGATGCGAACGGGCGAAATCTTCTTCGTTAAAGCCGCGCGCCTGCATCACCGCCATTGCCAGCGCGTCGCCCATCATCAGGGTGTTAACGGTGCTGGAGGTCGGAGCGAGGTGCATCGGACAGGCTTCACGCTCAACGGAAATATCCAGCGTCGCTTTGGCGGCCAGCGCCAGCGGCGAGCGAGATTTGCCGGTCATTGCCAGCAGGGCGACCGATTTTTCCTGCAGTCGTGGAATAATCAGGTCCAGCTCTTTGGCCGCACCGGAGTAGGAGATAAACAGCATCACGTCGCGGTTTTCAATCATCCCCAGATCGCCGTGCAGCGCTTCGGCAGGATGCACGAAGAATGCCGGGGTGCCGGTGCTGGCGAGCGTCGCGGCAATCTTTTTGCCGATATGGCCGGATTTACCGATGCCCGCCACGATCACTTTGCCTTCGCAGTGGATAATAGTGTTGGCGGCGCGGACAAAATCTTCGCCCAGACGTTCCGGCAGGCGGCTGGCTTCCTGCAGCTCCAGCATCAGCGTCTGGCGGCCCGTTTCTAACAGAAAATCACTCATCTCTCTCTCCGGTTACGATCACGTCGATTCCTTTCTCTTCCAGCGCTTTCTTGAACGCCGGATCGATACCCGCGTCGGTAATCAGCTTATCAACGCTTTCAAGGCTACAGACAATGTTGGGGCTTTTGCGGCCAAACTTCGACGAGTCTGCCATCAAAATCACTTCCCGCGCGGCGTTGCACATGGCTTTACTGACGCTGAATACCTCGTTGAACGTCGTAACGCCCGCGTTCAGGTCGATGCCGTCGGTACCCATAAACAGTTTATCAAAGCTGAAGTGGTCGAAGGCATTCTCCGCCAGCTGACCGTGAAATGACGCCGATTTTTTGCGGAAAGTGCCGCCGGGCATCAGAATGGTCTGCTCGCTATCGAACTCCGACAGGGCGTTGACGATGTGCAGGCTGTTGGTCATCACCGTGATGTTGTTAAAGCGGCTGAGTAGCGGGATCATCTGCAGGACGGTACTGCCTGCATCCAGAATGATGGAATCACCGTCCTGGATAAATTTTACGGCGGCTTCGGCAATGAGCGCTTTCTGGTGGGTATTGATCAGCGTTTTGTGATCGATTGGCGGGTCCGCTTCGTCTTTATTGAGCACCACGCCGCCGTAGGTTCGAATGACGGCGCCAGAGTTTTCGAGCAATACCAGGTCCTTGCGTATTGTCGTGCCGGTGGTGTCAAAGTAGTGGGCCAGATCCTCTACCGAACATTTTCCCTGCTTTTGCAGATGTTCGAGAATGGCCGCCTGCCGCTGACGAGGTTTCATAGGCGCTTCGTTCCTTAGGTTGCGAAATGATAATTTCGCAAGTCTATAGCTTTCACAACGAAATTATCCATGTTTCAGATTAAGCGCTAATGATAGTGCATTCTGACAGAGTGGATCATGGGGAAAGATCACATCAGGCCGTAATTCCTGCAGCGAAATGCCGTTGATTGCCTGGATTTTCACCGGACGGGCGAAGACGGTCATGCCGCGCATGATGAGGGAATCGCAGACGTTATTGTTTTCATCCAGCGCGATTGCCACCACGACGCGTGGCTTAAAGCGTCCGCCGGAACGCCCGACGCCCACGCGGCCTTTCTGGCACAGGGCATCAAACGCGCGGTTAAATTGATGGATTTGCCAGCCGCCAAACGCCATCTGGCAAAGCCAGGCGAGGGCGGCAACGGTGATGAGTGCGGTGACCATATCGGCTCCTTATTGTATTCCCTCTCCCTGTGGGAGAGGGTTAGGGTGAGGGCATCAGGCCGCTCGATCAGAACATCACCTGCCCACCGGTGACGTTAATCGACTGCCCGGTGCAGTACGAGGCTTTCGGGCTGGCGTAAAACAGCAGCATATTCAGCACGTCCTGATAATCGCACCCGCGCTTCAGCGGCACTTTATCGATGTAGTACTGCTCCACTTCTTCCGCTTTGATGCCGAGCTTGGTGGCATACTGCGGCAGCAGGGACTGGAACATCGGCGATTTCAGCAGGTTGCCCAGCATCAGCGAATGCACCGTAATGCCGTACTCGGCCAGATCCAGCGCAAGAGACTGCGTCAGCCCCACGCCGCCAAACTTCGCCGCGCTGTAGCCGGAGTTGTGCTTGCTGCCCACTTTCCCGGATTTCGAGTTGATCTGAATGATGCGCCCCTGAATGCCGTCGCGGATCATCAGGCGGGAAAACTCGCGGGCGCAGAGGAAATAGCCCACCAGATTCACCTGCAGCGAGCGGTCAAAATCCCCCAGCTCAAAATCGCTGATAAAGGCCGCTTTCGCAATGCCCGCGCTGTAGACCAGCAGGTCGGTGCGGCCAAAAATCTCGTCCACGCCGCGGGCCAGCGCCATCACGCTTTGCTCGCTGGTGGCGTCGGCGCCAAACCCGTACGCCATTCCTTCGCCAAACTCGGTGTTGAGGGCGTCCGCCACGCGGGCAGCTTTTTCACTCTGGATGTCCACTACCGCCACGTGGTAACCCTCTGCGGCAAGCCCACGGCAGAGGAACTCGCCTAAGGTTTGTCCTCCACCAATGACAACGGCAACCTGACTCATGTGTTTCTCCTTAATTACGCAACAAATTTTAACGTACAGCCTGGGGTGACAGCCTGCGGAACCGGGCCCGCGACGTGAACTGTACCGGGATACTCGGCCTGCGGCTGGCCGTCGAAACGCAGGGTGATGTGCCCCAGCTCGCGCAGGTTTTGCTCGGCCACGTCGCCAACGGCGGTGACGGCATAGCGCGCCTCGCCCAGCTCCAGCTGGCTTCCGGCCTTCAGCTCACCGTTCAGCTCGCCGTGGCAATGGATAAAACAAAACTCTTCGATATCCGCCGGGGCGCCTTCGCGGAAGGTGATCAGCATCTGGTCGCTGAGCGCGTCGGCCGCGCTCTGGCCGATGCGGGTAATGGTGGTCTGGTAAATGACGGTCATCGCAGGAACCTCTTATTGATAAATAAAGCCGGAGACAAACCAGGCAATCAGCACCGTCGGCGCGCCCGTCAGGAAGCGGCTGACCAGCACCGATGGTACGCCCACGCGCACGGTGTCCTGGCGCGCTTCGGCCAGCGAAAGCCCAACGGGGATGAAGTCGCACGCCGCCTGGGCGTTAATGGCAAACAGAGCGGGCAGGGCGAGGTGCGGAGGAATGTTCCCCAGACCAATCTGCACCCCAATCAGCACGCCGATGACCTGAGCAATCACCGCGCCCGGGCCGAGGAACGGCGACAGCAGCGGGAAGGAGCAGATCAGCGCCAGCGTCACCAGCCCGAGCGGGTGGCTGGCGAGCGGGGCGAGGCCGTGGGCAATCCAGTCGCCCAGGCCGGACGCCATGATGATGCCGATCAGCGCCGAGACGAACGCCATAAACGGCAGGATGGTTTTCAGCACGGTGTCGATGGTGTCGCGCCCGGACTGGAACAGCACCGCCACGGCGGAACCCATGCCCATCCCGACCTTTGCCAGCAGGCCGTCGCTCTGCTCGGTGATTTTCTTGCTGGTGTCGTACTCGCGCGGGGCCGCTTTTTGCGGCGCAGGCGTCCCATTCACCAGAGTGATGTTGTCCTCCTTCACGCCTGAGACATAAATGTCCTCAAGGATGTACTGCGCCAGCGGGCCGGATTTTCCGGTGGAGTGAATATTCACCGTCGGAATGCGGCGCTTCGGATAGATACCGCAGCGCAGCGTGCCGCCGCAGTCGATCACCGCCACGCCGATTTCCGCCTCCGGCGGTTCGCCTTCTTTGAAGCCGTCGACCGCTTCCCAGCCGGTTAGCTCGCGCAGCTTGTCGACGATCGCCGGGCGCGTGCCTGCGGTGATGTAGACGATCTTTTTGCCTTCGGTGGCGTCGAACTCCAGCGGGCCGCCCCAGCCGCCCGTGCCTTTCTCAATGCGGATCCGGTTCATGCTGTGGCTCCTGACAGATGGACTTTCTGTTCAAGCTGGATGCCCATTTTTTTCTCAAAAATGGCGGTGGTGAGGTCCGTCACCCAGCCGCGGAAGAAGTTGCTGACCAGGCCGACCAGCAGGTAGCTCACTGCCAGCGGGCCGAGCGGCAGGCCAAGGGTCGTGAGACCGCTGGCGATCCCGAGATAGACAAACAGTTCACCGGGGTTGATGTGCGGGAACAGGCCGTTCATGGAATGGCAGCTGTAGGAGGCGGCGGCATAGTAGCTCGGCTTGTACTTTTCCGGCATGAAGCGACCGAGGCTTAAGGTCATCGGGTTACAGAACACGAAGGTGCCGATGAACGGTAATACCAGGTAGCGGGACAGAGGATTCCCGGCACAGCGCTGGGCGAAGCGTTCAATGCGCTGCTGGCCGATAAAGTTGATCAGCGCGTTCATGATCACCAGCAGGCTGATCAGCAGGGGCAGGATCCCGGTCACCATGCCGGTGAACACTTCTCCGCCTTTCTGAAACAGCCCGATGAACCACTCGGCGCCGTGGGTGATGGTTTCTATCATTCTTCTCTCCTGTGGGGCTTTTTTGTTTTGTATAACTGCGGTTAATAATAATCACTTTGAAAGGTTTTAAAGTGTTAGTTAGATCTCACAATGAAAGAAAAATAGATTATTTTGAAAGTTTATTGATGGGGTCAATGGTTTTCGGTGGAAAAAAGCGCGGATTTGGGTTGGGGAGGTGCGTACCACTTCCTTGAGGTGTTGCGGATGCTTTACCATACTGGGTTCTTATCGAACCCGTTAAATGGATGTCTCATGTTCAAGCGTCGTTATGCAGCGCTGTTGCCAGCGCTTATTCTGCTGTCTGCCTGTAGTAGTAAACCTAAGACCGAAGCCGTTCAGCAAACGGCGGGTGCGCCATCCGGAGGATTCCTGCTGGAGCCGCAGCACAATATGATGCAGATGGGCGGCGACTTCGCGAATAACCCGGCGGCCGAGCAGTTCATCGATAAAATGGTGAGCAAACACGGCTTTGACAGACAGCAGCTGCATGAAATTTTGTCTCAGGCCAAGCGTCTGGACTACGTGCTGCGCCTGATGGACCGCCAGGCACCGACGGCACAAGTGCCGACCGGACCAAACGGTGCGTGGCTGCGCTATCGTAAACAGTTTATTACCCCGGACAACGTGCAAAACGGCGTGGTGTTCTGGAATCAGTATGAAGATGCGCTTAACCGCGCGTGGCAGACCTACGGCGTACCGCCTGAAATCATCGTCGGGATTATTGGCGTGGAAACCCGCTGGGGCCGCGTGATGGGTAAAACCCGCATCCTGGATGCGCTGGCGACGCTCTCCTTTAACTACCCGCGCCGCGCGGAGTATTTCTCTTCCGAGCTGGAAACCTTCCTGCTGATGGCGCGCAGCGAACAGGACGACCCGCTGGATCTGAAAGGGTCGTTTGCCGGTGCGATGGGCTACGGTCAGTTTATGCCGTCCTCCTATAAGCAATATGCCGTCGACTTTAACGGTGATGGTCACATCAACCTGTGGGATCCGGTGGATGCCATCGGCAGCGTGGCGAACTACTTCAAAGCGCACGGCTGGACGCCGGGTGGACAAGTTGCGGTGCAGGCAAACGGCGAGGCGTTTGGTCTGGAAAACGGTTTCAAAACCAAATACAGCGTTGCACAGCTGACGGCGGCAGGCTTAACGCCAACGCAGCCGCTGGGCAATGTCGATCAGGTGAGTCTGTTGCGTCTGGATGTGGGAACCGGTTATCAGTACTGGTACGGCATGCCGAACTTCTACACCATCACCCGTTATAACCACAGCACCCACTATGCAATGGCGGTGTGGCAGCTGGGGCTGGCGGTATCGCAGGCCCGGGTGCCGGCGGCATCGCCGTTTAGTCAGTAAGTCGTACCAGCGGGTAGGCCGGGTAAGGCAACGCCGCCACCCGGCATGGCTGCACGCACGGTGCGGCCTGATGCCCTCACCCTAACCCTCTCCCACGGGAGAGGGAAGTTTGTAGAAACATTTCGCCATACTCCCTTTTCAAACCGGCCATTTACATCTTAACTACCTTTTATTATTGTTATGTTATAACGTTTAATGGATGTCGAGATGTCAACGTCCCTTTTTTCTCTCTCTGCCCTGGTTCGGCTTTTGCTGGCGCTGGTGCTTGTTGTCTTTATCGGGCTGGCCGTGCGCTGGGCGGTGGCATTGCCATGATTGTGATGAACGAACTGGTCGCGGGCTATGACCGCCAGCCCGTTACGTGGCCCCTCTCGGGCACGATTGAGCGCGGAAGCATGACCGCCATTATCGGGGCTAACGGCTGCGGAAAATCCACGCTGCTGAAAACGCTGGCGGGGTTTATCCCTCCCGTCAGCGGCGGCTTCCGCTGGCAGGGTAAGCGCCCGGTAATCGGCTGGCTGGCACAGCGTCACGCGCTGGAGGCGCAGTTTCCGCTGACCGTACAGGACGTGGTAAGCATGGGCTGCTGGCCCGGTATTTCCCTTTTCGCCGGTTTTCGCCGCGAAGCGCGTCTGCGCATAAGTGGCGCGCTTGAGCGTGTGGGGCTGGGATCCATGGCGTTATCCACCATCGATGAACTCTCCGGCGGACAGTTTCAGCGCATGCTGTTTGCCCGCGTCCTGGTACAGCAGGCACCGCTGGTGATGCTGGATGAACCCTTTACCGGGGTCGATGAAGCCACCTGCAACGTGCTGATGGACCTGATGCTGGAGATGTATATGCAGGGGCAAACGCTGCTCGCGGTACTGCACGACAGCGAGCGCGTGTCGCGCCATTTCCCGCAGACGTTACGGCTGGATGCTGACGTTCCCCAGTGGAAAACCGAGCGGGTGAGGGTGGCATGATCTGGCATCTCTTTTTTCAGCCGTTTATTGAGTACGGCTTTATGCGTCGCGCGCTGGTGGTTTGCCTGGCGCTCTCCGTCAGCACCACCGCGCTCGGCGTGTTTCTTCAGCTGCGCCGGATGAGCCTGATGGGCGACGCCCTTTCTCACGCCATTTTGCCGGGTGTCGCCGTGGGGTATTTGCTCAGCGGTATGTCGCTGCTGGCGATGAGTATTGGCGGTTTTATCGCGGGAATTACCGTGGCGCTGCTGGCCGGTCTGGTCAGTCGACGCACGCCGCTGAAAGAAGATGCCAGCTTTGCCGGGTTTTATCTTGGCTCGCTGGCGCTGGGGGTCACGCTGGTGTCGCTGCGCGGGTCGAATGTCGATCTGCTGCATCTGTTGTTTGGCTCCATTCTTGCGGTGGACAACAACGCCGCGCTGTTTGTCACCGGTGTGTGCATCGTCACTCTTATCACGCTGGCGATTTTCTACCGCGGGCTGGTGACAGAAGCCTTTGATACCGCCTGGCTGCAGGTGAATGCTCGCGGGTTACCTGGCTTATTGCATGGCCTGTTTCTGGCGCTGCTGGTGCTTAACCTTGTGGCCGGGTTTCAGGTACTTGGCACGCTGATGGCCGTCGGGCTGATGATGCTCCCCGCGGTGGCCGCACGCTGCTGGGTACGCACGTTACCTGGGTTGTTATTGACGGCGGGTATCAGCGGTATTTTCTGTGCGTGGCTGGGCTTAAGCCTCTCCTGGGCGGCGAGTTTGCCTGCGGGGCCATCCATCGTGCTCACCGCCAGCGCGCTGTTCTTTATCTCTGTTTTATTTGGCACGCGCAGCAGGCTGGCTGGCAGCCTGCGGGCGCTTTTTTAACGCAAGGAGAAATGATGAAACGTACAGGGTTAGCTGTGGCGCTCGCGCTGGGGATGATGTCGCACGGTGTGATGGCGAAAACGCTCAACGTGGTGACCAGTTTTTCAATATTGGGTGACATAACTCAGGAAGTGGGAGGGGACCACGTGAAAGTGACGACGCTGGTAGGGCCGGACGGCGACCCGCATACCTTCGAACCGTCACCGAAAGACAGCGCGGCGCTGAATAAGGCTGATGTGGTGGTGGTCAACGGTCTGGGACTGGAGGGCTGGCTCGACCGGCTGGTGAAGGCCTCCGGATTTAAGGGGCAACTGGTGGTGGCCTCTACCGGGGTGAAAACCCACACGCTGGAAGAGGACGGTAAAACCGTGACCGATCCGCACGCGTGGAACAGCGCGGCGAACGGGGCGCTGTATGCACAAAATATTCTGGACGGGCTGGTGAACGCTGACCCGGAAGATAAAGCTGCGCTGGAAGCTTCCGGAAAACCGTATATCGCACAGCTTAACCAGCTGGATAGCTGGGCCAAAACGCGTTTTAGCGCGATCCCGAAGGATAAGCGCAAGGTGCTGACCAGCCATGACGCGTTCGGTTATTTCAGCCGCGCCTACGGCGTGACGTTTATGGCCCCGCAGGGGCTGTCGTCAGAGAGCGAGGCCAGTGCGGCACAGGTGGCTGAGATCATTAATCAGATTAAAGCCGACGGCGTAAAAACCTGGTTCATGGAAAACCAGCTTGACCCGCGACTGGTGAAACAGATTGCCAGCGCCACGGGTGCGCAGCCGGGAGGCGAACTCTACCCGGAAGCGCTGTCGTCAAAAGGCGGCGTAGCGGACACCTACGTTAAGGCGTTTCGTCACAATGTCGATACGATTGCGAACAGCATGAAATAACGTGCCCAGAGCCGGTGCGCCTGCATCGGCTTTTTTCTGAAGTCCCCTCGTAAAACCGCAAGCTCATCCCCATATCTGACGAGAAAGTGCTATCTTGTGCAGCACGTTTTTCTGATGCCTGGAGCGAGAATGACTGACCATGAATTGATGCAGCTTAGCGAAGTGGTAGGGCTGGCGCTTAAACAGCGTGGGGCGACCCTCACAACGGCGGAGTCCTGTACTGGCGGTTGGGTTGCCAAAGTGATTACGGACATTGCCGGAAGTTCCGCCTGGTTTGAACGCGGTTTTGTGACCTACAGTAACGAAGCTAAAGCACAGATGATTGGCGTCCGTGAATCGACACTCGAACAGCATGGCGCGGTGAGCGAACCGGTGGTGATTGAGATGGCCATTGGTGCGCTGAAAGAGGCGCGTGCAGATTACGCCATTTCCATCAGCGGTATCGCAGGGCCGGATGGCGGCAGCGATGTGAAGCCTGTCGGCACCGTCTGGTTTGGGTTTGCCACGTCCAAAGGGGAAGGGATCACCCGTCGGGAGTGCTTCAGTGGCGACCGCGAAAGCGTACGCCGCCAGGCAACGGAATACGCATTGAAAACGCTCTGGCAACAATTTCTACAAAATACTTGATACTGTATGACTATACAGTATAATTGCACCAACAGAACAGAAATCCACGGTGAAGCGCAGTCGCTTCTCCCGGCATGACAGGAGTAATAATGGCTATCGACGAGAACAAACAGAAAGCGTTGGCGGCAGCACTGGGCCAGATCGAAAAGCAATTCGGTAAAGGCTCCATCATGCGCCTGGGTGAAGACCGTTCCATGGACGTGGAAACTATCTCCACTGGTTCGCTTTCTCTGGATATCGCACTGGGCGCTGGCGGTTTGCCGATGGGCCGTATCGTAGAAATCTACGGACCGGAATCCTCGGGTAAAACCACCCTGACCCTGCAGGTTGTTGCAGCGGCGCAGCGCGAAGGTAAAACCTGTGCGTTTATCGATGCTGAGCACGCGCTGGACCCTGTCTATGCCCGTAAACTGGGTGTTGATATCGACAACCTGCTGTGTTCCCAGCCGGACACCGGTGAGCAGGCGCTGGAAATTTGTGACGCGCTGGCACGTTCTGGTGCGGTTGACGTCATCATCGTCGACTCCGTCGCGGCACTGACGCCAAAAGCGGAAATCGAAGGTGAAATCGGTGACTCTCACATGGGCCTCGCGGCACGTATGATGAGCCAGGCGATGCGTAAGCTGGCCGGTAACCTGAAGCAGTCCAACACGCTGCTGATCTTCATCAACCAGATCCGTATGAAGATTGGTGTGATGTTCGGTAACCCGGAAACCACTACCGGCGGTAACGCCCTGAAATTCTACGCCTCTGTCCGTCTGGATATCCGCCGTATCGGCGCGGTGAAAGAGGGTGAGAACGTGGTCGGTAGCGAAACCCGCGTGAAGGTTGTGAAGAACAAAATCGCCGCGCCGTTTAAACAGGCTGAGTTCCAGATCCTCTACGGCGAAGGCATCAACTTCCTCGGTGAGCTGGTTGACCTGGGCGTGAAAGAAAAGCTGATTGAAAAAGCGGGCGCATGGTACAGCTACAACGGTGACAAGATTGGTCAGGGTAAAGCGAATGCTATCTCCTGGCTTAAAGAGAACCCGGCTGCAGCGAAAGAGATCGAGAAGAAGGTACGTGAGCTTCTGCTGAACAACCAGGACTCCAAACCTGATTTCGTGGTGGATGCCGCGGATGCTGAAGAAACCAACGAAGACTTTTAAGTCTCTCGTGTAAAGATGAAGGGCTGCTGATGCGGCCCTTTTTGCATTTCTGAATCTGCAGGTTTTTTTATGAGTGAATCCACATCACGCCGACCCGCCTACGCACGACTGCTCGATCGCGCGGTGCGCATCCTTGCTGTCCGTGACCACAGTGAGCAGGAGCTGCGGCGAAAACTTTCCGCACCCGTGATGAGCAAAAACGGACCGGAAGAGATTGATGCTTCAGCAGAAGATTACGACCGCGTGATCGCCTGGTGCTATGAGCATCACTATCTTGACGACGAGCGCTTTGCTTCCCGCTTTCTTGCCAGCCGTGGCCGCAAAGGCTACGGACCTGCGCGCATTCGGCAGGAGCTGAACCAGAAAGGGGTTGCCCGGGAATCCATCGAAAAAGCGATGCGCGAATGCGATACCGACTGGTGCGAATTGGCAAAAGAACAGGCGATTCGGAAATACGGTGAACCGCTGCCGCGTGAATTTTCAGAAAAAGTCAAAATCCAGCGCTTTTTGCTCTACCGCGGCTTTCTGATGGAAGATATTCAGGATATCTGGCGTAATTTTGCCGATTGAACGCATGCGGGATTTTACTTCCCACCCAAGAAAACTTATCTTATTCCCACTTTTTCCAGTAGCTGGTCTGTCCAACGGTTTACCGATACAGACCTGCTACGACATTTCGTTAGCTTGATTTCAGGATAATTATGAGCAAGAGCACCGCTGAGATCCGTCAGGCGTTTCTCGATTTTTTCCATAGTAAGGGACACCAGGTTGTTGCCAGCAGCTCCCTGGTACCGAACAATGACCCGACTTTACTGTTTACCAACGCCGGGATGAACCAGTTCAAGGATGTTTTCCTTGGTCTCGACAAGCGTAATTATTCCCGCGCCACAACCTCACAGCGTTGCGTGCGTGCGGGCGGTAAACACAACGATCTGGAAAACGTCGGTTACACCGCGCGCCACCATACGTTCTTCGAAATGCTGGGTAACTTCAGCTTCGGCGACTACTTCAAACACGATGCTATCCAGTACGCATGGGAACTGCTGACCGGTGAAAACTGGTTCAACCTGCCGAAAGAGCGTCTGTGGGTTACCGTTTACGAAACCGATGACGAAGCGTTCGAAATCTGGGAAAAAGAAGTTGGTATCCCGCGCGAACGTATTATTCGCATTGGCGATAACAAAGGCGCACCTTATGCGTCTGACAACTTCTGGCAGATGGGTGATACCGGTCCTTGCGGTCCGTGCACCGAGATCTTCTACGATCACGGTGACCACATCTGGGGCGGCCCTCCGGGAAGCGCTGAAGAAGATGGCGACCGCTATATTGAGATCTGGAACATCGTCTTCATGCAGTTCAACCGTCAGGCTGACGGTACCATGGAGCCGCTGCCGAAGCCGTCCGTTGATACCGGTATGGGTCTGGAACGTATTGCCGCAGTACTGCAGCACGTTAACTCCAACTATGACATTGACCTGTTCAGCACGCTGATCAAATCCGTCGCGGAGGTGACCGGTGCGACCGATCTCAGCAACAAATCGCTGCGCGTTATCGCAGACCACATTCGTTCCTGTGCGTTCCTGATTGCCGACGGCGTTATCCCGTCGAATGAAAACCGTGGCTACGTGCTGCGTCGTATCATTCGTCGTGCCATCCGTCACGGCAACATGCTGGGCGCGAAGGACACCTTCTTCTATAAACTCGTTGGGCCACTGGTTGGCGTGATGGGTTCAGCCGGTGACGAGCTGAAACGTCAGCAGGCGCAGGTTGAGCAAGTTCTGAAAACCGAAGAAGAGCAGTTTGCGCGTACGCTGGAGCGCGGCCTGGCGCTACTGGACGAGGAGCTGGCGAAGCTTAAGGGCGACACGCTGGATGGCGAAACCGCTTTCCGCCTGTACGACACCTACGGCTTCCCGGTTGACCTGACAGCGGACGTTTGCCGCGAGCGCAACATCAAAGTTGACGAAGCGGGCTTCGAAGCCGCGATGGAAGAGCAGCGCCGTCGTGCGCGTGAATCCAGCGGTTTCGGTGCGGACTACAACGCGATGATCCGCGTTGATAGCGCATCAGAATTCAAAGGTTATGACGCGCTGGAACTGACCGGCAAAGTGACCGCCCTGTTTGTTGACGGTAAAGCCGTGGACAGCATCAGCGCGGGTCAGGATGCGGTTGTCATTCTGGACAAAACTCCGTTCTACGCGGAGTCCGGCGGTCAGGTTGGTGATAAAGGCGAGCTGAAAGGCAACGGCTTTAGCTTCAGCGTCAGCGACACTCAGAAATACGGTCAGGCGATTGGTCACCAGGGCAAACTGGTTTCCGGTTCTCTGAAAGTGGGAGAGGGCGTACAGGCTAACGTTGATGAAGCACGCCGCGCGCGCATTCGTCTGAACCACTCAGCAACGCACCTGATGCACGCCGCCCTGCGCGACGTGCTGGGTACGCACGTTGCTCAGAAAGGTTCTCTGGTTAACGACAAAGTGCTGCGTTTCGACTTCTCGCATTTTGAAGCGATGAAACCGTCTGAAATCCGCGCGGTGGAAGATCTGGTGAACGCGCAGATCCGTCGTAACCTGCCAATCGAGACTCACATCATGGAGCTCGAGGACGCGAAGAAAAAAGGTGCGATGGCGCTGTTTGGCGAGAAATACGACGACCGCGTTCGCGTGCTGAGCATGGGCGACTTCTCTACCGAGCTGTGCGGTGGTACGCACGCATCGCGCACCGGTGACATCGGCCTGTTCCGCATTGTATCCGAATCAGGTACGGCGGCAGGTGTGCGTCGTATTGAAGCGGTGACCGGTGAAGGCGCAATCGCCAGCCTGCATGCGCAGAGCGATCAGCTGCACGACATCGCGCAGTTGCTGAAAGGTGATAGCCAGAACCTGGGCGAGAAAGTGCGCGTTGCGCTGGATCGCACGCGTCAGCTGGAAAAAGAGCTGCAGCAGCTGAAAGAGCAGGCTGCGGCGCAGGAGAGTGCAAACCTCTCCAGCAAGGCTGTAGACATTAAGGGCGTCAAACTGCTGGTCAGCGATCTGGCGGGCGTTGAGCCTAAGATGCTGCGTACTATGGTCGACGATCTCAAGAACCAGCTTGGTTCTACCGTTATCGTGCTGGCGACAGTGGCAGAAGGTAAGGTTTCTCTGATTGCGGGCGTCTCTAAGGATGTGACCGACCGCGTCAAAGCAGGGGAACTGATTGGTATGGTCGCCCAGCAGGTGGGTGGCAAAGGTGGCGGTCGTCCGGACATGGCGCAAGCCGGTGGTACGGATGCGGCGGCACTTCCTGCGGCATTGGCCAGCGTTGAAAGCTGGGTAAGCGCAAAACTGTAATAACTACAAAGCACAAGCAGACGCCATAGCGGTAACGTTATGGCGTCTTGTTCACTGCGCTATCGATAACGATAAAGTCAGGTTGAGTTTGTGTATATCGGCTAAACTTACGTTTAACAGAATGTGATGCCGTGACTGCTTACACTTTACGTGTTTGTCATCGCTTACTTTTTGGCGTTATATGATGGATAATGCCGGGATACAAGAGACCCGACTCTTTTAATCTTTCAAGGAGCAAAGAATGCTGATTCTGACTCGTCGAGTTGGTGAGACCCTCATGATTGGGGATGAGGTCACCGTGACAGTTTTAGGGGTAAAGGGTAACCAGGTACGTATTGGTGTTAACGCTCCTAAAGAAGTATCTGTCCACCGTGAAGAGATCTACCAGCGTATCCAGGCTGAAAAATCCCAGCAGTCCAGTTACTGATATTGTCGCGTCTCGCTGTCGGGCGAGACGCAACCCTCCTGCCATTTTTCCTGCATAAAGTTACCGTTCTATTTCAATCGCTCTGTTTTTAACCTCTCCCTCACTCTTATCTCGCCCTGACTGCGTGTTTCTCACAAGAGTTTTCTGTGAAGATGTCTGCAAAATCCGCTTATAAAACACCCTCTTTGCAGCTTTTACATGCGAATTGCGTGCGATTTGTGCAAACGATAAAAGGTTGTGGAAAATTGTTTGACTTATAAGTCCCAGAAAGTAATATATGCGCCACGCAGCGACGAGAAGCTCTTAACGAGATACTCGAAGCACTCGAAAGAGGCGTTGTGTGGTGAGGTGGCCGAGAGGCTGAAGGCGCTCCCCTGCTAAGGGAGTATGCGGTCAAAAGCTGCATCCGGGGTTCGAATCCCCGCCTCACCGCCATTTTGCATCCGTAGCTCAGCTGGATAGAGTACTCGGCTACGAACCGAGCGGTCGGAGGTTCGAATCCTCCCGGATGCACCATCTATTACTTCATATTGCTTTAGAAGTGATATGAATATCGAGCAGTACAGTAGTAAATCCCGATGCATCCGTAGCTCAGCTGGATAGAGTACTCGGCTACGAACCGAGCGGTCGGAGGTTCGAATCCTCCCGGATGCACCATTTACTATTTCTGAAAGCAGTTCCCTGATGCATCCGTAGCTCAGCTGGATAGAGTACTCGGCTACGAACCGAGCGGTCGGAGGTTCGAATCCTCCCGGATGCACCATTTACTATTTCTGAAAGCAGTTCCCTGATGCATCCGTAGCTCAGCTGGATAGAGTACTCGGCTACGAACCGAGCGGTCGGAGGTTCGAATCCTCCCGGATGCACCATATTCTCCGAGATAACAGCGATGCTGTTGTTTCAAGGTCTGCGAGTTAATCGCAAGCACCAGGGAGGATAACGTTGCTTTAGCAACGGCCCGAAGGGCGAGGCGCAGCCGAGTAATCCTCCCGGATGCACCATTTACTGTTTCTAAAAGCATTTCCCGATGCATCCGTAGCTCAGCTGGATAGAGTACTCGGCTACGAACCGAGCGGTCGGAGGTTCGAATCCTCCCGGATGCACCATCTCTTCTGTCTTTCCCTTCAATGTTTAGTTCTTAATCACTCTCGTAGTTATCACTTCGCAATCAGCGACAAAAACCACCATTTACGATAAAGTAATGCTTTGTTAATCGGTTAGCGAGAGCACGATGTACGCACAGTATGACGGTTTGATCTTCGATATGGATGGCACCCTCCTGGATACCGAACCTACGCATCGTCAAGCCTGGACTGACGTTCTGGGCCGCTACGGTATGCGTTTCGACCTTCAGGCGATGATTGCCCTCAATGGATCCCCCACCTGGCGTATTGCACAGGCCGTGATTGAACTGAATAAGGCCGATCTCGACCCGCACCTGCTCGCGCGCGAAAAAACCGATGCGGTAAAAGCCATGCTTTTAGATACCGTACGTCCTCTGCCGCTGATTGATGTGGTAAAAGAGTGGCACGGGTGTCGTCCTATGTCTGTCGGTACGGGCAGCGAGAGCGCGATTGCTGAAGCGCTACTCAACCACCTTGGCCTGCGCCACTATTTTTCTGCCGTGGTCGCCGCCGATCATGTTAAACATCACAAGCCCGCACCGGACACCTTCCTGCTCTGCGCAGAATTAATGGGCGTCCCGGCGGTAAAATGCGTCGTGTTTGAAGATGCCGATTTCGGCATCCAGGCCGCGCGTGATGCCGGAATGGATGCGGTGGATGTGCGCTTACTGTGAGTGACGCGCTGTCACTCGCCTCATTATTCGCCAGCAGTTTTTTAAGCGCCACGCTGTTACCGGGAAATTCGGAGGTGGTGCTGGTGGCGATGCTGTTGTCCGGCGTGAGTCAGCCCTGGCTGTTGGTATTAATAGCAACAATGGGTAATAGCCTTGGAGGGCTGACTAACGTTATTCTTGGGCGTTTCTTTCCGCTGCGCGAAAAATCGCGCTGGCAGGAAAAGGCAGTCGGCTGGCTAAAACGCTATGGCGCTGCCACGCTGTTATTAAGCTGGATGCCTGTAATAGGCGATTTACTGTGTCTGCTGGCGGGATGGATGCGCATCTCCTGGGGACCAGTGCTCTTTTTTTTGTGCCTTGGCAAGGCGTTGCGCTATGTTCTCGTGGCGTGGGCAACACTACAGGGTATGACGTGGTGGCACTAATTGGTGGAATGAATACGCGACCTTCAATCGTCAACCATTACAATTATGCTGAGTAACATTACTTTGACAGGCGGGAGGTCAATTTGATCCCGGACGTATCTCAGGCGCTGGCCTGGCTGGAAAACCACCCTCAGGCTCTGAAGGGTATTCAGCGTGGTCTTGAGCGTGAAACGCTGCGCGTTAACGCGGACGGTAGCTTAGCGACGACGGGTCACCCGAAGGCGTTAGGCTCGGCGCTGACACATAAATGGATCACAACCGATTTTGCTGAGGCGCTGCTGGAATTCATCACGCCGGTGGAAGGTGATGTTGATCATATGCTTTCCATTTTGCGTGACATCCATCGCTTTACTGCCCGTAACATGGGCGACGAGCGCATGTGGCCGCTCAGCATGCCGTGCTATATCGAGCAAGGGCAGGAGATTGAGCTGGCACAATATGGCACGTCAAATATCGGCCAACTGAAGACGCTTTATCGCGAAGGGTTGAAAAACCGCTACGGCGCGTTGATGCAGACGATTTCAGGCGTGCATTACAACTTCTCACTGCCAATGGCGTTCTGGCAGGCAAAATGCGGTGAAACCGATAAAGACGCGATCTCAGCGGGCTACTTCCGCCTGATCCGCAACTACTATCGTTTTGGCTGGATCATTCCGTATCTGTTTGGTGCCTCTCCGGCGATCTGTTCTTCCTTCCTGCAGGGAAAACCGACCACGCTGCCGTTCGAGAAGACCGAGTGCGGAATGTATTACCTGCCGTACGCGACCTCTCTGCGCCTGAGCGACCTTGGCTATACCAATAAATCGCAAAGCAATCTCGGTATTACGTTTAACGATTTGCACGAGTATGTGGCAGGATTGAAGCGGGCGATCAAAACCCCGTCGGAAGAGTACGAGAAAATCGGCCTCGAAAAAGACGGCAAGCGTCTGCAAATCAACAGCAATGTGCTGCAGATTGAAAACGAGCTGTATGCGCCGATTCGTCCGAAACGCGTTACCCGCAGCGGTGAAACGCCGTCGGACGCTCTGCAGCGCGGCGGGATTGAATACATTGAAGTACGCTCGCTGGATATCAACCCGTTCTCGCCGATTGGCGTTGACGAGCAGCAGGTTCGCTTCCTCGATCTGTTTATGGTCTGGTGCGTGCTGGCGGATGCGCCGGAAATGAGTTCAGACGAACTGCTTTGTACCCGTACCAACTGGAATCGCGTGATTCTGGAAGGGCGCAAGCCTGGCCTGACGTTAGGCATCGGCTGTGAAACGGCACAGTTCCCGCTGGCTAAAGTGGGTAAAGATCTGTTCCACGACCTGAAGCGCGTGGCCCAGACGATGGACAGCGTATACGGTGGTAACGCGTATCAGGCCGTTTGCGACCAGCTGGTTGAAAGCTTTGATAATCCTGAACTGACGTTCTCAGCACGCATTCTGCGTTCTATGATTGATCAGGGCATTGGCGGCACGGGGCGTTCACTCTCAGCGGAGTACCGTGAGATGCTGATGCAGGAGCCGTTAGAAGTGCTGAGCGAAGCGGATTTTGTAGCGGAACGCGATGCGTCCGTTGTGCGTCAGAAAGAGGTTGAAGCGGCGGATACCGAGCCGTTTGAGGCGTTTCTGGCGAAGCAGGCTTGAGCTGAAAAAGAAAAAGGCCACATCGCTGTGGCCAAAATATACATCTCTGAATTCAGGGATGATGATAACAAATGCGCGTCTTTCATATACTCAGACGCGCATTCTGTAGAAGAGTTCAGTTTATTTTAAAAAAAATCACTGTCGGAGGTGACGTATGCCGTTATTAGATAGCTTTACTGTCGACCATACCCGTATGGAAGCACCTGCAGTCCGCGTGGCGAAGACCATGCACACCCCGCACGGCGACACGATCACCGTCTTCGATCTGCGTTTCTGCGTGCCAAACAAAGAAGTGATGCCGGAGAAAGGCATTCATACGCTGGAGCACCTGTTCGCTGGTTTCATGCGTGACCACCTGAACGGCAACGGCGTTGAGATCATCGATATCTCTCCGATGGGCTGCCGTACCGGTTTCTACATGAGCCTGATTGGTCAGCCTGAAGAGAAACGCGTCGCAGATGCGTGGAAAGCGGCGATGGAAGACGTGCTAAAGGTGAAAGAGCAGAACCAGATCCCTGAGCTAAACGTTTACCAGTGCGGGACTTACCAGATGCACTCTCTGGAAGAAGCGCAGGAGATCGCGCGTCACATCATCGAACGCGACGTTCGTGTGAACAGCAACGACGAGCTGGCCCTGCCAAAAGAAAAACTGCAGGAACTGCACATCTAGTGCACCTTTTCCCTCTCCCTCAGGGAGAGGGTAGGGTGAGGGTTGTTTAATGCCATGACCACAACCGCAGCCTTCTCCTTTACCCATCGTCCCCTCGTTCCGTTTGCCCATGATTACGTTCACGGCGACAGTGAGCCGTGGCACCAGCACGACTGCGCGCAGCTCCTGCACAGCCTGACTGGTGTGGTGCGGGTCGATACCGCATCCGGCTACTGGGTGGTGCCGCCCGGTCGCGGCGTCTGGCTACCTGCGGGTACGCAGCACGCCCTGCGCATCACTGGCAACGTTGCCGCCCGCACGCTGTTTATTGACCCGCTGGCGCGCGCCGATCTCCCGGCAACCTGTCAGATCGTGCAGATCTCACCGCTGTTGCGCGAGCTGATCCTCACTTCCCTGACGCTGCCGGAATCCTACGCACCTGGCAGCCGCGATGAACGGGTCTATGAGCTGATCCTCGATGAAATCCGCATGATGCCGGTATTACCGTTTCATCTGCCGGAGCCAGAAAGTGAGGCATTACGTCATCTGTGTCTGCAAATCCGGCAACATGCGGGGGAAAGCTGGAGCAGCGCGCAGGCAGCGAGCACGGTAGGGATGAGCGAGCGCACGCTGAATCGCCATTTTCAGCAGCAGACGGGATTAAGCTACGGCGAGTGGTTGAGAAGGGCGCGCCTGCTGGAAGCCTTAGTACGGCTGGCGCAGGGCCAGCCGGTACTGCGGGTTGCCCTGGATCTGGGGTACGGCAGCCATAGCGCCTTTACGGCAATGTTTCGCCGGGTGATGGGCATCTCACCCAGCGATTACTTCAGGAACGACTGACGGCGTTAAAGAGCGCCTGAAGCGACGCGCGCGCCACGTCACTGTCAATGCCCACGCCCCAGCGGCTGCTCCCGTCCTGGAACAGGCAGCGGATATACGTCACCGAACGGCTGTCGCTGCGCTCGCCCAGGGTATGCTCGTGATAGTCCTTAATCACAAACGGTGTACTAACCCAGCGGCTCAGACCCTGAGCTGCAGCAGAAAGCAGACCGTTACCCTGACCCTCCAGCTTGCGCGTTCCTCCCTGCGTGGCGACGCTTGCCGTTAAGTGCAGTTGGCCATCATGCTGGCTGTCGCTGCGGTAGGATTGCAGCGCATACTGCGGTGTCGCTATCAGGCCGTAGCGGGTGCGGAACAGCTGCCACAGTGCATTTTGCGTCATCTCTTTTCCGTGGCGATCGGTTTCCTGCTGAACGTGCTGGCTGAAATCCTGCTGCAGGGCGCGGGGTAATTTCAGGCCATGGTTCTGTTCGATGAGCCACGCGCTGCCGCTTTTGCCCGACTGGCTGTTCACGCGGATCACCGCTTCATAGGTACAGCCGATATCCTGCGGGTCGACGGGCAGATAGGGCATCTCCCAGCGCTCGCCAGGCTTACGGGCATCAAAGCCTTTTTTGATTGCGTCCTGGTGCGAGCCGGAGAAGGCGGTGTACGCCAGCCGACCCGCCCACGGATGGCGCGGGTGCACAGGCAACTGGTTACAGGTTTCCACCACTTCCACCACCCGGTTCATATCGCTAAAGTCCAGATTCGGGCTAACGCCCTGGCTGTAGAGGTTCATCGCCAGCGTCACCAGGCAGACGTTGCCCGTGCGCTCGCCGTTGCCAAACAGGCAGCCCTCCACGCGGTCTGCGCCCGCCATCACGGCCAGCTCCGCGCTGGCGACGCCGGTGCCGCGGTCGTTATGCGGATGCACGCTGATGCAGACATCGCGGCGGCGGCTGAAGTGGCGGCAGAAATACTCGATCTGATCGGCGTAGACGTTCGGCGTGCTCACTTCGACGGTAGCGGGTAAATTGATCACCATTGGCCGCGCATCGCACGGCTGCCAGATCTCCGCCACCGCTTCACAAATCTCCAGCGCAAACTCCGGCTCGGTAAAGCAGAAGGTTTCCGGAGAGTACTCGTACTGCCAGCGGGTATCCGGGTTCTCTTCACACAGCTGACGAATAAGGCGCGTGGCGCGCGTTGCCAGCTCGACGATTTGCGCTTTCTCCATGCCGAACACCAGGCGGCGGAACAGCGGGGCGGTGGCGTTATACAGATGGACGGTGGCCTGTTTCGCGCCGCGCAGGGATTCGAAAGTGCGGCGGATGAGATCTTCCCGCGCCTGGGTTAACACCTGAATCGTGACGTCATCCGGAATGCGATTCTCTTCAATCAGCTGACGCACAAAGTTGAAGTCGGTCTGGGAGGCGGAAGGGAAGGCCACCTCAATTTCTTTGAATCCGCAGCCTAGCAGCAGGTTCCAGAACTGCAGCTTGCGTGCGCTGTCCATCGGCTCGGCAAGCGCCTGGTTGCCGTCGCGTAAGTCGGTTGAGAGCCAGCGCGGTGCGCGGGTGATGCGTTGCTCCGGCCAGCGGCGGTCGGGCAACGAAACGGTGGGATAAGGTTGGTATTTGTCGGCGGGTGTGTTCAGCATGATGCGCTCCTGTTGTCTTTTCACTATCGTGAATCGATTTCAGGCGCGCTGCTTTATCGGAACGGACAATCGCTGTTGCGTTTTGGACACAGTGCGGTGTTTTGCCGGATGGCGGCTACGCCTTATCCGGCCTACGTTCGTAGGACCGGTAAGCGTAGCGCCACCGGGCAACCGTTGCAGAGGGTTAGTGCGCCCCCCCACCTCCGCTACCGGCACCAAACGGTGGTTTGGCGAACCACACCAGCCCCAGCAGAACAATAAAGATCCCCGCCGATATCCAGAAAATCTCGTTTGCCGAGATAATCAGCCCCTGGTTGGTGATCTGCTGAGCAATCCAGCCTGACGCCTGCTGCTCCGTCATCCCCATGCCCTGAAGCTGATTGTACATCTGCTGAGAATTTGGGTTGAACGGGTTCACCGCTTCGGACAACTGCGCATGGTGCAGTGATTCCCGGTTGGTCCATAGCGTGGTGGTGATGGATGTCCCAATCGAGCCTGCCAGCGTTCGAGTAAAGTTCGACAGGCTTGATGCCGCCGCCATGCGCTCAGGCGGCAAGCCGGAAAGCGTAATGGTGGTCAGTGGCATAAAGAAGCACGCCACGGCAAAGCCCTGAATAAACTGCGGCCATGCGGAGGCACCAAAGTCCATCCCCGGTTCAAAGGTATATGCACGCCAGTAGAAGCAGACGGCATACATGATGAAGCTGAACGTTACCAGCCTGCGCATGTCGAGCTTGTGAGCAAAGCGGCCAATAATGGGCGACAGCAGAACCGGTATTAACCCCACAGGTGCAGAGGCCAGCCCCGCCCAGGTCGCGGTGTAGCCGTACACCTCCTGCAATAGCTGAGGCAGCAGAACGATCGCGCCGAAGTAGAGCATATAGGCAAGGCTGATACACAGACAGCCAATGGTGAAGTTTCGCGATTTAAACAGCGAGAGATCGACTATCGGGTTGTCGTCCGTCAGTTCCCACACAATCAGGAAGCTGATAGCGACCACGGCAACTACCGTGAGGACGATGATTTCCGACGAGGCAAACCAGTCCAGCTCTTTACCCCGGTCGAGCATGATCTGCAGGCTACCAATGCCGACGACCAGCAACGCCAGCCCCACGCCATCAATTCGCCGCTGCTCGGTACGCGTTTCGCGACCGCGCAGAGACTGCAGGGTCATCAACACGACCAGCGCACCAATGGGTACGTTGATAAAGAAGATCCAGCCCCAGTGGTAGTTATCGCTGATGTAGCCACCGAGAATCGGTCCACAAATCGGCGCGACAATCACGGTCATTGACCACAGCGCCAGCGCAATGGAGCGTTTGGCGGGCGGGTAGTTGTTCAGCAGTAAACTCTGCGACAGCGGAATCAACGGCCCTGCCACAATCCCCTGAATGACGCGGAAGAAAATCAGCATCGTCAGGCTGTTGGACATGCCGCACGCCCAGGAGGCGAGAACAAACAATACCGTTGACCACAGGAACAGCTTCACTTCACCGACGCGCTTCGCCAGCCAGCCGGTGATTGGAATGGAGATGGCGTTTGCCACCCCGAACGAGGTAATGACCCAGGTTCCCTGGCTCAGCGATGAGCCAAGGTTCCCGGCGATAGTCGGGATCGCCACGTTTGCGATGGTGGAGTCCAGCACCTGCATGAATGTCGCCAGCGACAGCGCAATGGTCATAATGACCAGCTGCGCGCCTTCCAGCGGTTTTTGCGGCTTTTGCTGTTGCATAACGCTCACCTTCGGATTAACCGGCGTTTGCCTTCACGATGTCATCGATCAGCTTGTTGACCGGATCGAGGCTAATTTCACGGGCGTTACTTTCATAAGCCGGGCTGCTGCGCACCTGGCTTGCGAGGATCTGACCGTCGCGGTTGGCGGTATCGACCGTCACCAGCGTAGAAAGACCGATACGCAGCGGGTGATCCGCCAGCTGTTTAGCATCCAGCTCAATACGCACCGGCAGACGCTGAACCACTTTGATCCAGTTACCGGTGGCGTTCTGCGCAGGCAGCAGGGAGAAGGCGCTGCCGGTCCCCATATCCAGACCGACCACTTTACCGGTGTACTTCACGTCATCGCCGTAGATGTCGCTGATAACGGTCGCGGTCTGGCCGATACGCATATGCGCAAGCTGCGTCTCTTTGAAGTTCGCATCCACCCACAGATTGTTCGCGGGAACGACCGCCATCAGTGGCGTCGTGGTACCAATCTGCGCACCTGGCTGCACGGAACGACGGGAGACGTAGCCGGTCATCGGGCTGACGATTTTGGTACGCTGCAGGGCAAGCCAGGCGTTACGCACTTCGGTCGCCGCCTGCTTAACGGCTGGCTGGTTTTCCAGACTGGTGCCCAGCACCATCGCCTGGTTCGCGTTGTACTGTTGGATCGCCACGTCCAGCTGAGCCTGCGCGCTGGCAACGGCGTCGCGGGCGTGCTGCAGCTCTTCTCGGCCAATCAGGTTGGCGGTGCCGAGAGGAACACGACGATTGAGGTCGCTCTGCGCCTGCGCCAGTGCGGTTTTCTGCACGTCGATGCTGGCCTGAAGCTGTTTGCTGTTGATCATCAGCTGGCGAGTTTGACGGACGCTGGAGGCCAGCTCTGTCTGTGCTTTTTCGAATGCCTGTTGGGCGTCAGTCGGATCGAGCGTGACCAGCACATCCCCTTTTTGCACAAAGTCGGTATTGTCAGCCCAGA
Organism: Enterobacter mori; assembly: GCF_025244905.1. Classification (NCBI taxonomy): domain Bacteria; kingdom Pseudomonadati; phylum Pseudomonadota; class Gammaproteobacteria; order Enterobacterales; family Enterobacteriaceae; genus Enterobacter; species Enterobacter mori. The sequence continues at coordinate 3,591,278 of NZ_CP104285.1, read as the reverse complement.
CTTTCGTCACGCTGCCCGACACCTGCGCCATAATTTGAACCTGGTTCCCTGCCACGTATGCATCGTCAGTCTCTTCAGCATGACGCAATACTAAAAACCAATAGATCCCATATGCCACGGCAATAATAATAAAGAGCAAGGTCAACAGAAGAAGGGCGCTCTTACGTTTGCCTTTCTTGTTGGCCGGTTGCTGCGGGTTGGTATTCTCCGCATTTGCGCTCATTGTTGTTCTCCACGATCTTCTTATTTTCACATCGGCTGAGCCGACCTGTTGTCAGAAAGGCCAGCAGTGTGACGTGCTGGCCTGTCAGTTTTCTTTTTTAAATCAGGATGTTCGAGCGTGTCGTCGCGTTAGCGCAGCGCCTCAAGAATGGCACCGTCTTCATCCATCTGGTCCAGACGGGTAAGCAGCTTGCGAGTGATGTGCTCAAGCTGGTCGCGCTCGGCAGTGCTGAGGACAGACCAGAGTTTGTGAAGGCAATTGTGCTGAGGTGGCAGCACCTCACGCAGGAATTCGTGACCTTTATCGGTCAGTTGCAGATGCAGACAGCGGCGGTCATTGTCGCTTTCACGGCGCTCAATCCAGCCGCGTTTTTCCAGCTCATCAGCGATACGGGTCGCATTGGTGCGGGATGAACCCAGCGCGCAGCTCAGCTCAGACGGCTGAATGCTGTGGTTTTCCTGAGACTGCAGCGTAATTAACGCCATAAACAACGTCTCGTTAATCCCTTGAGCTTTCAGCATTTTATTACGGTTTTCCAGCAACTTACCCTGCATATGCATGCACAGGCGAGTCAGCAAGATTTCCTGATAAGGGAAGTCCTCATGACGACTGGCGCGGAATTTAAGCATTTGTTCAATGGGCGTAAACGAACTATCCATTTTGGGCATAACCTCATTAATTACAGCCGATATAGTAACGACAGTGACAAATAATGTAAATGAATTATTTGTGCGGTTATATCCGCCAAACGTATGTCACCGTCAGAAAGCGCCGGGTAAGTCCGTGACCCGGTGAGCACAGAAAGCGTAGGGTATGAACCCGCTGAAGAGGGGATGTGAGGGTGGGGGTCTGAACTATTCATACTGATTGTAAATATGTCACCCACATTAAAATTTCTGGAATAAATGATTGCGTTAACATTAACAGATGCAGGCCCCCTTTACACCCCAGGAGGCCTAAAGCAGTGTAAATGTTAGTGAATTGCCTCCTGGCGGTGATAGCCACGCCGCCAGACTAGCAGATTCAGTATCGCCATGATGGCGCCGATGGCGCACACGCCTGTCCAGCCCGCATGTTGCCATGCGGAAGCAGAAATTAACGAACCTGCAGCGCCACCGATAAAGTAGCTAGTCATGTACCCGGCCGTGAGGCGGTTTCGCGCTTCTGGCTTCACGCGGTAAATGACGGTCTGGTTGGTGATATGCACGCCCTGAACGGTCAGATCGAGCACCAGAATACCGACGATCAGCGCCAGCACGGAGACGTGCCCATACCAGATAGCCGCCCAGGAGAGCAGAAGTAATACCAGCCCGGCAGTCGTGGTCATGTGTGATTTGCCTTTGTCAGCCAGTCCACCCGCCGGACGTGCGCCCAGCGCGCCCGCCGCACCGGCAAGACCAAACAGACCAATCACCCCTTCGGAATAGTTAAACGGCGGTGCGGCCAGCAGAAAGGCCATCGACGTCCAGAGAATGCTGAAGTTGGCGAAGGTGAAGCACCCCAGCAGAGCGCGGGTGCGCAGCAGTTTATCCTGCGTGAACAGGCTGAACACGGAGGCCAGAAGCTGAGGGTAGTTAAGATGGTTCTCTTGCTTCACTTTCGGCAGCCCGCGCCACAGCGCCAGTGCCATCACTACCATCAACACGCTCGCCACCCAATAAACGGTACGCCAGCCGCCGAGGCTAGCCAGCAGCCCAGCGACGGTTCGCGCCAGTAAAATCCCCAGCAGCAGGCCGCTCATGATGGTGCCTACCACTTTGCCGCGCTTTTCCGGTGAAGCGAGCGTTGCCGCCAGCGGCACCAGAATTTGCGCCACCACGGAAAACAGCCCCGTCAGGGCGGTACCGATAATCATCATCGTCAGCGACTGGCTGCTGGCGGTGATCAACATCCCACCTGCCGCCAGCAGGGTCATGGAGACGATCAGCATCCGGCGTTCAAACATATCGCCGAGCGGCACCAGGAACAGCAGCCCGGCGGCATAGCCTAACTGTGCAGCGGTGACGATAAAGCCTGCGGAGCTGGCAGAAAGGTTGAACGCGCGGGCGATGGTGTCGAGAAGTGGTTGTGCGTAATAGTTGCTGGCGACGGCCAGACCCGTTGCCACGGACATTAAAAGAATGAGTGCCGGGCTAAGCCCTTGAGTGGTTTTTGTCATTAGTTTCAGGAATCGTTAATTGAGTGATTATTTTTCCGGAAACCATAATAGCTAATGATTGTGAAAGTTGGGGGATTGTTATGTGTGGGTTTGTGTGGTTTAGGCCCCTCACTCCGGCCCTCTCCCCTTTGGGGAGAGGGTTAGGGTGAGGGGTAAGGCTTCTGTTTTTACTTCTGCGCCGCAAGCGCCTCTTTCACCCAGCCGTCAAACTGCTGCTGGTGGGCTTTGATCCAGCCGTCCACGTGGCCTTTCACATCGGCTTCAGACGATTTGCCCTCATGCATCATGGCGTTCTGGGCGTTGATGTCCGCCAGCGGCAGTTTCATCACCGAGAACAGCTTCGCCGCCGCCGGGTTCTTCTCGGCCCAGGCTTTGTTCGCCACGATGTGCATGGTGTTCACCGGGAAGCCATAGTTCATGCCGTTCGGCAGTTTGGTGTCGATATCTTTCTGCTCGCCCGGCAGAGAGGAGAACGGCACCTGCAGCCACACCACGTCTTTACCCGGTTTAAGCACGTCGCTCACCCAGTATGGCGTCCAGGTGTAGTAGATCACCGGTTTGCCTTCCTTAAAGCGGGCAATGGTATCGGCCATCATCGCGGAATAGTTGCCGTGGCTCACGTCGACGGTTTTCGCCAGATCGAAGGCTTTGTTCTGGTGGTTAATCACCGCTTCACAGCCCCAGCCCGGCGAGCAGCCCATCATGTCGGCTTTACCGTCACCGTTGGTGTCGAACAGTTTGGCGATCTTCGGATCTTTCAGCTGTTCAATATTGGTGATGTGGTACTGGTCGGCGGTTTTCTTGTCGATCAGATACCCCTGCGCTGCGCCCGTCACGAAGGTGCCTTCGCGGTAGAATTTCTTGTCACCACCGGCGGCGGCATACATGTCGTCGTGCAGCGGTTGCCAGTTCACTGCGGTAAAGGTGGCGTCACCGGAGGCAATCGAGGTGTAGCCCACGTTGTAATCCACTTCACTCGGCGTGTTGACCGTATAGCCCAGCTTCTCCAGCGCGCGGCTGACGATCTGCGTCTGGAAGCTCTCTTCCGAAATGGTGCTCTGCACCGGCTGTACGGTAATGCCTTTGCCAGGCAGCTCAGCCGCAAACGTGCTGGTGGAGACAAGGGTGGCAAACGCTGTGGCAAAAAGTACGTTATGTCGCATCGTTGTTCCTTATTTTGATTTCGTGAAAGGGCGGGTGAGTAACCCGACAGGGCCGGTGGTATACCAGCGACGGTTGCCGCGACTGCGTGAATCACGACCGACGGCCTGGGTCAGGCGGTCAAGAATAATAGCGAGGATCACAATCCCGACGCCGCCGACGGTAGCCAGCCCCATGTCGAGACGGCCAATACCGCGCAGCACCATCTGGCCCAGTCCGCCAACGGCGATCATCGAGGCGATCACCACCATCGACAGGGCCAGCATCAGCGTCTGGTTAACGCCCGCCATGATGGTCGGCATCGCCAGCGGAAGCTGAACTTTGAACAGCATCTGACGCGGGCTGGCGCCGAAGGAACGTGAGGCTTCGATCAGATCCGCTGGCACCTGGTTAATCCCCAGAATAGTCAAACGGATAATCGGCGGCAGGGCGAAGATAATGGTCACTACCACCCCCGGCACGTTACCGATGCCGAACAGCATCACGATAGGCACCAGATAGACGAACGCGGGTGTGGTCTGCATCGCATCCAGCAGCGGGCGAATTATCTTCGCGGCCCGCGGACTGCGCGCCAGCCAGATCCCCATCGGTAAGCCGATGACAACGCAGAAGAGCAGGGCGGTCAGCACCAGTGCCAGGGTGATCATTGCCTGCGACCACGCGCCAATCGCGCCAATGGCAATCAGCGAGATCAGCGTGGCAACCCCCATTCCCGCGCTGCCGAACTGCCAGGCGATCAGCGAGAACAGAATAATCGCCACCGGTGCCGGCATGCCCAGCATCAGCTGCTGGAAGCCGTTCAGGATGTAATCCACCGGGACGCGGATCCCCTGGAAGACCGGACGGAAGTGGGTGACCACCCAGTCGATCCCCTCCGTAACCCAGCTGTCGAGTGGGATCAACGTTTTGTGGAACGGATCCATAATATTGAAATGTTCTGGCGCAGGCGCGGGTGCGCTGTTCAGCCAGTCTGCGGCACCACCGCCATCGGTTGGCGCTGGCGTAGAACCCCACGCGTCAGCAGATTGCGCCGCGCTGTCCGCTGCTTCAGTGGTGCCCCACGGGTTAGATTGATCAGCCATTGTTTGCCCCCTCGCGATCTAAAGCCTGCAGCAGCATCCGTTTTGAGATGATGCCGACGTACTGTTGTTCCTCTCCGACGACCGGCACGGCGCACGGCGCCTGGCCCACGTGAGAGAGCAACTCGCTGAGCGGCGTTTCGGCGTCCACGGCAAGCGGAGCGTCGATTAACGCCGCATCGATTCCCTGGTTCTCAGTGAGCGCCGTTTTCAGGGAGTCGATGGAGACAACGCCGACAAATTTATTGCCGCGTTCAACCAGATAACCGTATTCACGGTCTTCGTCCTGCAGCAGCTTCAGCGCCGAGCGCGGGCCGAAGCCTGGCGTTTTACGGATAATGCCGTTCGGGGTTCGACGGGCAATATCTTTGGCACTAAACACCTGGCTAATATCCACGCCGCGGAAGAAGGTGCGGACATAATCATTCGCCGGATTATTGAGAATTTCATCCGGTGTGCCGACTTGTACCACTTCCCCGTTTTGCATAATGGCAATACGGTCGCCAATACGCATGGCTTCATCGAGGTCGTGGGAAATAAAGACAATGGTACGTTGATGTTTAGCCTGTAATTTTACCAGCTCATCCTGCATCTCGGTGCGAATTAACGGATCGAGCGCCGAGAAGGCTTCATCCATTAATAATATGTCTGGATTAATGGCTAACGCGCGGGCTAATCCTACACGCTGACGCATACCGCCGGAAAGTTCATCCGGATACGCGTGGGCATAATTTTCCAGCCCAACCTGACGCAGTGCGTCGAGGGCTTTTTCCTGCCGTTCCTGAGCGGGCGTACCGGCTAATTCCATACCGAAGGCGGCATTATCCAGCACCGTCATATGCGGCATCAGTGCGAAAGACTGAAACACCATCGCGATCTTCTTTCTGCGCACCTCGCGAAGTTCAGCGTCTGATATTCTGGCGATATCCACGCCGTCAATCAGCACCTGCCCGCGGGTGGGTTCAATCAGGCGATTGAGAAGGCGAACCATAGTGGATTTACCCGAACCGGATAACCCCATGATGACAAAAATCTCGCCTTCTTCAATGGCCAGACTGGCGTTTTTAACGCCAAGCGATAGCCCGGTTTTTTCCAGAATTTGCTCTTTCGAAAGGCCTTTCTCAATATATTTGAATGCGCGCTGCGGATGCTCGCCAAATACTTTATAAAGATTTTTCACTTCTAATTTAATTGCCATGCAATAGAGAGTGTCCTGTTATTTGTTTATGTCGATATGATTACCATGGTAAATTGTTAACGGGCATAACCCTAACATACTGAGAATCTGAGACAACCCTGAGTCGAGCTAATGCTGGAATTTTGACGCAAACGAAACGGCTGAATTTCCCATGAATAAAGGGCTGCGGGCAGTTTGAATTTTTCTCAATTTTTTGCTGCTGCATCGGGAAATTTCGCCTGAATCGGAGTGATTCAGGCGAATATGACGTGGAAATTACAGTGTAGTTGCTTTGTAAATATCAGAGCGGAAATTGTGGGATTTATATTAAATTAACGAACGTTATCGTTTATTAAAAATCCCAATCCTCATCTTCGGTCTCTACCGCCTTACCCATGACGTACGATGAGCCAGATCCTGAGAAGAAATCGTGGTTTTCGTCGGCATTGGGCGACAGCGCCGCGAGGATAGCCGGATTCACCTCCGCCATCTCCGGTGGGAATAATGCCTCGTAACCGAGGTTCATCAGCGCCTTGTTGGCGTTGTAGCAGAGGAACGCCTTCACGTCGTCCTCCCAGCCCGTTCCGGCGTACAGCTCTTCGGTATAGCTCAGCTCGTTGTCGTACAGATCCATCAGCAAATCGAGGGCAAAACCTTTGAGTTCCTCGCGCTTCGCCTCGCTGACTTTCTCCAGCCCTTTCTGGTACTTATAGCCGATGTAATACCCGTGTACCGCTTCATCACGAATGATGAGACGAATCAAATCGGCGGTGTTGGTGAGCTTGCCCCGGCTCGACCAGTACATCGGCAGCCAGAAGCCGGAATAGAAGAGGAAGGATTCAAGGAATACGCTGGCGATCTTCTTCTTCAGCGGCTCGTCGGCGCGGTAATACGCCAGCACCAATTCGGCCTTGCGCTGTAATGAGTCGCTCTCTTCGCTCCAGGTGTAGGCGGCGTCCACGTCTTTGGTCTGGCACAGCGTCGAGAAAATCGAGCTGTAGGAACGGGCATGCACCGCTTCCATAAAGCTGATGTTCGACATCACCGCCTCTTCGTGCGGCGTCAGCGCGTCGCTCATCAGCGCTGGCGCACCGACGGTATTCTGAATGGTGTCCAGCAGCGTCAGGCCGGTAAAGACACGGATCGTCAGCTGCTGCTCGGCGTGACTCAGCGTTTGCCAGGCCGGAATATCGTTTGAGAGTGGCACCTTTTCCGGCAGCCAGAAGTTGCTGGTCAGGCGGTTCCACACCTCCAGGTCTTTGTCGTCCTGGATCTTGTTCCAGTTAACGGCACTCACGCGTGACAGTTTCATCCTTTCTCCTTACAGCGCGCAGGACACGCAGCCTTCAATTTCGGTGCCTTCCAGCGCAAGCTGGCGCAGGCGAATGTAGTAGAGCGTTTTGATGCCTTTCTTCCAGGCGTAGATCTGCGCTCTGTTGATATCCCGCGTGGTGGCGGTGTCCGGGAAGAACAGCGTCAGCGACAGCCCCTGATCCACGTGTTTTGTTGCCTCCGCGTAGGTATCGATGATTTTTTCCGGACCGATCTCATACGCATCCTGATAGAGCGCCAGGTTCTCATTGGTCATAAACGGAGCCGGATAGTAAACGCGCCCGGTTTTGCCTTCCTTACGAATTTCGATTTTCGACACGATCGGGTGAATGCTCGACGTGGCGTGGTTGATGTAGGAAATCGATCCGGTCGGCGGGACGGCCTGCAGGTTCTGGTTATAAATGCCGTAGCGCATCACGTCATCACGCAGTTGCTGCCACATCTCGCGCGTCGGCAGGGTGATCCCCGCGCGGGCAAACAGTTCGCGCACTTTTTCGGTTTTCGGCTGCCAGTCGCCTTCTAGGTACTGGCTAAAATACTCTCCGCTGGCGTAGCGCGACTGCTCAAAGCCTGCGAACCGCTGGTTGCGCTCGCGCGCCAGCATCATCGAGGTATGCAGCGCGTGCCAGGTGATGGTGTAGAAATAGAGGTTGGTGAAATCCAGCCCTTCCGGACTGCCGTAAGCGATGCCTTCCCGCGCCAGATACCCGTGCAGGTTCATCTGCCCAAGGCCGATGGCGTGGGACGCGGCGTTGCCCGCCTCAATGGACGGCACGCTGCGGATGTGGCTCATGTCGGACACCGCCGTCAGCCCGCGAATGGCGGTCTCCACCGTGCTGCCAAAGTCAGGAGAATCCATGGTATGGGCAATATTCAGCGACCCGAGATTGCAGGAGATATCTTTCCCGATGTCCGCGTAGTCCAGGTTTTCGTCGTAGGTGGAGGCGCTGTTGACCTGCAAAATCTCCGAGCACAGGTTGCTCATGTTGATGCGCCCGGCAATCGGGTTCGAGCGGTTCACCGTATCCTCAAACATGATGTACGGATAGCCGGACTCAAACTGAATTTCCGCAAGCCGCTGGAAGAAATCGCGGGCGTTGATGTACGTCTTGCGAATGCGATCGTCGGCAACCAGCTCGTTGTACAGGTCGTTTATCGCCACGTCGCCAAAGGCTTTGCCGTAAATACGCTCGATGTCATACGGCGAGAAGAGCGCCATGTCGGCATTCTCTTTAGCGAGCTTAAAGGTGATATCCGGGATCGTCACGCCGAGCGACAGGGTTTTTATGCGAATTTTTTCGTCGGCGTTTTCGCGCTTGGTATCCAGAAAGCGCAGAATATCAGGGTGGTGGGCATGCAGATAAACCGCGCCCGCGCCCTGACGCGCACCAAGCTGGTTGGCATAGGAGAAGGCATCCTCCAGCATCTTCATCACCGGGATGACGCCGGAAGACTGATTTTCGATGCGCTTGATCGGCGCGCCCGCTTCACGCAGGTTCGAGAGCAGAAACGCCACGCCGCCGCCGCGCTTGGAAAGCTGCAGCGCCGAGTTCACCGCGCGGCCAATCGACTCCATATTGTCTTCGATACGCAGCAGGAAGCAGGAAACCAGCTCGCCGCGCTGGGCTTTACCGCAGTTGAGGAAGGTCGGCGTGGCGGGCTGGAAGCGTCCGGAGAGGATCTCATCGGTTAGCTGCTCCGCCAGCGCTTCATCGCCCTGGGCGAGCGTCAGAGCCACCATCACGGTGCGATCCTCAAAGCTCTCTAAGTAGCGTTTGCCGTCAAAGGTCTTGAGGGTATAGCTGGTGTAGTATTTCCACGCGCCAAGAAACGTCTGGAATCGAAAACCGCTGGCATGAGCGCGTTCAAACAGCTTCACCACAAAGGCGCGGTCATAGCGGGTCAGCACGCGTTCTTCGTAGTAGCCTTCTTTGACCAGATAGTCGAGACGCTCATGCTGGCTGCCAAACATCACTGTGTTAGGCTGGACGTGGGCGGCAAAAAAGGCGTCCACCGCATCATGGTCTTTGCCAAACTGGATGCGCCCCTCGCGGTCATAGAGGTTGAGCATCGCATTTAATGCGTGGTAATCAGGCGTTGTCTGCATTACGCGTTCTGCGGTTGTCGTTGCCAAAATTCGTTCACTCCTTTACGCACGTTTTCTACGTCCTGCTGTGTCCCCATCAGCTCAAAGCGATAGAGATACGGCACGCCGCATTTTTGAGAGATGACATCCCCGGCGCGACCAAAGGCATCGCCAAAATTACGATTCCCCGCCGCAATAACGCCGCGGATCAGCGCCCGGTTACGCTGATCGTTGAGAAAGCGGATCACCTGACGGGGAACTGCCCCCGCCGTACCCCCGCCGCCATAGCTGGGCACCACCAGTATGTAAGGTTCGTCTACCTGAATTCGCTCCCGCTCGTTAAGTGGAATGCGCACCGCAGGCAGCCCGAGGCGCTCGATAAAGCGGAGCGTGTTTTCCGAACTGCTGGAAAAGTAGACCAGCCCACTCATGCCCGGGTGGCCTGCGCGCTCAGGCGGTTAATCATGTCCGGGCGAAAGCCAGACCAGCTGGTCTCTCCGGCAACGACCACCGGAAGCTGCCGGAAACCTTGCGCACGCAGGGTATCGGCGGCATCGGGCACCAGGTCGATATTCACCATCTCAAACGCCACGCCACGGCTCTCCATTGCACGTTTGGTTGCGTGGCATTGAACACAATCGTTACGAGTGTAAATAATAATGCTCATGATTCGTATTTCCATTTAGAATAAGAAAACGGCGCGATTGAACGCGTCAGGTTGTGTCTCTGTTGCTAAAGGAATACTAGATGTAGTTGTGATAATTATCAACCATACAAGATATGGGAAATTTAGATTGATAATGCCCGGGTGATGAGCACAACGGGGCAGGGCGTGCTTTACGGGTTTTACAGGCGTTCGGACAAAGAAAAGCCCCGGCGCCTGAGGCAACCGGAGCTGATAAGTCGTGTTTACTTACGCAGGCTGAGCAGGGCACCCACAAAAATACCGACGGCGGCAACCGTACCCAGTGCACAAAGTGGTTTTTCACGGACGAAGGTATTGGCACAGCTCACCGCGTCGCAGGCAGCCTGCGTGGCGCGAGAGCGACCATGCATCCGGGCACGCGTTTCACGCAACAGAGACTGAGCCTTACGTTTTGCGGCATCTGCTTCATCCTTCGCGTCACTTCCCCAGGACTTCAGCACTTCCTCTAGCGTGTCCGCTAATTGGCTGACATCATTACGAATGTCCTGCGCATCATCATTAATATCGTTTCGGTTCGGTCTGTTAAACATAGGATCCTCCTTAATTTTGTGTTCCCGTTCAGTCTAGTTCAGAAATTTAATATCTGAAGCGAGTCACGGCTTATTGAACAGTTTATGGAATATTCTGAAAGCCCTGCTAATGCTGAATACTGTAAGGTTGCCGGGCAGGAAAAGATAACGAGGAAGAGATATGTATTTACGACCCGATGAGGTGGCGCGCGTTCTTGAAAAAGAGGGATTCACCATGGATGAGGTGACATCTAAAGCGTATGGATATCGCCGTGGCGAGAATTATGTTTACGTGAACCGTGAAGCGAGAATGGGGCGCACCGCTCTCATTATTCACCCGACCCTGAAAGACAGAAGTTTGTCCTTTGCTGAGCCTGCCTCGGATATTAAAACCTGCGATCATTATCAGCAATTTCCGCTCTATTTAGGCGGTGAGACGCATGAGCATTATGGTATTCCGCACGGTTTCAGTTCACGTATGGCGCTGGAGCGTTTTCTGAAGGGACTGTTTGGCGACATTCAGTAAGTCTGCGACTGGCATGAGCCAGTCGCCCCACCTCATGCTTTCGCCTGGCTGTACTGGCTGACTTTAAACAGACGGCGGCAGTAGTCGAGAAAGTAGCCGTAGACCGCACCCATCAACATCGAAACAACGATATTTGAGCTGACCGCCGCCGCGATTTGATGCCAGTCTGCGCCCACAGTCAGCAGAATAGCCACATAAACCGGGGACTGGAATGTGACATACGCCAGCACGTCGGCCAGATTTTTAACCCAACCTGCCGGGCTAATGCGACGGGCAAAGCGCATAATCACATCGCGATATAATCCGTAAGGCCAGGCAATAACGATGTTGACCGGGATGGCCACCAGACGAGATGAAAGTGACTGCTCGAAGGTCATTCCGGAGAGGAATATTTCAATCAGCATGTTGACGACGGAACAGTAGACTACCATCGCGAAGGTATCCGCTACCGCATGGCGCAGGCGTGATTGCGGTGAGAACATGTCTGAACTCCTTGAGAAGCACAAAAGGTGATGTTTTATCGGTAAATCTTAGTGATTTAGATTGGTTTGTTTGACGCGTATAGCGTATATCTCTGGCTTTGAGCTAGCAACTAGTGATAAATTTTTATTTAATGGCGTTTTTTCCACGAAATGCTCTAAACCTGCCTGTTTTTTGCTCGCTTCGTTATTTTCTCTCCTTGATCTGTTTTTGTATTTAAAAATCAATTGGTTATGTGTAATCCTTTCAAGGGCCGTAACCGCTTCTCTGAGAACCGCGTGATATTCTTCAATTTGGCTCAAAGGTAACCGTATATTTTGATGCGGCAATTAATACCTGAGACGCATGCGCTCTCTCGGCAGAAATATAAATTATTTATTTTAAAATATTTACAAAATTGTCCTGTCGCGCTGATGGGTAGATATTGCGTGCAAAATGAATTATTCTGTCGGCTGATTTCCGGTTTACTCCAAAGAAAAGGTTTTTAATTATTATGTCTTTGACGTTACAGAATCTTAATAATATCCGTACGCTGCGTGCAATGGCACGTGAATTATCCGTCGACATTCTTGAAGAAATGCTGGAGAAGGTCAGGATCGTTGTTGAAGAAAAACAACACGAACAGTCGGAATTGGAGCAGCAACGTGCAGAGCAGCAGGATAAAATTAATGCGTTGCTGGAACGGATGAAAGCCGACGGTATTTCACCTTCCGATCTGCTCGGTACTGAACGCGTGCAGGCGGGCAAACCGGCGAAAAAACGCAAAGTGCGTGAAGCGAAATATCGCTTTATTGATATGAATGGCGAAGAGAAAACGTGGACCGGCCAGGGCCGCACGCCAAAGCCAATTGCCAATGCGCTGGCAAATGGTAAAACACTGGATGATTTCCTGATTTAAGCCTTGAGCCGGGCGGACGTATCCGCCCGGTTACACGATCAGCAGACGCCGAAATCACCCGCTTCGGTATATAACGTCACATCTGCGGCTTTCAGGGTAAATGTCTCGCCCTGTTCATTGCTGGCCTGCACGACCACAATGCTGTCGTCCTTCACGTCGAGCACTTTCAGTTTCGGACCGCCCTGGCGCGGTTGCACATAATCACCGACAGAAAACATAGTACCTCCTCATCGTTTAACGATCTTCACCATAGTCCACGTCCGGTACGGGGCACAAATACTTTCCTCTTTCTACCCCCGAGTGGGGATCGCTTAAGCCAGTGTAAAGAGGGTAAAGGCAGGTAAAAGCGCGAGAGCAGCGTGGCGGCAAACGGTAAACTGACTATGCTTAGAGATAGTCTCTTTTTTATTTTCAATTGGTTAGCTTGCACGGAGTTCTTATGGGTTTTTGGCGTGTTGTTTTTACGATCATCCTTCCGCCGCTGGGCGTATTACTGGGTAAAGGTTTTGGCTGGGCGTTTATTATTAATATCCTTTTGACCCTGCTGGGCTACTTCCCGGGTCTTATTCACGCGTTTTGGGTGCAAACCAAAAGCTAAGCGCGCCAGAGTAAGTCGCTGTAGATCCCGGTCAGCACACCTGCTGGTCCAAACTGCTGTTTGATCCAGCGCGTGACCTGACCGGTTGCCGCATGCTGCGTGGCAAGCAGCATGCGTGAATCCTGACGTGGGTTGTTAATACGTCGCGTCACCAGGAGTCCATCCTCCACCGCCTCTCTCGCCATGTATTCCGGCAAAAAGCCAATCCCTTCCCCCAGGATCTGACACTGGCATTTGGTGTTGAAATCCGGGACCAGAATCGCCTCCTGCCCGTGCAGCAGCCAGCCAACCTTTTTGTTAATGGTATGCGCGGTATCTTCCACCATGATGTTGGGATACAGGCGCAGCTGGCTCTCCGCTATTGGTTCAGGAACAAAGGCGAGCGGATGTTCCGGCGCGATGGCAAAGACCCAGCGAATAGCCCCAATTTCGGTGTAATCAATCCCGCCGCCGTCCAGCAGCGTGTCCGGCGCGCCAATCGCGATATTGGCCTGGTTATTAATGATTGAATCCCAAACGCCGTTATACACCTCGGTGGTGACGGTGATCTGACAGGTGGGAAACTGTTTTTTCAGCACCTGCAGCAGTCGGGCGGTGTGGCGAGGCGTGTACAAAAGCTGATTGATACAGATGCGCACCCTCGCCTCAATGCCCTGTGAAATGGTATCAATCCCGCGCTTGATGGCGTGAAAGTCGTTTAGCAGGTCGGTGGCCTTACGGTAAAAGTAAAAGCCGGACTCGGTCAGCTCGATGCTGCGCGTGTTGCGGACAAACAGCACAACGTCCAGCCCGGTCTCCATGCGCTTAATGGTGTAACTGATAGCGGAGGTTGTCACGCCCAGCTCGGCGGCGGCTTTGCTGAAGCTGCCGAAGCGCGCCGCGGTGGTGAAGGCCAGCAGGTTCTCTTCAGTAAAGATGGAATTCATATCTCACGTCCTTCAGCCATCAGTTTTGAACATATTTTAACAGCGCCGTTACAACGTATTTGAAGCCGGTCACAGTTCTGACTATTTGCTACAAGCCGCACTCAGCAAGGCTTTATCAGGCATAAGCATAATGCAGTATGGCGCGCTAAAAAGCGGTGAAACATAAGAAAAAGGTTGCACAGACGCACGTTTTAGCCGGACTGTTGAATTTACTTCAACAATGAATTGACTGTCGATGAATCATTTTTAAGCGGATTCTTTTATGACCAGGCTGTTGCTATTCTCAGGTCAACAGAAATAAAAACATCGGGAGTCTGAATATGTCTGCGAACGAACTCGTTACTGAATTTCTGCTGGCGGCAGAAGAGGGCAATAGCAATGCGCTAAAAGCCTGTCTGGAGAAAGGCGTGGATATTAACGCCACCAACCGTCAGAAAAGAACTGCGGTTATTATTGCCAGCCTGAAAAAGCACTATTCCTGTGTGGAGTTATTAATTGCCGCCGGGGCGGATATTGATAAGCAGGATCAGACCTGCTTTAACCCCTTCCTGATTAGCTGCCTGACCAACGATTTAACCCTGCTGCGCATTGTGCTTCCGGCGAATCCCGATCTCGACCGCCTGACGCGCTTCGGCGGGGTGGGCATTACGCCTGCCAGCGAAAAGGGCCACGTGGAGATTGTGCGCGAGCTGCTGGAAAAAACCGATATCAATGTCAACCACACCAATTTTGTCGGCTGGACGCCGCTGCTGGAAGCGATTGTGCTCAACGACGGCGGCGCAAAGCAGCAGGAGATCGTCAAGCTGCTGCTGGACAACGGTGCAAACCCGCACATGACCGACAAATACGGCAAAACCCCGCTCGAGCTGGCGCGTGAAAAAGGCTTCGATGCGATAGCCGGCCTGCTGCTGGCGGCAGGCGCATAACGCATTCGGCCAGCTTTTTCCGGCTGGCCGTTAATTCAAAAAGTATTTTTACCGACGTGCATTTTGCACGACGGCGGCCCCCTTTTATCCGCGTTCAGGAGAAAATAATGCCAACGAAAATCGTCATAAAAAAGAATACGTATTTCGATTCGGTTTCCCTCATGTCGGTTTCCACCAAAGCCAATAAATTGCCGGGCGTCGAGCAGGCCTTTGTCGCCATGGCAACGGAAATGAACAAAGGCGTATTAAAAAACCTCGGGCTATTAACGCCGGAATTAGCGGAAGCCAAAAACGGCGACCTGATGATCGTGATTAAAGGCGACGCGGCGAATGATGAAACGCTGGCGGCCATCGAAGCGCTGTTCACCCGTAAAGAGAGCACGGGCTCCCATGAAGCGCGCTACGCCACCATTGCCAGCGCCAAAACCCATCGTCCTGACGCAAACCTCGCGGTGATTTCCGTGAACGGTACTTTCGCCGCCCGCGAAGCGCGCCAGGCGCTGGAAAACGATCTTAACGTGATGCTGTTTTCCGATAACGTATCACTTGACGACGAGCTGGCGCTGAAGCAGCTCGCGCACCAGAAAGGGCTGCTGATGATGGGGCCGGATTGCGGCACCGCCATCATCAACGGCGCCGGACTGTGCTTTGCTAACGCGGTGCGCCGCGGCCCGATTGGCATCATCGGCGCTTCCGGCACCGGCAGCCAGGAGTTGAGCGTGCGCATTCATGAATTCGGCGGCGGCGTGTCGCAGCTGATTGGCACCGGTGGGCGCGATCTGAGCGAGAAAATCGGTGGCCTGATGATGCTCGACGCCATTGAGATGCTGGAAGCCGACGAGGGTACCCAGGTGATTGCACTCATCTCCAAGCCACCGGCCCCCGCCGTGGCGGAGAAAGTGCTGGCCCGCGCCCGCGCCTGCCGTAAACCGGTGGTCGTCTGCTTCCTCGGCCGCAGCGAACCGCCCGCTGATGAAGACGGCCTGCAGTTTGCCCGCGGCACCAAAGAGGCGGCCCTGAAGGCGGTCCTGCTCACCGGCATCAAAAAAGAGTCCCTCGATCTGCATCCGCTCAACTGGCCTTTGATTGAAGAGGTGCGCACCCGCCTGACTTCGCAGCAAAAGTACATTCGCGGCCTGTTCTGCGGCGGCACCCTGTGCGATGAGGCGATGTTCGCGGCGCTGGAGAAATTCGACGACGTCTACAGCAACATTCAGCCGGATCCGGCCAGGCGCCTGAGCGACATCAACGTCAGTAAAGCCCATACCTTCCTCGACTTTGGCGACGACGACTTCACCAACGGCAAGCCGCACCCGATGATCGACCCGACCAACCGCATCAGCCGCCTGCTGCAGGAGGCGCGCGATCCGGAGGTGGGCGTTATCGTGATGGACTTCGTGCTGGGCTTTGGCGCACATGAGGATCCGGTGGGCGTCATGCTCGACGCTATCCATGAGGCGCAGGCGATCGCGAAGGCCGATAACCGTCCGCTTGAGATCCTCGGCTACGTGCTCGGCACCGACCAGGATCCGCAGTCGCTGGCGCAGCAGTGCCAGCGGCTGACCGACGCAGGCGTCATCTGGGCCAGCAGCAGCACCAACACCGGATTACTGGCACGCGAATTTGTCTGCAAAGGGGAGAAAGCATAATGACGACCTTATTCAACCAGCCGCTGAACGTCATTAACGTCGGCATTGCGATGTTCAGCGACGATCTTAAAAAACAGCACGTACCCGTGACCCAACTCGACTGGACGCCGCCGGGGCAGGGCAATATGCAGGTCGTTGAGGCGCTCGACCAGCTGGCGGAAAAACCGCTGGCGGAGAAGATCGCCGCCGCCAACAAGATCGCCCTTGAGCGCATTATTCAGTCCCATCCGGTGCTGGTGGGCTATGACCAGGCCATTAACGTTGTGCCGGGGATGACCCGCACCACCATTCTGCACGCCGGTCCGCCTGTCTCCTGGGAAAACATGTGCGGCGCCATGAAGGGCGCGGTCACCGGGGCGCTGGTGTTTGAAGGGCTGGCGAAAGATCTGGACGACGCGGCAAGGCTGGCGGCTTCAGGCGACATCACCTTCTCGCCGTGCCACGAGCACGACTGCGTCGGCTCGATGGCGGGTGTGACCTCCGCGTCGATGTTTATGCACATCGTTGAAAACAAAACCTACGGCAACCGGGCGTTCACCAATCTCAGCGAGCAGATGGCGAAGATCCTGCGCATGGGCGCTAACGACCAGAGCGTGATTGACCGGCTGAACTGGATGCGCGACGTGCTCGGCCCGATGCTCCGCGATGCGATGAAGATCATCGGTGAAATCGACCTGCGCCTGATGCTGGCCCAGGCGCTGCACATGGGCGACGAGTGCCACAACCGCAACAACGCGGGCACCACGCTTCTTATTCAGGCGCTGACGCCGGGGCTGATCCAGGCGGGCTACCCGGTGGCGCAGCAGCGCGAGGTGTTTGAGTTTGTCGCCAGCAGCGACTACTTCTCCGGCCCGACGTGGATGGCGATGTGTAAGGCCGCGCTGGATGCCGCTCACGGCATTGAGTACAGCACCGTCGTCACCACCATGGCGCGCAACGGCTACGAGTTCGGCCTGCGCATTTCCGGCCTGCCGGGACAATGGTTCACCGGCCCGGCGCAGCAGGTGATTGGCCCGATGTTCGCGGGCTACAGGCCGGAGGACTCCGGCCTGGACATCGGCGACAGCGCCATCACCGAGACCTACGGCATCGGCGGCTTTGCGATGGCGACGGCTCCGGCGATTGTTGCGCTGGTGGGGGGGACGGTGGATGAAGCTATCGATTTTTCTCGCCAGATGCGCGAAATCACCCTCGGCGAAAACCCGAACGTCACCATTCCGCTGCTGTCGTTCATGGGCATTCCGACCGCCATCGACATTACCAAAGTCGCGGGCAGCGGCATTCTGCCGGTGATTAACACCGCCATTGCCCACAAAGACGCGGGCATCGGCATGATTGGGGCGGGCATCGTTCACCCGCCGTTTAGCTGTTTTGAAAAGGCGCTGTTGACCTTCCGCGATCGCTACTTTTTATAAGGCAAGCATCCATGAAAAACATGAAACTGGAGTGGAAAAGAGGTGACTGGGCGGCGTATTTCGGGTTGATGACCAACAACCTGACCAATTTGCTGACCATGATGGGGTTGCTCATTTTTGTCGTCGGCATCCCGAAGGAGATTGTTTATGGACGCATTGCACCGGCCTTCGGGCTGGCGGTGCTGGTGGCGAGTCTTTGCTATACGTGGTTTGGCCTGCAAATGGCGCGCGCCACCGGACGAACGGACGTCACCGCGCTGCCGTCCGGCCCGAGCGCGCCGTCAATTTTTACCGTGACCTTCCTGGTCTTAATGCCGGTTTATCAGCAAACGGGCGATGCGGATTTCGCGATCCAGATTGGCCTGGTGTGGTGCTTCGTGGAGGCGATGATCCTCGCTGGCGGTTCGTTTTTAGGGGAAACCATCCGCAAGATGATCCCGCGCACCGTGCTGCTGTCGTGCCTCTCCGGCCTGGGCCTGCTGCTGCTGGCGATGAACCCCATGCTGCAGGCGTTCGAAGCGCCCACCGTGTCGTTTATCGTCCTGCTGCTGATCTTCATTAACTGGTTCGGTAAAAAGCCGATCTTCGCCCGTATCCCGACCGGCCTGCTGTTGCTGATTGCCGGTACGGCATTAGCGTGGATCTCCGGCCTGCAAAGCCCGGATGCGATTAAAGCGTCCATGTCCTCCTTCGGCTTTAACCCGCCGGAAGTGCACGTGGACAGCTTTATGCAGGGGCTGCCGCACGCGCTGCCGTATCTGGCCTCTGCCGTACCGCTGGGGCTGGCGAACTACATCTTTGACCTGGAGAACATCGAAAGCGCCCACGCGGCGGGGGATGAGTACCCGACCCGCAAGGTCATGCTGGCGAACGGTCTGGCCTCCATGCTCGGCTGCCTGATGGGGAACCCGTTCCCGGTCACCGTCTATGTCGGTCATCCTGGCTGGAAAGCGATGGGCGCCAGCATCGGCTACACGCTGGCTTCCGGCGTGACCATGTTCATCGTGCCGCTGTTCGGGCTGGGAGCCTTTATGCTCGCCATCATTCCGATGACCGCCATCGTGCCGATTCTGGTGTTTATCGGCGTCGTCACCGCCAACCAGGTGGTGAGGGAAACGCCCAAAGTGGAGGTGCCTGTGATCTTTATTTGCCTGTTCCCGTGGATCGCCAACTGGGCGCTGACCATGATGAACAGCGTGATGAGCGCCGCAGGCACCAGCGCGGGGAAAATCGGCACCGACGTGCTGCACAGCAAAGGGATCTACTACGAAGGGCTGATGCATCTCGGTAACGGTGCACCGCTCGCCAGCATGCTCTGGGGCTGTATCGCCATCTTCGCCATTATTAACAAACCGCTGCGCGGGGCTATCGCTGCTGCCGGTGGGGCGCTGCTGGCGCTGTTTGGTGTGATCCATGCGCCGGTGGTGGGCTTTGCCGAAGGCAGTTCGCTGATGTTCATGACGGCCTACCTGATGATGGGCGGCATGTTTGTGGTGAAGCATTTCCTCGATAGCCGGGAAGCGGCGAGCGCTGAAATTACTGTTGCGAAGGAAAACGTATGAAAGAGCTCATGGTCGTCGCCATCGGCGGCAACAGCATTATCAAAGACAACGCCAGCCAGTCGGTTGAACATCAGGCGCAGGCGGTGAAAGCGGTGGCAGACTCCGTGCTGGAAATGCTGGCCTCCGACTATGACATCGTGCTCACCCACGGCAACGGCCCTCAGGTGGGGCTGGATCTGCGCCGTGCCGAAATCGCCCACGAGCGGGAAGGGCTGCCGCTGACCCCGCTGGCAAACTGCGTGGCGGATACGCAGGGCGGCATCGGTTACCTGATCCAGCAGGCGCTCAATAACCGGCTGGCCGCACGCGGTGAGCAAAAAGCGGTCACGGTCGTCACGCAGGTCGAAGTCGATAAAAACGATCCCGGCTTTACGCACCCCACGAAACCGATCGGCGCGTTCTTCAGCGAGGCGCAGCGCGACGAGTTGCAGCAAGCGCACCCGGACTGGCATTTTGTTGAGGACTCAGGCCGGGGATATCGTCGCGTGGTGGCTTCACCCCAGCCGCTACGCATCGTTGAGGCCGACGCCATCAAAACGCTGACGCAAAAAGGCTTCGTGGTGATCGGCGCGGGTGGCGGAGGCATTCCCGTGGTTCGCAGTGAGCAGGGCGACTACCAGAGCGTCGACGCGGTGATTGATAAAGATCTCTCCACCGCGCTGCTGGCGCGCGAGATCCGCGCCGACGTGCTGGTGATCACCACCGGCGTGGAGAAGGTGTGCATTAACTTCGGCAAGCCAAACCAGCAGGCGCTGGACCACGTCAACGTGGCGCAGATGACGCGTTATATGGATGAAGGCCACTTCCCGGCGGGCAGCATGCTGCCGAAAATCGTCGCCTCGCTGGAATTTTTAAAACACGGCGGCAGGCGGGTGATCATCACCTCGCCGGACTGCCTGCCCGCGGCGCTGCGCGGAGAAACCGGCACCCATATCGTTAATGAAGGAAGATAAGATGAGTGAAAACAAAAGCCGTCGCGAGTTTATTAGCCAGAGCGGCAAAATGGTTACCGCCTGCGCGCTGTTTGGCGCGACCGGATCCGTCGCGTATGCTGCTGACTCGGCAAAGCCAACCTGCGAGACCGGCAAACCAATGAACATCACCGCGAAACATTACTACCTGGATAACGTGCTGCTGGAGGCCGGATTCAACTTTGACGGCAGCGTGGCGACCAGCACCCGCACCGAGCTGAAAACGCTGGAAATCAAAGACGGGAAAATCGTCGCCCTGCGCGACAACAACAGCCACGCCGACGCGACCCTGCCGCACTTCGACGCGGGCAAAAAGCTGATGCTCCCGGCGATGCGCGACATGCACATCCACCTGGATAAAACCTTCTACGGCGGCCCGTGGCGCTCCCTGAACCGCCCGGCGGGCACCACGATTCAGGACATGATCCGCCTGGAACAAAAAATGCTGCCGGAGCTACAGCCCTACACCCAGGAACGCGCGGAGGCGCTTATCGACCTGATCCAGTCGAAAGGCTCTACCATCGCCCGCAGCCACTGCAATATTGAGCCGGTTTCCGGCCTGAAAAACCTGGAAAATTTGCAGGCGGTACTGGCGCGCCGCAAAGCGGGTTTTGACTGCGAAATCGTTGCCTTCCCGCAGCACGGCCTGCTGCTGTCTAATTCTGAAACGCTGATGCGCGAGGCGATGCAGGCGGGAGCGCGCTACGTGGGCGGGCTGGACCCGACCAACGTTGACGGCGCGATGGAGAAATCTCTCGATCTGATGTTTCAGATTGCGCTGGACTACGGCAAAGGGGTGGATATTCACCTGCACGAAACCAGCCCGGCGGGCGTGGCGGCGGTGAACTATATGGTCGAAACCGTGGAGAAAGCGCCGGCGCTGAAGGGCAAGCTGACCATCAGCCACGCCTTCGCGCTGGCGACGCTCAACGAGCAGCAGGTGGATGAGATTGCAACCCGCATGGCGGCGCAGCAGGTGACCATCGCCTCCACCGTACCGATTGGTACCCTGCACATGCCGCTGAAGCAGCTGCGTGAGAAGGGTGTGTTCGTGATGACGGGCACCGACAGCGTGATCGACCACTGGTCGCCGTACGGTCTGGGGGACATGCTGGAAAAAGCGAATCTTTATGCGCAGCTCTACATCCGCCCGAACGAGCAGACGCTCTCCCGCGCGCTCGGCATCGCCACCGGCGACGTGCTGCCGCTGAACGACAAAGGCGAACGCGTGTGGCCAAAAGCGCAGGACGACGCCAGCTTCGTGCTGGTGGATGCCTCCTGTTCAGCCGAAGCGGTGGCGCGCATTTCACCGCGCAGCGCGACGTTCCATAAGGGTAATCTGGTCTGGGGGACGGTGGGCTGAGGTGCATTTCTCCCTCTCCCGGTGGGAGAGGGTTGGGGTGAGGGCATCAGGCCGCACGTCTGTCGACCGGGTAAGGCGAAGCCGCCACCCGACGTTACAGGTGATACCCCGACAATCGCAGCTCTCTGTCAATCCACTCGACAAACTGCTGGATCTTCCAGGCGCGCTCGTTCATGTGCGGCATCACCAGATGATGCGCATTAATGGCGATCCCCATCTCATCCGGCAGTACCTGCACCAGCGAACCCTCCTTCAGGTGATCGGTGGCCATCATTTTGCTCTCCAGAATAAACCCCAGCCCCATGCGCGCCGCTTCAAAACTCATATAGGAGCGATCGAAGCTGAGGCTGAAGTTAAGCCACGGCCTGTCGATATTGTGCCAGGCGAACCATTTTTCCCAGTTCACGAGGGTGCTGGTGGACGAGATAAGCGACTGGTGCAGCAGATCGGCGGGGGTACCGATGGGATGTTTTTCCACATACTCTGGTGAGGCCAACACCACCAGCGCGTCATTTTTGATGGTCATTACCCGGTAAGCATCCCAGTCCGGGATGCCGTGGCGGATATCAATATCAATATTGTCTCTGGCGAATTGCAGGTTTTCATACGAGCAGGTGAGATTGATGGTGATATCGGGATATTCGGCGCGAAACTTGCCCAGACGCCGCAACAGCCATGACAGGCCGAAGGTGGGCGAAGAGTGCACGCGAAGTACGGCATTCTCTTTCTCTTTGATGATCTGATCGGTGGCTCGCCCGATGGCGCTCATCGCCGCTGAAACCTCCCGCAGATACTTCTCTCCCGTCGGGGTAAGCTGAACGCCCTTCCCGCTGCGGATGAAGAGTTTTTTGCCCATCCACGATTCCAGCGACGCGATCTGATGACTCACCGCGGAGGGGGTCACGTTGAGCTGCTCTGCCGCCTGATGGATGCTCAAGGCGTTAGCAACGGCGATAAACGCCTGCAAATTTCTGAGCGAGGGCAGCGATAGCGTCTGGCGATCCTGCGCGGGCATAGCCTACTCCTTTCAGGTTTATTGATAAAAAACATACCATTGAGATTACGTGCGGGCAATTTTATCCCGATGTTATTTTTTTGAGCTACATCGCGAATCAAATTTATCTCAGCAATAAATGAGTTTTATTGCATGGTGTTTCATTTATGAGCCGATATATTGACGTTGAACGCAAAATAAAAACGACCCACGTTGTTCGAATAATGAGGTAAGTTATGTCTCGTATAGAACAAGCTGTCCCCTACATAAAGACGAAAAAAACCAATTACCGTTTCGTTGTGCTGGCATTAATTTTTATTGTTTATGCCATTAACTATGCCGACAGAACAAATATTGGCGCCGTACTCCCGTTTATCATTGACGAATTTCATATCAATAATTTCGAAGCCGGCGCTATCGCCAGCATGTTCTTTTTGGGATACGCCCTGAGCCAAATTCCGGCGGGCTTTTTTATCGCTAAAAAGGGCATACGCGGCATGGTGGCGCTGTCGATATTCGGCTTCTCCGCGTTTACCTGGCTGATGGGCACCGCGACCTCCGTTCTGGGTCTGAAGTTTATCCGCCTGGGGCTGGGGTTAACGGAGGGGCCGTGTCCCGTCGGGCTGGCCTCCACCATCAATAACTGGTTTCCGCCAAAGGAGAAAGCCACGGCTACCGGCGTCTACATTGCTGCCACCATGTTTGCGCCGATCCTCGTGCCGCCGCTGGCGGTGTGGATTGCCATGACCTGGGGCTGGCGCTGGGTCTTCTTCTCCTTTGCGATCCCCGGGCTGGTCATTGCCGTTCTGTGGTATCTGCTGGTGCGCACAAAACCGTCCGAGAGCGCATTCGTCTCCAGAGCCGAGCTGGAAACCATTTCTGCCGGTCAGGAGACGCCGGACGCCAGACGGGAAAATATCGTCATTT
This sequence comes from Enterobacter mori, assembly GCF_025244905.1. NCBI lineage: Bacteria > Pseudomonadati > Pseudomonadota > Gammaproteobacteria > Enterobacterales > Enterobacteriaceae > Enterobacter > Enterobacter mori. Next base: position 3,567,612 of record NZ_CP104285.1, on the reverse strand, counting down.
CACCGCGCTTTGCGCGCCTTGACCGACTGATCCGCGTGCGGGAGTTAGCCCCGGTGAACACGGTGAAAGGCCTGTTTACCTCGAAGAATATTCTCGGTGACTGTCTGGCCTATTTCATGATGGTCAGCGTGCTTTACGGCCTGCTGACGTGGATCCCGCTCTATCTGGTGAAAGAGAAAGGCTTTACGTTTATGAGCATGGGGCTGGTCGCCAGCATGCCGTGCATCGGCGGATTTATCGGGGCGATCTTTGGCGGTTATGTATCCGACAAACTGCTCGGCCGTCGCCGTAAACCGACCATGATGTTTACCGCCATCAGCACCGTGTTGATGATGCTCATTATGCTCAATATTCCGCAAAGTACCGTTGCGGTTTGCGTGGGGCTGTTTTTTGTCGGCCTCTGTCTGAATATCGGCTGGCCTGCATTTACCGCCTACGGCATGGCGGTTGCAGACGGTAAAACCTATCCCATTGCCGCCTCCATTATTAACAGCGGCGGTAATCTCGGCGGATTTGTTTCACCCATGCTGGCAGGTTATCTGCTGGATAAAACCGGCAGCTTTAATTCTGTGTTTATTTATTTCGGTATTTGCGCGGCCATTGGCTTAATGATGATTATGCTGCTGGAAGAGCCGAAATAATAAAAATCCCTCTTGTAAGAATGGAGTAAATATATGCTACTGAAAGATAAAGTCGCCGTTATTACCGGCGCGGCTTCCGCACGCGGTTTAGGCTTCGCCACGGCGAAATTATATGCTGAACAGGGCGCGAAGGTGGTGATTATCGATTTAGATGCCGAAGCCAGCCGTGCCGCGGCGGCGAGCCTGGGCGAGGAGCATCTGGGCCTGGCGGCGAACGTCAGCCATGAACTACAGGTCAATGCTGCGGTTGAGCAGGTGCTGGGGAAATACGGGCGCATCGATATTCTGGTGAATAACGCCGGCATTACCCAGCCGATCGGGCTGATGGAGATTAAACGGGAGAACTACGATGCGGTGCTGGACGTGAGCCTGCGCGGCACGCTGCTGATGTCCCAGGCGGTTATTCCCACCATGCGCGCGCAGAAGTCGGGCAGCATCGTCTGCATTTCGTCGGTGTCCGCCCAGCGCGGCGGCGGCATCTTTGGGGGCCCCCACTACAGCGCCGCAAAAGCGGGCGTGCTGGGCCTGGCGAAAGCGATGGCCCGCGAGCTGGGGCCGGATAACGTGCGGGTGAACTGCATCACGCCGGGCCTTATCCAGACGGACATCACCGCCGGCAAGCTGAGCGATGAGATGAAAACCTCTATCCTGGCGGGTATTCCGCTTAATCGCCTTGGCGACGCGCAGGATGTTGCCCGCGCCGCGCTGTTCCTCGGCAGCGATCTTTCGTCTTACTCCACCGGTATCACGCTCGACGTGAACGGCGGCATGCTGATCCATTAAGGAGCCCGAAGATGACGGATACCACAGTTCAACAGGTTGCCGCGGCGGCCTGGCGCATTCGCCGCTACGCCCTGCGAATGGGCGAAGTGCAGGGGCAGGGCTACATCGGGCAGGCGCTGGGCTATGCCGACGTGCTGGCCACCGCGTTTGCCCATGGGATGAACCTCAAACCGGGCGAGCCGGAGTGGGAAGCGCGCGACCGTTTTCTGCTCTCCCACGGTCATTACGCCATTGCCTGTTATGCGGCACTGATTGAAGCGGGGATCGTTCCTGAGGAGGAGCTGGAGACCTACGGCGCTGACGACAGCCGCCTGCCGATGTCCGGCATGGCAACCTACACGCCGGGCATGGAGATCTCCGGCGGTTCGCTGGGGCAGGGCTTAAGCATTGGGGTCGGCATGGCGCTGGGGCTGAAGCATAAGCAGAGCACAGCCTGGGTCGTTAACTCTATGTCGGACGGTGAGCTGGACGAAGGATCCACCTGGGAAGCGGCGATGTCGGCGGCGCACCATGGGCTGTCGAACCTGATCGTGCTGGTGGATATTAACCGCCAGCAGGCAGACGGTAATTCGCACACAATCCTTGGCTTTGAGCCGCTGGAGGATAAATGGACCTCCTTCGGCTGGTACGTACAGCGCGTAAACGGCAACGATGTTTCTGCCCTGGTGACGGCGTTTGATAACGCCAAACGCTATCCGGAAAACCAGCCGCGCGTGATTTTGTGCGATACGCTGATGGGCAAGGGCGTGCCGTTCCTCGAACAGCGTGACAAGAACCATTTTATTCGCGTGGATGCTGACGAGTGGCAAAAGGCGCTCGCCGTGCTGGATGCGAACAAACCTGAAGGAGTGCTGTAATGAGCCAGACCACGGAGAAAAAACCGCGTTTAACCACGTCGGCCATGATTGCCTCTATCGCGGAAGAAGGCCAGGCGACGCGCGCCGCACCGTTCGGCCACGCGCTGGTCAGGCTGGCGGAACAGCGTCCGGACATTGTCGGCATGACGGCGGATCTGTCGAAGTACACCGATCTGCATATCTTTGCCCAGGCGTATCCGGAACGTTTCTTCCAGATGGGCATGGCGGAGCAGCTGTTGATGGGGGCCGCGGGCGGCATGGCAAAAGAGGGCTTTATTCCTTTCGCCACCACCTATGCCGTCTTCGCCACCCGCCGCGCCTACGATTTTATCCATCAGGTGATTGCTGAGGAGCATCTCAACGTGAAGATCTGCGCGGCGCTGCCGGGGCTCACCACCGGCTACGGGCCGAGCCACCAGGCAACGGAAGATATCGCCATTATGCGCGGTATTCCGGGGATGACGATTATCGATCCCTGCGACGCGATAGACACCGAACAGGCGGTACCGGCGATGGCGGCGCACGATGGTCCGGTTTATATGCGGCTGCTGCGCGGCAAGGTGCCGGTGGTGCTGGACCAGTACGACTACCGGTTCAGAATTGGCAAAGCCGCGCTGCTGGAGGAGGGGAGCGACGTTCTGATTATCGCCTCAGGGCTGATGACCATGCGCGCGCTGGAGGCAGCGAAGCAACTGCGTAAGGATAACGTCAGCGTGGCGGTGCTGCATTCCCCCACCATTAAGCCGCTGGATGAAGAGACGATCCTGGCCCAGGCCGCGAAGCCGGGGCGTCTGGTGCTGGTGGCGGAAAACCACAGCAGCGTTGGCGGGCTGTGTGAAGCTGTCGCGTCGCTGTTGATGCGCCACCGCGTGAACGTGGATTTCGATACCGTCGCACTGCCGGACGCGTTCCTGGACGCCGGCGCGCTGCCCACCCTGCACGACCGCTACGGGATTTCGACCGCCGCTCTGGTGGAGAAAATCCGGCGCAGGCTCTGATTTATCAGACGGATACGTTGTCAACGGGCGAGGGCTGCTTTACCCTCGCCTCTGTTGCAATACAGGAGTCCGTTATGGCACAAAATATCTACGATAACCCGGCATTTTTCGAAGGCTACGCTCAGCTTCCGCGCTCGGTGCAGGGGCTGGACGGCGCGCCGGAGTGGCCGGCGCTAAAAAGCATGCTGCCGGATTTAACCGGCAAATCGGTTGTCGATCTCGGCTGCGGCTACGGCTGGTTCTGCCGCGCGGCGCGCGAGCTGGGCGCAGCTGACGTCACGGGGGTCGATATCTCGGAAAAGATGCTCGCCCGCGCGGCTGAACTGACGAATGACCCGCAGATTCACTATCAGCGTAGCGATCTGGAGTCGCTTCAGCTTCGTGAAAACAGCCTCGATCTGGTCTACAGCTCGCTGGCGCTGCACTATCTGCCGGAACTGAATACTTTATTTGCCCACGTTCAGCGCGCGCTTAAACCCGGCGGCAGCCTGGTCTTTTCGATGGAGCATCCGATTTACACCTGCGCCTCGCGTCAGGGCTGGCTGACCGACGACAGCGGCGAGCGGTTCTGGGGCGTGAACCATTATCAGGACGAGAGCCAGCGCGTCAGCAACTGGCTGGCGGACGGGGTGATTAAATACCACCGCACGCTGGGCACTACGCTTAATGCGCTGATCGAGGCCGGATTAACGATTAGCGAGGTCAACGAATGGGGGCCAACGCAGGCGCAGGTTGACGCCTGGCCCGCGCTGGCCGAAGAGGCGGAGCGCCCGATGCTGGTGCTGATCGCCGCCCGCAAGGCTCAGTAGCCTACCTTGTATACCCGCCCGGTCTGCACGCCCTCCACGCTGCGGCGGTAGGCCTGCGCCACGGTCGCGGCGGGAACGCTTTCAAAGCCGGGGAAGAACCCGTCATACGCTTCGGCGGATTCGGTGAGTACCGTCGGGCTAATCAGGTTGATGCGGATCCCGCGCGGCAGCTCGCAGGCTGCGGCGCGGACAAACCCTTCCAGCGCCGCATTCACCGTGGTGGCATTCACGCCCTGCGCAATCGGCTCGTGCGCCACTATCCCGCTTATCAGCGTAATCGAACCGCCTTCGTTAAGATAATGCTGGCCAGCCAGCGCCAGGCGCACCTGCCCGAGCAGCTTATCCTGCAGGCCCAGGTTGAAGTCGCTGTCCTTCATGGTCGCGAGCGGGCCAAAGTAAAGACCACCGCTGGCGGAGACAATGGCATCCACCGGTCCGATTTTCTCAAACAGCGCCTGGACGCTCGCCTGTGAGGTGATATCCACCTGATGGTCGCCCTGCGTGCGACCCACGCGGATCACCTCGTGGCGACGGCTCAGCTCTTCTGTGACTGCACGACCGACCGTACCGCTGGCACCAATAATGACGATTTTCATAGCCGACTCCTTATGTTGTGAGCCTTCATTCTTTAATAAATCAAAAGTCAGATAAACTGGGCTAATGTTAGAAGATTACTAACCAGAGGTTCGGAATATGGATAAGCTTCGCGGTATGGAGACGTTTATTGCGGTGGTGGAAAGCGGCAGCTTTACCGGAGCAGCATCACGGCTGGAGATGTCGGCGGTGATGGTGGGCAAGTACGTTGCGCTGCTGGAATCACAGCTTGGTACCCGCCTGCTGGAGCGTAACACGCGCCGTCAAAGTTTGACCGACGCCGGACGCGTTTACTTCGACGAGGCGAAGCGGGTGCTGGAGCAGGTCTCCATTGCTGAAAATGCAGTCGAGCGGCTGCGTGCTGCACCTGCCGGAACGTTGCGCGTCACGGCACCCACGTCGTTTGGTGGCTGCGTGATTGCCCCGCTGACGGCAACCTTTTTGCAGCGCTACCCGGAGGTGCGCATCGAACTGGATCTCACCAACCGGATGGTCGACCTGGTGGAAGAGGGGGTCGATCTGGCCATTCGTATTGGCGACATTCAAAACGACGATCTGGTGGCGAAGTATCTCTGCCCCTACAACATGGTTATCTGCGCCGCGCCGGCCTATTTAGCGCGCTACGGCACGCCGCAGACGCCTGCCGATCTGGTGAATCATCTCTGTCTTTCACACACGGTGTGGACCGCGCGTAACGAGTGGCGACTACCGGGTATGGAAGGAGAAGTGCGCTGGAAGCGCGATGCGATTTTAAGATGCAACGATGGCTACGGATTACGCATGGCGGCGCGGGCTGGCGCAGGATTACTGCTGCAACCGGAGGTGCTGGTGGCGGAAGAGCTGGCAAGCGGCAGGCTGGTGCGGGTGCTGGAACAGTACACGCCCGCGCCAAGGCCGGTGCATTTATTGTGGCGTCAGGATTTACGTCAACTGCCTAAGCTTACGGAATTTATCGCCCATATTCTGCTAAGATTGGGCACAATATAAAAAAAGAAGGTAATCAAAGAATGTCTGCAAACAAACTCGCCAGCAGCGCGCAGGGCCTGCAATCATCTGCCATCCGTGAATTATTAAAACATAGCAAAATGGCAGGGGTGATTTCGCTGGGCGGTGGTATTCCTAATCCCGATCTGTTCGATCACGAAGGGCTTAAAATTGCCGCCGATGCCGTCTTATCACAGCATTTTGGCGAGGCGTTCCAGTACGGCCTGACGGAAGGCGTACCGGGGCTGCGTGAGGAAATTAAACGCATCTGCGAGGGGCGCGGTATCGCCTGTAAAGCTGATGATGTGGTGGTGACGTCCGGTTCACAACAGTCTCTCGACGTGCTGGCGCGTGCGTTAATTAACCCAGGCGATACCGTCGTCGTTGAGCGTCCAACCTATCTCGCCGCGTTACAGGTTTTTGGCCTGGCGCAGGCCAACTTTGAATCCGTTGGCACCGACGGCGACGGCATGAAGGTCGATGAACTTGAGGCATTGGTGGCAAAGAAAACCATCAAAGCGGTTTATATCGTGCCGACCTTTGGTAACCCCGGCGGCGTGACGCTTTCCGAAGCGCGCCGTAAACAGCTGGTGGAATTATCAAAGCGTTATGATTTCGTGATTATCGAAGACGACCCGTACAGCGAAATCAATTACACCGACGACGTGTTCCGCCCGCTGATTGCTCACGCCAAAGATATCGGCAATGAAGAGAACGTGGTCTACACCTCCACCTTCTCTAAAATCCTCGCGCCGGGAACCCGCGTGGGCTGGGTGCTGGTCCCCGAGTGGCTGAAACGTGCAGTGGTTAATCTGAAGCAAACCACCGATCTGCATACCAGCACGCTGTCGCAGCTGATGACGTATGAGTATCTGAAAACCGGCCGTCTGGCAGGGCAGATTCAAATGATCCGCGAAGCCTATCGCCAGAAATATCAGACGTTCGCAACTGAGCTGGAGGCCGAACTGGGCGATGTGATGTCGTTCCACAAGCCTAAAGGCGGCATGTTCCTGTGGGCGAAAATGAACAACGGCATGAATACCACGCGCTGGCTGGAAAAAACGTTGAGCAACGGCGTGGTGTTTGTACCGGGTGAGTTTTTCTACTGCAACGAGCCGGACCAGACAACGCTGCGCATGTCGTTTGTGACGCCAACGGATGAGCAGCTTAAAGAGGCGGTACGACGTCTGAAAATCTCCCTGTAACCGGGGCTTATTGTGTGGCGTGGGCGAGCGCGCGGTCAGATGCATGACCGCCGATCGCCTGCGTAACTTCATGGATCCGACAAATTTTCCCCTCCCGCAACGCGGCAAACATATACACCTCGATATCTGCCCGACGACCATCGGGATACGTCACCGTAACCCAGTGCCGGTCTGCCATAAGGTTTTCGTGGCAAGCCAGCTCGTCTACCCTGAATGCGATCTCGCGGATCTGCGAACGGACGTGGTTCAGATGCTGCACAAATCCCTGATAATCCAGCGCGTGGCCATCCGTGATCTGCTGGTAATCAGGCGTAAACATCTCCGCCGGATCTAATTCGCCTTTGAACAGGCGGGATAACAGACGGGCCATCTGCTCGCGCTGCGCGGTGTTGTCGGGATGGTTGATCAGGGACGTGATGATAGTCATGGTGGCTCCTCTTAACGTTGAGCCACTATTATCGCTTGACAGCGAAAGGCGTAGTTTCTGTAATAAGCCGAAGAATAACGATTTTCGGTCAAAAGCATGTTCACCATCGAGAGGCTGGCTCATCCCGGCGGCTACCATACCCCGTGGCACAGTCATCGCGCCGGCCAGCTGTGGCGCATTGCAGCGGGTCTGCTGGTGATTGAGTCGCAGCGAGGGCGCTCGGTCGTACCGGCAAAACACATTGGCTGGATCCCGCCAGGCCATCAGCACGCTGCCTTTTCTGAAAGCGCGATAGAAGGCTGCGCCATCTATCTTGACCCCGCCTGCTGCGCAAGGCTTCCTGATGTGCCCGCGCTATTTGAGCCCGACGATCTTACCCATGCACTGTTTTCCCGCTTAAGCGTTGCAGAAAACGGGTACGATCCGCGAAAGCTTACCCTGCTGCTGGATGAGCTTGCCCTGGCGCCCCAGGTGCACTTTTCTCTGCCCGTGCCGACGGATCCGCGTCTGAAGGACGTGGTCAGGCATTTGCTGCAATTTGTCGATGATAACCAGACGGTTGAGAGTCATGCTCGCCGGGCGGGTATGAGCGTACGTACGTTCAACCGTCGGTTTAGTGCCCAGACCGGAATGAACTTCGTTAACTGGCGGCAACTGGCGCGGGTTATGCAGGCAATGGAGTGGCTGGCTGCGGGGAAGCCGGTAGGGTGGATTGCGCTGTCCTGCGGCTACAGCAGCGTCAGCGCATTTATTGAGGTTTTCAGAGCATGGACCGGTAAAACGCCGGGGCAGTGGGCGATGAAAGAAGCCCCTTTTGGGTGAAGGTAATGCGCGTGGCCGAATCAGGCAACATCCGGTCGACCGGATTTACGCTTTGCCATGATATCCGCAACCGTTTTTATACGGCTCAACTCCTCCTGCGTTCTGGAGCTAGATTGCGCTTCCCAGATATCGACGTTGAGCTGTAAGTTCAGCCAAAATTCAATAGTGGTATCAAAGGCTTTCGCCAGCTTGATCGCCATATCGGCAGTAAGTTTACGGTTGTTATTTACCAGCGCGCTGATGGTATTGCGGTGTACATTAAGCATCTCCGCCAGATCGCTGATTTTCAGATTGAGCGGTTCAAGATATTCATACTGCAACACGTCCCCCGGCGTGGTGGGTTTGCGCAGTGCCTGTTGGAGTGTCATAAATGATGCCTCATTTGTGGTGCGTGTACTTGTGTGGCGAGAGGTAGAGATCGTCTGCCCTACCCTCTGTCCAGCGAAAGACGAGCCGGTATTGTCTGTTCACCCGAATCGAGGAATAGCCCTTTAGCGGTGGATTCAATGCTTCATACATGTTGCCCGGCGGCGATCGCAAATCCCTGTGCGAGGTTGCCGAGTTGATGATGTCGAGCTTTCTCGCAAGCGCTGTTTCCAGATTTACAGGAATAACATTGCTCGATCTACCGTAAAGAAAAAAATCCTCAAGCCATTGATCCCGAAAATGATTAATCATATTGCTGGTGAGCTCCAGTCCATGAAGCTGAGTGAATGATAGTGCACTCCCGCACTGTGCGCAAGTGCATTTATGTCTGCCGTTAATATTATCAGGGCGATGTCCGAAGAGAAGGGGAATGTATGGCTAAAGCTTAATTCTCCGAGATGACTTCCAGTTCTGGCGTGCGGTTTGATGCCCGGCGGCGCTGCGCTTGCACGGGCCTACGGGAATGTTGGCCGGGTCAGGCGAAGCCGCCACCCGGCGTTTGACTACCGCTCCCTCAGCGCCTCCTTCGCCCGGTTAAACGGTTTGATCATATAGTCCAGCACCGTTTTCTCCCCGGTCTTAATGTCCACCGTCGCAATCATCCCCGGCACAATCGAGAAATGCCTGCCCGCCTTATTGACCAGGTAATCCTGGCTGGTGCGGATAAACACCCGGTAATAGAACACTTCCGGTTTGGCTTCGTCCTGGATGGTATCCGGGGAAATGGTCTCCACCACGCCATGCAGCCCGCCGTAAATGGCGTAGTCATAGGCGGTGATTTTGACCAGCGCCTCCTGGTTCGGGTGGATAAAGGCGATATCGCGCGGCGACAGGCGGGTTTCGATCAGCAGGTGATCGTCCACGGGCACAATCTCCATCAGCTCGCCGTTGGGCGGGATCACGCCGCCGATGGTGGTAACTTTTATGTTTTTCACAATACCGCGCACCGGGGATTTAACCGTCAGGCGCGTCACGGAATCTTCACGCCCTTTGAGGATGGCCGAGACCATATCCACTTCGGCGTTGGCCTTGGATAACGCCTCGCGCGCCTGCACGTAATACTGCGAGCGCACGTCGGTCAGCTTGAGTTCCAGATCGCTTTTCTGCCGCTGCAGACGCAGCACTTCCACGTGGCTGGCGGCGCCGGTTTTCACCAGCCGCTGGGTGATCGCCAGCTCTTTATTGGCGAGATCTAACGCCGAGCGCAGTTCCCGCTGGGTATCTTCAAGCTGTGCGCGACGTGAGTTATAGAGACGCGTTTCGGCCCCGATCAGATCCGTCCATTTCGCCAGCGAAGGCGGGAACTTCAGCGGCAGATCGTTCACTTCGGCATACAACCGGACGCTGGAGGCGAGCGATGCCCGGTAACGCGCCGCACTTTCGCCGACGTTTGATTCCGATCGCGTTGGATCGAGTCGCGCCAGCACCTGTCCCGCCTGAACCTGATCCCCTTCGTGCACGTTCAGCTCCGTCAGGATCCCGCCGTCCAGCGACTGTAAAACCTGCTCGCGCGAGCTGGGGATCACTTTGCCGGTTCCGGTGGACACTTCGTCCAGCATCCCAAACCACGCCCAGACGCCGAGCACCACAAACATCAGCAGGGAGAAGAAAACAATGCGTCGGGCTCCGGTATAACCGCTTTCGGAGTCGAGGGCGTTATCCAGATCGTCCATTGCGGCAACGTCACGCTGACTGATTTTCATTTTTCCACTCCCGTCCGGTTGCCTGCTGCTGTTGCTGCATACGGCTGTTGCTCAGCGCCTGCGCTTTTGGCGCATCCATCACCAGCATCCCTTCTTTCAACACCACCACGCGCTCCACCAGCTCCAGCACCGGGACGCGGTGGGTGGCGACAATCAGGGTACGGTTGCCAAGCCAGGCGTTGAGGCGCTGGATAAATTCCCGCTCGGTGTGCTCGTCAAGCGACGCCGTGGGTTCGTCCATCAGCACGATATTCGGATCGCGCAGAAGCATGCGCGCCAGCAGAATGGACTGCCGCTGTCCGCCGGACAGCCCCACGCCATTTTCCATAATCGGGTAGTCCAGCCCCTTCGGCAGCTTCTGCACAAAGCTCGCCGCGCCGCACATCTCCAGCGCCTCAAAAATCTCTTCATCGGTGGCGCGCGGCATACCCAGCGTGATGTTTTCGCGCAGGGTGCCGTAAAACAGCCGCGCGTTCTGGGTCATAAAGCCGACGTTGCGCCGCACGTCCGCCACGTCGAGATGGGGCAGGCTGAAGTTGTCGAGCCGCAGCTCGCCGCCCGCCAGATCCATCCCGCCCGCCATCGCCTGCAGCAGGGTTGATTTACCCGCGCCGTTGCGCCCGAGGATCGCCACTTTCTCGCCCGGTTTGATCTCCAGACGGTTAATGCGCAGCGCCATGCGGGGATCTTCCGGGTGATAGCGGAACTGCGCCTGCTCAAACAGGTAATGGCCGCGCAGCACGTCCTGGCGGATCGGCGTCTCTTCGCGCTGGTTCTCGGTCGGCAGCTGCATGATGCTGTCCAGCCCCTCTTTGGCGGCCTTCACCTGTTGCCAGCGGGCCAGCACGCCGCAGAGGGTCGCCATCGGAGCGATCATGCGTGAGGCCAGCATCGAGGCGGCCACCACTGAACCGGTGGTGAGCGTCCCGTCGATCACCATCGGCGCGCCGACCACGATGACGCCTGCGTATACCAGGCTTTGAATGGTCATCCCCCAGTTGATCAGGTTCTGGGTCAGCTCGCGTGTGCGCAGGCCGGACTCGGCGGTGATCTGGATGTAGCTGTTCCACTGCTGCAAAAAGCGGTTTTCCGCCTGCATCAATTTGATGTCCTCCAGCCCCTGCACGCTCTCCACCAGCACCGCGTTGCGCAGGGTGGATTCATGCGCCGACTGCTTCGCCAGCTCCGCCAGCCGCTTTTGCAGCAGCAGGCCGGGCAGCACCATGATCACCGCAGCGACCGGGGCGATCCACGCCAGCTGCGGCGCGATGATCGCCAGCACCACCACAAACAGGAGGAAGAAGGGCAGGTCAACAATCGTTGAGATAGTAGAAGAGGTGACCATTTCTCGGATCTGCTCCAGTTCGCGCAACTGGGAAATGAAGCTGCCGGTGGAGCGGGGGATGGCGCTGTTGCGCAGGCGTAGCGCATGGCCAAAGACACGATCCGACACGCGCAGATCCGAGCGCTTGCCCAGCAGATCCATAATGTGCCCGCGCGCCACGCGCAGCACAAAACCAAACAGCGTGGCGATCAGCACCCCGATGGTCAGGACGTAGAGCGTCGGGTAAGACTGGGCGGGGATCACCCGGTCATACACCTGCATGGAAAAAACGATCCCCGAAAGCGACAGCAGGTTGATAAACAGCGCGGCGAGCATGACCCAGCTGTAGGGGCGCAGGTCGCGCATCACCAGCCTGTAGAGCCAGTCCGGGCGATATTTGGAAATGTAGGCATCCACCCGGCTGTCTTTCAGGGCGGCCAGGGGACGCAGGGCGATGACGTGGCGGATACCCGGCAGCATCGCCGTCATCGACAGGCGGTTGGTATGCGTTGTGCCGTCGAAAAAGCTGACCTCCAGGGTGTCCTCGCCGTCAAAATGTTCAATGACGCCGATTTTCCCCTCACTCAGCTCCACCACGACGGGCAAGCGCCAGCTATTGATGGACTGCCGATCTGCCGTCAGCAGCTGAAATGACAGTCCGGCCTCGCGCGCAAGCTGGGTGAGGGCAGGCACCATCGGTTTACCTTTCAGCCACGGCGCACCCGCCATCAGCGCGCCGGGTGAACAGGCTACGCGATAACGCGTTGCCACGTAGCCAAACGCCTGCGCCCACTGTTCCAGCGCATCATCCGTCATGTTTTCACCCTGTGGGATATCGCGTTGCTTCATGGCTGGATCTCCACAGTCTGGATGGTGCGGTTATCAAGTTCGAACGCGTGGCGTAAGCGCCCGGTGTTGTACAGGCAGTTGAGCTGAAGCTGATGCAGCTGTCCGGCGGTTTGCTGCTGGGTGAAACGCGCCTGGTAAACCTCCTGTTCGGCGTTTAACACGTCGAGCAGCGGACGCGAGCCGAGGTCGAGATACTGCTGTTGATACAGCTCGCGGGTGCGGGCGCTGAGCGCTTCCTGACGCCCCTGAATTTGCAGCGTGGTCATCAGGCTCATCACCTGGCTGCGGGCCTCAAGCAGTTTTTGCCGCACGTCGAGGCGCGTGCGCTGGATGGTGGATTGGGCCGACTCCACCGCGTGTCCGGCGGCGTTACGCCGTGCCGTCAGACCACCGCCCTGATAGAGCGGCATCTGCACTTTTACCCAGGCGGAATACTGGGTGCGATCCCGCGTTTCGTTGCCCGCATAGCGGTCGTTGAGGTAATGGCGCACTTCCGGTTCAAGTGAAATGGTCGGCGTCATCTGCGCGTTGGCATAGTCAAGGTTGGCCTGCGCGACGTTGGCCTGCGCCCAGGCGGCTAATACGGCGGGCACCAGGCGATCGTCCGGCTCGGCGATGTCGCAGCTGCGAGCCAGACTTTGTGGGAAATCGTTGCTGACCGTGTTCAGACTGTCCCAGCCGAGAAAGCTCATCAGCGTGGCGCGGGCGCTGTCGAGGCTGGCCTGATACTGCATCAGCTGCGCGCGCGCGCCTTCGATACGGGCATCGGTCTGCACCACGTCAGAGAGGGACGTGGCCCCTTCGTCATTGCGTTGTTTCGTCAGTTTTCCAATGGAGGAGAGGGCATCAAGTTGTTCTCTGGCGGTGTCTACCATCTGTTGCCAGGTCTGCACCTGCACCATGGCGATGGCGGTATCGTGGGCGATGGTGTCGATGCTGACCAGCACGTTAGCCTGCTGCTGGGCGACGCCCGCGCTTTCGGCCCGCACCTGGCTCGCCACTTTGCCGAAGTCGTAGAGCATTTGCGAGAGGGAGAGCACCAGCGACGGCGTGAAGCCGTTATCGTCGCCGTCGTGGGTATAACCGTTCTCCGCGCCAGCATTAATTTGCGGATAGTATTTCGATTTGGCGACGTCGACATTTTCGCTCTGCTGGTAGAGTTTGCCTACCGCTTCGCTGATGGCCGGGTGCCAGGTCACCGCACGGTTAACCGCGTCATCCAGTTGCAGCGTGCCGGGCGCGGCTTTGCTGGCGACAGGGGCCACGCGGCCGTTCAGAGAGGGGAGTTCCTGCGTTTCGCTGAGTTGCTCAGTATTGATCGTCGCCGCCGGACTGGCTGCGACGGCGGGCACAGATATCAGGCAGCACGAGAGCCACCAGTAAGGCATCTTCTTTCCCATGTCTTATCCCTAATAAAAGAGTACTGCTTTATTTTGCCCGGGCGCTGCTGCGCGCCCGGGTCATTTGGTTTGCTATCAGGTAATGATGTGCTGCTGGTTAACAAGCTCGTCGTAGGTGGTCTGAACGCCATCAAGCGTAACGAGCGTGGTATTAGTGTAGGTGGTGCCTGAACCATCACGGTCGATGGAGATCACAGTGTTGCTACCGCTTTGAGTAACATGCAGATAATTACCCAACGTAGAAGCGCTACCGTTCCAGCCCACCAGCAGATCGCCGATGTCAATTTTGTCTCCCTGCGCCAGCGAGAAGTTGGTCCAGTGATCGCCAGCTGTACTGCTGACGTTGCCTGCGGTGGCGTTGCCAGCGGTGCTGTTCAGCACCTGGTAAATCAGCGTGTCGCCGTAGGCCGTACCGCTAATGACGTCGTTATGTTCAGAGCTGATGAACTGCGGCGCCATGTTGATGGTCAGCGTGGCGCTGTCCGTTTTCCCGGCGGCATCGGTCAGGGTGTAGTTAAAGACCTCCTTCGAGGTGATGGATGAGAGCGACACCCCAGTATTCAGGGTGTAGGTGTAGTGACCGTCCGCACCAATAGCCAGCGTGCCGTAGTGCCCGACAACGTTGACTGTGGCGCTACCGGTATACGGATCCAGGGTGGTGGTCACGCCGTTGTAGCCGGTAATGCTCAGACGCGTATCAACGGAGTGCAGCTGATCCATTGCCCCGGCGGAGTCGGTGCCGTCGAAGATATTGCCGTTGACGGTGTGACCGCTGGTGGAGTCGAACTGGGTCAGGGAGTAGGAGGTGCCGCTGACGCTTGGGGTAATGGTGATATTCCCCGCAGCCAGTGGACCCATTTTGCCGGTGTAGCTGAGCGTATAGGTACCGGCATCCAGATCCAGTCCCGTCAGGTTGATGGTGGCTGTGCCGCCCAGCAGCAGCCCGCCGTTGAATGAACCACTTCTTACGGTGGTCGCGCCATTGGTAATCGTCCAGTCCACCGTCAACCCGCCCAGAGAAAGGAGCGATGCGACGTTAAAGGTCAAGACCACGTTGTGCAGGGCCGTATTCGGATCCACCACGAAGGTACCGTTTCCGCTACCCTGGGTTGATGCCAACAGCGCGGCGTTCCAGCTCGCCGTCCCTACGGTTGTATCCGAGTAGGCCGTCGTATGGTGTACAGAGGTCACGTCCATCGCGGTGCTGACATCGTTCACCGCATCCATCGCCCGCGCGGTTGGGGTGATGTTGAGCGAGGCCGTGTCTTTGGCACCGTTCGGCGCGGTAATGGTGTAGACGAAGGTATCCGGCGTGCTGATGTGGTCAGCGCCTACGCCGCTCTTCAGGGTGTAGGTGTACTGACCGGACGCGTTAATGGAGAGCGTGCCGTATTCCCCCACGATGGTGGTGAGGCCGCTGCTGTTTACCGCCACGCCGTTTACTTCCGTCACCAGCGTGCCGGATGGCGCGACGTCATCCGCCAGCACATCCCCGGTGGTGCTGGTACCGACGCTTGCCACGCTATAGACGTGGTCTTCCAGCACGTTCAGCGTGTAGGCCGTCAGCGCGGTGATCCCCGCCGCCGTGTTCAGGAGGAAGAGGTACTCCCCAGACGGCAGATTCAGCGTCAGCGTGGACGAGGTGCCGCCCAGCAGCGGCGCGCGCAGCCAGCCCGGCTGAACGCGCATCTGCTCGAAGGTCTGGGTCGCGTCGTTGAACTTATAGATGTACAGGTCAAACACCGATGCCAGCGCGACGCCCCCCACGGAGGCCTGAATGGTCATGGTGCGGGTGGTGCCTTCCTCCACGCTGTAAATGATCGGATTGCTCAAATCATCCAGCAGATTCAGGCCCAGGGTATTACCGAGATTAATCCCGACCACCGTAAAGCCGCCCTGCGACGAGGTGCCGTTGTTGATGGCGCTCACCGTGGTGTCGAAGGTCAGCGATGCGGTGTCATCCACGGCCACGATGCCGCTGGTGGCCGTGCCTGTTCCCAGCGACAGCACCAGGTTCGCCGAGGCGCTGGTTCCGTTGTGGGAGATGGTGTAGGTGAAGTTCTCCGTACGGCCAATCACCGAGGCGCTGGTATTCGTCAGGGTATAGGTGTAGCTGCCGTCGCGGTTGATGGTCAGCGTACCGTACTGCCCCTGAATTGCCGTGCCGTCGGCGGTGACGCTGGTGGTTACCCCCAGCGCGTTAGTGACGGCGGTAACCGTGGTGCCCGCCGGGGCGTTATCGCTACCGGTGGTCGGGTCAACGTCGAGGATGACGTTGCCGCCCAGGCTGGTTTCGCCGGTGACGGTGCCGGCGCTGGTCTCTTTCACGCCCACATCAATGCTGGTGTAAGAGCCCGTCGCCAGCAGGTTGGTGTTGTAACTCAGGACGCGATACTGACCGTTGGCCAGGCCGTTCAGGTTCAGCGAAACGCCGGTCGCCCCGAGCGTGAGCAGATCGGCAAACTGCGGCTGGCCGGTATCCACCACCGTTGTCCAGGTGTTGTTGACGCTGTCGAACCGCTGCACCACCAGTTCAAGGGTATTGAGCAGCGACAGCACCGCACCCGTGGCGTTGGCGTTGACGGTGATGTCCGCGCTGCCGCCGCTGCCCACCGTAAAGCCGACCTGCGCGGTGTCATTGCCGAGCAGCGTCAGCGCGTTGCCCAGCGCGCCCACCAGCAGGAAGCCGTAATCGCTGTACTGCGAGTTGGTGACCGTTGCGGTTGTGGTGAGGTCCAACTCTTCAACGTTGCTGCTGGCCGACAGCGGCACGACCGGGGCGAGGGCCGATCCTGGCTGCGAAACGTTACCTGCAGCATCGGTCGCGGTGACCTGCAGCGTCTGACCTTCGGTCTGTTTATTGAGGAAGGTATAGCTGTAGGTACCGTTGCTGCCTGCCGTTGTGGTCACCGTGCTGCCATCTGCCAGACGGATGGTGACGGTGCTGCCCGCTTCGGCGTTACCCGTCAGGACGCTACCGTCGGCGTTAAAGCTTCCGGTTGGCGTGTTTGGCGCGGTGAGGTCGACAATCACCGTCGTGGCGGAAGAGAACGGACCGGTTCCCGAGCCGTTACTCGCGGTGGCAGTAAACGCATGGGAGCCTTCGCTCATCGCCGGAGTGGTGAAGGTCCAGTTGCCCGATCCGTCGGCGACAACGCTGCCCATTGCGACGCCGTTGTTGTAGAGCGTGACGGTGGCGTTAGGCTGCGCCGTTCCGCTGAGGGTTGGGGTGGTGTCATCGGTCGTTTTGCCGTTGGTCAGATTACCGGTGACGGTACCGACGTTATCGGTAATGGTGGCGATTACCGGCGCGATCGGCAGCGTCGTGAACGGCGCGGTAACCGATGCGCTCACACCGGCGTTTCCGGCTTTATCGGTGGCGTAGACCACCAGCGACTCTCCTCCCGTCTGCGCGGGGGAGATCGTGGCGTTAAAGTTGCCGCTACCGTCCGCTACCGCCGTACCGAGGACCGTACCGGTGCTGGTGGTGATGGTAACCGTGCTGCCCGCTTCGGCGGTGCCGGTAACGTGCGTCCCGTTGGTGATCACCGCCAGGCCGGAAGGAACCGCTGGCGGCGTCAGGTCAACGGTGATGGTGGTGACCGACGATGGTGCGCTGGTGTTGCCTGCCGCATCGGTCGCCGTGGCGGTGAAGTTATGTTGCCCCTCCGCCAGCGTGGTGCTGGTTTGCGGTAGCGTCCAGTTCCCGTTGGCATCGGCCGTCACGGTACCCACGAGCGTCGTACCGTCATAGATGCGAACGGTGGCGTTGGCTTCCGCGGTGCCGTTGAGCGTAGGGCGCGTGTCGTTGGTCGGGTTGCTGCCCGTCACCGGACCGGTGACGGTGCCCACGTCATCGACAACAGAGCTGATAACCGGCGCGGTTGGCGCGGTTGCGTCAACGTTAATCACATATCCAGGGGTTTGCGCACTGGCGTTACCTACCGGATCGGTCGCCGAGAAGGTCAGGCTGTGCGAGCCGTCGCCTAGCGCCGGAGAAGGAGTAAAGCTCCAGTTTCCGCCGGTCGCAACGACGCTGCCTATCTGCACGCCGTTATCGAAGATTTTCACCGTCGAGCCCGCTTCTGCCGTGCCCGTGAGCGTCGGCTGCGCATCGTTGGTTAAGCCACCGTTGGCGATTGGCGTGGCGGCGTTACCGACGTCATCCGTGATGCTTGTCAGCACAGGCAGCCCTGGCGGCGTGGTATCGATGGTCAGCGTGAAGGTGGCTGATGACGCGCTGGTATTGCCAGCCGCATCGGTAGCTTGTGCCGTAAAGCTGTGCGGGCCAGTCGCCAGCGTCGTGTTGAGCAAGATACTCCAGTTGCCGCTGGCGTCTGCAGTGCCCGTGCCGACAAGCGTTGTGCCTTCATAGATGTTCACCGTAGCAAACGGCTCGCTGGTGCCCACAAGACGCGGTACGGTGTCGTCGGTGCTTTGCCCTGAGCCAAGCGCGCCCGTCACCGTGCCGACATCATCGATAGCCTGCGAGATAACCGGTGCGTTCGGTGGAGTGATATCGACAATCAGCGTAAAGGCCGGTGAAGCCGGGCTGACGTTGCCTGCCGCGTCGGTTGCCGTGGCGGTCCAGGTATGGCTGCCGCTGCTGAGCGGGTTAGCAGGCGTGAAGCTCCATACGCCACTGCCGTTGGCCTGAGCGGTACCGATCTGCTGACCATTTTCATAAAGGGTGATAGTGGCGTTAGCCGCTGCGGTTCCGTTCAGCGTTGGCGTAGTGTCGTCGGTACTTTGCCCCGAGGTGAGTGGGTTGAGAACGGTACCCTGGTTATCCGTTGCTGGCGTAAAGACCGGTGCCAGCGGTGCGACGGTATCCACCGTCAGGTTAAACGCTGGCGAGGTGGCGCCGGTGTTACCCGCCGTATCGGTGGCGTTGAAGGTGATGGCGTGCAGCCCTTCACCGAGCGCCGTGCCCGGGGTAAAGGTCCAGTTCCCCTGAGCGTTCACCACGGCGGTGCCGATTTCAGTGCCATCCACAATCACGTGAACCGTCGCACCGATTTCGCCCGTGCCGTTGAAGGTTGGGCGTGCATCGTTGGTGCTGTTGTCGGTGAGGAGCGTCCCGGTGACCGGCCCGACATCGTCAATGACAGTCGTTACAACCGGCGCGTCAGGGCCTGCGGTATCCACGGTGAAGGCGAATACCGGAGAGTTAGCCGAGACGTTGCCTACGGCATCCGTGGCGTTGACGCGAATGTTATAGTTGCCATCGCCAAGCGCAGTGCCAGGCGTAAAGGTCCAGTTGCCGTTGCTGTCTACCGTGGTGGTACCAATCTCCACCCCATTATTCAAAATGTGGATTGTACTGCCCAGCGCACCTGTCCCGCTCAGCGTCGGCGTATTGTCGTTGGTGACCTGGCCGGCGGTCAGATTACCGGTCACGCCGCCCGCCACGTTGTCGTTAACCGTATCGAGCGTCGGCACCGTTGGCGCCGTCAGGTCGATGTCAACGCTCCAGGCGTTGGAGGTCTGGCTCACGTTGCCCTGCGGATCGGTGGCTTTGACGGTGAAGGAGTGCGAGCCTTCCACGAGGGCGGTTTCAGGCGTAAAGATCCATGCGCCGGTGACGCTGTCTGCCGCCACGATACCGATCTGCGTTGTGCCATCATAAATAACGACGACACTGCCCGCTTCCGCCGTCCCGGTCAGGGTTGGCGTGGCGTCGTTGGTTGGCGCACCGTTAGGTACTACGGTCGCGGCATTCCCCGCGTCGTCGGTCACGCTGGTGATCACCGGCGTCGTGGAGACGGTGTCAACGGTGATGGTGATGCCCGCAGAGAGTCCGCTCGCGTTGCCCGCCGGATCGGTGGCCCGGACCGTCAGGGTATGATCGCCATCATTCAGCGCTGGCGGGGTGTAGGTCCATGTGCCGGTTGAGCCGACGACCACGCTGCCTAACGGAGTACCGTTATTGTAAATGGTAATCGTATCACCCACGTTCCCCACGCCGTTCAGCGTTGGGCGGTTATCGTTGGTGGTCTGGCCGTCGCTCAATGGCCCAATGCCCGGACCAACGTCATCGATGATGGAGCCGATAGCCGGTGTGTCGGGGGCGGTCAGGTCAATGGTGACGGTTGCGGCAGGAGAGCGTCCGCTGGTTTCGCCGCTAACAATATCCGTCGCGGTGACTTCAAAGGTATGTGGACCTGCTGTCAACGGGAAGAGCGGGGTGTAACTCCAGTTGCCGCTTCCATCCGCAACCACGGTTGGCGGCACTGCCAGTATGCCATCCTGATAAATCGTGATGACGGCGTTAGGTTCTGCTGTCCCGGTCAGCGTAGGCGAGGTGTCATCAGAGGTTTTGTCTTTCACATTACCCGTGACCGGACCAACGTTATCGGTAATAGCCGTAATAACCGGTACGTCCGGAAGGTCCAGCGGCGAGTCGGTGACGACATAGCTTGCACCAGGACTGGTATTCCCCGCGGCATCCGTGGCGGTCACCTTCAGCGTGGTGGCATCCAGCTGTGCCGGGCTGAGCGCAATGGAGAAATTGCCACCGGTGGCAACGCCGGTGCCGAGGACAGTCGTACCGTCTGCGGCATACACGGTGATGGTGGCTCCCGCTTCAGCGGTCCCGGTAAGCGGGGTGCCTTGCTGAGCAAGGGCGAGGTTGGCTGGGTCTGCCGGGATACCCGTATCGACGGTTACCGCCAGGTTCGGAGAGCTACCCGAAATATTGCCTGCGGGATCGCGGGATGAGACCGAGAAGGTGTGCGGGCCATCAGGTAAGGTGTTGTCGGCGGTCCACGTCCAGATTCCGTTTTGAGGAACCGTTACGGTAATGGTTGATGGCGTCCCATCCACTGAAACGATGATTGTTGAGCCCGGCTCGCCGGTACCGCTGAGAGCCGGGGTGCCGTCGCGCGTATAGAGGGTACCGTTTGTCAGCTGGCTATCAGAAACCGCGTCGATAGCTGGCGTCGCGGGAGCCTGCGTATCGATCGTCACGGTAAAGACAGGGCCTGGCGCACTGACGTTACCTGCGTTATCCACTGCCGCAACGGTAATATTCAGCGGGCCGTCCGTTTGGGCCGTCGGAAGCGTGTATGACCATTCGCCATTGACGATATCAACGCGCGCCAGTTCAACACCGTTGTTGTAAATGATCGCCGTTTCACCGTCAGGACCGGTTCCGCCGATCGTTGGGGTGTTATCCGTCGTAGATCCACCGTTTTGTGCACCACCGATGGCCGAGATCGCCGGTGTATCGGGCGCGAGCGTGTCTACCGTAATGGTGATGCCGGTTGACGGATCTGATTCGTTGCCCGCCTCATCGGTGGCCGTGGCGGTATATTCATGCGTGCCTTCCCCAATGTTGCTCTCAGGGCGCCAGCTCCAGTTGCCGTTTCCGTCTACCGTCACCGTGCCTACGGCTGTCGTCGTTGTGCCGCCATCGCGGCTGTCATAGATGGTGATCACATCGTTTGGCGTACCCGTTCCGCTCAATACCGGGCGCGGATCGTTGGTGGTTTCGCCGTCGGCTACGGGGCCGGTGATCTGGCTCACGCTGTCGGTCACAACCGGCACCGTTGGGGCCAGAGGGGCTTCAGTATCAATGGTGATCGTCACCGGGGTGGACGGGGCGCTTTCGTTGCCTGCGCCATCCTGATTGGTGACCGTCAGGGAGAGATCGTAGGTCCCGTTACCCAGCGGTGGGTTCGGCGTCCAGGTCCAGTTGCCGTCACCGTCCACCAGAGATTCGCCGATTTTGGTCGTGCCATCATAAATATTCACCACGTCACCCGGGTTGCCCGTACCGCTCAGGGTTGGCGTGGTATCGCGGGTCGTTTCACCCGGGTTCAGTGCGGTGCCCGGCGTGCTGCCGTCCGGGTTTACGGTGATATCCGGTATCGCCGGTGTATCAGGCGCGAGGGTATCAATGGTGAGCACGAACGGAGGCGAGATCGTCGTGTTACCTGCATCATCCGTGGCGTGCACCGTCAGGGAGTGTGGGCCGTTGGTTAACGGGGTGGTTGGCGTAAAGGTCCATGTTCCCCCCGTTACAGTCGCCGTGCCGAGCAGGGTATTACCGTCATAAAGTGTAATGATGGTGTCCGCCGGTGCCGTCCCCTGCAGCTGAGGCTGGGTGTCGTCCGTTGTGTCACCGTCTTGAAGCGGGTTCTGCACCGGACCCACGTTATCCAGCGCCGTCTCAATGGTGGCCGCCGCCGGTGGCGTAACGTCGACCGTCAGCGTAAAGCCGCCGGATGCCGGGCTGGTGTTACCCGCCGCGTCGGTTGTGACGGCGGTCAGGGTATGCGGCCCCTCGCTCAACGGCGTTGTGGGCGTGAAGGTCCACGCACCGCTGCTGTCGACCAGCGCAGTACCAATAGCGTTGCCATCAAGACGAATGGTGACCGTTGAACCTGGCTCGGCGGTACCGTTGAGCGTCGGGGTGGCGTCGTTTGTCGTTTCACCGGCATCGAGCGGGCCGGTGCGTCCAGGGGCATCATCCACGACCTGCGTAATGACCGGTGCGACCGGCGCAGTGCCATCAACGGTGATGCTCCAGGTATTTGAGGATCCGCTCGGGTTACCTGCTCCATCGACCGCCGTTGCCGTCAGGACGTGACCGCCATCAGGCAGCGGTGCCGTTGGGGTAATGCTCCATTCGCCGGAGGCCGGAACGGTCACGGTACCGATGACGGTGCTGCCGCTGGTAACGGTAATGGTTGTACCGGGTTCACCCGTCCCGTTGATGGTGGGCGTCCGGTCGTTAGTGAGGCCATTCTGTGCGACAGGACCCGCGGTGGCCTGCACATCACCCACCACGGAAATAATCACCGGCGTTTGCGCAGGCGTGATGTCCGGCGCAACGGTAGGGGTTGTTGGCCCCGTGTTGCCTGCGGCGTCGGTGGCATCTGCGGTCAAACTTTCGCCGTTGGCTTTTGGCGGCGTGAGCGTGACGCTGAAGCTACCGTCATCATTGGCTTTGCCTTGACCCACCGTGACGTTACCTTCACGAATAGTCACCGTACTGCCCGGTTCAGCGGTGCCCGTGACCGTTGTGCCGTCGCCGGACACGACGACGTTATCCGGCGCGAGAGGTGGCGTCGAATCAGGTGCAGTGGCCGTAGCCGGCAGGCTAACGTTGCCGCTGTCATCGGTTGCGATAACCGTCAGCACTTCGCCATTTGTCTGGGCCGGGCTGATTGGTGTGCTAAAGGTCCCGTCGCCATTGGCTGTCGTTTCGCCGATGACTGTGCCATCGGGGGCTTTAATGGTCACGGTACTGCCCGGTTCTGCTGTCCCGCTGACGCTTTGACCATCGTCGGACACCACGAGGTTGCCGGGCAGGGCTGGTGGGGTGGTATCGGCCGCGGTAGCGATCGCTGGCGTGCTCTGGTTACCTGCGGCGTCAGACGCCACCACGGAGATCAGCTGGCCGTTGGTTTGCGCAGGGGTAAGCGTGGCAACAAAGTTACCGTTGCCGTCCGTGGTTGTACGGCCAATGACGTCTCCGTCGCTGTTGGTGATCACAATGCTGCTGTTGGGCTCGGCGGTGCCGGTAATCTGTGTGCCTGCTGGATTCAGAGAAATGACGGGTTGATCCGGCGGCGTGGTGTCAACGATGAAATTAATTGGCTGAGACAGGCCGCTCTGGTTGCCTGCCGCATCGGTTTCACGCACCGTAATCGAGTGCGCGCCTTCTGCAAGAGGGGATGTCGGGGTCAGGCTCCAGGTGCCGTTAGGCTGCACCGTGGCAGTCCCTACGAGCGCGCCGTTATCGTAAACGGTAATGGTGCTGCCAGGTTCACCTCTGCCCGTCAGACGCGGCTGTGAGGCATCCGTAAATTGTCCTGCGCTGATGGCACCTTTGAGGCTTCCGGTATCATCATTAACCACGAATGCAGACGGCGTTGATGGGGCGGTGAGATCCACGGTAAGGGTAAACGCAGGGGAGGCTGGGCCGGTGTTGCCTGCAACGTCGGTGGCGCGCACGGTGAGCTGATGGCTGCCTTCGCTGAGGTTCACGGATGGCGTAAACGTCCAGCTTCCGTTAGCGGCTACCAAGGCGGTACCGATCGCGATACCGTTGTCATAAATGGTGACGGTTGAGCCTGCTTCTGCGGTACCGGTGAGCTGTGGCCGCGGATCGTTGGTACTGCTGCCATTGCCCAGCGTACCGGTAATGGGGGCGACATCATCAACAACGCTGATGACGACCGGCGCCGTCGGGGCGACGGTATCGACGATAAAGGTCACGGCGGTCGATGGCGCGCTGGTGTTGCCCGCCGCATCGGTTGCCGTGGTCGTGATGGTGTGGCTTCCGTTGGCGAGATTGCCTGCTGGGGTAAAGCTCCAGTTGCCGTTAGCATCCACTTTGGTGGTACCGATCTGGGTGCCGTTATCGTAAATGGTGAGGGTGGTTCCGGCCTCGCCAATGCCGCTGAGGGTAGGGCGGGCGTCGTCAGTGCGCTGGCCATTGTCCAGTGGGCCCGTTTCCGTGCCGACGTTATCGTTTACGATGAGAAGGTTTGGCGCATCCGGCGCGGTGGAGTCTGGAGCGGTGACCTGACCAGGCTGGCTGGTGTTGCCCGCCGTGTCCGTCGCGGTGGCGGTAAGCTGCTCGCCGTTGGTCAGCGGTTTACCCAGCTCGATGGTGAACGCGCCATCGCTGCCCGCTTTCCCGGTGCCGACCACGTTACCGTCGGCATCTTTTAACGTGACGGTGCTGCCCGGTTCAGCGCGACCCGTGACGGTGGTGCCGTCATCCGATACCTGCAGATTGGTGGGCGCATCCGGTGCGGTGGTATCGGGCGCGGTGACGTGCCCGGCCTGGCTGGTATTACCGGATGAATCCGTCGCGGTGGCAGTGATCACCTCGCCGTTGGTCAGGGGCTTATCCAGCACGATGGTAAATTTGCCGTCATTGCCCGTTTTTCCGGTGCCGACTACGTTACCGTCGGCATCTTTTAGCGTGACGGTGCTGCCCGGCTCCGCGGTACCCGTGACGGTTTTGCCATCGTAGGAGAACTGTAAGTTGGTTGGCGCTGTGGGCGCCGTGGTATCGGGATCCGTCGGCGTGCCCGGATTGCCGGGGTTGCTGTTGTCATCATCGTCACCGCCTCCTCCTCCGCCGGTGCCCGCCGCGATGGCAATCCCACCTGCTACCGCAAGACCACCCAGCACCCATGGCCAGACGGCGGCACCGCCTGCATCACTCCCTGACGCGGCAAGTAAAACGTCCGTGGAGGCGATTGATTCGTATGTGGCGGCCCCGGTAGGGTCTTCAATCCACCACAACGCGCCGTCACTCTCCTCAAGGACCAGCTGGCTTGCTCCCTGAGCATCCGATACGTAGAAATTCTTAAGGGTAATGACCTCGCCAGAGTGCAGCGTGATCACCAGATCGTTGCCGCTGCGGGTGAAATGAGAAACATTGGCTCGCTCTACGTGAAGCTCAACGATAGAGGAATGGTTCAGTGTAACCTGAGACCCCTCTGTGGTGGTTTCCACACCAGTAAGTTTCGATATAACAGAGATTTGGCTCATTTAATGATTACTCCAGCAGAGTTGTCGTGAACGCGTGAAAGACGAGCCATCTCTCTGTGGAGGGTGAAACGCGCCCCGGCGGAGTGGATGTTGTTTAAACAGCCCTCACCGTAATATTTTTAGCGCGTACGATGCCCGCCAGGGATCAGAGTGGCAACATCAGAGCGAGTGTAATTATTTTCAAGAGAATCTTGTTTATTTGTATTTCGTAATCTATATAACCCTGTAATTAATAGAGGATTTAATCCTCGACGCATGAAAATGATATAGTCAGAAAAAGAAAGATATGCAAACCATGCTTCCTTAAATACAGGTAAAGTCTGTGAGGTAAGTATTATTTCAGTGCTTGTTATTATGCTTTTTGTTGTGTAACTTGTTGTTTTTTAATTTGTTTTTTATCTTTTATTATTCGGTTTTTATTTCGCATATAAATAATGATAGGTCATGTGTGATTTAGTTATTTTGACAGGGTTATTTATGGATGCTTAAAGGTTATTTAAGATAGGGTAACATCTTTGATATAAGATATATTATGTCTGAAGAGGCGGGGAAATATTTTCTGGTGTTTTATTGAAATTCTGCTATCGACGTAGTGAATTATCAGAGAGGAACAGGGGTAAATAAAAAAGGCCGCAAAAGCGGCCTTATCGTGGGAGTGACAATTACTCAGTCACTTTTTTTTCAAGAGCGCTGGCACCTTCTTTGGTTTTATTCCAGCCTTTCTCAGCACCCTCTTTGGTGGCATCCCACCCCTTCTCTGTGCCTTCTTTGGTTTTATGCCAGGCTTTCTGGGTGTCTTCGCTGACCTTGCTGCCAACGCTTTCGCTTTTACCTTCCGCAGCATGCTTCTGTTTCAGCTTCAGTTCTTCACCTTTGTTCTGCTCTTCGTGCAGTTTTTGCTTCGCGTCGTTGGCGTTCGCTTTCGCCGCAGCGACAGTGTCGTCAGTTGCATGTGTGGTCGCAGCAAAAACTGGGGAAGCCAGCAGAACAGCAGATAATGCAATAATTGTTTTTTTCATAATATCCTCATTTAACGTTATCGGTTATGAGCGTGATTCAGCATGTCACAGATGAAGCGAAGCGGCTTTAGGAAAAAACTGTAAAAGAATGGATGCCGCGAAGGCGCTATTATCTTCGGGACAGCGGAAATAATCCCCGAGGGGCTGACAAAAAAGATTGAACTTCCGCTCGGGCCCTGGCTCATGTAGGTCGTATGCTGCGTGCCAGATTTGATATTGAATGTCACTTTCTTTCAGATGATAACCCCCTGGTACCAGGACGAAATACTTACTGATTTTTTTTAGCGCAATCAAAGAAGTTGATAACTGCCTGCACCCGCTTCACTCGCTGTGTATTCTGCAGATAGTAAAAATACACCGCCGGATACATTGGCCAGTATTCCTGCAGTATGGGTTTAAGATCCCGGGAGTCCGCCATACCGGCATGCAGGGGTTCAAAAATACGACCAATACCAATGCCGGCCCTGACTGCATCGCATACGGCGTCAATGTCGTTACAGATCATCACTGGCGCGATCTCAGGGGTTATGGACAGGCCATCTTCAACGAGCTGTAAGGGTGAAAGGCGATTCGAGGTGGTAAACCTGTAGGTGATTAACCGGTGGTCAGTGAGATCGCCAGGCTGTTCAGGCAGGCCATATTGTCTGAGATAAGCTTCTGAAGCGTAAAGGCCCATTTTGAATGCCGGATGGATTTTTTTCACGACCATCCCTTCGCTGACCGTATCCCCAAAACGAACCCCCAGATCGAAGCCCTCCTCAACAAGACTGACCGCGCCGTCATTAATGGATAGCTCCAGTTGTATGTCCGGATAGGCCAGGGTGAATTCGGCAAGTCGGGGTTTTACGATGAGTTGGTAGGCGAAGCGAGAGAGCGTGATCCTGACTGGCCCTGCAGGAATTTCACCCAGACTCTGGATGTCTTCCATCGCCAGATCTAGCGTGGCGATCGCATCTTTTGTTTTCAGTAACAGATTCCTTCCTGCTTCAGTAAGACTGATTCTCCGTGTGGTACGCGTAAATAACGGAACGCCGGTTTTAGCTTCAAGAAGCCTCAGTGACTTACTGACGGAAGGCGTCGTCACGCTCAGCTTTCGTGCTGCAGCAGAAATGCTCCCCTCGCGGGCAATAACGTGAAAGATGGTCAGCTGACCGTAAGTTGCGTTATCCATTATTAACTTCTGGTTAATAGTTTAGGTGACTAATGCAGTCTACTCGCGCTTTCGTGAA
Organism: Enterobacter mori; assembly: GCF_025244905.1. Lineage (NCBI taxonomy): Bacteria > Pseudomonadati > Pseudomonadota > Gammaproteobacteria > Enterobacterales > Enterobacteriaceae > Enterobacter > Enterobacter mori. The sequence continues at coordinate 3,540,025 of NZ_CP104285.1, read as the reverse complement.
CTATCTATATTGGCTACCGGCGCCGCTCGGACATTTTGGGACTCCGCAGGATATTGCCCCTGCGGTGGCCTGCCAGGCATCCGATGAAGCTTGCTTCATCACGGGTTCTGATATCACCGTGGACGGTGGTTTCAGTATTTATTCAGCATATTACAGGTAACAATCTAATGAAAAATGTGCTTATTGTTTCAGGTCATCCGAATCTTAACGCCTCCCTGGCGAATGCTACGATCCTTGATGAGGTCGCCAGGGCATTACCGGACGTAAATATTCGACGTCTCGATGCGCTTTATCCTGCCTACCAGTTTGATATTAATGCCGAACAGCAGGCGTTATTAGACGCCGATTTGATTGTCTGGCAGTTCCCTTTCTCATGGTATTCACTGCCCGGTATTATGAAGTTATGGGTGGATGAAGTATTTGTTCACGGGTTTGCACACGGCTCAACGGCAAAGCTTGGCGGTAAAAAGCTTCTGCTTTCTTTCACAACTGGCGCGCCGGAAGTGGCCTACGCTGCGTCCGGTTTCTTTGGCCATACAATTGAAGAATATTTGTCCCAGTTTGAGACAACGGCAGCACTGTGCAATCTTGATTATGCGGGCGCTATCTATACGCATGGCGTGAGTTACACAGGCCGGGAAGATGAAGAAAAACGGTCTGCCCAAAGACATTCTGCTCGTGAACATGCTGCCCGCCTGCTTGAGGCTATCAGAAGCAACATTGCCTGATCCGGTTCGAACAATTCTGTACTGACAGCTTATAAGGGTTACTAATGTTTATAATTAATATCACGGTGAATTCTGATGTAACCGAACAAACTCAGAATGAAATGTTTCCGGCTCACGTAAGATGGCTGGAAAAATATTTTAATAATGGAAAATTTCTGATGCTTGGCCCCTATATTGACACTGACGCTCATGCGGGGGTTATTTTCGCTCAGGTAAGCGGTAAGGATGAATTACAGTCCATTCTGGAGGAAGACTGCTATTATCCCGGTTTTGCACGGTATGACGTACGTGAATTTATTCCGAAGCTTATTGCAGAAGATTTTAAGAAAAATAGTTAAGTGAATAAGCTTTTCCGCTTAATGCGCAGCGCATCAACAACAAGTGAAAAGGCCGGGGAAGGCTGCTTGCGGCTGGGATAATAAAGATAGTAGCCCGGAAATGGATGACACCAGGACTCAAGCACGCGTACGAGACGGCCCTCTTTGATGTGTGGGCCGAACTCCTCTTCGGGTAAAAAGGCGATGCCTAACCCTGCCAGCGCGGCGTCGACAACATGTTCCGACGTATTAAACGTCAGCTGTCCGTTAACCCGGACGTTCAGCTCTCCTCCCTTATGATCAAATTCCCAGACGTAAATCCCACCGGAGCGGACCATGCGCATATTAATACACTGATGCTGCGTTAGATCATGAGGCGTTTGCGGCACCGGGTATCGCTCGAAATAATCTGGCGAGGCCGCCGCCGCCATACGCAGTTTCGGGCCGATGGGCATCGCTATCATATCTTTATCGATCGTATCGCCAAGCCGCACGCCCGCATCAAACCGATCCGCCACGATGTCCCGGAACCCGTGGTTAGCATCGAACTCGATATGGATATCCGGATATTCGCGCAGTAGCGGCGTCAGCTTGGGCAGCAGAGTCGTTTTCAGCACGTTCGGCCCGCAGGTGATGCGCACCGTCCCCGCGGGTTTGTCCCGCAGTTCGGTCAGCATGTCCAGCTCAGCCTCTATCTCGTCAATACGATGGCCCACCGACTGCAGCAGGCGCTCGCCTGCGGCCGTCGGGGAGACGCTGCGAGTGGTCCGCGTCAGCAGGCGGATTTGCATTCGCTCTTCCAGCCCGGAAATTGCCTGGCTCAGCGCGGGCTGCGTCACGCCAAGCTGCGCGGCGGCACGCGTAAAACTGCCTTCCCGCGCCACGGTGACGAAAGAGAGTAAATCGTTGAGGTTGCGTCTGGCCATGTTTGTTTCCGGTCAATTTATAAATTTTACTTATAAGGCTATTAAGCATTCATTAGCTAGTTTCGCCGCTACCTATTGGTAACAATTATGCGATGAAAAAGTCAACGCTAAACGACAGGCAAAGCATGCATCGTGAAGCGCCGTTGATGCCATAACGATCGTTTCCATTTTACGACGTTCCTGATCCCTGGAGTCCCGGGGAGGGCATCGCACTACCAACAGAAAAGAAAGGCTAAATGCGTAATCAGAAAACCGAAACCGGAATCAAAAACGGAGTAAGTGAAAAACAACAGGCTCACTGGAGCGGCGTGTTTGCTATGACGCTGTGCGTCTTCGTCCTGATCGCCTCCGAATTTATGCCGGTCAGTCTCCTGACGCCGATGGCGCAGTCCCTGAACGTCACCGAAGGCTTGGCCGGGCAGGGGATCGCTATTTCCGGCGCGTTTGCGGTGGTGACCAGCCTGTTCATATCCCGGCTGGCTGGCACGCTTAACCGGAAAACTCTGCTGCTCGGCCTGACGTGCATCATGGCGCTTTCCGGAGCCGTCATTGCGCTGGCACACAACTACCTGACCTATATGACGGGCCGGGCCCTGATTGGCATTGTGGTCGGCGGGTTCTGGTCGATGTCGGCGGCGACGGCTATGCGTCTGGTGCCGGTACATCGCGTTCCGCTGGCGCTGGCTATTTTCAACGGCGGCAATGCGCTGGCAACCGTTGTGGCAGCCCCTTTGGGCAGCTGGCTGGGTTCGGTCATCGGCTGGCGGGGAGCCTTCTTCTGCCTGTTGCCCGTAGCCATCGTCGCGTTTATCTGGCAATTGCTCAGCCTGCCCTCCATGCCGGTTACCCGACGGCCTCTGGGGACTGGCAACGTCTTCACGCTGTTTCGCCGCCGGGTGGTCACGCTGGGCATGATGGGCGTTGGGATCTTCTTTATGGGGCAATTCACGCTCTTTACCTATATCCGGCCTTTCCTTGAGGCGATTACGAAGGTGGACGCCTCAGCGGTGACCCTCATCCTGCTGGTCATCGGCATTGGGGGCTTCATCGGCACGACGCTGATTGGCCGGGTGTTGACGCGCGGATTCTACCCGACCCTGATGGCGATCCCGGTGCTAATGGCGATCGTCGCGCTGGCCCTGATCGCCTTCGGCAGCCAGGCGGTCATCGTAACGGCGTTGCTCGGGCTGTGGGGGCTGATTTCAACCGCCGCGCCCGTGGGATGGTGGGCATGGGTTCCACGCACGTTCCCCCAGGATGCCGAAGCGGGCGGCGGGCTGATGGTGGCGATGGTGCAACTTTCCATTGCGCTGGGTTCGACGGTGGGCGGCCTGCTTTTCGACCATCACGGCTACCAGAGTACCTTCCTGGCCAGCGCAGGGATGCTGATTACCGCAACCGTATTGATTTTCCTGACCTCACGAGCAGACGCGTCTGCCGGTGGCCATTCATCACACTCGTCCTGACAAGGAAACCATCATGAATAAATTTTCGTTAGCCCTGGGGATGCTCATCAGTGCATTTGCCGCCTCCGCGGCGGATATGTCCAGAGGCGCGGATAACTTTTATAAAAGCGAAAAGGTGACGCAGCAGAAAGTCGCCTTTAAAAACCAGTATCAGATGAACGTGGTCGGCAATTTGTTTATCCCGAAAACGATCGATCAGAACGCCAAAACCCCGGCGATCGTCGTGGGCCACCCGATGGGCGCGGTCAAAGAACAGAGTTCAAACCTGTATGCGCAGAAGCTGGCGGAGCAGGGTTTTGTCACGCTGGCTATCGATCTCTCGTTCTGGGGAGAAAGTGAAGGCAAGCCGGGGCACCTGATTTCACCGGAGATTTACGCAGATGATTTCAGCGCGGCGGTTGATTTCCTCAGTACACAACCGTTTGTTGATCCGAAGAACATCGGCGTGCTGGGCATCTGCGGCAGTGGGAGCTTCGTTGTCAGCGCCGCAAAAATTGACCCGCGTATGAAAGCCATCGCCACCGTCAGCATGTATGACATGGGATCCGCGTTCCGTAACGGCCTTAACCATTCCCAGACGCTGGAACAGCGTAAGGCCTTCATCCAGTCGGCCATTGAGCAGCGGTTTGCCGAGTTTAAGAGGGGAGAGACTGCGTACATTCCGGGCACCGTGAACAAACTGGACGCTTCCACGCCGGAAATTCAACGTGAGTTCTTTGATTTCTACCGCACTGAACGCGGCGGCTACACCCCGCAGGGCGAGAAAGAAGAACTCACGACAAAACCGATGCTGAGCAGTATCGGCAAGTTTATGAACTTCTACCCGTTTAACGATATTGAAACCATTTCACCGCGTCCGATGCTCTTTATTACCGGCGAGCAGGCCCATTCGAAAGAATTCAGCGAGGACGCTTACAAACGCGCTGCTCAGCCTAAAGAACTGTATGTCGTCCCGGGGGCAGGGCACGTCGATCTGTATGACCGCACGGACGTGATCCCCTTCGACAAACTGACAGACTTTTTCCGTAAGAACCTGAAATAACACGTTCAGTTAAGGAGTATGCGACATGAACTATAAACATCTGGGCCGAACTGGCCTGCGGGTGAGCCGCATCGGTCTCGGGACCATGAACTTCGGTGAACTGACGGATGAGCCAACCAGTTTCAGGATCATGGATGAGGCTGTGGATGCGGGTATCAACTTTTTCGATACCGCCGATGTTTACGGCGGGCCGCAGTCGCCGGATATGGCAAAGGGGTACGGGACATCCGAAGAGATCATCGGCAACTGGCTGGCGCGCGGCGGCCAGCGTGACCGGATCGTGCTGGCTACAAAAGTTTATCAGCCGATGGATACGGGCCCGAACGATAAATATCTGTCCGCTTACCATATTCGCCGGGCATGTGAAGCCAGCCTGAAAAGGCTCAAAACAGATCATATCGATCTCTACCAGATGCACCATATCGACCGGAACACCCCCTGGGAGGAGATCTGGCAGGCTATGGAACAGTTGATCCGCGAGGGAAAAATCAGCTACGTGGGCAGCAGTAACTTTGCTGGCTGGGACATTGCTACCGCACAATGTAAGGCTGACGCACGTAACCTGCTGGGGCTGGCATCTGAGCAGAGCCTGTACAATCTGACCCAGCGCACGGTTGAGCTGGAGGTCATTCCGGCACTGCGCCATTACGGCATTGGCTTGATTCCCTGGAGCCCGGTAGGGATGGGGATGCTGGGCGGCGTACTGCGTAAAATGGCGGAGGGGCGCAGGGCCGCACCGCATATGCAGGCGCGAATCAATCATCTGCGGCCGCAGCTGGAAGCCTGGGAGCAGCTTTGCGATGAAATAGGTGAAACACCGCCTGACGTTGCGCTTGCCTGGTTACTTCAAAATCCGGTCGTCACCAGCGTGCTCAGCGGGCCACGCACGGTTGAACAGCTTCGCCAGAATCTCAATGCGCTTTGCGTAACCTTGACCCCTGAAACGCTGAAAAAACTGGATGCCATCTGGCCAGGACCGGGCGGGGAAGCACCTGAAGCTTACGCGTGGTAATGGGAGTAATAACATCTACCGACCTTCGGGTCGGTAGTAGAACGGTCTGGCATCAAAACCGGTCTGCCACGAAGTGATGGTGTTATGGATGAAGTAGATTGTTTTATCACAAGTAAATAGCAGGCTACTTCTACCTGAATGCTTTCGTAACATACGCAGGTGGCAGGTTCTTTTTCGTAAGGTAAACCATCAATCCAGAGTAACTGCAGACACAAAAAAGCCCGCAGGGCTTGCGCCGTGCGGGCTTTCAGGACTTCATCAGTCGACTCTGGTGATCGCCGATGGAGAATTTTGGTGGAGCTGGCGGGAGTTGAACCCGCGTCCGAAATTTCTACATCCTCGGTACTACATGCTTAGTTTGTCTTTACATTCGCACGCCAGCTGCGGACAGACACGCCACTAACGAACTAGCCTGATTAGTTTTAGCACTTCAACCCCAGGCAGGGCATCCGCGCGATCTCTTTTGGGTTTGACCTCTCTTTATCCCCGTCTTAAGAGCGGAAGCTAGGGAGAGAGGGCTCTTAGCAGGTTATTAAGCTGCTAAAGCGTAGTTTTCGTCGTTTGCGACTATTTTTTTGCGGCTTTTTACGAGGCAAACCGCCCCTCGGCATGCACCTTGGGTTTCGCAAATCCCGTCGAATCCAGAATCAGCCCCAATAGTGTTAGACTGAGTATACCAGATTTCACTTACTGGATACCAGCCCGAAACGCTAACTTATTGAATAGTACAATAAGTGTGCAGAATCAACGTCCTGCGTTTTTCATGATACGCGCTTTATCCAACTGCCATTCGCGCTCTTTCAGGTCAGTACGTTTGTCGTGCTGTTTTTTACCTTTCGCCACGCCGATTTTCACTTTGCACCAGGCATTTTTCCAGTACATAGAGAGCGCAACAACGGTAAAGCCTTCACGGTTGATACGCCCGTAAAGAGATTCCAGCTCACGCTTGTTCAGCAGCAGTTTACGCGTACGCGTTGGGTCGCATACGTAGTGTGAAGAGGCGACGGTCAGCGGCGTAAAGTTCGCACCGAACAGGAAAGCTTCGCCGTCTTTCAGGATCACGTAGCTGTCGCCAATGTTCGCTTTACCCGCGCGCAGCGATTTTACTTCCCAGCCCTGCAGTGCAAGGCCTGCTTCGAATTCTTCTTCAATGAAATACTCGTGGCGAGCACGCTTGTTTTGCGCAATGGTCGCCGATCCTGGTTTATGTGCTTTTTTCTTCGTCATAAGTGTCGTAAAGCCGTCGGTAATCTGATTTCAAAAAGTCACCTCATTGCGTCCTGTGAGGTCTAACGCGCTATATTAGCACGAGATGAGGCTTAGCGTTTTTTTAACAGGTGATAAATGTTATTATTTGTCCGTTGTGTGACCATGGAAAATGCTATGCCTCAGATTAGCCGTACTGCGCTTGTGCCTTACAGCGCGGAACAAATGTACCAGTTAGTGAACGACGTTCAGTCTTATCCTGAATTTATCCCCGGGTGCACCGGGAGTCGTGTTCTGGAATCCGGCCCAACGCAGATGACGGCGGCGGTGGATGTCTCCAAAGCGGGGATCAGCAAGACGTTCACCACCCGCAATACGCTGACCGATAATCAGAGTATTTTGATGCATCTGGTGGATGGTCCGTTTAAGACCCTGATGGGCGGCTGGAAGTTTACGCCGCTGAGCGCAGATGCCTGTCGCATCGAATTCCAGCTGGATTTCGAATTTACCAATAAGCTTATTGAGCTGGCGTTTGGCCGCATCTTCAAAGAGCTGGCATCTAACATGGTTCAGGCGTTCACGACCCGCGCCAAAGAGGTTTACAGTGTCGCATAAGATTGCGGTGGAAGTGGTGTATGCGCTGCCGGAAAAGCAGTATCTGCAGCGCGTGACGCTGGAAGAGGGGGCCACCGTCGAGGCGGCTATTCGCGCTTCCGGCATCCTTGAGCTTCGCAGCGATATCGACCTGGCGAAGAATAAGGTCGGGATTTACAGTCGTCCGGTGAAACTTGGCGACGTATTGAAAGAGGGCGACCGGGTAGAGATTTATCGCCCGCTGATTGCTGACCCGAAAGAGCTGCGTCGTCAGCGTGCGGAGAAATCGGGTAAGTAGCACTTTCTTCCCCGGTGGCGCTGTGCTTACCGGGGCTACGATTCTTCGTAAGAACTCAGATACAAAAAGGTGCTCAATGAGCACCTTTTTGCATTTCTGACACCTGATTACTTGGTCAGGGCAGGCTTGTTGTCGATGTTGGTTAAGACACCGGCGCTGCTGAAGGTCAACGTCAGGGTTTGCTGGGTCACGTCTTCGTGGCCTGGCTGCTGACGGAATACATAGAACCAGGTGTTAGTACCGAACGGATCGGACATCATCGGGGTTCCCAGTGCATAAGCGACCTGCTGTTGTGTCATCCCCACGCGGATTTTGGACACATCGTTAGGGGTAAGGTAGTTCCCCTGGTTGATGTCAGGACGGTAAACCACTTTCTCCAGAGTGGAACAGCCTGCGGTCAACATCAGAAGAACCGCTGCGGCAGCGGTCAGCATTTTACAACGCATAGTGATTTGATTCCTTTTCGGGCCCGAGCAGAACGCGGCTCATATGTAATATGCCGATGATAATAGACCTTGCCCCACTTTGAAACCGGTCTGGCGGCGTTTTTGTTGTTCTCTATGACTCTGAGATCCCGAAAAAGTTTATGCCGCCAGCAGTTCTTTCGCATTCGCGAGCGTGTTGCGGGTGACTTCGCTACCACCGAGCAGGCGCGCCAGCTCCTGCAGACGCGCGCGTTTATCGAGCGGTTTCATGTGTGTTTCGGTCATTTCACCATCCGTCTCTTTGCTGACGATAAAGTGATGATGACCACAGCCAGCTACCTGTGGAAGGTGGGTGACACACATCACCTGAGTTGATTCGCCCAGCTGGCGCAACAGTTTGCCTACAACGGCAGCTGTCGGACCACTGATCCCTACATCCACTTCATCGAAAATCAGCGCCGGAGTTTCCATTTTACGCGCGGTAATCACCTGAATCGCCAGTGCAATACGCGACAGTTCGCCGCCGGAGGCGACTTTAGAGATGGCCTGCAGTGGCTGACCTGGGTTCGTGGTGACGCGGAATTCGATGCGATCCGCGCCTTCCGCAGTCAGGTGGCTCTCTTCGAAGCGAACATCAATACTGAACACGCCGTGCGGCATCGCCAGGGTGTGCATGCTGTCGGTGATGTGCTGGCTTAACTCCTGCGCATAGTGCTGACGGATATCATGCAGCTGTTTCGCCGTTGCCAGCGCCTGCTGATGATGCAGGTTTACCGCCAGAGACAGCGTTTCCAGTGAATCAGCCTGATCGTCGAGCTGGTGTTGTTCATCAAGGAGAGACTGATAAAAGGCTGGCAGCTCCTCCGGCGTGACGTGGTGCTTACGTGCCAGTGAGATCTGACGGGATATACGCTGCTCAAGCTCAAACAAACGGTTCGGGTCGAGATCCAGACGTTCACAGTAGTGGCGCAGTTCATCACCCGCTTCGGAGATCTGAATGGCCGCTTCTTCCAGCATATCCAGGACGCCAGAGAGTTTACTGTCCATCCCGACCAGTTCGGTAACCAGTTGACGGACGTTATACAACTGGCTCTGCAGATTTACGTCTTCGCCATCTGCCAGCATGTTGAGCGCGTTTTGGCTGGTTGAAAGTAAATGGCCGCTGTTCGCCAGACGTTTGTACTCTTCGTCGATTTGCTCAAACTCACCCGCCTGCGGGTTGAATTCGTTCAGCTCTTTAAGCTGGTACGCCAGCAGTTCCGCACGGGCGGCGCGCTCCTGGCTTTGCTGCTGGTGCTGAGCGAGTTCACGGCAGCTCTGGTGCCACTGGCGATAGTGCTCTGTCATAAGCTGAGTAAGCGCGTACTCACCAGCGTAGCCATCAAGAAGGGCTTTCTGCTGCTCGTGTTTAATTAACTGCTGATGCGCGTGCTGACCGTGGATCTGGATAAGCAGTTGACCAAGCTCGCGAAGCTGGGAGAGGGGGACCGCTGTACCGTTGATAAAACCGCGGGAACGACCGTCGCAGCTGATGACACGGCGGAGTAAACACTCACGTCCGTCTTCGAGCTGGTTCGCTTCCAGCCAGCGCAGGGCTGCAGGGGTGTCTTTCAGGGCGAAGCGGGCGCACAGGTCGGCACGGGTTGCGCCCCGGCGCACCATATCACCCTCTGCGCGGCCCCCAAGGCACAAGCCGAGGGCATCAATGGCAATAGATTTACCTGCACCGGTTTCCCCGGTGATCGCCGTCATGCCGCTGTGGAAATCGATCTCAAGTTCACGAACAATGGCAAAGTTGCTGATGGTCAGTTGTGCCAGCATAATTGTTTTCCTGTATGAAAAACCATAACTGTGTTTTCATACAGTATAAACTGGTTTTATATACAGTAAAGTCCTGGATGCAAAATCAGAACAATTTTTTTGACCAGCCAAGCTTCGAGCTTAATGTGTTGAAATAGCTGTAATCTTTTGGATGAATCAGATTCAGGTGGTAATCACATCGACGAATGAGGACATCTTCACCTTCCTGGATCGGCAGCGCTATCTGGCTGTCGCAGCTGATCTCCAGATCGTTACGGCGGTGTGAGAAACGCAGACGAATCGTGCTGTCGCCGTTGATAACCAGCGGGCGGGCGGAGAGCGTGTGCGGGAACATCGGCACCAGGGTAATGGCATCCAGTGATGGCGTCAGGATTGGGCCACCAGCGGAAAGCGAGTAGGCGGTAGAGCCTGTCGGTGTTGAGATAATCAGCCCATCAGAGCGCTGCGAAAAGGCAAAGATTTCGTCGATATACACTTCGAACTCAATCATGTGCGCCACTTTACCTGGGTGCAGAACCACCTCGTTGATCGCGGTGCTGATGCGCTTCTGGCAGTCCTGCTGGCACACCTGTGCTTCCAGTAAAAAACGTTTTTCGCTGATGTAGTGCCCTTCAAGCACGTCAGCCAGCTGCTGCTGGGCGTTATCCGGGTCGAGATCGGTCAAAAACCCGAGATTGCCACGGTTGATGCCGATGACCTTAATATCATAACGTGCCAGCGTGCGGGCCGCGCCAAGCATGTTGCCGTCGCCGCCCACCACCACGGCGAGATCCGCCTGCTGACCAATTTCCGCCAGCGTGCCGGTTTTAACGCCCTTCAGCAGCAGCTCCTGAGCAATCTGCTGCTCGACCATCACTTCATAGCCTTTGCCACACAGCCAGCGATACAACATTTCATGTGTCGTCAATGCGGTAGGGTGACGCGGATGCCCGACGATCCCAATACACCTGAAATGATTATTCATTTTCTGGAGGTCCTTGTGCCTGATGAATGATGACAATCTGTCTTGTTCCCTTGAATCCCGGAAACTGATCCCCATAATAAGCGAAGTTAGCGAGATGAATGCAGAAAAACGCGGAGAAATTCATGAGTAGTAAAGAACAGAAAACGCCTGAGGGGCAAGCCCCTGAAGAAATTATCACGGAACAGCACGATGAAGTTGAGGCTGTAGAGCCAGAAGCGTCTGCTGAGCAGGTGGACCCGCGCGATGAAAAAATTGCCAACCTGGAAGCCCAGCTGGTAGAAGCGCAAAATCGCGAACGCGATGGCGTGCTGCGTATCAAAGCGGAAATGGAAAACCTGCGTCGTCGTACCGAGCTGGACGTTGAGAAAGCGCACAAATTTGCGCTGGAAAAATTCGTCAATGAACTGCTGCCGGTCATCGATAGCCTGGATCGTGCGCTGGAAGTGGCTGACAAAGCGAATCCGGATAACGCGCCAATGATCGAAGGTATCGAACTGACGTTGAAGTCGATGCTGGACGTGGTGCGTAAGTTTGGCGTGGAAGTGATTGCCGATACCAATGTACCGCTGGATCCGAACGTACACCAGGCGATCGCAATGGTGGAATCTGAAGAGATTGAAGCCGGTAAGGTGCTGGGTGTGATGCAGAAAGGTTATACCCTGAACGGCCGTACCATTCGTGCGGCAATGGTGACCGTGGCGAAAGCGAAAGCGTAATGTGCTGCCTGTAGTGCCGGGTGGCGGCGTTCGCCTTACCCGGCCTACATTTTATTCGGCGATACTTTCGCGTAGAGGCTTAACGGGCAGGACTTTCACCTGCTTAATCATATTGTCCTGCACGTCCAGTATATCGATATCATATTGTTCAATACGCACACGCGTTCCTGCTGCTGGGATCTCTTCCAGCGCTTCCAGAATCATTCCATTTACGGTTCGCGCTTCATCTTCCGGTAAATGCCAGTTGAAAGCTTTATTGAGTTCACGGATGTTCGCACTGCCGTCGATCAGCACCGAGCCGTCATTTTGCGGGGTGACTTCTTCGGCAAGGGAAGGCGACATGGATGTGGTAAAGTCACCGACAATCTCTTCCAGAATATCTTCGACCGTCACTAATCCCTGAATATCGCCGTACTCATCAACCACCAGACCGACTTTCTTCTTGTTACGCTGGAACTTCACCAGCTGTATGCTGAGCGGTGTCCCTTCCGGCACGTAGTAAATTTCATCTGCGGCGCGTAGCATCACCTCTTTAGTGAACTCTTTTTTCTCGGTCATCAGACGATACGCCTCACGCACGCGCAGCATGCTGATGGCGTCATCCAGAGAATCGCGATACAGCACGATGCGCCCGTGCGGGGAGTGCGTCAGCTGTCGGACGATGGCTTTCCAGTCGTCGTTGATATCAATCCCAACGATTTCGTTACGCGGCACCATGATGTCGTCCACGCTGACTTTTTCCAGATCAAGTACCGATAACAGCATGTCCTGATTGCGCCGGGAGATCTGCGAGCGGGATTCATTCACGATGGTGCGCAACTCGTCTTTGCTGAGCGCGCTGCTGATGGTGACGTCTGCTTTGATGCCGACCATGCGCATCAGCAGGCGAGTCACCATATTCAGCAGCCAGACCAGCGGCATCATCAGGATCAACAGCGGTGCCAGCAGGAAGCTGCTCGGGTAGGCGACCTTCTCCGGGTAAAGTGCGGCAATGGTTTTGGGCAGTACTTCAGCAAACACCAGCACGACGAACGTTAGTACCCCGGTGGCAATCGCGACGCCAGCGTTGCCATACAGGCGCATGCCGACAATGGTGCCCAGTGCCGAGGCGAGAATGTTGACGAGGTTGTTACCGATAAGCACAAGGCTAATCAGGCGATCCGGTTTACGCAGCAGCTTTTCGACACGACGGGCGGCACGGTTACCCTGTTTGGCGCGATGACGTAACCGGTAGCGGTTGAGCGTCATCATGCCGGTTTCCGAGCCTGAGAAATAGGCGGAGATGACCACCATGATGATCAGGGTGACGATCAGCGTGGTGGTGGAGATGTGTTCCAGGGGGAACTCCTTTGTTACTTAGCCAGCAAATTGCTGTATGAAGCGACTTCCAAAATAGGCAAGGGTAAGAATGCCCGCGCCCGCGACGTTGAACCAGACTACGCGACGACCGCGCCAGCCTTCATGATAATGGCCCCATAACAGGACAATATAGACAAACCACGCGATGATGGAGAGCACCGCTTTATCGATATTCTCCACGCTGAACAGGTTCTTCATGTAAAACAGACCGGTGCAGAGCGTGAGCGTGAGCAGCACCACGCCGACCTGAGTGATGTGGAACATCTTACGCTCAATGACCATCAGCGGCGGCATTTCGTGATTAAAGGCCAGCTTTTTGTTCTTCAACTGGTAATCAATCCAGGCGAGCTGCATGGCGTAAAGCGCCGCAATAATCAGCGTCGCGTAGGCAAACAGCGACAGGCCGATATGCACAAGCATCCCCGGCGTCGCTTCCAGATGGGTAATGAACTCATTGGGCATAAACGTGGCTAACGCCAGATTGATTAGCGCGAAGGCATAAACAATCGGGAGCAGAAGCCAGCCGCGGTTTTTGGACGCAACAATGGTCATCACCGTACAAATCATCAGGCTGACCAGTGAGCCGACATTCAATACGCTCAGGTTTTGCACGCTGCCGTCGCCAGGAATAATGCGAGATTCCAGCGCAAAGGCGTGGCTTATCAGTGCTATCACCGCCGAGAGAACAGCCATGCGCCGCCAGCCGCTGTTTTTTTGCAGCAGGCCAGGAATGATCAGCGCGAGGCTGACAGAGTAGGCAACAAGGGCGATCAGTGCGAAAACAGGCATATAGGCGTCGACAGTTGTCTTAATAAGAAAGATAAGCAGTATAACGTTACGTGACGCGTGCTCCAACCGTTGCATAACAACAAAGCTGCCTTCATGTTATACTCCGGCAAAATTCTGTGTATGTGTCGCTTATGCGACCCAACGTTTCTACCCCAGGCGAAAGACAATGTTTGATAATTTAACCGATCGTTTGTCGCGCACGCTGCGCAACATCAGCGGCCGCGGACGCCTCACCGAAGAGAATATCAAGGAAACGCTGCGCGAAGTGCGCATGGCGCTGCTCGAAGCAGACGTTGCGTTACCGGTCGTGCGTGATTTTATCAACCGCGTAAAAGAAAAAGCGGTTGGACATGAAGTTAACAAGAGCCTGACCCCGGGTCAGGAGTTCGTCAAAATCGTTCGTAACGAGCTGGTTTCGGCGATGGGCGAAGAGAACCAGGTGCTTAACCTGGCGGCTCAGCCTCCGGCCGTGGTGCTGATGGCGGGCCTGCAGGGGGCGGGTAAAACGACCAGCGTTGGAAAGCTGGGTAAATTCCTGCGCGAAAAGCACAAGAAAAAAGTGCTGGTGGTGTCTGCGGACGTCTATCGTCCGGCGGCGATCAAACAGCTGGAAACACTGGCAGAGCAGGTTGGCGTGGATTTCTTCCCGTCAGACGTGGCGCAGAAGCCAGTCGACATCGTTAACGCGGCGCTGAAAGAAGCGAAGCTGAAATTCTACGACGTGCTGCTGGTGGATACCGCCGGTCGTCTGCACGTCGACGAAGCGATGATGGACGAGATCAAGCAGGTTCATGCCTCTATCAACCCGGTAGAGACCCTGTTTGTTGTTGACGCCATGACCGGTCAGGATGCGGCGAATACCGCGAAAGCCTTCAACGAAGCGCTGCCGTTAACCGGCGTGGTGCTGACCAAAGTGGACGGCGACGCCCGCGGCGGTGCGGCGCTCTCCATTCGTCATATTACCGGTAAGCCAATCAAGTTCCTCGGCGTCGGTGAGAAGACCGAAGCGCTGGAGCCGTTCCATCCGGACCGTATTGCCTCCCGAATTCTTGGCATGGGCGACGTGCTGTCGCTGATCGAAGATATCGAAAGCAAGGTTGACCGTGCGCAGGCTGAAAAGCTCGCCAGCAAGCTGAAAAAAGGCGACGGTTTCGACCTGACCGACTTCCTTGAGCAGCTGCGTCAGATGAAAAACATGGGCGGCATGGCCAGCCTGATGGGCAAACTGCCGGGCATGGGCCAGATCCCTGACAACGTAAAATCCCAGATGGATGACAAGGTGCTGGTCCGTATGGAGGCGATCATCAACTCGATGACGCTGAAAGAGCGTGCGAAGCCAGAAATCATCAAAGGTTCCCGTAAACGCCGTATCGCGGCCGGTTGCGGCATGCAGGTGCAGGACGTAAACCGCCTTCTGAAACAGTTCGACGACATGCAGCGCATGATGAAGAAAATGAAGAAAGGCGGCATGGCGAAGATGATGCGCGGCATGAAAGGGATGATGCCACCCGGTTTTCCAGGGCGTTAATCGCTTTTGAGATTGCTTTTTGCCCGAAAATGAGTAAAATTTTCGGGCTTTTAATATGACACCCGGGCTCCGTTCCTCGATGGGGCCCGGTTGTTTTATTCACACAAGAGGATGTTATGGTTACTATTCGTTTAGCTCGTCACGGCGCTAAAAAGCGTCCGTTCTACCAGGTTGTTGTGACTGACAGCCGTAATGCACGCAACGGTCGCTTCATCGAGCGCGTTGGTTTCTTCAACCCACTGGCCGCTGGCGCAGAAGAAGAAACTCGTCTGGATCTGGATCGTATCGCTCACTGGGTTGGCCAGGGCGCTACTGTTTCCGATCGCGTTGCTACGCTGATCAAAGCAGCAAACAAAGCAGCTTAATCTGTCACGGTGGTCATGATGAGCAATAAAGCACCTGTTGAACCGATCGTATTGGGAAAAATGGGTTCTTGCTACGGTATCCGTGGTTGGCTCAGAGTGTTTTCCTCCACTGAAGACGCTGATAGCATTTTTAATTACCAGCCCTGGTTTATCCAGAAAGGCGGTAAGTGGGAAGAGGTCGAGCTGGAAAGCTGGCGTCACCACAATCAGGACATCATCATCAAGCTGAAAGGCGTTGACGATCGTGATGCCGCGAATGCCCTGACTAATTGTGAAATTGTCGTGGATTCGTCGCAGTTGCCACAGCTGGAAGAGGGCGACTACTACTGGAAAGACCTTATGGGTTGCCAGGTAGTCACTACCGAAGGCTACAGCCTGGGGAAAGTCATCGATATGATGGAAACCGGGTCAAATGACGTTCTCGTCATTAAGGCAAACCTGAAAGATGCATTTGGCATCAAGGAGCGGTTGGTTCCGTTCCTCGATGGACAGGTTATCAAGAAAGTCGATCTCACTACTCAAACCATTGAAGTAGATTGGGATCCTGGTTTTTAAATTCTCCGGATAAACGGTAAAAGACGGCGCTATGTGGATTGGCATAATTAGCCTGTTTCCTGAAATGTTCCGCGCGATTACCGATTACGGGGTAACTGGCCGGGCAGTAAAAAATGGCCTGCTGAACATCCAGAGCTGGAGTCCTCGTGACTTCACTCATGACCGGCACCGTACCGTGGACGATCGTCCTTACGGCGGCGGACCGGGGATGTTAATGATGGTGCAACCCTTACGGGACGCCATTCACACAGCAAAAGCCGCGGCAGGTGAAGGCGCAAAGGTGATTTATCTGTCACCTCAGGGACGCAAGCTTGATCAAGCGGGCGTGAGCGAACTGGCGACGAATCAAAAGCTGATTCTGGTCTGTGGTCGCTACGAAGGGATAGATGAGCGCGTAATTCAAACCGAGATTGACGAAGAATGGTCTATCGGCGATTACGTTCTCAGCGGTGGTGAGTTACCGGCAATGACGCTGATTGACTCTGTCGCCCGGTTTATTCCGGGTGTTCTGGGCCATGAAGCTTCGGCAACGGAAGATTCCTTTGCCGATGGATTGCTGGACTGTCCACACTATACTCGTCCTGAAGTGTTAGAAGGGATGGACGTCCCGGCAGTGTTACTGTCTGGAAACCATGCCGAGATACGTCGCTGGCGTTTGAAGCAGTCGCTGGGCCGAACCTGGCTTAGAAGACCTGAACTTCTGGAAAACCTGGCTCTGACTGAAGAGCAAGCAAAGTTGCTGGCCGAGTTCAAAACTGAACATGCGCACCAGCAACATGAACATGATGGGAATGCGTAATACGCTCCCGAATATCAGTTTACCCAGGATAAGAGATTAAATTATGAGCAACATTATTAAGCAACTTGAACAAGAGCAGATGAAGCAGGACGTACCTTCCTTCCGTCCAGGTGACACCGTGGAAGTGAAAGTATGGGTTGTTGAAGGTTCCAAAAAACGTCTGCAGGCATTCGAGGGCGTGGTTATCGCTATTCGTAACCGCGGTCTGCACTCTGCATTCACTGTTCGTAAAATTTCCAACGGCGAAGGCGTTGAGCGTGTCTTCCAGACTCACTCTCCGGTAGTTGACAGCATTGCTGTTAAACGTCGTGGTGCTGTACGTAAAGCTAAACTGTACTACCTGCGTGAGCGTACTGGTAAGTCAGCTCGTATTAAAGAGCGTCTGAACTAAGATTCGCTTAAGCGACATCCTGTTAGAAAGGGCTGGCCGAAAGGCTGGCCCTTTTTTTATTCCATCGTACCTCTCGCGTTAACCCTTTCGTCATAAATCATTTACAATGCTTGCTCTTGAATGGAGGGGAAGTGGATAACGTACTGCACCAGCATAATGGGAAACGCGCAGCGGCATTGACCGCGCTGTTTGCGATCCTGCTGATCGTGGTCGCGCCGCTTATCTCTGTCTCGCTGCAAAAAGTTCCCATGAGCGCCATGCCGGGCATGCATCATGATATGAGCATGATGTCGATGGATGACCATCATGGTGATATGCAGCATTCCATGCCTGTTGACCATGCGGAAGCCTGCGGCTACTGCGTGCTGTTAGCGCATGTTCCTGGCGTGATGCTGGCGCTGATCGTCCTGCTCAGTGCGGTGCTGCAAAGGCTTCGCGTTAAGCCGCCGCGTCAGGCGGTCAGCCACTGGCACTTTTTCCCCTGGCTTTACCCTGATACCCGCGCGCCACCGCGGCAGTCTGCTTTTTCCCTTTAAAACTAAACCGATAACTTTTTGCCTTAGAAAGGAAAAGTATGACTACCTGCACTCCGCGCGCGGCATGGGGAAACCTGCTGCGTCGCCTTCATTTCTACGTCGGGCTGTTTGTAGGCCCGTTTATCTTCTTCGCCGCGCTGACCGGTACGCTGTATGTGGCGACTCCGCAGCTGGAAAATGCACTGTACCGACACGCCCTCCACACGGATAGCCTGGGCGAACGGCAGCCGCTGGCGGAACAAATTGCCGTAGCGGAAAAAACCGTTGGATCAGGTCTACGTTTGCACGCCGTGCGTCCGGGGCTGGTTGAAGGTGAAACCACCCGCGTGATGTTTGCTGATCCGTCGCTGGGTCCATCGGAACATCGGGCTATCTTTGTCGATCCGATAAGCCTGACGGTGCTGGGGGATATGACGGTGTACGGCACCAGCGGGATTTTACCGCTGCGCCAAAATATTGATTACCTGCACACGTCGCTGATGCTGGGCGATGTCGGGCGGCTATACAGCGAGCTGGCGGCATCGTGGATGTGGGTCGCCGCGCTGGGTGGCATCGCCCTGTGGTTTTATACCCGACCCAAACGGCGCATTAACAACCCTTTTCAGAACCGACGTCGAGTGCATGTGGCGTTAGGCTGGACGCTGCTGGGCGGAATGTTGTTATTCTCAGCAACCGGCCTGACCTGGTCTCAGTGGGCCGGAGGTAACGTTGATAAGCTGCGTGCTGAGATGAACTGGCTGACGCCGCAGGTTAATACAATGCTCTCCGGTACGCCAATGGTCATGGACGAACACGCCGAACATCGCGGTCATCATAGGGGAATGATCATGCCGGAGATGGCGATGGATCTGACGCAGTTTGATGGCGTGCTGAGCGCTGCGCGAAAGGCGGGAATTGATGCGAACAAGCTTGAGATCCGCCCCGCCAGTACGTCCGATCGAGCCTGGACGGTAACGGAAATCGATCGCAGTTGGCCAACGCAGGTTGATGCCGTTGCGGTTGATCCCAATACGATGCAGGTTATGGACAGAACCCGCTTTGAGGATTTCCCGTTAATGGCAAAACTGACGCGCTGGGGCGTGGATTTCCATATGGGGATCTTATTCGGGCTGGTGAATCAACTGCTGCTTGTTGCGTTCGGACTTGCCCTTTGCGTGCTCATTATCTGGGGGTATCGGATGTGGTGGATGCGTCGTCCGGCGAAGTCTGCAACGAACCCGGTGCAAACGCTTTGTCAGAGCTGGCTGGCGTTGTCATCCTGGGGAAGAATGGTCACAGTGATGGTCAGCGTTCTGCTGGGGCTGGCGTTACCGGTGATGGGCATCAGTCTGGCATTGTTTGTACTTGTCGACTGGCTGCGCTGGCGAGCGGCTTCAGTCGCGTCGCTCGCCGAATCCTCCGTTAAATAACTTATGGCGTGCTGATAACCACCGCAACCCGACGGTTTTCAGCGCGCCCTTGCGCGGTGCTGTTGCTGGCAATGGGATATTTTTTGCCTAACCCCCGCGTGGTGAGGTTACTGCGTGGGATGTTTGCCCCTTTCGCCCAGGTGTCTGCAACGGCATTCGCGCGTTTTAACGAGAGCGTTTCGTTATAGCTATCCTCACCATAATTATCCGTGTGACCGTCCATCCGGGCGTGGTTCAGTCCGGTTGCCGCCAGACGCGAGGCCATGGTCTGAATCTGTGTTTCGCTCTCCGGGCGCAGTCTTGCGTCATTTTTATCAAATAAGATTTTATCCGACAGCCCCAGGGACCAGTCGCCATTCAGTTCGTTAAAGCCGTAAGACTTCATCGCCGCAACTTGTTCTGGTGTAAATTTACCCGGCGGTGTCTGGCAGCCTGCCAGGGCGAGCGATCCAAGTAACAAGGGCGCGATATATCGCTTTAACATATTACATTCCTTTTTAAGTTATTGTTTTTGTACGCTGATTCTTGACCAGGTACATATTGCGGTCGGCTTGCTCCAGTAATGCTTCCACGGAGGCATTTTCCCACGCCAGAGCGAAGCCAATGCTGAGTGACAATGATGCGGTTTGCCCGTTATGCAGATCAAACGGACGGATAAACTGCTGAGACAGCGCAGCACAAATATGTTGAACTTCACGCTCAGAATGGACGCCGTACAGCACCATGGCGAACTCGTCGCCGCCGAGGCGGTATGACTGATGACGTTTATCACCAAACTCAACCATCCTGCTGGCGACTTCTATCAGCACGCCATCGCCTGCCGCATGTCCCCAGGTATCGTTGATGAACTTGAAGTTATCCCCATCGAGGAAAAGCAGGGCCGAGTTTGCCTTTGCCGATGAATCATTCATCAGTGCCGCAATGCTATTACGAAACGCGGCGCGGTTAGCCAGCCCGGTTAAAGGGTCGTGCATGGCAGTACGCAGTAACTGGGCATTCTTCGCCTGGAGCTTAAGCTGCCACTCTTCCATCTCATCCAGCAGGCTGTTGAAGTCTTCGCCAAACTGGTGGAATTCCTCAATACGGCCTTCCGTCACCCGACGGGAGAAATTACGGTTGGCGCGCACGTCATGGACGACGTCGGTAATATTCTGCATCTCCGTAACCATGCCGTGATGCAGGGAACGTGTAATGGTGAGCGCAACGGCAGAAGCAAACAGAATGCAGCCGGTCAGGACAGCAAACGACAGCCAGATAAAGTGGCTGATAAGGCTGTCTCGTGCGGTCAGGCGAATTTCGCCGATCACCGTACCGTTATGCATGATCGGTTGTGCAACAGGGACCGGAAACAGCCAGCGGCTGACCAGCGCACCCAGGGTGTCGGTGTTGTCTTCCGGATCCCATGACCAGTAAGCGAATCGTTTTTGGTGGGCATTGAGAACCTCCGCCACGGCAAATTGCCCCTGTTTACCCAGGGTGGCGAGTGTTTCATTGGCCGCGAGTGAATCATTGAAAACCAGCGAGGCTTCAAGGCTGTGGCTCATGGTGGCGCCGGTGAGTTCGAGATTCTTTTGCGCGTATTGCTTTAATGTCACCACGGAAGCGAAACACAGCAACAACCATATAAATGTCATTGTAATAATGACGCTTATCATGCTGATCCGGCGCAACGTTCTTTTAAACGTCGGACGCGGTGTAGAGGCGAAATCCTTATTCATGCTTTTTATTCCGTGCGAGCATTAATACATCTGGATTGACGCGTACGCCACTGCGCGTCAGTGCATCCAGATTGACGGAAAATCTGACCTGGTTCTGTTCTGTTATCAGGCAAAACGCACTGCCAATAACACATTCAGGATTTTGCTCTGAGATTAATAGCAACGCTCGGCCCTGATATTGACTAATTAATTCAAGTTGTTTTGCAGGCGATTCAGCCCCGAAATAAATAGCATCGCACGTCGCGGAGAGTGCTTCCCGATCGTTACGTACAATAACAGGAGTATAAGGTAACTGGTTTTGCGCATCTTCACTGCTGAGTACTTGCGTAAAGTGAGATGAAGCATAAATACAGAGTTTAGGCTGCCCTGAGAGAGAAGGCCATCGGGTATAGCTCACAATACCGGAAACAATCGAACGTACCGATTTATCGGTATCTGTGAACGGCGCTGCCGTCGCGGGACCTGCCGTAAAGAGCAGCATTATCACCAGAGTGAATCGGAACAAAGAGATCAAGAATAAATTTCTCACCAGATTCCGCCACACTGCTCTGGAAATAGTTGTCCTTAAGGTTTGTTGGCAGAATACCATTGTTTATCAACGCCGTCATTATGTCAGAAAAATCGCAAGCCAGACTTAAGCGAAATCCTACAATTGCTTATATTTGGACATCAAAAGCTAGACTCAATTAAGTCTGCTGGTACTCATACTTTCATCCATCCCTTTTTGCCATGACTCATGCAGTTTTGCTGCATTTTCGGCAGTATCACAACTGGCAGGAAAAGATTTTCCTGCTAATCCCCATGCGTGAATAAAACCCTCTTCACATACTTTCTTCTGACCGTCAGTATAACCCCGGAGATATTCACTCCGGTCGACATGGGGGTCGTTAAAACTATCGGCCAGGGTTTGATTATCTTTAACCGGCAGGCCATTCATGGCGTCTTCTTTACCTGCATCAAACCAACTCGGGCTGGTCCAGTCAGGCTGGAAGGTGTAAGGATTGATCTGGCAGCCTGATAAAAACAGTGACAACAGCGTGAGAGCAATTGAACGCATAGCCATTCTCCTTTTTCTTCAGCATAGCCTGGCTAGAGAAAGTCTGTGTGTAATTTAAAGTTTACGTTTTTATAGGGTGATTTTTGCAGTTAATCTACCAGTGTAAACAATTGTGTACGTATTTTGGATTGAAATGTTTACTTTTTATGGTATGGTGGTTTCACCTCTTCGAGGAAAACAACTATCGCAAACGAGCTTGACAGGATCGCCATCATGCAAAAAGACGCGCTGAACAACGTACATATCACTGACGAACAGGTTTTAATCACTCCGGATCAGCTGAAAGCGGAATTCCCGCTGAGCATTGCGCAGGAAGCTCAAATCGAGCACTCGCGTCAGACCATTTCTGACATCATCGCTGGCCGCGATCCGCGTCTGCTGGTGGTTTGCGGTCCTTGCTCCATTCACGATCCTGAAACCGCCATTGAGTACGCTCGTCGATTTAAAGCATTAGCGGAGGAGGTCAGCGATAGCCTCTATCTCGTGATGCGCGTCTATTTTGAGAAGCCACGTACTACCGTCGGCTGGAAAGGGTTGATTAACGATCCGCACATGGATGGCTCGTTTGATGTGGAAGCAGGCCTGAAGATTGCGCGTCGCCTGCTGGTGGAACTGGTGAGTATGGGGCTGCCGCTGGCTACCGAAGCGCTGGATCCGAATAGTCCGCAGTACCTGGGCGATCTGTTCAGTTGGTCTGCGATTGGTGCGCGTACCACGGAATCACAAACTCACCGCGAGATGGCGTCTGGCCTGTCGATGCCGGTCGGTTTTAAAAACGGTACCGATGGCAGCCTGGCGACGGCGATTAACGCGATGCGCGCTGCCGCAATGCCGCACCGTTTTGTCGGTATCAACCAGGCGGGCCAGGTGTGCCTGCTGCAAACGCAAGGCAACCCCGATGGCCATGTGATCCTGCGTGGCGGTAAAGCGCCAAACTACAGCCCGGCGGATGTCGCGCAGTGTGAAAAAGAGATGGAACAGGCAGGACTGCGCCCGGCGCTGATGGTAGATTGCAGTCATGGTAATTCGAATAAAGATTACCGTCGCCAGCCTGCGGTTGCGGAATCGGTGATCGCGCAGATTAAAGATGGCAACCGTTCCATTATCGGTCTGATGATTGAGAGTAATATTCATGAAGGCAATCAGTCATCGGAACAACCGCGTAGCGCAATGAAGCATGGCGTTTCCGTAACGGATGCCTGCATCAGTTGGGAAACCACCGATGCGCTGCTGCGTGAGATCCACAAAGATTTGAACGGCCAGCTGGCGACGCGTCTGGCTTAAGAGGGTAGTTATGGTTGCTGAATTGACCGCATTACGCGATCAAATTGATGAAGTGGATAAGGCGCTGCTGGACCTGCTGGCGCGCCGCATGGCGCTGGTCGCCGAAGTCGGTGAGGTCAAAAGCAAATACGGCCTGCCGATTTACGTCCCGGAGCGCGAAGCCTCTATGCTGGCCTCCCGCCGCAAAGAGGCTCAGGCGCTGGGCGTTTCTCCTGATTTGATTGAAGATGTCCTGCGCCGCGTGATGCGCGAATCTTACTCAAGCGAAAATGACAAAGGCTTCAAAACCCTTTGTCCTTCCCTGCGCCCCGTGGTGATTGTCGGCGGCGGCGGTCAGATGGGCCGTCTGTTTGAAAAAATGCTGACGCTTTCTGGCTACCAGGTACGCATTCTGGAAAAAGAGGGCTGGGGGCATGCCCCGGAACTCATGAAAGATGCCGGAATGGTTATTGTCAGTGTCCCGATCCACGTGACGGAGCAGATCATCGGAAAGCTTCCTGCTTTACCGGATGATTGCATCCTGGTGGATCTGGCTTCCGTCAAAAATGGTCCGCTGCAGGCAATGCTGGCTGCGCATACGGGCCCGGTACTGGGTCTGCACCCGATGTTTGGCCCGGACAGCGGCAGCCTGGCGAAGCAGGTAGTCGTCTACTGTGATGGGCGTCAGCCGGAGGCATACCAGTGGTTCCTGGAACAGATTCAGGTGTGGGGTGCGCGACTTCACCGCATTAGCGCGGTTGAGCACGACCAGAATATGGCCTTCATTCAGGCGCTGCGCCACTTTGCGACCTTTGCTTACGGTCTGCATCTGGCGGAAGAGAACGTGCAGTTAGAGCAGCTGCTGGCGCTCTCGTCACCTATCTATCGTCTGGAACTGGCGATGGTCGGGCGCCTGTTTGCTCAGGATCCACAGCTTTACGCGGACATTATTATGTCCTCCGAAAACAACCTGGCGCTGATCAAGCGCTACTATCAGCGCTTTGGCGAAGCGATTACGCTGCTGGAGCACGGCGACAAGCAGGCGTTTATTGACAGCTTCCGTAAGGTAGAGCACTGGTTCGGCGATTACGCCACGCGTTTCCAGAGTGAAAGCCGGACGCTGTTGCGTCAGGCAAATGACAGTCGCCAGTAATGCGATGATGTATATACTGAAAGCCAGCATTGCTGGCTTTTTCATTTTGAGGACCTGTCATGGCTGAACCGCAGCTGCTGTTGAATTACACCGGACATTTGCCAGAGTGCCCGACGTGGAGTGCGGAA
The DNA here is from genome assembly GCF_025244905.1 of Enterobacter mori. Taxonomy (NCBI): domain Bacteria; kingdom Pseudomonadati; phylum Pseudomonadota; class Gammaproteobacteria; order Enterobacterales; family Enterobacteriaceae; genus Enterobacter; species Enterobacter mori. The sequence continues at coordinate 3,515,460 of NZ_CP104285.1, read as the reverse complement.
GAGAATGCACTCTACTGGGCGGATATTCTGGAAGGGGAGATCCATCGTTATCATCTGCCCACGGCAGAACACACCGTGCTCTCTTTTCACGAAGAGGTGGGCTGTTTCGCGCTGCGCGAGCGTGGCGGGTTTATTGTGGCGATGCGTACGGGGATCTGGCTGACCGATAAACATGGCCTGCTCCGGCGCAAGGTGTGCGATAACCCGTCCAACCCGCAGCTTGCTCGTTTTAATGACGGGGGCACCGACCATCAGGGACGGTTTTATGCAGGCACCTTCTGGGGCCCGGGAGATTATAACGGTGCCATGCTGATGCGTATCGATAACGACCTGACGCCGAAAGTGATCCAGTGTGATATTCACGGGCATAACGGTTTAGCGTTTAGTCCGGACAAGCAGTGGATGTTTACCTCAGACACCCCAAACGGCGTGATCTACCGTACGCCGCTTGATGAACAGGGCGAACCCGGCAGGCGCGAGGCGTTTCGTCGGTTTAACGAGGGGGAAGGTATACCCGACGGTGCGGCAATGGATGAAGAAGGCTGCTACTGGAGCGCGCTGTTTGACGGCTGGCGTATTGCTCGTTTTTCACCGCAAGGGGAGCAGCTGGAAGAATACCGCATGCCGGTACGTTGCCCGACGATGGTTTGTTTTGGCGGTGATGACATGAAAACGTTGTTTATTACCACCACGCGGGAAAATATGGATGCGGAGGAGGTGGCAAAGTACCCCCTCTCCGGTGCCATCTTCACCCTGCCTGTCAGCGTGGCAGGGATGAAGAAAAGTCGGTTTATCGAACGTTAGATCGGATCGACCGGGACGACGTTTTCGCTCGGATAGCAGCCCAGCACTTTCATGGAGCGCGTGATCTCGCCGAGTTCGCGAAGGGCTTTCTGCATGGATGCAGATTCCAGATTGGCCTGGATATCGAGGTAGAACATCTCTTCCCACGGATTACCGTGGATCGGACGTGATTCCAGCTTCGTCATGATCAGGTTGTGATTGCGCAGTACCAGTAGCGCTTCAACCAGTGCGCCTGCCTGCTGGCCGGTGGCCATGAGCAGGGTCGTTTTTGCCGGAACCTGATCAGAGACATCAATAGCTTTACGCGCCAGCACCACGAAACGGGTGATGTTTTGCGTCTGGTTTGCCAGATTGCGTTCAAGCACCTGCAGCCCATACAGCGCACCACCCGCTTCGCTGCCGAGCGCGGCGACGGTTGGGGAGTTAGCCTGCGCCACTTTTTCCATCGCCGCTGAGGTGCTTTCGGTGTACTCAATTTTCCAGTTCGGATAGCGGTTCAGGAACTGGCTGCACTGCTGGAACGGTTGAGGATGGCTGTAAACCGTCTCAATTTTGCTTAAATCCGTTGAGCCGGAGACCAGCACGCAGTGGTCGATTGGGATTGTCAGCTCGCCAACCAGCGACAGGCTGGTGTGCTGGAGCAGATCGTAGACATCATTAATGGCGCCGGAACTGGTGTTCTCAATAGGCACCACGGCGTAATCCGCCTGGCCGGTTTCTACCTGGTTGAAAATATCAGCAAACTTCGCACAGCCGCTCTCAATGAACTCTTCAAAATGGCGGGCTGCGTACTGGCGCGCAGCCAGGTGGGAATAGGAGCCTTTTGGACCAAGGAACGCGACGCGTGCAGAGTGCGGGTTGGTTTTGTTCAAATGCTGCTGGAGTAACGCTTGCTGGGTGAGAACGGAGTCTTCAATGATGAGCTGGAACAGACGGGTGATGTAGTGGGCATCAAGATGATGCGCTTTCCCGAGCTGAATCAACCGTTCCAGTAAATCGCGCTCGCGGTCGATATCCCGCACGGGACGGTGAGAGTCCAGCTTGGCTTTACCCACCTCGACGGCGAGGGCGCGGCGTTCTGCCAGCAGCGCCAGTAATTTCTCGTCCAGCGCGCTGATTTTTACGCGCAGATCCAGTAACGGGTTTTCCGGTGTCATAGTGTTGCCTGTCTCGTTTTATCGTTATCAATAAAAAAGGCCTCCCGCTGTGGGAGGCCTTGTTGTTCGTCTTCGCATTCTTTATCACACGACGAAACGCCTCCCAGTCAGGGGAAGGTAAAAAAGAATGCGAAGAAGAACTGCGTGTGTTTCATAAAGTCATCCTGTGATTGATACCGTTAAAGTACCCGTACTGTTTTCACCCTGTCAATAAAAAACGCGCCCGAAGGCGCGTTGGCGGTACACTCAATTTAAAGGATTACTCTTCTTCAACTTCTTCCGCGAAGCTGGCGTCTTTCACCGATGTTGCGGCGCGACGGGCTTCACCTTTGTGTTGCACTTTATTGAGCTGCCGTTCCAGCTTGTTGATCAAATCGTTAATAGCGGTGTACATATCTTCATGTTTTGCGCTGGCGACCAGATGGCCGTTTGGAGTATTGATAGTTGCGTCAGCGATGAAACCCTGCGGTTCCTTGGACAGAATGATATGTGGGTTAATCAAATGTGTTTGCCATTTATCCAGTTTGGCGAGACGGTCTGCGACGTGCTGGCGGATTGCCGGAGTAATTTCCATTTGTTTACTGGTAATGTTCATTGTCATAAATTTTACCTCTTGTCTTTCCGTCTTGGTGATTCCAGCATACCCAACCTAATGTCAAAATGTGTGATTTATATCACGTTATTTTGTCGGTTTTTGTCAGGGAATCTTTTTTGTGAGGCAGGGCAGGAAGAGGTGAGATTTACCTTGTCGAAGATAAAAATTGAGGCCATAGTTGACTGGATGTGTTGAGGCTAAAGCGCTTCAGCGTGTTACAGAATGAATAAAAAATCGGCAGCCCTGAGGCTGCCGATTTGCATTGACGCTTCTGTCAGGTGTTGCTGCTGTTCGCGGCGATGATTTTCGCGACCTTTTCAGCCTGCGAAGTCATCTGCATCTGACGATACGCATTTTCCATCAGCTTCAGGCCATCGCGCGTTGCCTGAGTGTCCGGGTAGTCACGCAGCATGCCTTCAACACGGTTAACCACGGCAACCCATGCGCCACGGCGCGTATAATATTCCGCCACGGAGTATTCATATTTCGCCAGACGATCTTTCAGGAACACCAGACGTTTGGTGGCATCGGTAATGTACTGACTGTTCGGGTAGCCGCGCACCAGCTTGGAGAAGTCATTGAAGGCATCACGCGCGTGCTGCGGGTCACGGTCAGAACGATCCACGCCGAAGAAGCCCTGTAGCGCACTGTCATCCAACGCCATGTTGGTCAGTCCGCGCATATACATGACATAATCGATGTTAGGATGAGTTGGGTTCAGACGCATGAAGCGATCGATGGTGGCCTGAGCCAGCGGTAGATCGGCATTTTTATAGTACGCGTAGATAAGATCTAACTGTACCTGCTGTGAATAGGGACCAAATGGATAGCGATTATCCAACGCTTCCAGTTGCGTTATCGCCTGTTTCCAGTTACCGTCCTGCAACTTTTGTTGTGCAGTCGCATAGATTTCATTCGGCGGATTGTCAGGGACCTGTTCATTTGAACCGGAGCAGCCCACCAAAGCCAGGCTCAACGTGGCCGCTGCCACCAGATATTTCATGCGCGTCATGACGTTTTGACTTTCCTCAAATGTTTGTCCGGGAGAAACTCTGTTCCTGCTCCCGATTAAGACCAGCTACAATAGCACACTATATTAAACGGCAAAGCCGTAAAACCCAACGTTAAACGAAGAAGCAGTTTATGGCACAACGAGTAGAACTCACCGCAACAGTCTCCGAAAATCAGCTCGGTCAACGCTTAGATCAGGCTTTGGCCGAATTGTTCCCTGATTATTCGCGTTCACGCATAAAAGAATGGATCCTTGACCAGCGCGTGATGGTAAACGGCAAGATCTGGGACAAACCAAAAGAGAAAGTGTTAGGTGGGGAAGCTGTCGCCATCAATGCTGAAATTGAAGAGGAAATCCGCTTCGAGCCGCAGGATATCCCACTGGACATCGTCTATGAAGATGATGACATTCTGGTGATCAACAAGCCGCGCGACCTGGTTGTTCATCCGGGCGCGGGGAATCCAGACGGCACGGTACTTAACGCACTTCTTCATTATTATCCGCCGATTGCGGATGTCCCACGTGCAGGCATCGTTCACCGTCTGGATAAAGACACTACCGGCCTGATGGTGGTGGCGAAGACCGTTCCCGCTCAGACCCGTCTGGTGGAGTCGCTGCAGCTGCGTGAGATTACTCGCGAATATGAAGCGGTGGCGATTGGACACATGACCGCTGGCGGCACGGTAGAAGAGCCGATCAGCCGTCACCCGACGAAACGTACCCATATGTCGGTGCATCCGATGGGTAAACCGGCTGTGACGCACTATCGCATTATGGAGCACTTCCGTATTCATACCCGCCTGCGCCTGCGCCTGGAAACCGGTCGTACTCACCAGATCCGCGTTCACATGGCGCACATTACCCATCCGCTGGTGGGGGATCAGGTGTACGGCGGTCGTCCGCGTCCGCCAAAAGGCGCGTCGGATGAGTTCATCAGCGTATTGCGTAAATTCGATCGTCAGGCGCTGCACGCGACCATGCTGCGTCTTTATCACCCAATCAGTGGTATCCAGATGGAATGGCATGCGCCTATCCCGCAGGATATGGTGGAACTCATTGATGCCATGCGTGCCGATTTCGAAGAACATAAGGATCAAGTGGACTGGTTATGACCAAACTGATTGTCCCGGAGTGGCCGCTGCCTGCAGGCGTGGCCGCCTGTAGTTCGACCCGTATTGGCGGCGTGAGCCAGGGCGCGTGGGAGTCTTTAAACCTCGGCGCACACTGCGGCGACAGCCTGGAACACGTTGAAGAGAACCGCACGCGTCTGTTTGCTGCGGGAAATCTGCCGTCGAAGCCGGTTTGGCTGGAGCAGGTTCACGGCAAAGCGGTACTGAAGCTGACGGGAGAACCTTACGCTTCCAAACGCGCCGATGCTTCTTACAGTAATACGCCGGGCACGGTTTGTGCCGTAATGACCGCCGATTGTCTGCCGGTTCTGTTTTGTAACCGTGCCGGTACGGAGGTGGCAGCAGCGCACGCGGGCTGGCGTGGCTTATGCGAGGGCGTGCTGGAAGAGACCGTCGCCTGCTTCAATGATGATCCCGCCAATATCATGGCCTGGCTAGGTCCGGCGATTGGCCCTCGTGCTTTTGAAGTGGGGCCGGAGGTTCGCGAAGCATTCATGGAAAAAGATCCGCAAGCCATTGAGGCCTTCCTGCCTGCCGGGGAAAAATATCTGGCGGATATTTACCAGCTTGCCCGCCAGCGTCTGAATAATATTGGCGTAACGCAGATCTTCGGCGGCGATCGCTGTACGTTCACCGAAAAGGGTGATTTTTTCTCCTATCGCCGCGACAAGACGACGGGTCGTATGGCAAGTTTCATTTGGCTGATATAACCTAAAGAATCAAGACGATCCGGCACGTGCCGTTTTCTTTTCACATAATTCAGGTCATTAACCTTGAATAATTGAGGGATGACCTCATTTAATCTCCAGTAGCAAATTTGACCTGTTATGGGAGGAGTTATGCGTCTGGATCGTCTTACTAATAAATTCCAGCTTGCTCTCGCCGATGCCCAGTCCCTTGCACTGGGGCACGACAACCAATTCATCGAACCTCTTCATTTAATGAGCGCCTTGCTGAATCAGGAAGGGGGATCGGTACGTCCTTTATTAACGTCTGCTGGCATTAATGCTGGCCAGTTACGCACCGCTATCGATCAGGCGCTGAGCCGTTTACCGCAGGTAGAAGGTACCGGCGGCGACGTTCAACCGTCGCAGGATCTGGTGCGCGTGCTGAACCTTTGCGACAAGCTGGCGCAAAAACGTGGGGACAACTTTATTTCGTCAGAACTGTTTGTTCTGGCAGCGCTTGAATCACGCGGTACCTTGACCGACCTGCTGAAATCTGCCGGTGCAACCACCGCCAATGTGACTCAGGCGATTGAGAAAATGCGCGGAGGTGAAAGCGTGAACGATCAGGGAGCCGAAGACCAACGTCAGGCTTTGAAGAAATTTACGGTCGATCTGACCGAACGTGCCGAGCAGGGCAAACTTGACCCGGTTATCGGCCGTGACGAAGAGATCCGTCGTACGATTCAGGTACTGCAGCGTCGTACCAAAAACAACCCGGTACTGATTGGTGAGCCGGGGGTCGGTAAAACCGCCATCGTTGAAGGGCTTGCGCAGCGTATCGTAAACGGTGAAGTGCCGGAAGGGTTGAAAGGCCGCCGCGTACTGGCGCTGGATATGGGCGCGCTGGTGGCCGGTGCGAAATACCGCGGTGAGTTTGAAGAGCGTTTGAAAGGCGTGCTGAACGACCTGGCGAAACAGGAAGGCAACGTCATTCTGTTTATCGACGAACTGCACACCATGGTCGGGGCCGGTAAAGCTGACGGCGCAATGGATGCCGGGAACATGCTGAAACCTGCCCTGGCGCGTGGTGAACTTCACTGTGTCGGTGCCACTACGCTTGATGAGTATCGTCAGTACATTGAGAAAGATGCCGCTCTGGAACGTCGCTTCCAGAAAGTGTTTGTTGCTGAGCCAAGCGTTGAAGATACCATCGCGATCCTGCGTGGTCTGAAAGAGCGTTATGAACTGCACCACCATGTACAGATTACTGACCCGGCCATCGTTGCGGCGGCGACGCTTTCGCATCGGTATATCGCCGATCGTCAGTTGCCTGATAAAGCAATCGACCTGATCGATGAAGCGGCGTCGAGCATTCGTATGCAGATTGACTCGAAGCCGGAAGAACTGGACCGACTCGACCGCCGCATCATTCAGCTCAAGCTGGAACAGCAGGCGCTGAAAAAAGAGTCTGATGAAGCCAGTAAGAAACGCCTGGATATGCTCAATGAAGAGCTGGACGATAAAGAGCGCCAGTATTCTGAGCTGGAAGAAGAGTGGAAAGCCGAGAAGGCCTCCCTCTCTGGCACGCAGACCATTAAAGCGGAACTCGAACAGGCCAAAATTGCCATTGAGCAGGCTCGCCGTGTGGGTGACCTGGCACGTATGTCTGAACTGCAGTACGGCAAAATCCCTGAGCTGGAGAAACAGCTTGAGATCGCCACGCAGTCTGAAGGCAAAACCATGCGTCTGTTACGTAATAAAGTGACGGATGCCGAAATTGCCGAAGTGCTCGCTCGCTGGACCGGTATTCCGGTGGCGCGCATGATGGAAAGCGAACGCGATAAGCTGCTGCGTATGGAGCAGGATCTGCATCAGCGGGTGATTGGTCAGGACGAGGCGGTTGAAGCGGTCTCCAACGCTATTCGCCGTAGCCGTGCTGGGCTGTCCGATCCAAATCGCCCGATCGGTTCGTTCCTGTTCCTGGGGCCGACCGGTGTCGGTAAAACCGAACTGTGTAAAGCGCTGGCAAACTTTATGTTCGACAGCGACGATGCGATGGTGCGTATCGACATGTCCGAGTTCATGGAGAAACACTCCGTCTCGCGCCTGGTCGGTGCGCCTCCGGGATATGTTGGTTATGAAGAGGGCGGCTATCTGACCGAAGCGGTGCGCCGGCGTCCTTATTCCGTCATCCTGCTGGATGAGGTGGAAAAAGCGCATCCGGATGTGTTCAACATCCTGCTTCAGGTGCTGGATGATGGTCGTCTGACGGACGGGCAGGGGAGAACGGTCGATTTCCGTAATACGGTCGTCATCATGACCTCGAACCTGGGTTCCGATTTGATTCAGGAACGTTTCGGTGAGCTGGACTACAGCCATATGAAGGATCTGGTGCTCGGTGTGGTGAGCCATAACTTCCGTCCGGAGTTCATTAACCGTATTGACGAAGTGGTGGTATTCCATCCTCTGGGTGAGAAACACATTGCGTCGATTGCGCAGATCCAGCTGCAGCGTCTGTACAAACGTCTGGAAGAGCGTGGATATGAAATTCACATCTCCGACGATGCGCTGAAGCTGCTGAGCGAGAATGGTTACGATCCGGTTTATGGTGCGCGTCCACTGAAACGTGCTATTCAGCAGCAGATCGAAAACCCGCTGGCGCAGCAGATCCTCTCCGGAGAACTGATTCCGGGCAAAGTTATCCGTCTTGAAGCCAACGACGATCGTATTGTTGCAGTGCAGTAAGTCACAAAACGCAAAAACGAGCCGCTTGCGGCTCGTTTTTGTTTAAAAACCAGGCGAAAATTGAGGTCTGGGATGCGTTTTGCCTGGAAAGTGAGCAGTCAGTAAATAATTTTCACTTTATCCTTGCAGCTTCGGAATTACTCCCTATAATGCGCCTCCACTGACACGGAACAACGGCACACACGCCGCCGGGTCAGCAGAGAATAGCGAAATAAACGCTTGACTCTGAAGCGGGAAAGCGTAATATGCACACCCCGCGCCGCAGCGAAAACGAAGCGGCACTGCTCTTTAACAATTTATCAGACAATCTGTGTGGGCACTCAAAGTGACATGGATTCTTAACGTCGCAAGACGAAAAATGAATACCAAGTCTCTGAGTGAACATGCGTAATTCATTACGAAGTTTAATTCACGAGCATCAAACTTAAATTGAAGAGTTTGATCATGGCTCAGATTGAACGCTGGCGGCAGGCCTAACACATGCAAGTCGAACGGTAGCACAGAGAGCTTGCTCTCGGGTGACGAGTGGCGGACGGGTGAGTAATGTCTGGGAAACTGCCTGATGGAGGGGGGTAACTACTGGAAACGGTAGCTAATACCGCATAACGTCGCAAGACCAAAGAGGGGGACCTTCGGGCCTCTTGCCATCAGATGTGCCCAGATGGGATTAGCTAGTAGGTGGGGTAACGGCTCACCTAGGCGACGATCCCTAGCTGGTCTGAGAGGATGACCAGCCACACTGGAACTGAGACACGGTCCAGACTCCTACGGGAGGCAGCAGTGGGGAATATTGCACAATGGGCGCAAGCCTGATGCAGCCATGCCGCGTGTATGAAGAAGGCCTTCGGGTTGTAAAGTACTTTCAGCGGGGAGGAAGGTGTTGAGGTTAATAACCTCAGCAATTGACGTTACCCGCAGAAGAAGCACCGGCTAACTCCGTGCCAGCAGCCGCGGTAATACGGAGGGTGCAAGCGTTAATCGGAATTACTGGGCGTAAAGCGCACGCAGGCGGTCTGTCAAGTCGGATGTGAAATCCCCGGGCTCAACCTGGGAACTGCATTCGAAACTGGCAGGCTAGAGTCTTGTAGAGGGGGGTAGAATTCCAGGTGTAGCGGTGAAATGCGTAGAGATCTGGAGGAATACCGGTGGCGAAGGCGGCCCCCTGGACAAAGACTGACGCTCAGGTGCGAAAGCGTGGGGAGCAAACAGGATTAGATACCCTGGTAGTCCACGCCGTAAACGATGTCGACTTGGAGGTTGTGCCCTTGAGGCGTGGCTTCCGGAGCTAACGCGTTAAGTCGACCGCCTGGGGAGTACGGCCGCAAGGTTAAAACTCAAATGAATTGACGGGGGCCCGCACAAGCGGTGGAGCATGTGGTTTAATTCGATGCAACGCGAAGAACCTTACCTACTCTTGACATCCAGAGAACTTTCCAGAGATGGATTGGTGCCTTCGGGAACTCTGAGACAGGTGCTGCATGGCTGTCGTCAGCTCGTGTTGTGAAATGTTGGGTTAAGTCCCGCAACGAGCGCAACCCTTATCCTTTGTTGCCAGCGGTCCGGCCGGGAACTCAAAGGAGACTGCCAGTGATAAACTGGAGGAAGGTGGGGATGACGTCAAGTCATCATGGCCCTTACGAGTAGGGCTACACACGTGCTACAATGGCGCATACAAAGAGAAGCGACCTCGCGAGAGCAAGCGGACCTCATAAAGTGCGTCGTAGTCCGGATTGGAGTCTGCAACTCGACTCCATGAAGTCGGAATCGCTAGTAATCGTAGATCAGAATGCTACGGTGAATACGTTCCCGGGCCTTGTACACACCGCCCGTCACACCATGGGAGTGGGTTGCAAAAGAAGTAGGTAGCTTAACCTTCGGGAGGGCGCTTACCACTTTGTGATTCATGACTGGGGTGAAGTCGTAACAAGGTAACCGTAGGGGAACCTGCGGTTGGATCACCTCCTTACCTTAAAGAACCTGCCTTTGTAGTGTCCACACAGATTGTCTGATGAAAAGTAAATAGCAAGGCGTCTTGCGATTGAGACTGACACGTCCCCTTCGTCTAGAGGCCCAGGACACCGCCCTTTCACGGCGGTAACAGGGGTTCGAATCCCCTAGGGGACGCCACTTGCTGGTTCGTGAGTGAAAGTCACCTGCCGTCATATCTCAAAACTGACTTGCGAGTCATGTTTGAGATATTTGCTCTTTAAAAATCTGGATCAAGCTGAAAATTGAAACGACACACATGTTATGTGTGTTCGAGTCTCTCAAATTTTCGCAATCAGAAGTGAAACATCTTCGGGTTGTGAGGTTAAGCGACTAAGCGTACACGGTGGATGCCCTGGCAGTCAGAGGCGATGAAGGACGTGCTAATCTGCGAAAAGCGCCGGCGAGGTGATATGAACCTTTGACCCGGCGATGTCCGAATGGGGAAACCCAGTGTGTTCCGACACACTATCGTTAACTGAATACATAGGTTAACGAGGCGAACCGGGGGAACTGAAACATCTAAGTACCCCGAGGAAAAGAAATCAACCGAGATTCCCCCAGTAGCGGCGAGCGAACGGGGAGCAGCCCAGAGTCTGAATCAGCTTGTGTGTTAGTGGAACGGTCTGGAAAGTCCGACGGTACAGGGTGATAGTCCCGTACACGAAAGCACACTTGCTGTGAACTCGAAGAGTAGGGCGGGACACGTGGTATCCTGTCTGAATATGGGGGGACCATCCTCCAAGGCTAAATACTCCTGACTGACCGATAGTGAACCAGTACCGTGAGGGAAAGGCGAAAAGAACCCCGGCGAGGGGAGTGAAAAAGAACCTGAAACCGTGTACGTACAAGCAGTGGGAGCACCTTCGTGGTGTGACTGCGTACCTTTTGTATAATGGGTCAGCGACTTATATTCTGTAGCAAGGTTAACCGTATAGGGGAGCCGAAGGGAAACCGAGTCTTAACTGGGCGTTAAGTTGCAGGGTATAGACCCGAAACCCGGTGATCTAGCCATGGGCAGGTTGAAGGTTGGGTAACACTAACTGGAGGACCGAACCGACTAATGTTGAAAAATTAGCGGATGACTTGTGGCTGGGGGTGAAAGGCCAATCAAACCGGGAGATAGCTGGTTCTCCCCGAAAGCTATTTAGGTAGCGCCTCGTGAACTCATCTTCGGGGGTAGAGCACTGTTTCGGCTAGGGGGCCATCCCGGCTTACCAACCCGATGCAAACTACGAATACCGAAGAATGTTATCACGGGAGACACACGGCGGGTGCTAACGTCCGTCGTGAAGAGGGAAACAACCCAGACCGCCAGCTAAGGTCCCAAAGTCATGGTTAAGTGGGAAACGATGTGGGAAGGCACAGACAGCCAGGATGTTGGCTTAGAAGCAGCCATCATTTAAAGAAAGCGTAATAGCTCACTGGTCGAGTCGGCCTGCGCGGAAGATGTAACGGGGCTAAACCATGCACCGAAGCTGCGGCAGCGACGCTTATGCGTTGTTGGGTAGGGGAGCGTTCTGTAAGCCGTTGAAGGTGGCCTGTGAGGGTTGCTGGAGGTATCAGAAGTGCGAATGCTGACATAAGTAACGATAATGCGGGTGAAAAGCCCGCACGCCGGAAGACCAAGGGTTCCTGTCCAACGTTAATCGGGGCAGGGTGAGTCGACCCCTAAGGCGAGGCCGAAAGGCGTAGTCGATGGGAAACAGGTTAATATTCCTGTACTTGGTGTTACTGCGAAGGGGGGACGGAGAAGGCTATGTTAGCCGGGCGACGGTTGTCCCGGTTTAAGCATGTAGGCGGAGGTTCCAGGTAAATCCGGTACCTTATTAACGCTGAGGTGTGATGACGAGGCACTACGGTGCTGAAGTAACAAATGCCCTGCTTCCAGGAAAAGCCTCTAAGCATCAGGTAACATCAAATCGTACCCCAAACCGACACAGGTGGTCAGGTAGAGAATACCAAGGCGCTTGAGAGAACTCGGGTGAAGGAACTAGGCAAAATGGTGCCGTAACTTCGGGAGAAGGCACGCTGATATGTAGGTGAAGCCCCTGCGGGTGGAGCTGAAATCAGTCGAAGATACCAGCTGGCTGCAACTGTTTATTAAAAACACAGCACTGTGCAAACACGAAAGTGGACGTATACGGTGTGACGCCTGCCCGGTGCCGGAAGGTTAATTGATGGGGTTAGCGGCAACGCGAAGCTCTTGATCGAAGCCCCGGTAAACGGCGGCCGTAACTATAACGGTCCTAAGGTAGCGAAATTCCTTGTCGGGTAAGTTCCGACCTGCACGAATGGCGTAATGATGGCCAGGCTGTCTCCACCCGAGACTCAGTGAAATTGAACTCGCTGTGAAGATGCAGTGTACCCGCGGCAAGACGGAAAGACCCCGTGAACCTTTACTATAGCTTGACACTGAACACTGGTCCTTGATGTGTAGGATAGGTGGGAGGCTTTGAAGCGTGGACGCCAGTCTGCGTGGAGCCATCCTTGAAATACCACCCTTTAATGGCTGGTGTTCTAACGTAGACCCGTGATCCGGGTTGCGGACAGTGTCTGGTGGGTAGTTTGACTGGGGCGGTCTCCTCCCAAAGAGTAACGGAGGAGCACGAAGGTTAGCTAATCCTGGTCGGACATCAGGAGGTTAGTGCAATGGCATAAGCTAGCTTGACTGCGAGAGTGACGGCTCGAGCAGGTGCGAAAGCAGGTCATAGTGATCCGGTGGTTCTGAATGGAAGGGCCATCGCTCAACGGATAAAAGGTACTCCGGGGATAACAGGCTGATACCGCCCAAGAGTTCATATCGACGGCGGTGTTTGGCACCTCGATGTCGGCTCATCACATCCTGGGGCTGAAGTAGGTCCCAAGGGTATGGCTGTTCGCCATTTAAAGTGGTACGCGAGCTGGGTTTAGAACGTCGTGAGACAGTTCGGTCCCTATCTGCCGTGGGCGCTGGAGAATTGAGGGGGGCTGCTCCTAGTACGAGAGGACCGGAGTGGACGCATCACTGGTGTTCGGGTTGTCATGCCAATGGCATTGCCCGGTAGCTAAATGCGGAAAAGATAAGTGCTGAAAGCATCTAAGCACGAAACTTGCCCCGAGATGAGTTCTCCCTGAGACTTTAAGTCTCCTGAAGGAACGTTGAAGACGACGACGTTGATAGGTCGGGTGTGTAAGCGCAGCGATGCGTTGAGCTAACCGATACTAATGAACCGTGAGGCTTAACCTTACAACGCCGAAGGTGTTTTGGCGAAGAGACAGACACGATTTTCAGCCTGATACAGATTAACAGAATTTGCCTGGCGGCTTTAGCGCGGTGGTCCCACCTGACCCCATGCCGAACTCAGAAGTGAAACGCCGTAGCGCCGATGGTAGTGTGGGGTCTCCCCATGTGAGAGTAGGGAACTGCCAGGCATCAATTAGAAGAACCCCGTACCGTAAGGTGCGGGGTTTTTTGCTTTTGGATTTTCTCTTCATTCGCCTTTCCCCAAATCGCTTATCCTGCTAATGGAATGTGTGATCTTCATCGCAATGTCAGTTATAACAAAATTATAACATTTCATTTACGAGGCGTTCGAGTCTTTCTGGACTCAACACGCCGCTGTTTAAAGCTGGAGCATAATCACAATGACAGAAAGCATTGCATCAAACGGGACGCTGGCTAACAGTGATACCCGCAGAAGGGTATGGGCAATTGTCAGTGCCTCTTCAGGGAACCTGGTTGAATGGTTCGACTTTTACGTCTACTCATTCTGTTCACTTTATTTCGCACATATCTTCTTTCCTTCGGGAAACACCACAACACAGTTGCTACAAACGGCAGGGGTATTCGCTGCAGGATTCTTAATGCGACCAATCGGTGGCTGGCTGTTCGGCCGCATTGCGGATCGTCGTGGTCGTAAGGCATCCATGCTGATATCGGTTTGTATGATGTGCTTTGGTTCGCTGGTGATCGCCTGCTTGCCAGGGTATGAAACGATTGGTACATGGGCACCGGCGCTACTTTTGCTGGCTCGCTTATTCCAGGGACTATCTGTCGGCGGGGAATATGGTACCAGTGCGACCTACATGAGTGAGATTGCACTGGAGGGCCGTAAAGGTTTTTACGCCTCATTCCAGTACGTCACGCTAATTGGTGGCCAACTGTTGGCCATCCTTGTCGTGGTGATCCTGCAGCAGATTTTGACGGATGAACAGCTTCACACCTGGGGATGGCGGATCCCTTTCGCCATGGGCGCTGTACTAGCTGTCGTAGCACTTTGGCTGCGTCGTCAGTTAGATGAGACCTCTCAGAAGGAAGTCAGAACGCTGAAGGAGGCGGGAACGTTCAAAGGGTTATGGCGTAACCGCAAAGCTTTTCTAATGGTGCTGGGCTTTACTGCGGGCGGTTCTCTCAGTTTTTACACTTTCACCACTTATATGCAGAAGTATCTGGTGAACACTACAGGTATGCATGCGAATGTCGCCAGCGTTGTCATGACAGTGGCTTTATTTGTCTTTATGCTCATACAACCGCTAATCGGAGCGCTCTCGGATAAGATAGGTCGACGTACGTCAATGCTCATTTTTGGCGGATTATCTGCATTATGTACCGTCCCCATTTTGACTGCGCTTCAGCATGTTTCCTCACCGTATGCGGCATTTGCGCTGGTGATGGTGGCGATGGTGATCGTCAGTTTCTACACCTCGATCAGCGGCATACTCAAGGCAGAAATGTTCCCGGCTCAGGTTCGTGCGCTGGGAGTTGGGCTTTCGTATGCAGTGGCGAATGCGATTTTTGGCGGGTCTGCGGAATACGTTGCCCTGTCGCTTAAATCATGGGGCAGTGAAACAACGTTTTTCTGGTATGTCACGGTGATGGGGGCTCTGGCTTTCATCGTGTCCCTGATGTTGCACCGCAAGGGCAAAGGTATTCGACTTTAATAATGCGCCATCTGCCACACGGCAAAGCCGGTCGTTGCGCCGGCTACATCCCAGGCGAAATCTTTCCAGCTCCAGCCGCTCCCTGCGGGGCGGCTGTCCCAAAGCTCTTTTGATGCCCCCAGGCCTACTGAGAACATCAGGCCGATTGCCGCACTCCGATCCCTGCTGTATCCCTGATGTTGCGCATACTCATTACCGGCAGCGGACAACATGGCAGAAGCGATAAAGTGTTGGGCTTTATCCTGACCTGACCAGCTATCGTTAGCCGTGTGGCTACATCCTGTCAGGCAAAAGAGGGCGAATAAGAGAGGGATACGCATTAACGAACTCCATAAAAAAGCCCTGTTAATGACAGGGCCTGAACATTACAGAATACGGCTGATAAGGCGGTCTATCCGGATCCGACGTAAACGACGAATAAGTTTACGGACTTTCACAGGATAATCGGCAATGCTCTGCAGATCGCGGTAATGGCGAACGACGGTGGTATGAGTACGAATCAATTCCAGCTCGCGCTCGCGTTTCGCGGCTAATTCGTGCTGCGGATCGTGGATCAAAATGGCATTTTCCAGATCCAGGCGCCAGGCGCGTGGGTTAAGATTATTGCCTGTCAGCAGCATCCACTCATCGTCGACCCACATACCTTTAAGGTGATAGCTGTTGTCTTCATCTTTCCAGAGACGCACAACCAGTTGGTCGGTATTCACATAATACTGCAAACGGCTCAGGAATCGACGCAGGTTGATCTCATAGAGATAAGGTAACGCGCCGATAATCTTGAACGGCTGATCTTCCGGAATAAAGAAGTCGTTTGCCGTTTTATCCCCGACAATGATTTCCACTTTTTTACCATCACGCAGCAGCTGGATAATATTGCGTACCAGCACCGCGGGAAGGTTAAAGTACGGCGTGCAGATGGTCAGTTTCTGCTCCGCACACGGCATCAAATGGAAAATGGTCTTGTTCAGCAGGCTCGATTTTCCTAAACCGACTAATGGCGTAACGGAAAGCTCTTCGTTATTGGCATCGCCCTGAAAATGATACACCGCATCGCGCAGCTCCTGGCGGAAAGAGCGAACATCGTTTTTGATTTCGGGGCTTTTAGGCCGATGGGGATCGTCGAGACGGTTCACGCCACGGCCATGGACCAGGTGTCTATCAACCCAGTTAAACATGATATCCGCCATCTGCGCATTGCGAATCAGATGGTAGCGGTCATATCGATATTTATCGAGCTGATGGAGGTAAACGTCATTCAGACTCGCGCCGCTGTAGAGGACGCTATCATCAATAATGAAGCCTTTGAAATGCAGAACGCCGAGTGCTTCACGTGTATTGACCGGTACGCCATAAACCGGCACATCGACGCCAGGGTTCTCCTGCGCCGTGCGGCAATACCAGTCAGCATTCGTGTTAGACGCGGCCGCACCAATGCGGCCGCGCTGCGCACGGTGCCAGTCAACCAGAACGCGAACATCCAGCTCCGGACGTTGACGCTTAGCTTCATAGAGCGCGTTCAGGATCGCGCGCCCGCCTTCATCTTGTTCAAGATACAGCGCCACAATACAAATACGTCGCGTAGCGCTGGCGATCTTTTCCAGGATCGTCTCCCGAAAATGAGCGGGAGCGTAAAAGAACTCTACATCATCAACTGACTGAGAAATCTTCGGTAGTTGAGCAAGGTGTTGTTGATGTTTATTACGCTTGAATTTTGACAACATCACAGTGCGTTTCTTCTCTGTTCATTGAAGGGTTGTCTGTAGCATGCAAACAACATAAGCGGACAATGATACCCCAGTGCTATCAAAAGTGGGTAACATTTCCAGTAGGTTACTCTTGTTTATCTGCTGATATCAGGGGGAGCGATAAGGCCACGATCCCTTCGTCCAGCTGAATATCCACGTCAAAACCAAGTTTGCGCGCCAGAGTGACCATACCGCGATTGTTGGGCATAGTAATGCCATTCAGGCGTAACAATCCGTGATCTCGCGTATAACTGATGAGTTTTTCCAGCAGCCGTCTCCCCAGGCCCAGGCCTTTCAGATCAGAGCGTACCAGCACGGCAAACTCCGCATCGATATTATCCGGATCTGAAATAGCACGCGTCACGCCGAGGATCTCATCACTCTGCCCGGAACGCCGTACGGCCACAAACGCCATTTCTCGATCGTAGTCGATCTGCGTCATATTGGCTAAATCATCATGAGTGAATTCATTGATCTCGCTAAAGTAGCGGTAGTAAAGATCTTCTTTGGTCACCTGAGAAATGAACGTGCGCAGCTGCGGCTCATCTTCCGGCAAAATAGGGCGAAAGAGCGCGCGTTCGCCGTTTTTCATCTCCACCCATTCTTCGAGGTGTAAAGGATAAGGGCGGATCGCCAGACGGCTCTCTCTGTCTCCTGTGAATGGCGCAATATCCAGCGTTACATCCAGCGCGATAAACTCATTGCCGGAGGCGAGCAGCGGGTGAATATCCAGCCGCTGAATCTCCGCACAATCCACAATCAGGTTAGACACCTGCACCAGGAACTGGCTTAGTCCGGCAATATCAAGCGGGCGCAGGGCGCTCCGGCCACGGATTTTTTTGCTCTTTATCGCCTGGATTATCAGATAGCGTGCCAGATTCATATTCAATGGCGGTAATGCCACCACCACCTGCTCTTCAGGTCGCCAGTCCACACCGCCTTCACCCAGCATAATCAGCGGCCCAAAGACCGGATCGTGCTCAACCACCACGCGTAGCTCCTGGGCGCCTGCTCGGTTAGCCATGCTTTGCACGAGAAGACCGTGGATCCTGGCCTGCGGCCAGGCCATTTTGACGCGGTCGAAAATGGCATCTGCTGCTTGCTGCACTTCCGCTGCCGTGCGTAAGTACAACATTACGCCTTGAACATCCGACTTATGTGGGATATCCGGCGAGCGAAGCTTCAGGGCAACCGGGTAGCCAATTTGCTCAGCGATATGGACGGCCTCCGCGCTGTCGCTGGCAATCCATGTCGGCAGCGTTTGAATGCCGTAACTGCCGAGAACGGGCTGTACCTCATGCGTGTCGAGCGAGGTCGCCCCCTCTTCGATAGCCTGCTGCAGCAGTCGGTGGACGTCGACGGCATTCGCAGTCAGATTACCCGGTAAAGCCGGGGTTTCACGCAGTTGCTTTTGGTTACGACGGTATTCCACCATATGCATAAATGCGGTGATAGTGCCTTCTGGTGTGCGATACGTCGGCAACCCGGCTTCACTAAACAGCCGTCGTGCCTCCTGCGAGGAAAATTCACCGCACCAGTTGGTGAGTACGGTAACGTATTTGCCGCGCGGATGATTACGCACAGCATCAATGAGCGCCCGCGCGCTTTCAGTACCAGGCGCAACCGCACTGGGCGAGTGGATGATCATGAGCGCGTCGAAATCCTGGCTGTCCAGCAAAATTGAAATGGCCTTTATATAGCGCTCGCTGCTGGCATCATCGCGTAAATCCAGCGGGTTGCCTGGTGCGACGCTGACGGGTAATACCTCACGCAGGCGCTGCAGTGTCTCTTCGCCGAGCGTAGCCAGCTTACCGTTGCGTAGCCAGAGCTCATCCAGTGCCAGCGCTGCAGGTGCCGCGCCATTGCTGACAATCATTAGCTTTTCACCGCGTAACGGACGCATATGGCTCAGCGTTTCAACGGCGGAAAAAAGCTCGTGCGTATCCTGCACCCGAAGTAAACCGGCACGCTGGATCGCGGCATCCCACGCGGGATCCATACCTGAATGCGAATTCAGCAGACGCTGCGCCGCCGGGCTACGTCCACTTTTGATGACCAGGATCGGTTTATTGCGCGATGCGCTACGCGAAGCTGACACAAAACGACGGGCATCGCTTAAGTGCTCAAGGTAGAGAAGAATCGCGCTGGTTTTACTGTCTCTGGCCAGGAAATCCAGTAGCTCATCTACGTCGATATCGAGGCTATCACCCAGAGCGATGAAGTAGGAGAATCCCATCTCACGCTGCTGCGCCCAGTCGAGAATGGTGTTCGATACGGCTGCCGACTGCGAGATAAAGGCGAGTTTACCTTTACGGATAGGCACCGGGGAGAAGCTGGCATTCAGTCCTTGCCATGGTGCGAGTAGTCCCAGACTGTTTGGCCCCAGAATACGCATCTGAAAGCGACCGGCACAGGCCAGGAGTTCTGGCTGCTGTTCAGGAGGAGAGGAGAGGATAATGCAGGTTTTACACCCTTTTTGGCCAAGCGACTCCAGTAAGTCCAGATTCCGTTTCGCATGTGTACAGATGATGGCGAGGTCGGGAACGAACGGCAGGCTCTGAACATCTGGCCACGCAAGCACTCCCTGAACGGCCTTATAAGCAGGGGTGACGGGCATAACAGGGCCATTAAATCCGCCAGCCAGCAGGTTACGCATCATCAGGTAACCCGCACGATCCGGTTTCATGGAGGCGCCAATAACGGCAATGGATTTAGGTCGTAGTAGCGCTTCTAACCCTCGCTGGCTCATGCAACTCTCCTGTGAATGCAAGCGGCCTGATGATTTTAAACGCTTTCTGCCTCGGCTGCTGTGACGCTGCCCTTATGAACGGTTTTTCCTGCCAGGTAACGCTCGCGGAAACAGGAAAAATGGCTGCCTAACGCGCTGGCAGCCAGGGTATCTCCGGCCAGATCCAGTAGCGCAATTGCCACTTCCGCTGTGCAATATTGCCCGTCAGCATGGGCTTCACGCAGACGATAGGCCGAGACGCGAGACAAATCGACCGAAATCACCGGTAAAGCATCCAGATAGGGGCTTTTGCGGAACATTTTTCGCGCTTCGGTCCAGGTGCCGTCCAGCATAATAAACAGCGGCGGTTTACCGGATGGCGGCGCAGAAAGAACCTGACGCTGCTCTCCCGCGTAGGAGGCCGGGAAAACCACCATTGGCTGATAGTCAGGGTTTGTGACTAAATCGAGCAACGCCTGAGGGGGTTCTGTACGAGACCATTGAAACGCGGCGGTATTCGGCAAAATATCGGCGATAAGACGCCCCGTATTGCTGGGCTTCATCGGCTCGGTATCGAACATGACGAGACAAAAACGGCTTTCCGCCGTACTGGGGGTAAGCGTCTCGCAGAGGCAAACCTTCAGCGGCAGCAGGCAGCGCTGACAGCGGCGGACACGGTTGCCGCGGGCAAGAAACGGGCGCGTGGCGCGCGCAAGGCGTTCGGCGCGTAATTGGAGAACAGCGTTATCAGTCATGGGCGAAATGCAGGAAAAACCCTATTTTCGCAGAGGCGAGAACGGGGCACAAGATGTGCCCCGCGATTGTTACAGCGACTCGTTTAACCAGCTTTCAAATGGTGCCTTCGGCACTGCGCCGTTGAGCATGTCGATCACTTCACCATTTTTGAAAATCATAATGGTCGGGATGCTGCGAATGCGGAAACGTGCGCTCAGTTCGCGCTCGGCTTCGGTGTTCACCTTAACGAAACGCATTTTTCCGCTGCGTTCTTCGGCCACATCTTCGAAGATCGGCGCAAAGCTGCGGCAGGGGCCGCACCACGGTGCCCAGAAATCGACCACCACAGGAAGATCGTCCTTGAGGAGTTTGTCCAGCGTAGCACCCGTCGCGTTAATGACATCGCCATCAAACAATTCATGGCCACAACGTCCGCATTTCGCACCATCTTCCATCCGATCGTCCGGAATGCGATTAAGAGCCTGACAGTTGGCACATACGGTATTCATAACTAACCTCTGATAGAGCCGTGGGACAGCGGCAGAACGCCGATAATGTTTCTAATATGTTACATATTATCAATGAGCCTGTTTGAAACAACAATGCGTTTTATTCAATGAGAACAATAGTCACAGGCTTTTGTACGAAATTATGGCTATGCGCTGGCACATCGGGTAATCTGCGCGCTTCGCGCAGCGCTGGTGGAGAAAAGCATGAACGACGAAATGAAAAACAAAAGCGGCAAGGTCAAAGTGATGTATGTCCGCAGTGATGATGACTCTGATAAACGCACCCAAAATCCGCGTACCGGAAAAGGTGGCGGGCGTCCGGCGTCTTCTCGTGCAGACGGTGGCCGTCGCCCCGCCCGCGATGACAGAAATAACCGCGGTGATGACCGCAAACGTGATGACCGTCCGCGTTCCGACCGCCCACGTAATGACCGTCCGCGTGATGACTTCTCACGTGATAACGCCTCACCGTGGCGCACCGTTTCTCGCGCCCCTGGCGATGAGACCCCGGAAAAAGCCGATCACGGCGGTATCAGCGGTAAAAGCTTTATCGATCCGGAAGTGCTGCGCCGTCAGCGTGCGGAAGAGACCCGCGTGTATGGCGAGAACGCCTGCCAGGCCCTGTTCCAGAGCCGTCCTGACTGTATCGTCCGCGCCTGGTTTATCCAGAGCGTGACTCCGCGCTTCAAAGAAGCGCTGCGCTGGATGGCCGCGAACCGTAAAGCCTACCACGTCGTGGATGATGCCGAGCTGACCAAAGCGTCTGGTACCGAACACCACGGTGGCGTCTGCTTCCTGATCAAAAAACGTAATGGCACGACCGTGCAGCAGTGGGTCAGCCAGGCGGATGCCGATGACTGCGTGCTGGCGCTGGAAGACGTGGGCAACCCGCACAATCTGGGGGCGATGATGCGTAGCTGCGCGCACTTTGGCGTGAAAGGCGTACTGTTGCAGGATGCCGCGCTGCTGGAATCCGGCGCCGCGATCCGTACTGCGGAAGGCGGAGCCGAGCACGTACAGCCGATCACTGGCGACAGCGTTCTGGATGCCCTTGAGCAGTTCCGTAAAGCGGGATACGCCATCGTGACCACCTCGAGCCACGCCGGTACGCCGCTGTTTAAAGCGACGTTGCCACGCAAGATGGTGCTGGTATTAGGTCAGGAATGCGATGGTCTGTCTGATGCGGCGCTCTCCAGTGCGGATCTGAGCGTCTCTATTGACGGGACAGGCAATGTGGAGAGTCTGAACGTATCCGTTGCAACCGGCGTGCTGCTGGCTGAATGGTGGCGTCAGAATAAGGCATAAGCCTCTTATGTGCCGGGCCTGGCCCGGCACATTCAAATCCTACTCGCTCTCTGCCGGTAACACCGGCATCCAGTCAATCGGCGTTTCGCCACGTTTTTCCAGCCATTCATTCGCCAGAACAAAATGATTACTGCCAAAGAAACCGCGATGTGCAGACAGCGGTGACGGGTGCGGTGCTTTCAACACGTGGTGGCGCTGACGATCGATAATCGCCCCTTTCTTCTGCGCGTGAGAACCCCAGAGTAAAAACACCACACCTTCACGATGCTCGTTGATCAGGCTGATGACTTTATCGGTAAAGGTCTCCCAGCCAAGGCTGGCGTGCGAGTGGGCCTGACCCGCGCGTACGGTCAGGACGGTATTCAGCAGCAGCACACCTTGATGCGCCCAGCTTTCCAGGTAGCCGTGGTTTGGCCGGGTAAACCCGGGCACGGTTCCCTCCAGCTCTTTATACATGTTGAGCAGAGAAGGGGGGATAGCCACGCCCGGACGTACGGAAAACGCCAGTCCATGCGCCTGTCCTGGGCCGTGATAGGGATCCTGGCCCAAAATAACCACTTTTACATCGCTCAGTTCGGTATAGCGAAAGGCGTTGAACACATCTTTCTGCGGCGGGTAAATCGTCTGTCCGGACTGGCGCTCAGCAGCAACAGTGCTGAGCGTATTGATAAAATAAGGCTGCTGCTTTTCTTCTGCCAGCACGTCATGCCAGGTTAAAGGTGTTGTCATCTCGCTCTCCTGCGAATCTCAATCTGTGACTAGCTTACCCGTTTAACACCGGTGAGCAAAATTACACGCTGAAAAGAGCGCTAAGTGGCTAAATTTGTTTTGAAAACATACTGAATAAGTTGAATTGGTAAAGGTGTGAAATTGATCTAAAACAATAAACTCAAACCACACTCTTTATGTGGTTGGTGTTTTTGTTGATTTAAATCAATAAATCACCGGGGTGTGAATGATATATATACACACAAGAAACAATGGTTTTACCAATTGGCCGTGAGAGGCCGACATCAGTTAATGTAGCCTAAGGGAGGCAACACATGATTACAGGTATCCAGATTACTAAAGCTGCAAATGACGATCTGCTCAACTCTTTCTGGCTGCTGGACAGCGAGAAAAACGAAGCGCGCTGTGTCGTAGCGAAAGCGGGTTTTGCAGAAGACGAAATCGTTCCGGTGAGCAAGCTGGGCGAAATCGAATACCGTGAAATCCCAATGGAAGTGAAACCAGAAGTGCGCGTTGAAGGTGGTCAGCACCTGAACGTTAACGTGCTGCGTCGCGAAACGCTGATGGATGCCGTTGAGCACCCTGAAAAATACCCGCAGCTGACCATTCGTGTTTCTGGCTATGCGGTACGCTTCAACTCTCTGACCCCAGAACAGCAGCGTGACGTGATTGCGCGTACGTTCACTGAAAGCCTGTAAGGGTTTCAGCCACGGGGGTGGAATAAAAAAGCCGGGAAATTTCCCGGCTTTTTTTTACTCTTCAGTTTTCGTTTCTGGCGCGGCAGCGCTTGGCTTGCGACGTTTACCAATATTTTTGGTGTCGCGGTGGCGTTGCTTAACGCGCGGCTTCTCTTTTTCTTTCTCTTTTCTCTCAGCACGTTTCGCGAGCGCTTTTTTGGACGGCTTGCCCGTCATTTTTTCGCTCGGCGCACGGGTGGTCGGGCGAAGCTCATCAATGACGCGCGCTTTCAGCGGCTCATCAACATAGCGGCCAATCTTCTGCAGCAGCAGGTAGTCATGCGCCTCAACAAGTGAAATAGCAATCCCTTTACGGCCCGCGCGACCGGTACGGCCAATACGGTGCAGATAGGTATCTCCGCTGCGCGGCATATCGAAGTTAATGACGTGGCTGACGTCAGGGATGTCGATCCCGCGTGCGGCAACGTCAGTCGCAACCAGCACGTTTACGCGACCGTCGGTCAGACGCTTAATACCTTCAGTACGCTTGATCTGCGCCATCTCGCCTTCAAGATAGCAGTTGTTGATCCCGGCGTTACGCAGCATTTCAGCCAGCTCGTGCACGCGCTCGCGCTTACGCACAAACACGATTGTGCGCAAAGCGTCTTCCTGCTTCAGCAGGTGTTTCAGCAATTCAACTTTGTGCTCGAGGTTGTCCGCGCGGTAGTACCACTGGTGGATCTTCTTACGCTCACGGGTGGACGGCGTCGCCGAGACTTCCGCCGGATCTTCCAGCAGACGCTCCGCGAAGTCTTTGATCGCTTCCCCTTCGAGAGTGGCAGAGAACAGCATTGTTTGGTTACGCCAGCGCGTTTCACCCGCAATGTGTTCAATATCCTGCGCGAAGCCCATGTCCAGCATGCGGTCGGCTTCGTCGAGGATCAGCGTTTCAACCGCGCGGCAGTCGAAGTTCTCTTCTTTGATGTACTGCAGCAGACGGCCGGTCGTCGCAACGACGATGTCCTGGTTTTCGCTGAACACTTCGGCGTGGTTCATGTACGCAACGCCGCCGGTTATGGTGGCGATATCCAGATGAGTATTTGCCGCGAGTTCACGCGCGTGATCGGCAACCTGCATTGCCAGTTCGCGCGTAGGCGTCAGAATTAAAATACGCGGTGGGCCTGATTTTTTACGTGGGAAATCGAGCAGGTGCTGCAAGACAGGCAGCAAGTAGGCTGCTGTTTTCCCCGTGCCGGTTGGCGCAGAACCGAGCACATCGCGGCCCTCAAGCGCAGGCGGAATGGCCGCGGCCTGAATGGCGGTCGGGCGTGTAAAGCCTTTGCTCTCAAGTGCATTGAGCAGGCTTTCATCGAGTTCAAGTTCGGAAAAAGTCGTTACAGTCATGTTCTACCTCTGTGTGGGGCGCTGATTATAGACGTTACGGCTGTAATCTTCATCTGTTTGTATGGATATCGCTTTTCGACCACTTCGCTTTCCCCTATGCTACTCCAGTTTCACTTAGAAGGTTGCCCTGACATGTCTCAACTCAAAGCGCAGCTGCGCCGCGATGGTTTTACGTTTAAGCAGTTTTTTGTGGCGCACGATCGCTGTGCGATGAAAGTCGGTACAGACGGTATTTTACTTGGTGCCTGGGCACCTGTCGCAGGTGTTAAGCGTATTCTTGATATCGGTACGGGCAGCGGGCTGGTGGCGTTGATGCTGGCGCAGCGCACGGAAGAACATGTCACCATTGATGCCGTCGAACTGGATGCGCAAGCCGCAGGGCAGGCGAGTGAAAATGCTGCGGAATCCCCCTGGGCGCCACGCCTTTCCGTTGAGTGTGCGGATATTCTTGCCTGGGCGCCTGAGCAAACTTCACGTTACGATCTCATCGTCAGCAACCCTCCTTACTACGAACCCGGCGTGGAGTGCGGTACGCCCGAGCGCGAACGGGCTCGTTATACCGGCTCACTCGATCATAAGGCGCTGTTAACCAGTGCGGCTGAGCTGATCTCTGAAGAAGGTTTTTTCTGCGTGGTGCTGCCAGAAAGTACCGGCAATAACTTTATTGAGATTGCCCGGGAGATTGGCTGGAGTCTGCGTTTGCGCACCGACATTTCGGACACTGAAGGGCGGTTGCCGCATCGTGTGTTGTTGGCACTCTCACCGAAAGAAGGGGAGTGTTTCAATGACAGAATGGTCATCCGTGGGCCAGACCAGCGTTACTCCGAAGATTACACTGCTCTGACCCAGGCGTTCTATCTGTTTATGTGAGCGTGAGGAGACAAGACCGACGGGCCGGACGCTTCCAGCTGATCGGGATAGTCCAGGGTGTAGTGCAGCCCGCGGCTCTCTTTACGCATCATTGCGCAGCGAACGATAAGCTCCGCAACTTGTACCAGGTTGCGCAGTTCCAGCAGGTTATTGGAGACGCGGAAATTGGCGTAATACTCATCAATCTCCTGCTGTAGCATCGTGATGCGGCGCAAAGCGCGTTCAAGACGTTTTGTCGTCCGTACAATCCCAACGTAGTCCCACATAAACAGCCGCAATTCGTGCCAGTTATGCTGGATAACAACCAGTTCGTCCGGATTCTCTACACGACTTTCATCCCAGGCCGGCAAACGCTCTGTTTCACGGGCATACGGCATACGGCGGGTAATATCCTCTGCCGCAGACCATCCGTATACCAGACACTCCAGCAGCGAGTTTGATGCCATGCGGTTCGCGCCGTGCAGGCCGGTATAACTCACTTCTCCAATGGCGTACAGGCCGTCCACGTCGGTGCGGCCGTGATCGTCAACCATCACGCCACCACAGGTATAGTGGGCTGCGGGTACAATGGGCACCGGATCGCGGGTTAAATCGATGCCCAGGCCAAGCAGTTTTTCATAAATCATCGGGAAGTGCTGACGAATGAATTCAGCTGGCTTATGGCTGATATCCAGATACATGCAATCCACGCCAAGGCGTTTCATTTCATGGTCGATTGCGCGAGCGACAATATCGCGCGGGGCCAGTTCGCCCCTGACGTCAAAGTCAGGCATAAAGCGGGAGCCGTCGGGACGCTTCAGGTAAGCGCCTTCTCCGCGCAGGGCTTCCGTCAGCAGGAAATTACGCGCCTGAGGGTGGAACAGGGCTGTTGGATGGAACTGATTGAACTCAAGGTTCGCCACGCGACAACCGGCACGCCAGGCCATGGCTATACCGTCCCCGGAGGCAATGTCCGGGTTTGTCGTGTACTGATACACCTTAGAGGCTCCGCCTGTCGCCAGCACGACCGCTTTTGCCCGACAGGTTTCCACCTTCTCTTTATTACGATTCCACACCCAGGCGCCGACAACGCGTCGCGTGCCCGGTAGACCAATTTTATCGGAGATAATCAGGTCAACCGCATTGCTACGCTCAAGGACGCGAATATTAGGATGGCTAAGCGCTTTACTGACCAGTGTGGTTTCAACCGCTTTTCCGGTCGCGTCTGCCGCATGAAGGATCCGACGATGGCTATGTCCGCCTTCACGGGTTAGATGGTAGCTCTCTTCACCGTTAGGCTGGACATGGGTATCAAACAGCACCCCTTGATCGATAAGCCACTGGACGCAGTGACGGGCGTTGCTGGCGACAAACTCTGCGGCATGTTCATCTACAATCCCCGCCCCGGCAATGAGGGTGTCTTCAACGTGTGAGGCAATGCTGTCCGTTTCGTCAAACACGGCCGCAATCCCGCCTTGCGCATAGAAAGTTGAACCTTCGCTCATCGGGCCTTTACTCAAGACGATCACGTTCTGATGCTCAGCAAGGCGCAGCGCAAGGGAGAGACCAGCAGCACCGCTGCCGATGATCAGTACATCACAATGAAGTTCTGGCGTTGTGTTCATGATGTTTGTTTAATTTACTAAACAGTGTTTGGCCAGAATAGCACCCGACTGAGAGGTTTCGCACGTTTTTTTTATCTGCTGTTATGGTGGCTAAACTTAACGCGCGGCGTAAACGAGAGGTAAATGAACGAAAATATTTTGCGAAGCAGATCGTTAGCTTCAGATTTTGTGGTGAAATAAAGCCAGTGTTGCGTTACTCTTCAGGCGATAAAGTTGATGATTCTTGTCAGAAAGTGGGTGCGTATCGTGATCAGACTTATAATGAGAGAAAATGATCGGTCTGCGGCGCGATGAACAAAAACAAAAGCGTGACGGAACTTATTGAAGAATAGACGCTCTAAGCCAGTGCTTGCTCAAAGTACAATGCTGTTAGAGTGGCGTTTCGATAGCGCGTGGAATTTAGGTTTGGGGAGACATTACCTCGGATGAGCGAGCAGTTAACGGACCAGGTCCTGGTTGAACGGGTCCAAAAGGGAGATCAGAAAGCCTTTAACCTACTGGTGGTTCGCTACCAGCATAAGGTGGCGAGTCTGGTTTCTCGCTATGTACCCTCGGGAGACGTTCCTGATGTGGTACAAGAGTCTTTTATTAAGGCCTATCGTGCGCTGGATTCATTCCGGGGAGATAGTGCTTTTTATACCTGGCTGTATCGCATTGCCGTGAATACAGCAAAAAATTATCTGGTCGCTCAGGGACGTCGTCCGCCTTCTAGTGATGTGGACGCAATCGACGCCGAAAACTTCGAAAGTGGCGGCGCGTTGAAAGAAATTTCGAACCCTGAGAACTTAATGTTGTCAGAAGAACTGAGACAAATCGTTTTTCGCACGATCGAGTCGCTCCCGGAAGATTTACGCATGGCAATTACGTTACGGGAGCTGGATGGCCTAAGCTATGAAGAGATAGCGGCCATTATGGATTGTCCGGTCGGCACGGTTCGTTCACGAATTTTCCGTGCGCGAGAAGCAATTGATAATAAAGTTCAACCGCTTATCAGGCGTTGACGATAGCGGGATACTGGAAAAGGTATTAGGCATGCAGAAAGAACAACTTTCCGCTTTAATGGATGGTGAAACGCTGGATAGTGAGCTGCTCAATGAGCTGTCTCATTCTCCCGAAATGCAAGAGACCTGGGAGAGCTATCATCTCATCCGTGACACCCTACGTGGTGATACCGGCGAGGTTCTCCATTTCGATATCTCGGCTCGCGTCATGGCGGCCATCGAGAACGAGCCAGTACATCAGACCACTCCGCTGATTCCTGAAGCTCAGCCCGCGCCTCACCAGTGGCAGAAAATGCCGTTCTGGCAAAAGGTGCGTCCGTGGGCCAGCCAGCTTACCCAAATGGGTGTGGCTGCTTGCGTATCGCTTGCAGTTATCGTTGGCGTCCAGCACTATAACACTCAGTCTGAAGCCAATCAGCAGCCTGAAGCGCCAGTGTTTAATACACTGCCGATGATGGGCAAAGCCAGCCCGGTTAGCCTGGGCGTACCGGCAGATGCTTCCGCAAGCGGCGGTCAGCAACAGCAGGTACAAGAGCAGCGCCGTCGCATCAATGCGATGTTGCAGGATTATGAGTTGCAGCGTCGTCTGCACTCCGAACAGCTTCAGTTTGAGCAGGCACAAACCCAGCAGGCTGCTGTGCAAGTGCCCGGAAACCAAACTTTAGGAACGCAATCGCAGTAATGAAGCAACTTTGGTTCGCCATGTCTCTGATGACAGGTAGCCTGTTCTTCTCTGCCAACGCCTCGGCTGATGTTTCATCCGGGGCGTTGTTGCAGCAAATGAATCTGGCCAGCCAGTCACTCAATTACGAGTTGGCATTTATCAGCATTAATAAGCAGGGCGTCGAATCGTTACGCTATCGCCACGCCCGTCTTGATAACCAGCCGCTCGCCCAGCTTTTACAGATGGATGGTCCACGTCGGGAAGTGGTTCAGCGTGGCAACGAAATCAGCTACTTTGAGCCTGGCCTGGAACCTTTCACTCTGAATGGCGACTACATCGTTGATTCTTTGCCATCGCTTATCTATACCGATTTCAAGCGACTTGCCCCTTTCTACGATTTTATCGCGGTGGGTAAAACCCGTATTGCCGACAGACTCTGCGAGGTTATCCGCGTTGTTGCCAGAGACGGTACGCGTTACAGCTACATCGTCTGGATTGATGCAGAAACCAAGCTGCCAATGCGCGTTGACCTGCTCGACCGTGACGGTGAAACGCTGGAACAGTTCCGCGTCATCTCCTTCAGCGTGAATAATCAGGTGGGCAATAGCATGCAAAATCTGGCCAAAGCCAGCCTGCCGCCGCTGCTTTCTGTTCCTGCCGGTGATTCTGTGAACTTCAACTGGGTTCCTTCCTGGATCCCGCAAGGATTTAGCGAAGTCTCCAGTAGCCGTCGCCAGTTGCCGACCATTGAAACGCCGGTCGAATCGCGTCTTTATTCCGATGGGTTGTTCAGCTTCTCGGTGAACATCAACCGTGCAACGGCAAACAGTTCAGAACAAATGCTTCGTACCGGGCGCCGCACGGTGAGTACCACGGTACGTGATAACGCCGAGATCACCATCGTCGGGGAATTGCCGCCGCAAACGGCGAAGCGCATTTCCGACAGCATTAAATTCAGGGCTGCGCAATGATTAAAGAGTGGGCTACGGTCGTATCGTGGCAGGATGGCGTTGCGCTGGTGAGCTGTGACGTGAAGGCATCCTGCAACAGCTGCGCGTCCAGAGCGGGTTGCGGCAGTCGCGTGCTCAACAAGCTGGGGCCGCAGACGTCGCATACGATCGCCGTTCCGAGCGAACAGCCGCTGGTGGCAGGGCAGAAGGTGGAACTGGGCATTGCAGAAGGCAGTCTGCTGACCTCCGCGATGCTGGTTTATCTCTCCCCACTGGTTGGTTTGTTTGCCATGGGCGGTATTTTCCAGATGTTGTTTGGCACCGATGTGGCTGCCATGTGTGGTGCTGCACTGGGTGGTGTAGGCGGATTCTGGCTTGCCAAAGGCCTGTCGCCAAAGCTTGCTGCACGTGAAGAGTGGCAACCCGTTATCCTCAATGTTGCGCTCGCGCCTGACCAGCTTCGTGTCGAGACGCTCTCTTCTGAAGCCCGGTGATCCACCGGGCTTTATCATTATTTACATCTCAAAAAAGAAAACGCCGTTTCTTCGCGCTATGCTTGGCTCTAAGTGCATTTCCAGGTTGCGGGGATGTAGTGTAGAATGCTGCGTTTTCGCACTGAAAAACGTCAGGCTAAGAACAGCGGCCTCCAGGAATTCGTAAGGCATAATTATTTAACTATATGAAGAACATACGTAACTTTTCGATCATTGCTCACATTGACCACGGTAAGTCGACGCTGTCTGACCGTATTATCCAGATTTGCGGTGGCCTGTCTGATCGTGAAATGGCAGCCCAGGTACTGGACTCCATGGACCTGGAACGCGAACGCGGTATCACCATTAAAGCGCAGAGCGTGACGCTCGACTATAAAGCGACCGACGGTGAAACCTACCAACTGAACTTTATCGACACCCCTGGCCACGTTGACTTCTCCTATGAAGTTTCACGCTCGCTGGCGGCCTGTGAAGGCGCGCTGCTGGTGGTCGATGCCGGGCAGGGCGTAGAAGCCCAGACCCTGGCGAACTGCTACACCGCGATGGAAATGGATCTCGAGGTCGTGCCGGTTCTGAACAAAATTGACCTGCCTGCCGCCGATCCTGAGCGCGTAGCGGA
This sequence comes from Enterobacter mori, assembly GCF_025244905.1. NCBI lineage: Bacteria > Pseudomonadati > Pseudomonadota > Gammaproteobacteria > Enterobacterales > Enterobacteriaceae > Enterobacter > Enterobacter mori. Next base: position 3,484,406 of record NZ_CP104285.1, on the reverse strand, counting down.
AGAGATTGAAGACATCGTCGGCATTGATGCGACCGACGCGGTACGCTGCTCGGCGAAAACCGGCGTCGGTGTACCAGATGTGCTGGAACGTCTGGTACGTGATATTCCGCCACCGGAAGGTGACCCGGAAGCGCCGCTGCAGGCGCTGATCATCGACTCCTGGTTCGATAACTACCTGGGCGTTGTTTCGCTGGTGCGTATTAAAAACGGCACCATGCGGAAAGGCGACAAAATCAAGGTGATGAGTACCGGCCAGGTCTACAACGCTGACCGTCTGGGTATCTTTACGCCAAAACAGGTTGACCGTACCGAGCTGAAATGCGGCGAGGTAGGCTGGCTGGTATGCGCCATTAAAGACATCCTCGGTGCCCCGGTGGGCGATACGCTGACGCTGGCGCGTAACCCGGCGGACAAAGCGCTGCCAGGCTTCAAAAAGGTAAAACCGCAGGTCTACGCGGGTCTGTTCCCGGTCAGCTCTGACGACTACGAAAACTTCCGCGATGCGCTCGGTAAATTGAGCCTGAACGATGCTTCCCTGTTCTACGAACCAGAAAGTTCAACGGCGCTGGGCTTCGGCTTCCGCTGTGGCTTCCTCGGCCTGCTGCACATGGAGATCATTCAGGAACGTCTGGAGCGTGAATACGACCTGGATCTGATCACCACCGCACCGACCGTTGTGTATGAAGTGGAAACCACCTCGAAAGAAGTGATCTACGTCGACAGCCCGTCCAAGCTGCCGCCGCTGAACAATATTCACGAATTGCGTGAGCCTATTGCTGAGTGTCACATGCTGCTGCCGCAGGAGTTCCTGGGCAACGTCATCACGCTGTGTATTGAGAAGCGTGGCGTGCAGACCAACATGGTTTACCACGGTAACCAGGTGGCGCTGACCTACGAAATCCCGATGGCGGAAGTGGTACTCGACTTCTTCGACCGTCTGAAGTCGACCTCCCGTGGCTATGCGTCACTGGATTATAACTTCAAGCGCTTCCAGGCCTCTAACATGGTGCGTGTGGACGTGCTGATCAACAGCGAGCGCGTCGATGCACTGGCGCTGATCACCCACAACGACAACGCGCCATACCGTGGCCGCGAGCTGGTTGAGAAGATGAAAGAGCTGATCCCACGTCAGCAATTTGACATCGCGATTCAGGCGGCTATTGGTAACCACATCATCGCGCGTTCAACCGTGAAACAGCTGCGTAAAAACGTTCTGGCGAAATGCTACGGCGGTGACGTCAGCCGTAAGAAAAAGCTGCTGCAGAAGCAGAAAGACGGTAAGAAGCGTATGAAGCAGGTCGGTAACGTTGAGCTGCCGCAGGAAGCATTCCTTGCCATTCTTCATGTTGGTAAAGACGGCAAATAACCCTTAAGGAGTTGGCATGGCGAACATGTTTGCCCTGATCCTGGTCATCGCTACCCTGGTGACAGGTCTGCTGTGGTGTCTGGATAAGTTTATCTTCGCCCCAAAACGCCGTGAACGTCAGGCTGCCGCACAGGCAGCCACTGGCGATGCTATTGATGCGAAAACCCTGAAGAAAGTTGGCCCGAAACCGGGCTGGCTGGAAACCGGCGCCTCGGTGTTTCCGGTGCTGGCGATTGTGCTGGTGGTACGTTCGTTTATTTACGAACCGTTCCAGATCCCATCAGGTTCAATGATGCCAACGCTGCTGATTGGCGATTTTATTCTGGTTGAGAAGTTTGCCTACGGCATTAAAGATCCGATCTACCAGAAAACGCTGATCGAAACCGGTCATCCGAAACGTGGCGACATCGTGGTGTTCAAATATCCGGAAGATCCGCGCCTGGACTACATCAAGCGCGCGGTGGGTCTGCCGGGTGATAAAGTCACCTACGATCCGGCCACGAAGGAAGTCACCGTTCAGCCTGGATGCAGCTCCGGTACCGCATGTGAAAACGCGCTGCCCATCACCTACTCAAACGTTGAGCCAAGTGATTTTGTGCAGACCTTTGCCCGTCGTAACGGCGGCGAAGCGACCAGCGGCTTCTTCCAGGTACCGAAAGGCGAGACCAAAGAGAACGGTATCCGCCTGGTTGAGCGTAAAGAGACGCTGGGTGATGTCACCCATCGTATCCTGACAGTGCCAATCGCGCAGGATCAAGTGGGTATGTATTACCAGCAGCCGGGTCAGCAGCTTGCCAGCTGGATCGTACCGCCAGGTCATTACTTCATGATGGGCGATAACCGCGATAACTCTGCCGATAGCCGCTACTGGGGCTTTGTGCCGGAAGCGAATCTGGTGGGTAAAGCGACTGCGATCTGGATGAGTTTTGAGAAGCAGGAAGGCGAATGGCCGACCGGGGTACGCCTGAATCGTATTGGCGGAATTCATTAATTCTCACATAAAGAACACGTAGCCGCGTTATTTTGCGGCTACGTGAATTATTTAAGCGATAAATCTCTTCGAACTAACGACATCCCTTGTCGTTGCGTATAGAATATTCCCCCGAAGTTTAAGGTTGGCCCTGCAAGGGAGCCACGGCACACGAAACCGCGTTGGTTTTCTCAGGTCGGTTTCGTGTGCTGCATTTTTGACGCATTCATTTATTGGTATCGCATGAACCCCATCGTAATTAATCGGCTTCAACGGAAGCTGGGCTACACTTTTCATCATCAGGAGTTGTTGCAACAGGCATTAACCCACCGCAGTGCCAGCAGCAAACATAATGAGCGCCTCGAGTTTTTAGGTGACTCTATTTTAAGTTTCGTGATTGCGAATGCGCTTTATCATCGTTTCCCGCGTGTGGACGAGGGTGATATGAGCCGCATGCGTGCCACGCTGGTTCGGGGTAATACCCTTGCGGAAATCGCGCGTGAATTTGAACTGGGCGAATGTCTGCGTCTTGGACCGGGTGAATTGAAAAGCGGCGGCTTCCGTCGTGAATCTATTCTTGCCGATACGGTCGAAGCATTAATTGGTGGTGTGTTCCTGGACAGCGATATCCAGACCGTAGAAAAGCTGATCCTCAACTGGTATCAGACCCGTCTGGACGAAATCAGCCCGGGCGATAAACAAAAAGATCCGAAAACGCGTCTGCAGGAATATTTGCAGGGTCGTCATCTGCCGCTGCCGTCCTATCTGGTGGTGCAGGTACGTGGCGAAGCGCACGATCAGGAATTTACCATCCATTGCCAGGTCAGTGGCCTGAGTGAACCGGTGGTGGGCACAGGTTCAAGCCGTCGTAAGGCTGAACAGGCTGCCGCCGAACAGGCGTTGAAAATGCTGGAGCTGGAATGAGCGAAGAAAAGACCTATTGCGGATTTATTGCCATCGTCGGACGTCCGAACGTCGGCAAATCCACCCTGCTGAATAATCTGCTCGGGCAGAAGATTTCAATCACCTCGCGTAAGGCGCAAACCACGCGTCACCGCATCGTCGGCATCCATACTGAAGGCGCATATCAGGCGATCTACGTCGATACCCCCGGCCTGCACATGGAAGAGAAGCGTGCGATTAACCGTCTGATGAACAAGGCGGCGAGCAGCTCCATTGGCGACGTTGAGCTGGTGATTTTCGTTGTGGAAGGCACCCGCTGGACGCCGGACGACGAGATGGTGCTGAACAAGCTGCGTGACGGTAAAACGCCGGTTATCCTCGCGGTCAACAAAGTTGACAACGTACAGGAAAAAGCCGACCTGCTGCCGCATCTGCAGTGGCTCGGTAGCCAGATGAACTTCCTCGACATTGTTCCGCTGTCTGCTGAGACCGGCCTGAACGTTGATACCATCGCGGGGATCGTGCGTAAGCATCTGCCGGAAGCGATTCATCACTTCCCGGAAGATTACATCACCGATCGCTCTCAGCGCTTTATGGCGTCTGAAATCATCCGTGAAAAGCTGATGCGTTTCCTGGGCGCTGAACTGCCGTACTCTGTGACGGTGGAGATCGAGCGTTTCCAGACCAACGAGCGCGGTGGCTACGACATCAACGGCCTGATCCTCGTTGAGCGTGAAGGGCAGAAGAAGATGGTGATCGGCAACAAAGGGGCCAAGATCAAAACCATCGGTATCGAAGCCCGTAAGGACATGATGGAGATGTTTGAAGCACCGGTTCACCTCGAACTGTGGGTGAAAGTGAAATCTGGCTGGGCCGATGATGAGCGTGCTCTGCGCAGCCTCGGTTACGGCGAAGATCAGTAACTCAAGACGACGAGTATAATGGAAGGTTGGCAGCGCGCCTTCGTTCTCCATAGTCGTCCCTGGAGCGAAACCAGCCTTATGCTGGACGTCTTCACGGAAGAGTCGGGCCGCGTGCGCCTTGTTGCGAAAGGCGCACGTTCCAAACGCTCTAATCTGAAAGGCGCTCTGCAGCCTTTCACCCCGCTGCTGGTCCGCTTTGGCGGGAGAGGCGAAGTCAAAACTCTGCGCAGCGCTGAAGCCGTCTCCCTGGCACTTCCTCTTTCTGGCATCACGCTCTACAGCGGTCTGTATGTCAACGAACTCATTTCTCGCGTCCTTGAACATGAGACTCGCTTCTCGGAACTTTTCTTCGATTATCTGCACTGTATCCAGGCACTTGCTGGCGCAACGGGCACGCCCGAGCCTGCGCTGCGCCGCTTCGAACTGGCGCTGCTGGGCCATCTCGGGTACGGCGTAGATTTTCTGCACTGTGCGGGTAGCGGTGACGAAGTGGAAGACACCATGACCTACCGCTACCGCGAGGAAAAGGGCTTCATTGCCAGTATCGTGATAGACAACAGCACCTTTACCGGTCGCCAGCTCCGGGCGCTGTATGAGCGCGAATTTCCCGATCAGGACACCCTGCGCGCAGCAAAACGCTTTACCCGGATTGCCCTCAAGCCGTATCTTGGCGGCAAGCCCTTAAAGAGCCGCGAATTATTCAGGCAGTTTGTGCCGAAACGCTAACGTTTTACCCCTCACCCCAGCCCTCTCCCGGAGGGAGAGGGGGAAGAGAAATGAACCAAAATACCGAGGATTGTCATGGCTGAATTACTGTTAGGCGTCAACATTGATCATATCGCCACGCTGCGTAATGCGCGCGGCACGGCGTATCCCGATCCGGTTCAGGCGGCGTTTATCGCTGAACAGGCTGGCGCTGACGGCATTACCGTTCACCTGCGTGAAGACCGCCGCCATATTACTGACCGCGACGTGCGCATTCTGCGCCAGACGCTGGACACCCGTATGAATCTGGAAATGGCGGTCACTGAAGAAATGCTCGCTATTGCCTGCGAGACTCAACCGCATTTCTGCTGTCTGGTGCCGGAAAAACGCCAGGAAGTGACCACCGAAGGCGGTCTGGATGTGGCCGGGCAGCTCGACAAAATGCGCGATGCCTGCAAACGTCTGGCGGATGCCGGTATTCTGGTTTCTCTGTTTATCGACGCCGATTTCGCCCAAATTAAAGCGGCGGCCGACGTGGGCGCACCCTATATCGAAATTCACACCGGCTGCTATGCCGATGCCAAAAATGATGCCGAACAGGCCAAAGAGCTGGATCGCATTGCCAAAGCGGCCACGTATGCCTCAAGCCTGGGCCTGAAGGTCAATGCCGGTCATGGCCTGACCTACCACAACGTGAAAGCTATTGCCGCGCTGCCGGAAATGCACGAGCTGAACATCGGCCACGCCATTATTGGCCGTGCGGTGATGAGCGGCCTGAAAGAGGCGGTCTCTGAGATGAAACGCCTGATGCTGGAAGCGCGTCAGTAATGGCTATTCTGGGCTTAGGCACCGATATCGTTGAAATAGCCCGCATTGAAGCGGTGATCGCCCGGAGCGGCGATCGCCTCGCAAGACGCGTGCTGAGCGATAACGAGTGGGCTATCTGGGAAGCGCATCAGCAGCCGGTGCGTTTTCTGGCGAAGCGCTTTGCGGTTAAAGAGGCGGCTGCTAAAGCCTTCGGAACCGGAATTCGCAACGGCCTGGCGTTTAACCAGTTTGAAGTGTTTAACGATGAGCTGGGTAAGCCGCGCCTGCGTTTATGGGGCGAGGCGCAAAAGCTGGCAGAGAAGCTGGGTGTAAATCACATGCACGTGACGCTCGCCGATGAACGCTACTACGCGTGCGCGACGGTGATCATTGAAAGCTAGAGTTTGTCTGCATGATGCATCAGGACAAACTTATCCCATAGCTGCTCTTCGTTCTCGACGTGGGCCGGATCCTTCAGGATAGTATTCGGGATCGGGCACACTTTCTGACAGGTCGGCGTTTCATAGTGGCCGATGCATTCGGTGCAGCGGTCGCTGTTAATCTCATAAATGCTGTCGCCCATCGAAATAGCCTGGTTAGGGCATTCGGGCTCGCACATATCGCAATTGATACATTTTTTGGTAATTAACAGCGCCATCAGGAAATTCTCAGAAACAACACAAACTGGGCGGGCATTATACGCGTCAAACCAGCTTCTTTACCAGTTCTTCGCTGTGACGAATGCGCTCTGGCGCGTGCTCAAGATCCTGCTGCACCAGCGCCATAAACAGCAGATCCGTCAGCATCATTTGCGCGCTGGTGGACGAAATAGCCGCGCTGCGCGTGGCCTGCTCTTCGGCAATGGTATATAAACAGCGCGTTGCCCGCTGCTGGAGCGCATTTGGCGTAAAACCGGTGATCGCCAGAATTTTACCGCCGACGCGCAGCGCTTCATCGGTCGCCATATTGATCTCTCGACGTTCACCGGAATAAGAGATCGCCAGCAGCAAATCGTCAGGATCCATTGCCTGAACGGTGGCGAGCAGGGCGTGCATGTCCTGCTCCACTATCGCGTTGTAACCGATCTTCGTTAGCTTCCAGCCAAAGTTACGCGCCACTAGCCCGGATGCACCTATCCCGGTCAGAATAATGCGCCGTGCCGCGCGCAGCATCGCCACGCTTTCCAGCAGCTTCTCTTCGGTATTCACATCAAGCGTCGCATGCATGGCAGCCACGTTCTCTTTGATCAGCTTTTCGCCCACCAGACGCATCGGGTCATCGCCCCGGATCTGATTATGCACCGGCATCGACTGCGGATTGGGGTTACTCACCAGCGCTTCGCTGATCGCAAGCTTGAGGGCCGGAAAGCCCTTAAACCCAATCTTCTGGGCAAACTTCACCACGCTGGACTGGCTCACACCTGCCTCACTCGCCAGCTGTTGCGAGCTAAGATGGCGCGCGTGGTCGGGTTGAGAAAGGAGAAAATCCGCCAGCTTCTTGTCGCTTTGGGCAAAGCCTGCATAACGCTGGCGAATGCGAATTAAACAGTTCATACGGTCTCCTGGCGAAAATGTGATTATCTGCTCAAATACGAATTTTGCTCGCCTGAATGAATTTTATATTCCACTATAGTGTGATTATTATGAATTAAAAATTCTTGAGGTACAAAAATGAATCTTGGCTCACTTGTTTCTGAAACGCGTAACCCGCAAACCATGGATCTTGACGCACTCTCCACGCTGGAGCTGGTTAACCGCTTTAATCAACAGGATACGCTGGTCGCGCAGGCAGTGAAAGAGACATTACCTGAGGTGGCGAAAGCGGTTGATGCGGCCGCTGCTGCGTTAAAGGCCGGTGGACGCATTATATACATGGGCGCGGGCACCAGCGGACGTTTGGGGGTTCTGGATGCCTCCGAATGTCCGCCAACCTTTGGCGTTCCGCACGGTCTGGTGATCGGGCTGATTGCCGGTGGTCCAGGTGCGTTGCTGAAAGCGGTAGAAGGGGCGGAAGACAATAAACAGCTCGGTGAAGATGATCTCAAAGCCCTGAACCTGACCGCGCAAGATTTGGTAGTTGGGCTGGCGGCATCCGGGCGCACGCCGTACGTCATTGGCGGCCTGGAATACGCCAACCAGACAGGCTGCACGACAATTGCCATCTCCTGCAACCCGGGCTCGCCGATTGCGCAGGTGGCCGCTATCGCTATCTCTCCGGTTGTCGGGCCGGAAGCGCTGACCGGCTCCACGCGTCTGAAATCCGGGACCGCGCAAAAGCTGGTGCTCAATATGATCTCCACCGGCGCGATGGTGAAGTTTGGCAAGGTCTATCAGAATCTGATGGTCGATATGCAGGCCACCAACGTCAAGCTGGTGGACAGAGCCTGCCGCATGGTGATGGAGGCGACAGGCGCAGACCGTGAAGAGGCGGAAGCGGTCCTGAAACAAACCGATCATGATGTTAAACCGGCCATTCTGATGATCTTAAGCGGGCTGGACGCCGCGGCGGCGAGAGCCAGACTCGATGCGCATAATGGGTTCTTACGGGCTGCATTGGAAAACTAACAGAGGCGTGTATGGAAAAAACAGCAGCGCTCGCCAGCGGTATCCTGCAGGGGATCGGCGGAGAAAAGAATATCCAGCGTCTGGAAAACTGCATGACGCGCGTGCGCGTCGAGGTGCATAACGACGACGATCTTGATCTACCGCGCCTGAAGCAACTCCCCGGCGTAAGTGGATACGTCAAACAGGGGCAGCAGCACCAGCTCATCGTCGGGCCGGGGAAAGCGGCGCAGGTTGTTGATGCCATGCGCGCGTTGATGGTGGGCGGTGAGGCGACGGCCTCATTTGACGATGCCGAAAGCACCAAAGCGCAGGCAAAAGCCAAATACAAGGCGCCAATGAGCGACGCGCTGCGACAGCTGGCAAACGTCTTTATCCCGCTGATCCCGGCGTTTATTGCTTCGGGTTTGATCACCGGTATCATCAATATTCTCAAGCGGCCGGATATCGTCGGGGATTTTGCCACGCAGTATCCAAACCTGCTGGGGATCCTCGGGATCTTCGGCAGCGCAGTGTTCGCCATCATGAACATTCTGGTCGGGGTGAATACCGCGAAGGTGTTTGGCGGATCGCTGGCCATGGGCGGGGTAATGGCGGGCATCTTGTCCAGCCCGCAGCTGGCGCAGATCACGCTGTTTGGTGAGGCGCTCCAGCCTGGACGCGGTGGGGTGATCGCCGTGCTGCTGGTGGTCATCCTGATGTGCTGGATCGAGAAAAGACTCCGTGCGGTTCTGCCCGGTTCGATTGAGCTGATTCTCAACCCGCTGCTGACCACGTTGATTACCGGTAGCGTAGCGATTGTGGTTCTTCAGCCGTTAGGCGGGTGGATCTCTGACGCCATCGCCCACGGTGCGTCTCTGGCTATCGACCGTGGTGGCCTGCTGGTGGGCGCGGTGCTCTCTGGTACCTTCCTGCCGCTGGTGCTGACCGGCCTGCATCAGGGGCTGGTGCCGATCCACGTCGAGCTGGTGCAGGCGCACGGCTATAACGCGCTGCTGCCTATCCTGTCGATGGCGGGCGTGGGGCAGGTCGGCGCGGCGATTGCCGTACTGATGAAAACCCGCAACGCGCGACTGAAAAAAGTGATTAAAGGCGCACTTCCGGTCGGACTGCTCGGCATCGGCGAGCCGCTGATTTTCGGCGTTACGCTGCCGCTGGGTAAACCTTTCCTCGCAGCCTGCCTGGGGGGCGCGGTGGGCGGGGCGCTCATTAGCTACTGGAAAGTGGCGACGGTGATCACCTTTGGACTTTCCGGTTTACCGCTGGCATTAACCATCGTGACCGGAAAAGTGATGCTCTATCTGTTAGGCTATTTAGTAGCGGTAATCGCCGGGTTCCTGTTTACCTGGCTGTTAGGATTCAACGACCCAGAGGAGTAAGGTTTGGCAAATCACGCGCGTCGCGTTGTCTTTTTCGACCTGGATGGAACGCTGCACCAGCAGGATATGTTTGGCACGTTTATGCGCTACCTGCTGCGGCGTCAGCCTCTGAATGCGCTGCTCGTCTTACCGCTCTTACCCGTGATTGGCATCGCGCTGCTGGTAAAAGGCCGTGCAGCGCGCTGGCCGATGAGCCTGCTGCTTTGGGGATGCACCTTTGGTCACAGCGAAGCACGGCTTAAACAGCTCGAACAGGATTTTGCGCACTGGTTTCGCGGCCATGTCGCCGCGTTTCCCGTGGTGCAGGCGCGTCTCACCAGCTACCTCGACGCCAACGATGCCGACATCTGGCTGATTACCGGCTCCCCACAGACGCTGGTAGAGCAAGTTTATTTTGATACGCCATGGCTGCCGCGCGTAAATCTTATCGCCACGCAAATTTCCCGCGCTTACGGCGGTTGGGTGCTGACTATGCGCTGTTTGGGGCACGAGAAGGTGGTCCAGCTGGAGAAGCGCATCGGCACACCGCTGCGCCTGTACAGCGGCTACAGCGATAGCAAGCAGGACAACCCGCTGCTCTATTTTTGCCAGCACCGCTGGCGCGTCACGCCATCAGGTGAACTTCAGCAACTCGAATAGTCTTCTCTAAAACGGGCGTGTATAATGCCGCCCGCTTTTCGACTGGAGTATCAGCCCTTGTCCAACCCTGAATACAATCATGAATACTGGATGCGCCACGCGCTCACGCTGGCTCAACGTGCCTGGGATGAGGGCGAAGTGCCCGTGGGCGCGGTGTTGGTTCATAATAATCAGGTGATTGGCGAAGGGTGGAACCGTCCGATTGGCCGCCACGATCCTACCGCGCACGCCGAAATCATGGCGCTTCGCCAGGGGGGGCTGGTACTGCAAAACTATCGTCTGCTCGATACCACTTTGTACGTCACCCTTGAACCCTGCGTCATGTGTTCCGGCGCGATGGTGCACAGCCGTATCGGTACGCTGGTGTTTGGTGCGCGGGATGAAAAAACAGGCGCGGCCGGTTCGCTAATGGACGTGCTGGGCCATCCAGGGATGAACCACCAGGTGCAGACTATCGGTGGGGTACTTGCACCAGAGTGTTCGGGTCTGCTGAGTGACTTCTTTCGAATGCGCCGGCAGCAGAAAAAGCAACAAAAGGCAGAATTGAAGCAGGTGGACGATTAAGTTCGTCCGGTGCAACCACCGGGTAGCTCTGAGCCAGCTGTTTAGCTTCCGCCGCTTCTTTCTCTTTCTCCAGCAGGTATCCCACCAGGCTTATCTGATACTTACGAATATTTTCCACGTAAGCGTAGGCTTCATGCCCGCGCGCATAACCGTAGGTCAGCTTGTTGTACCACGGTTTCTGGCTCAGCAGCGGCAGACGCTGTTTTACATCAGACCAGCTGTCCGGGTTACCTTTGGTTTTTGCCGTCAGCGCGCGCGCGTCCAGCATATGCGCATAACCCATGTTGTAGGCGGCCAGTGCGAACCAAATCCGCTCTTCTTCCGGCACGGTCTCCGGTACTTTGGCCATCATATCCTGTAAATACTGCGCGCCGCCGCTGATGCTTTGCTCCGCATCGGTACGGTCATTGACGCCCAGGCTCAGCGCGGTATTTTTCGTCAGCATCATGAGACCACGCACACCGGTTGGAGAAGTAGCCTGAGTATCCCAGTGGGATTCCTGATACGAGATTGCCGCCAGTAGCTTCCAGTCAATCTCCTGGGCGTATTTTTCGAACAACGGCTGCAGGTCCGGCAGGACGCTATCAACTGCACGCAGGAAGCTTCGGGTGTCGACATAATCGAAGTCATCACCATGGCCGAGGTATTTTTCTTCCAGGCGCGCCAGCGTGCCGTCTTCATTGATGGCGTTATAGAAATCGAGCATGGCCGCAGAGAGGGTCTGATCGTTATCCAGTTGGGTAAACCAGGTCACAGGCTGTTCGTCAGTCACATCCAGCGCCACGGCGATTTCAGGGTGCACGCGCTGGAAAAGGCTGATCGCCACCGAATCCGCAATGGTATAGGCCAGCTTTTTGTCTTTAACCCGATCAAGCAGTTCTGTCGTGCCCAGTTTTGGGTCAACCGTCCAGCTCAGGTCAGGATACTTTTTCTCTTTGAGGGCGCGCAGGTCGTCAATCACGACATGGCCGGGGGCAATTGTCAGCTGTTGCTCATTAATGGTGGCGAGCGATCGAGGGCGCACGCTTCCCACGCGGTAAACCAACTGCTGGGAAACAGAGTAGTAGGTCGGGCCTGGCTGGTAGTTCTTGCTGCGCTCGCTGTTGTACACCAGCCCGGCGGCAAGGATATCGGCGTCATCGTTATCCAGGTCATCGAACAATTGGCTGATGTTCTGACGCACGGTAATTTTGAGCTTAACACCCAGATAGTCGGCAAACTGCTGGGCCAGTTCATAATCCAGACCAATGGTTTTGCCGTTGATGTCGCTGTAAATCAGCGGAGAGGAGAGGGTACTGACGCGCAATTCCCCCCGCTCCTGAATGGCGGCGATACGGTTTTCGGCTTTACCGAACCAGGGGATAGAAGGCCAGAGGGCCACTGCCAGCAGCAACGTAACAATGCCGATGAGCAGATAATTAATCTTTAATTTTTTCAATTAGTTAATTCTCTGCGACGCCGGTTGCCTCAGTATGCTGTAGCCATGTTAAGAATAAGGTTTGCCATTGAATGAGCGGCATTTTGCGCAAAGTTACGCCACTTGGCAACAAATTAGAGAGACAGGTCACACCTATTGTTAAACCGCCGTGCAAATTTTATTTCGACGCAAACGGTTTCGTCGGCGCTCAGGATTCTCTATAATGACGCCCGTTTTCCCCCCTTGCGCACACTGTAAGCGCCCCGGCGCTTCGAAGACGAGAGACTTATGATGGAAATTCTGCGTGGTTCGCCTGCACTGTCTGCCTTCCGTATTACCAAACTGCTGGCACGTTTTCAGGCGGCCGACCTTCCGGTAAGCAATATTTACGCTGAGTATGTCCATTTTGCTGACCTGAATGCCCCCCTGAATGCAGAGGAGCGCGTACAGCTGGAACGCCTGCTCAAGTATGGTCCAAGCCTGAGCAGCCATACGCCAACCGGCAAACTGATCCTCGCGACGCCGCGTCCGGGCACCATCTCCCCCTGGTCTTCCAAAGCCACCGACATTGCCCATAACTGTGGTCTAAGCCAGATTAACCGTCTGGAGCGCGGCGTAGCGTACTATGTTGAAGCCTCCACCCTGAGCGACGCACAGTGGCAGGCGGTTGCGGCTGAGCTGCACGACCGCATGATGGAGAGCGTATTCGCCTCTCTCGACGACGCGCAGAAGCTGTTCTCACACCATCAGCCTGCGCCGGTACAGAGCGTAGACCTGCTGGGGCAGGGCCGTCAGGCGCTGATTGACGCTAACCTGCGTCTCGGCCTGGCGCTGGCTGAAGATGAAATCGACTACCTGCAGGATGCGTTTGTTAAGCTCAACCGTAACCCGAACGACATCGAACTCTACATGTTCGCGCAGGCTAACTCTGAGCACTGCCGCCACAAGATTTTCAACGCCGACTGGATTATCGACGGCGAACAGCAGCCGAAGTCGCTGTTCAAAATGATCAAAAACACCATGGAGCAAACCCCTGACCACGTGCTGTCTGCCTATAAAGACAACGCCGCGGTAATGGAAGGTTCCGAGGTGGGCCGCTTCTTCGCCGATCGCGAAGCAGGGCGCTATGACTACCATCAGGAGCCCGCGCATATTCTGATGAAAGTGGAAACCCACAACCACCCGACGGCGATTTCTCCGTGGCCGGGTGCGGCGACCGGCTCCGGCGGTGAAATCCGTGACGAAGGTGCGACCGGTCGCGGCGCGAAACCAAAAGCGGGTCTGGTCGGTTTCTCCGTCTCCAACCTTCGCATCCCGGGCTTTGAACAGCCGTGGGAAGAAGATTTCGGCAAGCCAGAGCGCATCGTGACCGCGCTGGATATCATGACCGAAGGCCCGCTGGGCGGCGCGGCGTTTAACAACGAGTTTGGTCGTCCGGCGCTGAACGGTTACTTCCGCACCTATGAAGAAAAAGTGGACAGCCACAACGGCGAAGAGCTGCGCGGTTACCACAAACCGATCATGCTGGCGGGCGGGATCGGCAACATTCGTGCCGATCACGTGCAGAAAGGCGAGATCGTCGTCGGCGCGAAGCTGATCGTGCTCGGTGGTCCGGCGATGAACATCGGCCTGGGCGGCGGGGCGGCTTCATCTATGGCCTCCGGCCAGTCTGATGCGGACCTCGATTTTGCTTCCGTGCAGCGTGACAACCCTGAGATGGAGCGTCGCTGCCAGGAAGTGATCGACCGCTGCTGGCAGCTGGGCGATGCCAACCCGATCCTTTTCATCCACGACGTGGGCGCGGGCGGTCTGTCCAACGCCATGCCGGAGCTGGTGAGTGACGGTGGCCGCGGTGGCCGCTTCAACCTGCGCGATATCCTGAGCGATGAGCCGGGCATGAGCCCGCTGGAAATCTGGTGTAATGAATCCCAGGAGCGCTACGTGCTGGCGGTTGCCGCGGATCAGCTGCCGCTGTTTGACGAGCTGTGCCGCCGCGAGCGTGCGCCGTATGCCGTCATCGGTGAGGCGACCGAAGAGCAGCACCTCTCCCTGAGCGACACTCACTTTGACAATCAGCCGATCGATCTGCCGCTGGACGTCCTGCTCGGTAAAACGCCGAAGATGACCCGCGACGTGACAACCCGCAAAGCGGCGGGCAAAGCGCTGGATCGTCAGGGCATCACCGTGGCAGAAGCGGTCAACCGCGTGCTGCACCTGCCTGCTGTGGCAGAGAAAACCTTCCTCGTGACCATCGGCGACCGCACCGTGACCGGTATGGTATCGCGCGATCAGATGGTCGGTCCGTGGCAGATCCCGGTCGCTAACTGCGCCGTGACCACCGCGAGCCTCGACAGCTACTACGGCGAAGCGATGGCTCTCGGCGAACGCACCCCGGTGGCGCTGCTGGACTTTGCGGCCTCTGCCCGTCTGGCGGTCGGTGAAGCGCTGACCAATATCGCCGCGACGCAGATTGGCGATATCAAACGTATCAAGCTCTCCGCAAACTGGATGGCCGCAGCAGGTCACCCGGGCGAAGATGCTGGCCTGTATGAAGCCGTGAAAGCGGTGGGCGAGGAGCTGTGTCCTGCCCTCGGCCTGACCATTCCGGTGGGTAAAGACTCCATGTCGATGAAAACCCGCTGGCAGGAAGGCAGCGAGCAGCGCGAGATGACCTCTCCACTGTCGCTGGTGATCACCGCGTTTGCGCGCGTGGAAGACGTGCGCCACACCGTTACGCCGCAGCTTTCTATCGAAGACAACGCCCTGCTGCTGATTGACCTGGGTAAAGGCCACAACGCGCTGGGTGCCACCGCGCTGGCGCAGGTTTACCGCCAGCTCGGCGACAAGCCAGCCGACGTGCGCGACGTGGCGCAGTTAAAGGGCTTCTACGACGCGATTCAGGCGCTGGTGGCGCAGCGTAAGCTGCTGGCCTACCATGACCGTTCTGACGGCGGCCTGCTGGTGACGCTGGCAGAGATGGCCTTCACCGGCCACTGCGGCGTTGAAGCGAACATTGCAACGCTTGGTGAAGACCGTCTGGCGGCGCTGTTTAACGAAGAGCTAGGCGCGGTCATTCAGGTACGTGCGGCGGATCGCGATGCGGTTGAAGCGATTCTGGCGAAGCACGGTCTGGCAGACTGCGTCCACTATCTGGGCAAAGCCGTTCAGGGCGACCGCTTCGTCATTGAAGCAGACGGCCACGCGGTGTTCAGCGAAAGCCGTACCACTCTGCGTATGTGGTGGGCTGAAACCACCTGGCAGATGCAGCGCCTGCGTGATAACCCGGAATGTGCTGACCAGGAACACAACGCCAAGGCTAACGACAACGATCCCGGCCTGAACGTGAAGCTCTCCTTCGACATCAACGAAGACATTGCCGCGCCGTACATTGCGACAGGTGCGCGTCCAAAGGTAGCCGTGCTGCGCGAGCAGGGCGTTAACTCCCACGTTGAGATGGCGGCTGCCTTCCACCGTGCGGGCTTTGACGCCATCGACGTCCACATGAGCGACCTGCTGGCCGGACGTACCGGTCTGGACGATTTCCAGGCGCTGGTGGCGTGCGGCGGTTTCTCCTACGGCGACGTGCTTGGCGCGGGCGAAGGCTGGGCGAAGTCCATCCTGTTCAACAGCCGCGTGCGTGATGAGTTCGAAACCTTCTTCCACCGTCCGCAAACGCTGGCGCTGGGCGTGTGTAACGGCTGCCAGATGATGTCTAATCTGCGCGAGCTGATCCCGGGCAGCGAAGCCTGGCCGCGCTTTGTGCGCAACCAGTCTGACCGCTTCGAAGCGCGCTTCAGCCTGGTGGAAGTGACCCAAAGCCCGTCGCTGCTGCTGCAGGGGATGGTGGGTTCTCAGATGCCAATCGCCGTTTCCCACGGTGAAGGTCAGGTTGAAGTACGTGATGCTGCCCATCTGGCTCAGCTGGAGAGCAAAGGTCTGGTGGCGCTGCGCTTTGTTGATAACTTCGGCAAGGTGACAGAAACCTACCCGGCTAACCCGAACGGTTCGGCAAACGGTATTACGGCGGTGACCAGCGAAAGCGGTCGTGCGACCATCATGATGCCGCATCCGGAACGCGTGTTCCGCACCGTGAGCAACTCCTGGCACCCGGAAAACTGGGGCGAAGACAGCCCGTGGATGCGCATCTTCCGCAACGCGCGTAAGCAGCTGGGTTAAGTTTTAGTACCCTGACCCTTGTAGGCCCGGTAAGCGTAAGCGCCACCGGGCTTTTTTATGCGTGTCGCAAAATTGCGACAATCCTGCCCTGCAGGCGTCTCCAAAAGGTGACACTTAATTTGTTGATTTATATGGGTAGAAAAATCGTGGTCTAAAGGTGTTGTTAAATAGCGACACTTAGCCTGGAAATCATTCTGCCAACAAGTAATAGGTTGAATGTATAAAATCTTTTTAATTCATCATGTTAATTTATTGTTTTTCAAACTGGCACGGCTGTTGCATAATATTAATCAGTGGCTCATTCACCTTCTTATGTCAGCCCCTTCGGGACGCGCTACATAAACTTAGAATGACGCACAAAAAGGTGCCTGCCGTCCAACTACTGATCATAGCGATGCTTTATCAGGACAGGGCGAAACGTCGAGTTAGGCACCGCCTCATTCCACAACAAAGCCGGGTTTTTACCCGGCTTTGTTGTATCTGAAGGGCAGACTCAGTTACGCTCTGCGTAAACCCCCATTAAGAGAGTAATGCGTTGAAACGCTGGTCTGTTTTCCCTCGCTCCCTGCGACAGCTCGTCATGATGGCATTCCTGCTGATCCTGCTCCCTTTACTGATACTGGCGTGGCAGGCCTGGCAAAGTCTTAATGCGCTAAGCGCGCAGGCGGCATTGACGAATCGCACGACGCTCATTGATGCAAGGCGAAGCGAAGCAATGACTAACGCCGCGCTGGAGATGGAGCGTAGCTATCGCCAGTATTGCGTGCTGGACGATCGCACCCTGGAGCGGGTTTACCAGAATCAGCGTAAACGCTACAGCGAAATGCTGGATGCCCACGCGGGCGTGCTGCCGGACGACAAACTCTACCAGGCATTACGTCAGGACCTGAACGATCTGGCTCAGTTACAGTGTAAAAATAGCGGCCCGGATGCCGCCGCCGCCGCGCGGCTGGAAGCTTTTGCTAATGCCAATACGGAAATGGTCCAGTCTACACGCACGGTGATCTTTTCTCGCGGTCAGCAGCTGCAACAGGAAATCGCCGAGCGCGGTCAATTCTTCGGTTGGCAGGCGCTGGTCCTGTTCCTGGTCAGTCTTGCTCTGGTTCTGCTGTTCACCCGCATGATTATCGGTCCGGTTAAGGGCATACAGCGGATGATTAACCGTCTGGGTGAGGGGAAGTCTCTCGGTGATACGGTTGTTTTCACCGGGCCGCGCGAGCTGCGTTCAGTTGGTCAGCGGATCATCTGGCTTTCCGAACGTCTGGCGTGGCTGGAAACACAGCGCCATCAGTTCCTGCGTCACATTTCCCATGAACTTAAAACGCCGCTTGCCAGCATGCGCGAAGGCACGGAGCTGCTGGCGGACGAAGTGGCTGGCCCGCTGACCTCTGAGCAAAAAGAGATTGTCGAGATCCTCGATGACAGCAGCCGCAATCTGCAAAAGCTGATTGAGCAACTGCTGGACTACAACCGTAAGCTGGCGGACGGGGCAGTGGTACTGGAGAATGTGGAGATTGCACCGATAGTGGATATGGTGATCTCCGCCCATAGCCTGCCAGCAAGAGCTAAAATGATGCATACCCAGGTCGATCTTAGCGAGCCCGCTTGTCTTGCAGAGCCCATGCTGTTTATGAGCGTTCTGGATAATCTTTATTCCAATGCGGTGCACTATGGTACTGAATCCGGTAACATTTATATCCGAAGCTACAGGGCGGGTTCCCGGGTGTTTATCGATGTAGCGAATACGGGCACCCCAATTCCGGATGAAGAAAAAACGATGATTTTTGAACCCTTTTTCCAGGGCAGTCATCAGCGAAAAGGTGCGGTAAAAGGAAGTGGTCTGGGTCTCAGTATTGCCCGCGACGGCATACGACGCATGCACGGCGAACTTAATATCGTCAGTGATGAACGGTCGGATGTGTGCTTTCGTATCGAACTGCCTCTTAAGCCGGAAAATCAATAAAATGAATCTAAGTCTGGTGAGTATGTCACACGTTTTTTTCCGCGCCGCACGCGCGATGTTTTCCCGCAATACCGTACGTCTGAGCCTGCCGTGTTTACTGCTGGCAGGGTGTGTTACTCATGCCCCGAAGAGCGCAATCAGTGAAAAACCGGAAGAAAAATGGCCTGAAAATCAGCTGGCGGATTTCCTGACCACCCCCTGCGAGGGCATCTGGCACTTATCAGGACATGACGTTGATACCAACCCGCTGTTTTGGCTACGTGGCATCGATTGTGCGCAGCGTCTGGAACCCGTTGAGGCACGGGCGCAAGCCACGATGTGGGGCGACAACGCATGGCAGGCGACCTTTAAACGTGCCATTCTGCTTGGCGATGCCAAAATCACGCCCGTGGAGCGTCGCACGAATATCACGCGTCTGGACACGTTCAGCGCCAACATTCCTGCGCAGGTGCGGCCGATATATCAACTCTGGCGGGACGGCCAGGCATTACAGCTTCAGCTGTCTGAAGAGCGTTCCCGCTACAGCAAATTACAGCAGTCAACGGACGGCGAACTTGATACGCTTCGCCAGCAGCAGAATTATCTACGCACCCAGCTTGAAACCACCACGCGCAAGCTTGAAAATCTGACCGATATTGAAAGGCAACTGTCGACGCGTAAACCTGCAGGCAGCTATCTGCCCGATCCGTCGAAAGGAAATTCTGCAGTGTCGCCGGACGGTGACGCGCAGAAAGAAGAGGATGTGAAGCCATGACAAGCCGTAAACCTGCCCATCTCTTACTGGTCGATGACGATCCCGGGCTGTTAAAGCTGCTGGGTATGCGCCTGGTCAGTGAAGGCTACAGCGTTGTGACGGCGGAAAGCGGGCAGGAGGGGCTGAAAGTGCTCAGTCGCGAGAAGATTGATCTGGTGATCAGCGACCTGCGGATGGACGAAATGGATGGCCTGCAGCTTTTTGCCGAAATCCAAAAACAGCAGCCCGGCATGCCGGTTATCATCCTGACCGCCCACGGCTCGATCCCGGATGCGGTCGCGGCAACCCAGCAAGGGGTGTTCAGCTTCCTCACCAAACCGGTGGACAAAGACGCGCTCTATAAAGCCATCGACAGCGCGCTGGAGCATGCAGCGCCTTCTGGTGATGATGCCTGGCGGGAGTCCATCGTGACGCGAAGCCCTGTCATGCTGCGTCTGCTTGAGCAGGCGCGAATGGTGGCGCAATCTGACGTCAGCGTTTTGATCAACGGCCAGAGCGGTACCGGGAAAGAGATCCTGGCGCAGGCGATCCACAACGCCAGCCCGCGCAGTAAAAATGCGTTTATCGCCATTAACTGCGGTGCGCTTCCGGAGCAACTGCTCGAATCCGAGCTCTTTGGTCACGCTCGGGGCGCCTTCACCGGCGCGGTGAGCAGCCGGGAAGGGCTGTTCCAGGCGGCGGAAGGCGGCACGCTGTTCCTCGACGAGATTGGCGATATGCCTGCGCCGTTGCAGGTGAAACTGCTCCGCGTGTTGCAGGAGAGAAAGGTACGTCCGCTCGGCAGCAACCGCGATATCGACATTAACGTGCGTATTATTTCAGCCACCCACCGGGATCTGCCAAAAGTGATGGCGCGCAACGAGTTTCGTGAAGATCTCTACTACCGCCTGAACGTGGTGAACCTGAAAATTCCTGCGTTGGCCGAGCGTGCGGAAGATATTCCACTGCTAGCAAACCATCTGCTGCGCCAGTCCGCGGATCGCCATAAACCCTTCGTGCGCGCGTTTTCCACTGATGCAATGAAAAGGCTAATGACCGCCGGGTGGCCTGGCAACGTGCGCCAGCTGGTCAACGTGATTGAGCAGTGCGTGGCGCTGACGTCGTCGCCCGTTATCAGCGACGCGCTGGTGGAGCAGGCGCTGGAAGGGGAAAACACGGCGTTGCCGACCTTTGCCGAAGCGCGTAACCAGTTCGAACTGAACTATCTGCGCAAACTGCTGCAGATTACTAAGGGTAACGTGACCCACGCGGCGCGCATGGCCGGACGCAACCGCACCGAGTTCTACAAGCTGCTGTCGCGCCACGAGCTGGAAGCAAACGATTTTAAAGAGTAATGCCGTATGGTACTGTGAGCAATCGATTACGAGGCAGCTTACAGGCAAGAGTTTAAGGACCCACCATGAAAAAGATTGATGCGATTATTAAACCTTTCAAACTGGATGATGTACGTGAAGCGCTGGCGGAAGTCGGCATCACCGGGATGACAGTAACGGAAGTGAAGGGTTTTGGTCGTCAGAAGGGCCACACCGAGCTTTACCGTGGCGCGGAGTACATGGTCGACTTTCTGCCGAAAGTGAAAATTGAAATCGTGGTCAGCGACGATATCGTGGATACCTGCGTAGATACCATCATCCGTACCGCGCAGACGGGCAAAATTGGCGACGGGAAAATCTTCGTCTTTGACGTGGCGCGCGTGATCCGTATCCGTACCGGCGAAGAAGACGACGCCGCGATTTAACATTGCCAACGGTTTTGTAGGCCGGGTAAGGCGCAGCCGCCACCCGGCGAAAAAAAGCCCCTCAAACGAGGGGCTTTTTCATTACAGCACCTTATGCGGCCCGAAACATTCGTAATGAATGTTGTCTTTGTTCACGCCCAGCTCCACCAGCTGCTTCGCGGCATACTGCATAAACGCCACCGGCCCGCAGACGTAGAACTGCATGTCCGGCGTGCTAAACGCCCCTTCATGCTGGCTCAAATTCATCAGACCCTCGCTGTCGAAGCGTGCGGCTGCGCGGTCTGCGTCAGTCGGCAGACGATACCAGGTGTGCGCGGTGAAACGCGGCAGGGGCGCCCCGAGCGTTTTCACTTCCTCCGCAAAGGCGTGCACGTCGCCGTTTTCTGCGGCGTGGAACCAGTTAACCTGCGCGCCATGGTTTGCTTTTGCCAGCGTATCGAGCATCGCCAGCATTGGCGTTTGGCCCACACCCGCAGAGATCAGCGTCACTGGCGTATTGCCGTCAACGGCCATAAAGAAATCGCCCGCCGGCGCGGCCAGATGAACCACATCGCCTACGCTGGCTTCGTTGTGCAGCCAGGTTGAGACCTGACCGCCATCTTCGCGTTTCACCGCAATGCGATAGCCTTTACCGTTTGGTTTGCGGGTGAGGGAATACTGGCGAATTTCCTGATGCGGGAAACCTTCAGGCTTCAGCCACACGCCCAGATACTGGCCCGGTTGATAGTCGGCCACGGGGTTACCGTCCACCGGCTCAAATTCAAAGCTGGTAATCAGCGCGCTGCGCGGTGTTTTCTCAACGATGCGGAACGCGCGCGTGCCTTCCCAGCCGCCATTTTTGCAGGCGTTTTCGCTGTAGATTTGCGCTTCACGGTTGATGAATACGTTCGCCAGCACGCCGTAGGCTTTACCCCACGCGTCCAGTACTTCCTGGCCCGGGCTGAACATTTCGTCCAGCGTGGCCAGCAGGTGGCCGCCAACGATATTGTACTGCTCTGGCTGGATCTGGAAGCTGGTATGTTTCTGCGCAATCTTTTCTACCGCAGGCAACAACGCTGGCAGGTTTTCAATGTTGCTGGCGTACGCCGCGATGGCGTTAAACAACGCTTCACGCTGGTCGCCGTTGCGCTGGTTGCTCATGTTGAAAATTTCTTTGAGCTCCGGGTTGTGCGAGAACATGCGATCGTAGAAATGCGCGGTGAGTTTAGGGCCGGTTTCGACCAGCAGGGGAATGGTGGATTTAACGGTAGCGATGGTTTGAGCGTCGAGCATGAGCGCGTCCTTCTGATGTCACATTTAATGATGTATTTTAAATGCATCTTATAAAAAATAACCCTGCGTTGTAAATGGTTCTTTGCAAGATGAAAAATATGCATCACAAACCTGAAAAGAAATCCGCTGAAAATGATGAGAGCTTTATTCCTCAAACCCTTGCGTGGCGTGGAGGGAAACGTTTGCGTAAAATCGTTTGTCAAGACCTGTTATCGCAGAACTATTCAGTTATACTGTTGCCCGTCGTCCAACAGGACTGCCTTTTCAGGCCAAAATTTACTTGTTAGCTGAGTCAGGAGATGCGGATGTTAAAGCGTGAAATGAACATTGCCGATTATGATGCCGAACTGTGGCAGGCTATGGAGCAGGAAAAAGTACGTCAGGAAGAGCACATCGAACTGATCGCCTCCGAAAACTACACCAGCCCGCGCGTGATGCAGGCGCAGGGTTCTCAGCTGACCAACAAATACGCTGAAGGTTATCCGGGCAAGCGCTACTACGGCGGTTGCGAGTACGTTGATATCGTTGAGCAACTGGCGATTGACCGTGCGAAAGAACTCTTTGGCGCAGACTACGCGAACGTACAGCCGCACTCTGGCTCTCAGGCTAACTTCGCGGTCTACACCGCGCTGCTGCAGCCGGGCGATACCGTTCTGGGTATGAACCTGGCGCAGGGCGGCCACCTGACTCACGGCTCCCCGGTTAACTTCTCCGGCAAACTGTACAACATCATCCCTTACGGTATTGATGAGTCCGGTAAAATTGACTACGAAGACATGGCGAAGCAGGCCAAAGAGCACAAACCGAAGATGATCATCGGTGGCTTCTCTGCTTACTCCGGTATCGTTGACTGGGCAAAAATGCGCGAAATCGCAGACAGCATCGGTGCTTACCTGTTCGTTGATATGGCGCACGTTGCGGGTCTGATCGCGGCAGGCGTTTACCCGAACCCGGTTCCACACGCTCACGTTGTGACCACCACCACCCACAAAACCCTTGCGGGTCCACGCGGTGGCCTGATCCTGGCGAAGGGCGGTGACGAAGATCTGTATAAGAAACTGAACTCTGCCGTGTTCCCAAGCGCGCAGGGCGGCCCGCTGATGCACGTTATCGCGGCAAAAGCGGTAGCGCTGAAAGAAGCGATGGAGCCAGAGTTCAAAGTTTATCAGCAGCAGGTTGCTAAGAACGCCAAAGCGATGGTGGAAGTGTTCCTGAGACGTGGCTACAAAGTGGTGTCTGGCGGTACTGAGAACCACCTGTTCCTGCTGGATCTGGTTGATAAGAATCTGACCGGTAAAGAAGCGGACGCAGCCCTGGGCCGCGCCAACATCACCGTGAACAAAAATAGCGTGCCAAACGATCCGAAGAGCCCGTTCGTGACCTCCGGGATCCGTATCGGTTCTCCGGCCGTGACTCGCCGCGGCTTCAAAGAAGCGGAAGTGAAAGAGTTGGCTGGCTGGATGTGTGACGTTCTGGACAACATCAATGACGAAGCGGTTATCGAGCGCGTCAAAGGTAAAGTTCTGGATATCTGCGCACGCTTCCCGGTATATGCATAATTCCACTGCTTTGCAGAAATAAAAAAGGCCGCGTTTGCGGCCTTTTTTTTATGGGCTAACGTCGGTCAAGAGATATGGCACCCGGCCCCACAATCGCCAGCAAAATAAACGCGCCAGCAATACTCACATTCTTATAGAAGTTAATCATGTTCGGCACAACCGCATCACCGGTCATATCCCAGTAATGGTGGCCTATCACCGCCGTTCCCAGCGTATAAAAGACAAAGAGCACCGCGATGGGGCGGGTGAAAAAGCCCAG
The DNA here is from genome assembly GCF_025244905.1 of Enterobacter mori. NCBI lineage: Bacteria > Pseudomonadati > Pseudomonadota > Gammaproteobacteria > Enterobacterales > Enterobacteriaceae > Enterobacter > Enterobacter mori. Next base: position 3,460,451 of record NZ_CP104285.1, on the reverse strand, counting down.
CACGATCAGAATTGCCGCGGGAACCTCCATCACCACCGCAATAATCGCGGCCAGCATGGGCATGGGGGCGCCGAGGGACGTCATATACTGAACGGTGCCGCTAAACCCCGTGAGTTTGGGATAACCAAAAATAATAAACAGGACAACGATAGCAATACGGGCAATCAAAAGCAGGAAAGAACGTGAGGAGCCGAAATCGAAATAACGTAAGCTGTTCATGGCAAACGACCTCTTCAGGCGATGTTCTTTAAACGTAATACAATTTTGCCGCTCTCGCCATACGCCGACCGGCTGTCCATGATGTTAATTTATCGTTAATTTATAGCGCGCTAACGACTTGCTAAAGTGCAGGATAAACGCCAGACTATCGCCTCCATTTCGGGAGGGATTCATGGTCTTGCATTCCACGCGCTGGCTGGCGCTCAGCTACTTCACCTACTTCTTTAGCTACGGTATTTTTCTGCCTTTCTGGAGCGTCTGGCTCAAGGGAATTGGTCTCACGCCTGAGACCATCGGCGTTCTGCTTGGCGCAGGACTGGTGGCGCGTTTCCTTGGCAGTCTGCTGATTGCGCCGCGCGTCAGCGATCCCTCCTTACTGATCAAGGCCGTGCGCATACTTGCGCTGCTCACTCTGGTCTTTGTTGCCTGCTTCTGGGTGAGCCAGCAGTTTGCCTGGCTGATGGTGGTGATGGTTGGCTTCAACCTGTTCTTCTCACCGCTGGTGCCGCTGACGGATGCCCTGGCGAACACCTGGCAAAAGCAGATCACCATGGACTATGGCCGCGTGCGTCTGTGGGGATCGATTGCGTTCGTGATCGGCTCGGCGCTGGTGGGTAAGCTGGTCAGCCTGTACGACTATCACGCCATCCTTGCGTTACTGAGCGTGGGTATTGCCTCCATGCTGCTGGGGATGCTGCTGCGTCCGTCGGTAATGCCGCAGGGTGAAAGCCGTCACCAGGAGAGCGCAGGCTGGCCAGCCTGGCGGAGCCTGGTGGCACAAAGCTGGCGTTTTCTGGCATGCGTCTGTCTGCTTCAGGGGGCGCATGCGGCGTACTATGGGTTCAGCGCCATCTACTGGCAGGGGGCGGGCTACTCTGCTTCTGCGGTAGGCTACCTGTGGTCGCTCGGCGTAGTGGCGGAAGTGATCATCTTTGCGCTCAGTAAAAAGCTGTTCCGTCGCTTCGGCGCGCGAGACCTCCTGCTGCTCTCTGCCGTGTGCGGCGTGGCACGATGGGGAATTATGGGTTGGACGACCGAACTGCCGTGGCTGATTGTGGCGCAGATTCTGCACTGCGGTACCTTTACCGTGTGCCACCTGGCGGCGATGCGCTACATCTCTGCGCGTGAGGGTGGGGATGTGATTCGGCTGCAGGCGGTCTACTCTGCGGTGGCAATGGGCGGCAGTATAGCCGTGATGACGGTCTTTGCAGGCTTCCTGTATCAGCACCTGGGGCACGGCGTATTCTGGGTGATGGCGCTCGTTGCGCTACCCGCAATGATCGTTCGCCCCAACGTGACGGCACGCGCGTAACTAGGATTCCAGCATCGCGCGAATATGTTCTTGCTGCTGCGCGTTCAATGTCTCAACGGCATGGATCAGCGGCGGCGAGAACAACGGCAGGGCGGTTGGGTAAGGGGTGATCACCAGCGCCGCTTCACGGGGAGCACCTTCTTTCTGAAACGCGTGCAGGGTCAGATAACGAATATTGAGCGGCAACAGCGTCAGCTCGCGCAGCTGCTGCTCAATCAACGCTTCACATGCTTTATCTTCCCCGGTCAGCAGTACAACTTGTTTTTCATGCAGGTCGGTCTCCTGCATCAGCCAGGCACCAAAAATCACCGCCACCAGGCTCATCTCTTCATCGGAAAAACGCAGCTCGAACTCCGCTTCCAGCTCAAACAGCGCCTCTTTGGTGGTGCGTAGCAGCCGGGGATAGAGACGATGGATCTCTTCCGGCAGGCTGTTATCGATGCCGATTTCAAACAGTGAGCGATCTAACGCCTGAGCAAGATGGATATAAAGCTGATCGGTCAGCCCCTGTTCATCGCTAAAATTCATCCCGGTTTGGGCCCGAAAGCGCGCGATCATCCGCACTATGGTACGACGCAGGCGTTGATCCTGCTGATGTCTGTCCAGAACCGGATCGGGGGTGCGCAGCATCATAAACAGCAGCGCGAGGAACAGCTGTTCATCGCTGTGCGTTCCCTGCGGAACGCGCCGTTTCCAGTGGCGCACGATTTCCTGCGCCGTGAAATATTCCCCTCTCGATTGCGTCCAGCTGCGCTGAACGTGGGAAAACTGTGGCGTATTGCCCAGATGATGCTGGATAAGACAGTATTGCAAAAACAGCTGTAAAAACTGTACGTCGCGGCAGTCAAACGGACGCTGAAGCTTTCGCGAACAGAAGTTGATCAATGCTCGCAGGTTGGTGTCGTCATAGAGTGGTCGGGCGATGCCCTGCTGTTTAAGTGCGGTTTTAAGCGCGGGAGTAAACTGGTGCGAGACGAACTGCGGGCAAAGCCGGAGCGCCCTGCGCAGCCAGTGCAGCAGGCATAAACGCTGATTCAGGACAGAACCTTCAATTCGGTAGCAGCCGTCGAGGTGCGTGACAATATCAAGCCGATGATAGCGCTGGATTTCATCGCGCGTCTCGGCTATATCTTGCCGTGCCATTGCGTCGTCCACGCCATTGGCAGCGATTATGCTCTGTGCGGTGACGGCAGCATCGGGCAGGTAAAGCATTAAAAGCACCTGGCAGCGGCGCTGCGAACTGGAAAGCACAGATGGAATTTCAAGCGTCGTCATCATCTGTCGGGTATCCAGTGTGAATGTTTGATAAGAATAGCTAAAGGATGGATGCTGAAAAGCGCACCGGCAGGCCTTTCACTCAGGATTGCTGGGGAACATCACAGAATTTTTGACGTGAGGAATTGATGCAAATAGTTAAACAAAGCGCGGTGGCGTTATTTTTGGCGGTTATCACCTTTACCGCCAGCGCACATCCTCACAGTTTTATCAGTCTGAAAACCGAGCTTGTGACGGACGGCACGCAGCTTAGCGGCCTGAAAATGCGCTGGACGATGGATGAAATCACCTCGGCGGATCTGCTCTATGATGCGGGAAACGCAAAGCCCGGCGATGAGATCTGGAAAAAGCTGGCGGCAGAAGTGATGGCCAACGTGCTCGGTCAGCACTACTTCACCGAGTTCTGGCATAACGGGCAGAAGGTAAAATTCCTTAACCGTCCCACGGAGTATGGTATGACGCGCGACGGTCACCAGGCGGTGCTGACGTTTATCCTCCCGCTGGCGCACCCCCAGCCGCTGGCGGGGCAGAAATACACCTTTTCCACCTTTGACCCAACTTACTATGTTGATATGAGCTATGCCGAGGACAGCGACGTAACGTTACCGGCTGCCCTGCAAAAAACCTGCAAGCTTACCGTCCACACGCCAAAGCCCAGCGAAGAGACGCTGAACTTTGCGGTCTCTCTCGACAAAGAAGATGCGCCACCGGAGGACATGGAGTTGGGTAAACAGTTTGCGCAGGAGGTGACGTTACAATGTCAGTGATCTCCTCTTCGCACCAAAAACCGCGTCGCTGGCTTCATCTCTGGCCGCTGGCGCTCTTTCTCCTGCTCGCCGTTTGCGGTTCGCTCTGGCTGTGGCAGGCCTGGCCGCAGGTGATGATGAAAAGCATTATCTGGCAGCGTGAAGTCAATCAACAGATGAGCGGGCTGCTGAAGGCGGTAGCGGAGAACCCGACCAAAGCGGGCGGTTCCCTGCTGGCGTTCAGCTTTATCTATGGCGTTCTGCACGCGCTGGGGCCGGGGCACGGCAAAATCGTCATTACCACCTGGCTTGCTACCCATCCGTCGAAGTTGAGATCGAGCATTGGCCTGACGCTGGCCTCCTCGCTGCTGCAGGGCGGCGTGGCGATTGCGCTCGTCGTGATAGTCCTTTCACTCTTACAGCTGCCTGCCCGTCAGCTACACATGAGCAGCTTCTGGCTGGAAAAAGGGAGCTATGCGCTGGTAGGCGTGCTGGGGCTAATCCTCTGCTGGCGGGCGCTCAAAAAGCTGCGCGTGCTGCTGCAAAAGCCGAAATTTAAGACCTTTACGCCGCACCACGTTCATGATGAAAACTGCGGATGCGGGCATCAGCATCTGCCCACGCAGGAACAATTACAGAACGGCGACGACTGGCGCGCGCGGCTGATGATTGTGCTTTCGATGGGTATGCGTCCGTGCTCGGGGGCGATCATGGTGCTGCTGTTCAGTAAGGTAATCGGCGTGTTTGGCTGGGGAATGCTGTCCGCGCTGGCGATGGCGGCAGGAACGTCTCTCACCATTTCGTCTTTAGCGCTGCTGGTACACAGCTTCCGTCAGCTGGCGGTGAAACTCAGCGGCAACAAAACGCCGGTGCTGTGGCGACAGGTAGGGTGGACTACGCTCGCGCTGGCGGGCGGGGTGATTCTGCTGGTGGCAGCGGTAACGATGTGGATGAGCGCGGTGCCGGTGGGGCGGGGATTAAGGCCTTTTTAGCCGTACCTGAGGGAATTTGTAGGCCCGGTAAGCGTAGCGCCACCGGGCATAACACGCTGGATTAGCGTTTCAGCGCATCGCTCAGTTCTTCACGCATGTTTGCCAGCATGGCTTTAACAACGCGTGGGTTACCTGCAACGATGTTGCCGGTGGTCATGTAGTTGTGGCCGCCGGTGAAGTCGCAAACGATCGCGCCTGCTTCACGTGCAATCAGCTCGCCCGCAGCAAAGTCCCACGGCTTCAGTGACAGTTCGAAGTAACCGTCAACGCGACCGGTCGCAACGTAGGCCAGATCCAGCGCAGCAGAACCGGTGCGACGGAAATCTGCGCATTCGGTGAACAGTTTGCCCAGGATATTCATATAGGTAGTTGCGTGCTGTTTCGCCTTGAACGGGAAACCGGTCGCCAGGATGGTGCCGTCCAGATCGCGTGCGTTGCTGCAGCGCAGACGGTAGCCGTTCAGCTGAGCGCCCTGACCGCGGGTAGCGGTGAACAGTTCGTTACGCATTGGATCGTAGACAACGGCGACTTCAGTACGGCCTTTAATGCGTACAGCGATAGACACAGAGAAGTGTGGCAGGCGTTTGACAAAGTTGGTGGTGCCATCCAGTGGATCGATAACCCATTGAACATCCTGATCGGTACCTTCATGTTCACCGCTTTCTTCGGTGATGATGGTGTGCTGTGGGTAAGATTTGCGGATTGTTTCGATAATAATCGCTTCTGCGGCTTTATCGACGTTAGTCACGAAATCATTGCTGCCTTTCTGGCTGGTTTCTACGGAGTCTGGGGTTTCGTAGTGTTTGGCAATTACATTACCCGCCTTGCGCGCTGCGCGCACGGCGATGGTCAGCATCGGATGCATCGGTCTCTCTCACTGGATGTTAAAGAACAGGAAAATCGGCGCAGAGTATAGCAGCGGGATCGGATTATGTCTCCCGTTTATGATAATATGCCCGAATATTCTTCAGACACAGAATCCAGACATCTAAAATTATGCTGCAAAACATTCGAATCGTGCTGGTCGAAACATCGCACACCGGCAACATGGGCTCCGTTGCCCGCGCTATGAAAACCATGGGCTTAACGAACCTGTGGCTGGTTAACCCGCTGGTGAAACCAGACTCGCAGGCCATCGCCCTGGCGGCCGGTGCCAGCGACGTGATCGGCAACGCCCAGATCGTCGATACCCTTGATGAAGCCCTGGCCGGTTGCAGCCTCGTTGTCGGCACAAGCGCGCGCTCCCGCACGTTGCCGTGGCCGATGCTGGACCCGCGCGAATGCGGCCTGAAAAGTGTCTCAGAAGCGGAACAGGCACCGGTTGCGCTGGTGTTCGGGCGCGAGCGCGTTGGCCTGACCAACGATGAGCTGCAGAAGTGCCACTATCACGTCGCCATCGCGGCGAACCCGGAATACAGCTCGCTGAACCTGGCGATGGCGGTGCAGGTGATTGCCTATGAAGTGCGTATGGCGTGGCTGGCGACGCAGGAGAAAGAGCGTACCGAACCTCAGGAAGAGAGCGCCTATCCGCTGGTGGACGACCTTGAGCGCTTCTACGGTCACCTGGAGCAGACGCTGCTCTCAACCGGCTTTATCCGCGAAGGTCACCCGGGACAGGTGATGAATAAGCTGCGCCGTATGTTTACCCGTGCGCGCCCGGAAAGCCAGGAGCTGAACATCCTGCGCGGGATCCTGGCGTCGATTGAGCAGAAGAATAAAGAGTAGTGTCGTCTGTTCGCCGGGTGGCGCTTCGCTTACCCGGCCTACAAAACCGTAGGTCGGGTAAGCGAAGCGCCACCCGACAATAAACGGCACAGAAGGTTAAATACCTGACTAAAACAGTCAAGTAAATAGTTGACCATTTTAGTCAGGAATGTCAGACTTGGCCCTGCTATGCAATACCCCCATTTTACAATAAAAAACCCCGGGCAGGGGCGAGTTTGAGGTTAAGTAAGACATGAGACTGACATCTAAAGGGCGTTATGCCGTGACCGCGATGCTGGACGTTGCGCTCAACTCCGAAGCGGGCCCGGTTCCGTTGGCTGATATTTCTGAACGACAGGGGATCTCCCTCTCTTATCTGGAACAGCTGTTCTCCAGACTGCGTAAAAATGGACTGGTTTCCAGCGTTCGTGGCCCAGGCGGCGGCTATCTGCTGGGTAAAGACGCGGGCAGTATTGCAGTTGGCGAAGTGATCAGCGCCGTTGACGAATCCGTTGACGCGACCCGTTGCCAGGGTAAAGGCGGCTGCCAGGGCGGCGATAAGTGCCTGACCCACGCGCTGTGGCGCGATCTGAGCGACCGTCTGACCGGCTTCCTGAACAATATCACCCTGGGTGAACTGGTGAATAACCAGGAAGTTCTGGACGTGTCGGGTCGTCAGCAAAGCCATGAATCACAACGCAGCACCCGCGCGCAGGACGCTATCGACGTCAAACTGCGCGCGTAATAAAAAGATAAGTATTTCAGAATCAGGCCGGGGCGGTCACGCCCCGTGTACTCGGTCGTACATCCAGCCGGTTGCCTGATTCCTTGCATTGAAGCGATGTACGGAGTTTAAAGAGCAATGAAATTACCGATTTATCTCGACTACTCCGCAACCACGCCGGTGGACCCGCGTGTTGCCGAGAAAATGATGCAGTGTCTGACCCTGGACGGAAACTTTGGTAACCCAGCTTCCCGTTCACACCGTTTTGGCTGGCATGCTGAAGAGGCGGTTGATATCGCCCGTAATCAGATTGCTGACCTGGTCGGTGCCGACCCGCGTGAAATTGTTTTCACCTCCGGTGCGACCGAATCCGACAACCTGGCGATCAAAGGTGCAGCCAACTTTTATCAGAAAAAAGGCAAGCACATCATCACCAGCAAAACCGAACACAAAGCCGTGCTGGACACCTGCCGTCAGCTGGAGCGTGAAGGGTTCGACGTGACTTACCTGGCGCCGCAGAGCAACGGGATCATCGACCTGAAAGAGCTCGAAGCGGCGATGCGTGATGACACCATTCTGGTCTCCATCATGCACGTTAACAACGAAATCGGCGTTGTTCAGGACATCGCGACCATCGGCGAAATGTGCCGTGCGCGCGGCATCATCTACCACGTTGATGCGACCCAGAGCGTGGGCAAACTGCCTATCGACCTGAGCCAGCTGAAAGTGGACCTGATGTCCTTCTCCGGCCACAAAATCTATGGCCCGAAAGGGATCGGCGCGCTGTACGTTCGTCGTAAGCCACGTATTCGCATCGAAGCACAGATGCACGGCGGCGGTCACGAGCGCGGCATGCGTTCCGGTACGCTGCCTGTTCACCAGATCGTGGGCATGGGCGAAGCGTACCGCATTGCGAAAGAAGAGATGGAAACCGAGATGGCGCGCCTGCGCACGCTGCGTAACCGTCTGTGGGACGGCGTGAAAGATATGGAAGAAGTGTATCTGAACGGCGATCTCGAGCAGGGCGCACCAAATATCCTCAACGTCAGCTTCAACTATGTTGAAGGCGAATCGCTGATCATGGCGCTGAAAGACCTGGCCGTTTCTTCCGGTTCTGCCTGTACGTCTGCAAGCCTGGAGCCATCCTACGTGCTGCGCGCGCTGGGTATGACCGACGAGCTGGCACATAGCTCTATCCGTTTCTCTTTAGGTCGTTTCACTACCGAAGAAGAGATTGACTACACCATCAAGCTGGTTCGCAACTCCATCGGCCGTCTGCGCGACCTTTCTCCGCTGTGGGAAATGTTCAAGCAGGGCGTGGATCTGAACAGCATTGAATGGTCACATCACTAATCGGTACATAAGGAGAATTCAATCATGGCATACAGCGAAAAAGTCATCGATCATTACGAGAACCCGCGCAACGTTGGCTCATTTGACAACAGCGACGAATCTGTCGGTAGCGGCATGGTTGGCGCACCGGCGTGTGGCGACGTGATGAAGTTGCAGATTAAAGTCAACAATGAAGGTATCATTGAAGACGCGCGCTTCAAGACCTACGGCTGCGGTTCTGCTATCGCGTCCAGCTCCCTGGTCACCGAGTGGGTGAAGGGCAAGTCTCTGGACGAAGCACAGGCAATCAAGAACACGGATATTGCTGAAGAACTCGAACTGCCACCGGTGAAAATTCACTGCTCAATTCTGGCAGAAGACGCGATCAAAGCCGCCATTGCGGATTACAAAAGCAAACGTGAAGCAAAATAATTGAGGTTTGAGTATGTCGATTACCCTTAGCGACAGCGCTGCCGCGCGAGTAAGCTCTTTTCTGGCGAACCGTGGTAAAGGCTTTGGCCTGCGACTGGGCGTACGTACCTCCGGCTGTTCTGGTATGGCTTACGTACTGGAGTTTGTTGATGAACCGGCGTCTGACGACACCGTGTTTGAAGACAAGGGCGTGAAGGTGGTGGTCGATGGCAAAAGCCTGCAATTCCTCAACGGCACTCAGCTGGACTTCGTCAAAGAAGGCCTGAACGAAGGGTTCAAATTCACGAACCCGAACGTCAAAGACGAGTGTGGTTGCGGCGAAAGCTTCCACGTTTAACCGCGCGTCATCCGAAACCCCACCGTGGCGTTACCCGCTACGCGTGGGGTTTGTTCTAACAGGCTACCCCTGAGATTGTTATGGATTACTTCACTCTCTTCGGACTACCCGCTCAATACCCGATCGATCTTCAGGCGCTGACGATCCGTTTTCAGGATCTGCAGCGGCAGTACCATCCGGATAAATTCGCCAGTGGTACTCAGGCAGAGCAACTGGCTGCGGTGTCGCAATCCGCGACTATCAACCAGGCCTGGCAGACGCTGCGCCATCCGCTGAGCCGTGCCGAGTACCTGCTTTCACTGCACGGTTTCGACCTGGCGAGTGAACAGCATACCGTGCGCGACACCGCGTTTCTGATGGAACAGCTGGAGCTTCGCGAAGAGCTGGATGAGATTGAACAGGCCAAAGACGAAGCGCGTCTGGAAAGTTTTATCACGCGCGTGAAGGGCATGTTCGATACCCGCCATCAGCAGATGGTGGAGCAACTGAACAACGAGACCTGGGACGTGGCGGCAGACACTGTGCGCAAACTCCGTTTTCTCGATAAACTGCGAAGCAGTGCTGAACAACTCGAAGAAAAGCTGCTCGATTTTTAATTTCGGAAGCAATTATGGCCTTATTACAAATTAGTGAGCCTGGCTTAAGTGCCGCACCGCACCAGCGTCGTCTGGCGGTGGGTATTGATCTGGGCACCACCAATTCCCTCGTGGCGACCGTGCGCAGCGGCCAGGCGGAAACGCTGGCCGACGAGCAGGGCCGCCATCTGCTGCCTTCCGTGGTCCACTACCAGCAGCAGGGTCACGCGGTCGGCTATGACGCTCGCGCCAACGCCGCGCGCGATCCGGCCAACACCATCAGCTCCGTCAAGCGCATGATGGGCCGCTCGCTGACCGATATTCAGACCCGCTACCCGCATCTGCCGTATCAGCTCCAGGCCAGTGAAAACGGCCTGCCGATGATCGCGACCGCGGCCGGTTTGCTGAACCCGATTCGTGTTTCCTCCGACATCCTCAAAGCGCTGGCTGAGCGCGCTACGGCAACGCTCGGCGGCGATTTAGACGGCGTGGTGATCACCGTTCCGGCCTATTTTGACGATGCACAGCGTCAGGGCACCAAAGACGCCGCGCGTCTGGCTGGCCTGCACGTGCTGCGTCTGCTGAATGAACCCACTGCGGCGGCCATTGCCTACGGTCTTGATTCCGGTCAGGAAGGGGTGATAGCGGTTTACGATCTCGGCGGCGGCACCTTTGATATCTCTATCCTGCGCCTGAGCCGCGGGGTGTTTGAAGTGCTGGCGACCGGCGGGGATTCCGCGCTCGGCGGCGATGACTTCGACCATCTGCTGGCAGATTACATTCGCGAGCAGGCGGGCATCAGCGATCGCAGCGATGCGCGCGTACAGCGCGAACTGCTGGATGCTGCCATCGACGCCAAAATCGCCCTGAGCGATGCGCAGACGGTTACCGTCAATGTTGCGGGCTGGCAGGGTGATATCACCCGCGACCAGTTCAACGATCTGATTGCCCCGCTGGTGAAACGCACCCTGCTGGCCTGCCGTCGCGCATTGAAAGACGCGGGCGTTGAGGCGAACGAGGTGCTGGAAGTGGTCATGGTGGGCGGTTCGACCCGCGTGCCGCTGGTGCGCGAGCGCGTGGGCGAGTTCTTTGACCGCACGCCGCTGACCTCCATCGACCCGGATAAAGTGGTTGCCGTGGGCGCCGCAATCCAGGCCGACATTCTGGTCGGGAACAAGCCGGACAGTGAAATGCTGCTGCTGGACGTGATCCCGCTGTCGCTGGGTTTAGAAACCATGGGCGGCCTGGTGGAGAAAGTGATCCCGCGTAACACCACCATTCCGGTGGCGCGTGCGCAGGAGTTCACCACCTTCAAAGACGGCCAGACCGCGATGTCCATCCACGTGATGCAAGGCGAACGCGAACTGGTGCAGGACTGCCGCTCTCTGGCGCGCTTTGCGCTGCGCGGTATCCCGGCGCTGCCGGCGGGCGGGGCGCATATTCGCGTCACCTTCCAGGTGGATGCGGACGGCCTGCTGAGCGTCACGGCGATGGAAAAATCCACCGGCGTGGAGTCGTCTATCCAGGTGAAGCCGTCCTACGGTCTGACCGATGGCGAAATCGCCTCCATGATTCAGGACTCAATGAGCTACGCCGAGCAGGATGTGAAGGCGCGTATGCTGGCTGAACAGAAAGTTGAAGCCGCACGCGTGCTGGAGAGCCTGCACGGCGCGCTCGCTGCCGATGCCGCGCTGTTAAGCGCCGCTGAGCGCCAGGTGATTGACGACGCTGCCGCGCATTTAAGCGCTGTTGCAGAAGGCAATGACGCTGACGCAATAGAAGAAGCCATTAAAAACGTTGATAAACAAACCCAGGACTTTGCTGCTCGCCGCATGGACAAATCTGTCCGCGTCGCGCTGAAAGGCCAGTCCGTGGACGAGGTTTAATATGCCAAAGATTGTAATTTTGCCTCATGCGGACCTCTGTCCGGATGGCGCTGTTCTGGAAGCGAAGACCGGTGAAACCATTCTCGATGTTGCCCTGCGTGCAGGTATCGAAGTGGAACACGCCTGTGAAAAATCCTGTGCCTGCACCACCTGCCACTGCATCGTGCGTGAAGGTTTCGACTCTCTCGCCGAGAGCACCGAAGACGAAGACGACATGCTGGATAAAGCATGGGGTCTGGAGCCAGACAGCCGCCTGAGCTGCCAGGCCGCGGTGACCGATGAAGATCTGGTCGTGGAATTCCCACGCTACACCATCAACCACGCACGCGAGCATTGATATGGGACTGAAGTGGACAGACAGCCGTGAAATCGGCGAAGCGCTCTACGACGCGAACCCGGATCTCGATCCGAAGACCGTACGATTCACCGATATGCATCAGTGGATTTGCGATTTAGAGGATTTCGACGACGATCCAAACGCATCCAATGAAAAAATTCTGGAGGCGATTCTGTTAGTCTGGTTAGATGAAGCAGAGTAAATCACTTAACGGGCTGCCTTCAGGCGGCCCGTTTGCTAATAAGGATAAATAAAATGACCGAAGCGATGAAGATTACGCTCTCTACGCAGTCAGCCGATGCGCGCTGGGGCGAAAAAGCCACCTGGAGTATCAACAACGACGGTATTACCCTGCACCTGACGGGCAACGATGATTTGGGCCTGATCCAGCGCGCAGCCCGTAAAATTGACGGCCTGGGCATTAAACATGTCACTCTGGAAGGCGAAGGCTGGGACACCGACCGCAGCTGGGCGTTCTGGGCAGGCTACAAAGGCCCGAAAGGCACCCGCAAAATAGAGTGGGCGAACCTCGACGAAGCCGGTCAGAAAGAGCTGGAAAGCCGCCTGAAAATTATCGACTGGGTGCGCGACACCATCAACGCCCCGGCGGAAGAGTTAGGTCCTGAGCAGCTGGCGCAGCGCGCCGTTGACCTGCTGTGCGGCGTGGCGGGCGATAAAATGTCCTACCGCATCACCAAAGGTGAAGACCTGCGCGAGCAGAACTACATGGGCATCCACACCGTGGGCCGTGGTTCTGAGCGTCCTCCGGTCCTGCTGGCGCTGGATTACAACCCAACCGGCGATAAAGAAGCGCCGGTCTTTGCCTGCCTGGTGGGTAAAGGCATCACCTTTGACACCGGCGGCTACAGCCTGAAGCAGAGCGCGTTCATGGACTCCATGAAGTCTGACATGGGCGGCGCGGCAACTATCACCGGCGCGCTGGCATTCGCCATCACCCGCGGTCTGAACAAGCGCGTGAAGCTGTACCTGTGCTGCGCGGACAATATGGTCAGCGGTAACGCCTTCAAGCTGGGCGATATCATTCGCTACCGCAACGGCAAAAACGTCGAAGTGATGAATACCGACGCCGAAGGCCGTCTGGTGCTGGCCGATGGCCTGATCGACGCCTCTGCGCAGAAGCCAGAGTTGATTATCGACATGGCGACCCTGACCGGCGCGGCGAAGACCGCGCTGGGTAACGACTACCATGCGCTGTTCAGCTTCGACGACAAGCTGGCCGCTCGCCTGCTGGCAAGCGCCGCTGCGGAAAACGAGCCGTTCTGGCGTCTGCCGCTGGCCGAGTTCCACCGCAGCCAGCTGCCGTCTAACTTTGCCGAGCTGAACAACACCGCGAGCGCGGCGTACCCGGCGGGTGCAAGCACCGCAGCAGGCTTCCTGTCTCACTTCGTTGAGAACTACCATGAAGGCTGGCTGCACATCGACTGCTCCGCAACATACCGTAAAGCAGCGGTTGAGCAGTGGTCCGCGGGTGCGACCGGCCTGGGCGTGCGTACCGTGGCGAACCTGCTGACGGCTGAGTAAGGCTCTTTGCCCTCACCCTAACCCTCTCCCACGGGGAGAGGGGATGGTTTGCTCCCTCTCCCTTGAGGGAGAGGGCTGGGGTGAGGGGGAAATTCGACATCTGGGATTGTTATGTCCGAAACCAAAAACGAATTAGAAACCCTGCTGGAGCAGGCGGCGACCGAGCCCGCCCACCGTCCGGCTTTTTTCCGCACGCTGCTGGAATCCACCGTCTGGGTGCCGGGCACCGCGGCGGAAGGTGAACAGGTTGTCGAAGACAGCGCGCTGGATCTGCTGCACTGGGAGAAAGACGACGGCACGTCGGTGATCCCGTTCTTCACCTCGCTGGAAGCGCTGCAAAAAGCGGTAGAAGACGAACAGGCGTTCGTGGTAATGCCGGTGCGTACCCTGTTTGAAATGACGCTGGGCCAGACGCTGTTCCTCAACGCGAAGCTGCCGACCGGAAAAGAGTTCACGCCGCGTGAAATCAGCCACCTGATGGGCGAAGAGGGAAATCCGCTCAGCACCCAGGAGGTGCTGGAAGGGGGCGAAACGCTGCTGCTGTCTGAAGTGGCCGAGCCGCCCGCGCAGATGATCGATTCCCTGACCACGCTGTTCAAAACGCTCAAGCCCGTCAGGCGTGCGTTTCTCTGCTCCATTAAAGAGCGCGCGGACGAGCATCCGGTACTGCTGATTGGCATTGAGGCGGATGGCGATATCGAGGATATCATTCAGGCGGCGGGAAGCGTGGCGACCGACACGCTACCGGGCGATGAGCCGATTGATATCTGCCAGGTGAAAAACGGTGAGAAGGGCATCAGCCACTTTATTACCGAGCACATCACGCCGTTCTACGAGCGTCGCTGGGGCGGTTTCCTGCGCGATCTCAAAACCAACCGCATCATCTGATGACAGCGGGGTGAATATCACCCCGTTGCTTCCAGCAGCAGTAAATCCATCAGCAGCACCAGATTCGACTCAAACGACGTCACGCCTGCGGCTTCGGCGGCGAAGTGTACCGCTTCGTCATAGAGGGCAAAGTGCACGTCCGCCATCCCCGCCAGCGTGTTGGCCGAGGCGCGGGTAAAGGCAACTATCGTCATGCCGACGTTTTTGGCAATCCGCGCTTTATCCAGCACCTGTTCCGTTTCGCCGCTGCGCGAGACGGCAATAAAAACCTGATAGCGTGCGGCATTGCTGAGAAAAATATTCCGACTGTCTCCCGGCCCGGAGATAAACGCCGTTTTGCCCAGCACCTGCAGCTTCTTGGTCAGGTACTCCGCAAACAGGTAAGAAAAACCGGCACCGTAGAGAAAGAAGCTCTCTTTCTGCCGCAGCAGCCCGGCAAATTGCTGGCGCTTCTCCTGCGTGACCCACTGGAAGGTGTGCTGATAGTTGGCGATAAATTGATTAAACAGCGCCGGGAGTTCAGGAAGGGATTGCCCCTGAGCGGCAATATGCGGCGTGTCGGAGAGCAGCTGCTTGCAGTGCCAGATAAACTCGCTAAAGCCGCTGAACCCCAGCTTCTGACACAGCCGCATGATGGTGGCGGTCGAAACAAACGTCGCCTGCGCCAGCTCGCGCACCGTGATGTTGCCCACCAGCAGCGGATGCTCCGTGAGGTGGGCGAGGACGCGATACTCCGCGCGAGTCAGCGATGCCCCGCGCGTTAACAACGTGGCCAGGCGGTTATCCATTATTTCGCAGGTTCGACAGGCAGATCGTCTCGTGCACCCCATTCGCTCCAGGCGCCGTCGTAAAGCGTGACGTCGTTCGCGCCGAGCGTGGCGAGCGCAAGGATCACTACGCAGGCCGTGACGCCGGAGCCGCAGCTGGCAATAATCGGACGATGTAAATCCACACCTGCACGCTCAAAAATGGCGCGCAGCTCGTCGGTGGTTTTCAGCTCGCCCTCAAACACCAGATCGCCCCACGGCACGTTCAGCGCCCCCGGAATATGTCCGCGCTTCAGCCCCGGACGCGGTTCATCCGCTTCGGCATTGAAGCGCGGAGCAGGACGGGCATCGACGATTTGCGCCGTTTTTTCATGGCTCACGACCAGCACGTCGGTCAGGCGTTTCACCACGTGCGCGTCGAACGTGGCATCGAATTCGCCTTCCGGCAGCGTCACGTCGCCCTGCTGAAGCGGCAGCTCGTCGCGCTTCCAGCCCGCCAGCCCGCCGGCAAGAATCGAGACTTTTTCCACGCCGAACTGTTTCAGCATCCACCACGCACGCGGCGCGGAGAAGAGGTTACCTTCATCATAGACAACGAGATGCTTATCTTTGCTGATGCCCAGCTCGCGCATCGCCACGGAAAACGCTTCCGGGCGCGGCAGCATGTGCGGCAGGGGAGAAGTGTGATCGGAGAGGGCTTCGATATCAAAAAATACCGCGCCAGGCAGGTGCTCTGCGCGGTATTCAGCGGGAACGTCACGATGCTCCTGGCCCGGAGGGGCCATGCGCGCATCGATAATCTGAACTTCCGGATCGTCGCCGTGCTCAATCAGCCAGTCGGCAGCGACAAAATATGAGGTGGACATGGGTTGCCTCCATTCTTTTCCGTAAAAAAGGATTGTCGGTGTTTTTTCTGACACCGACAAGCAAACCACGTTCAACTCGCGAGCAACCCCTTATTTTTTCACCGCTTCGCCGTCTTGCCAGGCTTTTTGCAGCGCAGGCCAGTAGTCGCGGTTGGCCTCGATCATCTCATCCAGAATCGCTTTCGCGTGCGCCATGGTCGGCACGGTGCGGTTCAGGGTAAACGCCTGAAGGGCTTTCTCATAGCTGCCTTCGATAGTTGCCTCTACCAGCAGCTGTTCAGACGCGAGCTGCTGTTGCAGGAGCGTCTGATGGAACAGCGGCACCTGACCGATGCGGACAGGCTCCGGCCCTTCGGAAGTGATATAAGCGGGCACTTCTACCACGGCATCGTAAGGCAGGTTGGCGATCGCGCCGCGGTTTTCTACCATCACCAGATGACGCTGGCGCAGGTTGAACGCCAGCGAACAGGCTACATCGACGATAAACTCGCCGTGGACGCCCACGTGGAAGGCATCCGGCAGGATCCCGGTGCGCTTGTATTCTTCGGCTGCGGCGAACAGCTTTTTCTCGCGCCCGTCCATCACTTCATTGGCGCGGGTATAGTCCGGGTTCTGATGCTCTACAATCTGGTTCGGCATCAGGTAATACTGCAGATACGGGTTCGGCAGATACTCCGGGAAGTTGTCCATGATCGGCTTAATGTTGCGCCAGGTTTTCACCCACGACGGATCCGAGTGCTGCGGGTCGGTTTTGGCGGCATCTTCCGTCAGCAGGCCAAACTTCGCGATATGCTTACGCAGCTCGGGCAGCTTATCTTCGCCGTCCACCAGCACGTGGGTAAACCAGCCGAAGTGGTTCAGGCCGAAGTAGTCCACTTCCAGCTTGTGGCGATCGACACCCAGAATCGCCCCCATATTGCGCATCGCGGCCACCGGCATATCGCAGATGTTCAGCACCCGCGCATTTGGCCGCAGGCGGCGCACGCCCTCCGCGACGATCGCCGCCGGGTTGGAGTAGTTCACGATCCAGGCTTTTTCATGCGCGTAGCGACCGACCAGATCGATAAGCTCCACCATCGGCAGGATCGTACGCAGTCCGTAGGCCAGGCCGCCCGGTCCGCAGGTCTCCTGACCGACCACACCGTGGCGCAGCGGGATCTTCTCATCCTGCTCGCGCATTTTATACTGGCCGACGCGCATCTGGGCGAAGATGAAATGCGCGCCGCTGAAGGCCACCTCCGGATCGCTGGTGACGGTAAATTTAATGCTCTGGCTGTGGTCGCGAATGACTTTCTCTACAACAGGCGCAATAGTGTTCTGCCGTGCCTCGTCGATATCATAGAGGCGGATTTCGGCCAGCGGGAAATCCTGCAGGCGCACCATCAGGCTTTTCACAATGCCCGGCGTGTAGGTGCTACCGCCGCCGGCAATCGACAGGATAAATGGGGGTGTAAACATCTTTAGCTCCTTTCAGAGAAACGTCTCAACGGCTTCTCGCATTTTTTTGACATGCAGCCCGTAGACCACCTGAACGTTGTTACCTTGTTTGATAATCCCTTTCGCGCCGGTCGCCTTCAGCCGCGGCTCGTCGATGATGGCGACGTCCTTCACCGTGACGCGTAAGCGGGTGTAGCAGTTGTCCACCACTTCAATGTTTTCCCGGCCGCCCAGGCCCACCACGATGGACTCGCCCAGCCCGTCGTTATTGCCTTTGGCCTGGTACTCCTGCTTGCTGTAAAGGCGCGTCTCTTTATCGTCATCCTCACGGCCCGGCGTTTTCATGTTGAAGCGCAGGATCAGGAAGCGGAACACCACGAAGTAGAGGGCGAACATGATCAGCCCGACCAGGAGGTACATCGGCCAGTTGGACTTCTCCGTGCCGAGCGGCAGGTTGTAGAGGATGAAATCGATAATCCCGTTGGCGCCGATGGCGTGAACGCCCAGCAGTGAGAAGAGCATCATGCCGATGCCGGTCAGCACCGCGTGCACCACGAAGAGCAGCGGGGCGACGAACAGGAAGGAGAACTCAATCGGCTCGGTCACGCCCACCAGCAGCGAAGTCAGCGCCGCCGGGATCAAAATGGCTTTCGCAATGGCTTTACGCTCCGGCTTCGCGGTTATGTACATCGCCAGCGCAGCGGCAGGCAGACCGAACATTTTGCTGATACCGCGCGCATCCCACACCACGGTGCTGCTGAGCTGCTTCACGTCCGGGCAGGCCATTTCGGCGAAGTAAATATTACGCGCGCCCTGATAGGTTGCGCCGCACACCTCCTGCGTGCCCCCGAGTTCGGTGTAGAGGAACGGGGTATAAACCAGATGGTGCAGGCCGGTTGGCACCAGGATGCGTTCAAGGAAACCGTAGATGGCCACGCCAAACGGCCCGGAGCCTTTAATAGCCAGCGCCATGGCGCTAATGCCGTGCTGGGCAAAGGGCCATAATTCACTCATCACCACGCCGAGCAGCATGGAGACGGGGAGCATGACGATAGCGACAAAACAGTGGCCGGAGTAAATCGCCATCGCGCCGTTAAACTGTACGCCGGAGTATTTGTTGTACAGATACCCGGAGAGCGCGCCGGTCAGAATCCCGGCGAAAACGCCCATCTCCAGCACCTGCACGCCCAGCACCATGCTTTGCCCGGCGGCCTTCATCTGGTCGGCAGGCGCAAGCGCGCCCTGTAGCTGCAGCGTGACGTTCATGGCGTTGATGAACACCACAAAGGTGACCAGCCCAATCAGCGCGGCATAGCCTTTATCGCGCGTTGCCAGACCAATCGGGATACCGACGGCAAACACCAGCGCCAGGTTAACCAGCACCGATACGGCAGATTTCGCGATGAGCTGGCCGATATTCTGAATCAGAGGATGGCCAAGAAACGGCAGGTACTCGGCAAGATTGCCGTTACCCAGCACGTTCCCAAAGGCGATAAAGAGACCGACAATCGGTAAGATAAGTACCGGTCCGTACAATGATTTTCCGAAATTTTGCAGGGCGTTCACGGCTCGTTTCATGGCTATCTCTCTTATTGAACCGCGCACTCGGGGTGCGTCATGGTCATAAAACTAGCAGTCTTCAGGCACGCTTATCCAGCTATCTTATTGTTTTAAAAACAAATGACGTGAAAGGTAACATGTGACGTTTAGTGCTGTGATCGCGGTTCCATCACGGCGTATCGGCGTGATGCCATTCTGCGAGGCGCTTTCCAGATTCTAAAATTGGACTTTTTGAATTAATCAAACTTGCGGATAATACTTATCCGGACGACGACCAACAGGCCCCCTCAGGCCAGGGACAAAGGATGAAACCGTTTCGCTTAGCCGCGCTCTCTCTTGCGCTGCTTACCACGTTTACGCTTGTCGGCTGTGATAACAGCGACGATAAATCTCAGGCTGCGGCTCCCGCGGCATCCACCGCATCAACACCGAAAGCCGCGGAAAAGCCCAATGCTGAAACGCTGGCTAAGCTTGCCGCACAGAGTCAGGGAAAAGCGCTGACGTTGCTGGATACCTCTGAAGTTCAGCTCGATGGTGCCGCCACGCTGGTGCTGACCTTTTCTGTTCCGCTGAACCCCGATCAGGATTTCGCGAAAACAGTGCATGTCGTGGATAAGAAAAGCGGCAAGGTTGACGGGGCGTGGGAACTTGCGCCTAATCTGAAAGAGCTTCGACTGCGCCATCTGGAGCCTAACCGCAACCTGGTTGTCACCGTTGAACGCGACCTGCAGGCGCTGAATAAAGCGACCTTTGGTATCGATTATGAAAAAGCCTTAACCACCCGGGATGTCGAACCGACGGTCGGTTTTGCCAGCCGCGGCTCACTGCTGCCGGGTAAAGTGGTGGAAGGCCTGCCGGTGATGGCGCTCAACGTTAACAACGTGGACGTGAACTTCTATCGTGTGAAGCCGGAGTCATTGGCTTCCTTTGTCAGCCAGTGGGAATACCGCAATTCTCTGACCAACTGGGAATCCGATAACCTGCTGAAGATGGCGGAGCTGGTTTACACCGGTCGATTCGACCTTAATCCGGCGCGCAATACGCGCGAAAAATTGCTGTTGCCCCTGAAGGATATTAAACCACTCCAGCAGTCTGGCGTTTATATCGCGGTCATGAACCAGGCCGGGCACTACAACTACAGCAACGCCGCAACGCTCTTTACCTTAAGCGATATTGGACTGTCCGCTCACCGTTATCATAACCGCCTGGACATCTTCACCCAGAGCCTGGAAAACGGTGCGGCGCAGTCCGGCGTGACCGTTACGCTGCTGAATGACAAAGGCCAGACGCTTGCCGAAGCCAACAGCGATGCTGACGGCCATGCGAAGCTTGAAACCGACAAAGAGGCCGCGCTGATACTGGCCAGTAAAGACGGCCAGACCACTCTGCTCGATCTCAAGCTGCCTGCGCTCGACCTGGCGGAGTTCGATATCGCCGGTAGCCCCGGCTACAGCAAGCAGTTCTTCATGTTTGGCCCGCGCGATCTCTATCGTCCGGGTGAAACGGTGATCCTCAACGGTCTCCTGCGCGACAGCGACGGAAAACCACTTCCCGATCAGCCCGTGAAGCTTGACGTGCTGCGTCCGGATGGGCAGGTCGCACGTACGATTGTCGTCAAGCCAGAGAACGGACTCTATCGCTTTAACTATCCGCTGGACAGCGGGGCGCAGACCGGTATGTGGCATATTCGCGCTAACACCGGCGACAACCTGCAGCGGCTGTGGGGCTTCAACGTTGAAGATTTTATGCCGGAGCGTATGGCGCTCAACCTGACCGGGCAAAAAGCCCCGGTATCACAGCAGGATAATGTCGACTTTAACGTGGTGGGGTACTACCTGTACGGTGCGCCAGCTAATGGCAATTCGCTGCAGGGCCAGCTGTACCTGCGTCCGCTGCGTGAGGCGGTGGCTACGCTGCCGGGCTTCCAGTTTGGCGATATCGCCGAGGAAAACCTGAGCCGCAGTCTGGATGAAGTGCAGCTTACGCTCGACGAACAGGGGCGTGGACAGGTCAGCACCGAAAGCCAGTGGAAAGAGGTGCACTCTCCGCTGCAGCTGATCCTGCAGGCCAGCCTGCTGGAGTCGGGCGGTCGTCCGGTGACGCGTCGTGCTGAGCAGGCTATCTGGCCTGCGGCGGAATTGCCGGGGATTCGTCCGCAGTTTGCCAGCAAGGCCGTTTATGACTACCGCACCGACACTACCGTCAACCAACCGATTGTCGACGAGAACGGCAACGCCAGCTTCGACATCGTCTATGCCGATGCCAGCGGAGCGAAAAAAGCGGTTTCCGGATTGCAGGTTCGCCTGATCCGCGAGCGTCGGGACTACTTCTGGAACTGGTCGGAGAGCGAAGGCTGGCAGTCTCAGTTTGATCAGAAAGACCTGGTCGAAGGCGAGCAGGAGCTTAGCCTTAAGGCCGATGAAACCGGTAAAGTCACCTTCCCGGTGGAGTGGGGCTCATACCGTCTGGAAGTGAAAGCGCCTGATGAGATGGTCAGCAGCGTGCGTTTCTGGGCGGGCTACAGCTGGCAGGATAACAGCGACGGCACCGGGGCTGCGCGCCCTGACCGCGTGACGCTGAAGCTGGATAAGCCAGCCTATCAGCCTGGCGATACCATCAATCTGCACATTGCCGCGCCGGCTGCGGGCAAAGGCTATGCGATGATCGAATCCAGCGAAGGGCCGCTGTGGTGGAAAGAGATCGACGTACCGGCAAACGGGCTGGATCTCTCCATTCCGGTAGATAAAGCCTGGAAACGTCACGATCTCTATCTCAGCACGCTGGTGGTGCGTCCTGGCGATAAATCCAAATCCGCCACGCCGAAACGTGCGGTTGGACTTCTGCATCTGCCGATGGGCGACGAAAATCGCCGTCTGAATATTGCGCTGGATAATCCGCAAAAAATGCGTCCGAACCAGACGCTCTCTGTGAAGGTAAAAGCCAGCGTGAAAGAGGGGGCCGTGCCGCAGAAAGTGAACGTCCTGGTCTCGGCGGTGGACAGCGGCGTGCTGAACATTACCGACTACGTTACGCCGGATCCGTGGCAGGCTTTCTTCGGCCAGAAGCGCTACGGCGCGGATATCTACGATATCTACGGCCAGGTCATTGAAGGGCAGGGACGTATGGCCGCGCTGCGCTTCGGTGGTGATGGAGATGAACTCAAGCGCGGCGGCAAACCGCCGGTGAACCACGTCACCATTATTGCCCAACAGGCACAGCCGGTCACGCTGGATGCCAACGGGGAGGGCACTGTTACGCTGCCGATTGGGGACTTTAACGGTGAGCTGCGTCTAATGGCGCAAGCCTGGACGGAAGATGATTTCGGCAGCAGTGAAAGTAAGGTGGTTGTCGCCGCGCCGATTATTACCGAGCTTAATACCCCACGCTTCCTGGCAAGCGGAGACACTTCGCGGCTGACGCTGGACCTCACCAACCTGACCGACCGGCCGCAAACGCTGAACGTGGCCTTAACCACAACGGGTAAAGTGTCGCTGGAAGGCTCACAGCCGCAGCCGGTTCAACTGCCTCCGGGGGTGCGCAGTACGATCTTTATTCCGGTGCGTGCGCTGGAGGGCTATGGTGACGGTGAAGTGACGGCTCAGGTAACCGGTCTGCAGCTTCCGGGTGAGACTTTCGCACCGCAGCAGAAGAGCTCGAAAATCGGCGTGCGTCCTGCATTCCCGGCACAGACGGTAAACACTGGCGCGATGTTGAACCCGGGAGAGTCCTGGACCGCACCGGCGCAGCATCTCAACGGTTTTTCTCCTGCCACCCTGCAGGGGCAACTGCTGCTGAGCGGCAAACCGCCATTGAATCTGGCGCGCTACATTCGTGAACTGCAGGCTTACCCGTACGGATGCCTGGAACAGACCACCAGTGGCCTGTTCCCGTCGCTCTACACCAACGCGGCGCAGCTTTCGGCGCTTGGCATTAAAGGTGATACGGACGACAAGCGCCGTGCAGCGATTGATATTGGTATCTCCCGTCTGCTGCAGATGCAGCGTGAAGACGGTGGTTTCGCCCTGTGGGATAAAAATGGTCCGGAAGAGTACTGGCTGACCGCGTATGTCACCGATTTTCTGGTGCGTGCAGGCGAGCAGGGTTACAGCGTTCCTGCCGATGCGGTGAACAACGCTAATAACCGACTCCTGCGCTATCTGCAGGATCCGGGCATGATGTCCATCCGCTACAGTGACGATACTCAGGCCAGCAAGTTCGCCGTGCAGGCTTATGCTTCGTTGGTACTGGCGCGTCAGCAAAAAGCACCGCTCGGCGCGCTGCGCGAAATCTGGGATCGCCACGGTCAGGCAGCATCCGGTCTGCCATTGATGCAGCTGGGCATGGCGCTCAAACTGATGGGCGATGCTCCACGCAGCCAGCAGGCGCTGGATCTGGCGCTCAAAACACCGCGCAACGACAGCAAAAACTGGATGGCCGATTACGGCAGCCAGCTTCGCGATAACGCGCTGATGCTCTCTCTTCTTGAAGAGTACAAGCTGCTGCCGGATGCGCAGAATACGCTGCTGAATGCTCTGTCTGAAGAGGCCTTCAGCCAGCGCTGGCTATCAACGCAGGAGAGCAATGCGCTGTTCCTGGCAGGACGTTCGCTGCAAACCTTGTCGGGGTCGTGGCAGGCAACGACCAGTCTTTCAGAACAAGCGCTGAGCAGCGATAAATCGCAGATCCAAAACGTTAACGGCGACCAGCTTGGCGCACTGCAGGTCACCAATACCGGGACAACGCCGCTGTGGGTACGCCTCGACAGCACCGGTTATCCGGAATATGCCCCTCAGCCAACGTCTAACGTGCTGCAGGTTGAACGCCATATTCTGGCAACGGATGGCAGCACGAAGTCACTCTCTTCACTGAAGAGCGGTGAACTGGTGCTGGTATGGCTGGAAGTCAAAGCCAGCCAGAACGTGCCGGATGCGCTGGTGGTGGATCTTCTCCCGGCAGGTCTGGAGCTGGAAAACCAGAACCTGGCGAACAGCAGCGCCAGCCTGCAGGACAGCGGCAGCGAAGTGCAGAATCTCCTCAGCCAGATGCAGCAGGCGGATATTCAGCATATGGAATTCCGCGATGACCGCTTTGTGGCTGCCGTGCCGGTAAACGAAGGTCAGCCGGTCACGCTGGTCTATCTGGCGCGCGCCGTGACGCCGGGAACCTACCAGGTGCCGGTGCCGATGGTGGAGTCAATGTACGTTCCGCAGTGGCGGGCAACGGGTGCGGCCAGTGGCCCGCTGATTGTTGTTCCGTAATATGCAGATAGCTCGTCTGACACGCTCCCGCTGGCTTTGGCTGGCGGGAGCGCTTCTCGTTTTATGGGGGCTGATTATCGTCGCCGACCGCCTGTGGCCGTTGCCTCTGAAAGAGGTTAACCCCGCGCGTGTTGTGGTGGATGAGAAGGGCATACCGCTCTGGCGTTTCGCCGACAGTGAAGGTATCTGGCGCTACCCGGTTACCATCGAAGAGGTTTCTCCGCGCTACCTTGAGGCCCTGATCCAGTATGAAGATCGCTGGTTCTGGGAACATCCGGGCGTAAACCCGCTCTCTGTTCTGCGCGCCGCCTGGCAGGATCTCAGTTCCGGCAAAGTTGTCTCAGGCGGCAGCACGCTCACCATGCAGGTGGCGCGTCTGCTGGACCCGCACCCGCGTACCTTTGGCGGCAAAGTTCGCCAGCTCTGGCGGGCGATGCAGCTGGAGTGGCATCTTTCCAAGCGCGAGATCCTCACCCTCTATCTCAACCGCGCCCCCTTTGGCGGTACGCTACAGGGCGTTGGGGCTGCAAGCTGGACTTATCTCGGCAAACCGCCATCGCAGCTCAGCTATTCCGAAGCGGCGCTGCTGGCGGTGCTGCCGCAGGCACCCAGCCGCTTACGTCCGGACCGCTGGCCTGAACGGGCTGAAGCGGCGCGCAACAAAGTCCTCGACCGCATGGTGACGCAGGGCGTTTGGTCCGCGAAGCAGGTCAAAGAATCGCGGGAAGAATCGGTGTGGCTGGCTCCCCGACAGATGCCGCAGCTGGCACCGCTCTTTGCGCGCATGATGCTCGGCAAAAGCCGCGACACGAAAATAGTCACCACGCTGGATGCCCGGCTACAGCGGCAGCTGGAAGAGCTGGCGATGAACTGGAAGTCCCGACTTCCTGCGCGTAGCTCGCTGGCGATGATCGTCGTTGATCATACGGATATGAAAGTGCGCGGCTGGGTCGGATCGGTGGATATTAACGATGACAGTCGTTTCAGCCACGTGGATATGGTCAATGCGATCCGATCCCCGGGATCGGTGTTAAAGCCCTTTATCTACGGTATGGCGCTGGACGATGGCCTGATCCATCCCGCCTCGCTGCTCCAGGACGTTCCCAGAAAAACCGGTGATTATCGCCCTGGGAATTTTGACAGCGGGTTCCACGGACCGGTCAGCATGAGTGAAGCGCTGGTGCGCTCCCTCAACTTGCCCGCAGTACAGGTTCTGGAAGCCTACGGGCCAAAACGGTTTGCCGGGATGCTCAGTAACGCGGGCTTGCCGCTGATCCTGCCCGCTGGGGCGCAGCCAAATCTCTCCCTGATCCTCGGCGGGGCAGGCGCACGGCTGGCGGATATTGCCGCGGCCTACAGCGCCTTTGCCCGACACGGTAAAGCGGGAAGGCTGCGCCTGCAGCCAGGCGATCCTCTGACTGAACGTCCGCTGTTGTCACCAGGTTCGGCGTGGATTATTCGCCGTATTCTGGCCAATGAAGCGCAGCCGCTACCGGATAATGCGCTACCGCAGGTTGCGCCTCTGGCGTGGAAAACCGGCACCAGCTACGGCTACCGCGATGCCTGGGCCATCGGTCTGAATGCTCGTTACGTGATAGGCATCTGGACCGGACGACCGGACGGCACGCCCGTGGCGGGACAGTTTGGGTTTGCCAGCGCGGTTCCGCTGTTAAATCAGGTCAATAACCTGCTTCAGTCGCGCTCAACGGTAGACGAAGCCCGCCTGCCGCGCGATCCGCGTCCGGTGAGCGTCGGGCGGGGCGTGATCTGCTGGCCGGGCGGGCAGTCGCTGCCAGAAGGCAGCGAAAACTGTCGACGTCGCCTGTCGACCTGGCTGCTCGAAGGCAGTGAACCGCCCACGCTGCTCCTGCCCGAACAGGAAGGCATACGCGGTATTCGCTTCCCGGTCTGGCTGGATAAAACGGGCAAACGCGTGGCCGCAGATTGCCCGGATGCTACAGAAAAAGTCCTGGATGTCTGGCCGCTGCCGCTGGAGCCGTGGCTGCCCGCTGCGGAAAAAAGAGCGGCGCGGCTCCCGGCAGCATCAACGGTTTGCCCGCCTCTGGATAACAGCAATATCGCGCCGCTTATGCTGTCAGGGGTCAGGGAGGGGGCCGTCATCAAGCGTCTTCCGGGTGAGACAACAATAACGCTTTCTCTCTCAACCAGCGGTGGAGAAGGGCAGCGATGGTGGTTTTTAAATGGCGAACCTTTAGAGGGGCATTATTATAAATATTCACTGAAATTATATTTGCCAGGGGAATATCAATTAATAGTAATGGATGAAACAGGCCAAATAGCGACGGTGAATTTCGAAATGGCTTATTAAAATAAGCCAGAAGGGTTGGCTTGATAATTATCAATGTTCGGTTCTGAAAAAAAACGAGAATGCGTTTTTATTTGAAGGAACGAGCAATGAAAAAAAATAAGAAGCTGAGAGAGAGTCTTAATCCCACTCTCTCCCGGCGTCACTTTATTCAGGCTGGATCCGCGCTCGCCGCTCTGCCGTTTGTGGTAAAAGCCGGAAAAGCGCAGACGACAACAGTGCCTGCGGCAGTGGACGCACCCGAAGAAAAAGTCATTCAAACCTGTAGCACCTTTGACTGTGGCGGGAAATGCGATATTCGGGCGCACGTCAGCGACGGTGTGGTCACACGAATCTCCACCCGTCCGGATAATGAACTGGATCTTCAGATGCCGGTGATGCGCGCCTGCGTTCGTGGACGCTCGTATCGGAAATTTGTTTATCATCCCGATCGGCTTAAATATCCAATGAAACGCGTGGGTAAACGTGGCGAAGGAAAATTCGAGCGTATTACCTGGGATGAAGCCACAACGCTTATTGCGAATCAATTAAAAACCATTACGCAAAAATACGGTGCGTCCTCGCGCTATGTGCATGTTGGCACGGCCGTTTCTGGAGGAACGTTCTCCGGCGATAAAATGGTTCGTCGTCTGCTGAATTTAACCGGCGGCTATCTCGAAAGCTATCACTCGGTCAGTATGGGCAACACCGCAGCGGCAACGCCCTATACCTACGGCACCGCCGCCAGCGGCAGCTCGCTGGACACGCTGCTGGACACCAAACTGGTCATCCTCTGGGGACATAACCCGACGGAAACGATTTTTGGGCACAGCAACTACTTCTTCCAGAAAATGAAGCAAAACGGTACCCGCTTTATTGTTGTCGACCCACGCTATTCCGATACGGTGTCCTCGCTTGCCGACCAGTGGATCCCGCTGCTTCCCTCAACGGACAATGCCCTGATGGACGCGATGATGTACGTGATCGTCACGGAGAACCTGCACGATCGCGACTTTATTCAGCGCTATACCCTGGGCTTTGACGAAGACGCCATGCCAGAAGGTGTTCCGGCCAATGAATCCCTGGTGGCTTACCTGAACGGTGCAAAAGATGGCGTGGAGAAAACGCCGGAGTGGGCAGAGAAAATCACCCACGTGCCTGCACAGACCATTCGTCAGCTGGCGCGCGATTATGCCACGACGACGCCCGCTGCGCTGATCCAGGGCTGGGGGCCGCAGCGTCATAACTGCGGCGAGCGCACCGCGCGCGGCTCGACGTTACTGGCCACGCTAACGGGTAACGTCGGGGTGAAAGGCGGCTGGGCGGCAGGCTATGGCGGCTGCGCAAACCGCAAATTTGCGGCCGGGCCAGAGATGCCGGACAACCCGGTCAAAGCCAAAATTTCGGTGATGAACTGGGTGCAGGCCGCCGACGATGCCTCTAAGGTAACCGCGGAAGTCGGCCTGAAGGATGCCGAAAAGCTGGACAGCAATATCCGCATCCTCTTCTCGCTGGCGGGCAATTATCTGGCTAACCAGAATCCGGATCTTCATCAGGCAACCCGTGTCCTGGAAGACGAGTCGAAAATCGAGTTTATCGTCGCAAGCGATCTGTTTATGACGCCGAGCGCCAGATACGCCGACCTGCTTTTGCCGGAAACCAGCTTCATGGAACGCTGGAATATCGGCGAAACCTGGGGCACGGCAAGCTATCTGATCCTGTCTGAAAAGCTGATTGAACCTGAATTTGAACGCCGTTCAGACTACGACTGGCTGCGGGAGGTCGCTGCTAAGCTTGACGTCGAACCGGCATTCAGCGAAGGCCGTGACGAAAAGGCGTGGATAGAGCACATCTGGGAGCAGACGCGGCTGTCCATGCCGGATGAGAACCTGCCGGACTTCGCGACGCTACAGAAGACGCGTCAGCACCTGTTCAAAAGTGCGCCGTTCGTCGCCTTTGAAGACAATATTCGCGATCCGCAAAATCATCCGTTCCCGACGCCGTCCGGAAAAATTGAGATCTTCTCAAAGCGTCTGTACGACATGCAGCACCCGGAAATTCCGGCGCTGTCGCACTACGTGCCTGCCCATGAAGGGCCGGAAGACGAGCTGGCGAAAACATTCCCGCTCCAGCTGATCACCTGGAAAGGGAAAAACCGCGCCAACTCTACCCAGTACGCCAACCCGTGGTTAATTGAGGCGCAGCAGCAAAAGCTGTGGATTAACCCTCAGGACGCGCAGAAGCGCGGCATTGCACAGGGGGATACCGTGCGTATTCATAACGCGCGCGGCATCTGTGAGATCCCCGCGGAGGTGACGCCGCGCATTATTCCGGGTGTTGTAGCCATGCAGGCGGGCGCCTGGTGGCAGCCGGACGAGCGGGGGGTGGATAAAGGCGGCTGCGCGAACGTGCTCAGCTCGGCCCGCATTACCGCGCTGGCGAAAGGGAATTCACATCAAACCATGCTGGTGGAGGTAGCAAAAGCATGAGTAAGTTCAAGCACTACGCGCCGGTGAGCGACAAACAGCTGGGCTTTTATATCGACTCATCACGCTGCTCGGGCTGTAAGGCCTGCCAGGTGGCATGCAAAGATAAAAACAACCTTGAGGTCGGACGTCGTTTCCGTCGCGTGTACGAAGTCAACGGCGGGAATTTCATCCCAACCGGGCAGGGCGGCGTCAGCAACAACGTGTTTGCCTACACGCTCTCTATTTCCTGTAACCACTGTGCAGATCCCATCTGCACTAAAAACTGTCCGACCACGGCGATGCACAAGCGGCCGGGAGACGGCATTGTGCGCGTTGATACAGATAAGTGCGTCGGCTGCGGCTACTGCGCATGGTCATGCCCTTACGGCGCGCCACAGCTCAACGAGCAAACCGGGCAGATGTCAAAATGCGATTTCTGCGTGGATCTCCAGGCGAAGGGGGAGCAGCCTGTCTGTGTGGCAACCTGTCCACTCGAAGCAATTAAGTTCGGGCCGATTGATGAACTGCGGGCGAAGTATGGTGCGGTCTGTGACGTGAAAGGCTTGCCTGATTCTTCCATCACAAAACCGAATCTGGTGATCAAAGCGCATCAGGGTGCAGAGAAAGAGGGGAAACGTCATGCATGAGTTACCGCTGCTGATTTTTACGCTGTTCCTGCAGGGCTCGGTAGGCGTGACGCTCTGGCTGGCGTTCGGTGGGGCGCATGCTTCGCAACGTAGCGCGCTTCTGCCTGCTGCCGGGGCGTTTGTGCTCGCAAGCCTCGGGTTGCTCGCCTCGGCGCTGCACATGGGCTATCCGCTAAATGCTCTCAACGCGCTACGCCACGTCTCCAGCTCCTGGCTGAGCCGTGAGGTTATCTTTGCCAGCCTTTACCTGGCGGCGCTGGGTCTCGCGACGCTGCTGATGTTCGCCAAAAAGCCAGGCTGGAGGCTGCTTCTGGCGATGGCGGGCTTTGTCGGGTTGGTGGATGTGTTCTGCATGGCGCAGATCTACATGCATGCGTCCGTGGTTACGTGGCAGCATATCAACACGCTGGTGCTGTTTATCGGCTCGGTGGGGATTATCGGTTCAGCCTGCATGGCGGTTGGGATGCGTTCCCAGGCTACTCTGCGTGCGGCGGTGGTCATTATCACGCTGCTGGTGCTTGTGCGTCTGGTGATGCAGCCCGTCTGGCTGGCCGACATCGCTGCTATGGACAACACTGTGGTGACCTTCCCTCACGCGCCATTACAGATGCTGGAAAAATTACGCACCATGCATCTGCTGAGCTGGTGTGTGTCTGTTGTCGGCATGCTTTGCTTTGCTGCGGGAGGGTTAAAAGCGGCGCGAGGCACGATGCTGCTGGGCAGCGCCTTGCTGATTGCGGGTGAGCTGATGCTGCGCTTCGTTTTCTTCAGTATTGGCTGATGGGCGGATTGACGTTTGCCCCGGCGATGGACGTGACGCATGCGTGCGTCCGTCACCGTTTTCGCCACGCTTCCTGTTGCACCTGCGCAGACGTTTGTCCTGCTCAGGCTTTTTCTTTTACGGACGCAGATATCTCGATTGATGAGAGCCGCTGTATTGAATGCGGTAACTGCCTGTTTGTCTGCCCCACTGAGGCCATCACCGGCATCACGCCGCGAAAACGCTTTCTGTGTGGCGATACGCTTGTTGGGCCTTTTACTGATCGTGCGCCAGGAGTGAATGAGCTGCTGCTCTGGCACGCGCAGCACCATGCTCGTTTTATCAGTATC
The DNA here is from genome assembly GCF_025244905.1 of Enterobacter mori. Lineage (NCBI taxonomy): Bacteria > Pseudomonadati > Pseudomonadota > Gammaproteobacteria > Enterobacterales > Enterobacteriaceae > Enterobacter > Enterobacter mori. Next base: position 3,429,732 of record NZ_CP104285.1, on the reverse strand, counting down.
GACGTGGAGCAGTACCCTGACTGGCTGCTGGCGATTGCCCGGCTTAATCTTGTGCTTCGTCGACGCGGTGAAGCGGCATGGGCGTTTAAACTTACACCCGTCAACGAGATTAATATCGCCCGCCGTGCGCTGATACACGTTCCCCGTGAGGATGTCCGGATCTGTAGCGTCGTGCCCGGTCAACGTGAACTGCGCAGGGCGTTTTCTGGGTTTAGCGAGGCAGAGATAGCTCTCGATGCCGAATCCTGCGTATTGTGCGGCGCGTGCTGGCGGAGTTGTACGGAAAACGCGATTCGGTTTGAGAACGCTGAACTGGTCGTGGAAACCGGAAATTGCACCGGCTGCGGCGGCTGCGAAGCAGTATGCCAGCATGCGGCGATAAAAGTGACGCAAACAGAAGGGACGGCGAAAAACGTGGCCATACTGGCATATGAAGCCATTTGCCTGACGTGCCACCGTCATTTCTGGTCATTTACGCCGGATGAAAAGCTGTGTCCGCTCTGTTTTCACCATCAACACGACATGAGAAACCCGGACTGTTGCTAATCTTCGTCTCATTTTAAAAAAATGTTATGCGGAACCATAGGCAATGGCGCTATTGCTCATTATAATCCGCGCCACACCATACTCAGGTATGCAAAACAACAGAACATTGACAGAGGTTATCATGGCTATTGAACGTACTTTTTCCATCATCAAACCAAACGCGGTGGCAAAAAACGTTATTGGCAGCATCTTCGCTCGCTTTGAATCAGCAGGGTTTAAGATCGTTGGTACTAAAATGCTGCACCTGACCGTTGAACAGGCTCGTGGTTTCTACGCTGAGCACGAAGGTCGCCCATTCTTTGACGGCCTGGTAGAGTTCATGACCTCCGGCCCAATCGTGGTATCCGTACTGGAAGGCGAAAACGCTGTTCAGCGTCACCGCGATCTGCTGGGTGCAACCAACCCGGACAACGCGCTGGCGGGTACGCTGCGCGCTGATTACGCAGACAGCTTCACCGAGAACGGCACCCACGGTTCTGATTCCGTTGAATCTGCTGCGCGTGAAATCGCATTCTTCTTCGCAGAAGGCGAAGTGTGCGCTCGCACTCGTTAATATTTTCGTAAATGCCGCGTGCAAACGTGGCATCCCTGCGTCAGACTTTGTACAATGCAACGCCCCGGACGAGCAGACTGCTTTCCGGGGCGTTTCTTTTCAACCCTCCATGGGCCATAACGTGTAACAACGAGGCCGGATAAAATTATGTCTGAATTAGTGAATACCTCCGAAGTCGCCATTCCTGCGGTTCCAAATAAAAATGGAAAAATCAACCTGCTGGATCTGAACCGTCAGCAGATGCGCGAGTTCTTCAAAGATATGGGTGAGAAGCCGTTTCGTGCCGATCAGGTGATGAAATGGATGTACCACTATTGCAGCGACAACTTTGATGACATGACAGACATCAACAAGGTCCTGCGCAATAAGCTCAAAGAAGTGGCTGAAATCCGCGCACCGGAAGTGGTGGAAGAGCAGCGCTCGTCTGATGGCACCATCAAATGGGCGATTGCCGTCGGCGATCAGCGCGTTGAGACTGTCTATATTCCGGAAGATGACCGCGCCACGCTGTGCGTCTCTTCTCAGGTAGGATGTGCGCTGGAGTGCAAATTCTGCTCTACCGCGCAGCAAGGCTTTAACCGTAACCTGCGCGTGTCTGAAATTATCGGTCAGGTGTGGCGCGCGGCGAAAATCGTGGGTGCAGCGAAAGTGACCGGTACCCGCCCAATCACCAACGTGGTGATGATGGGGATGGGAGAGCCACTGCTGAACCTGACCAACGTGGTTCCGGCGATGGAAATCATGCTCGACGACTTCGGTTTTGGTCTGTCCAAACGCCGCGTCACGCTGTCTACTTCGGGCGTTGTGCCTGCACTGGACAAGCTGGGCGACATGATTGACGTTGCGCTGGCTATCTCCCTTCACGCGCCAAACGATGCGATCCGTGACGAAATTGTGCCGATCAACAAAAAGTACAATATCGAAACCTTCCTGGCTGGCGTGCGCCGCTACCTGGAGAAATCGAATGCCAACCAGGGCCGCGTCACCATCGAGTACGTGATGCTTGATCACGTCAACGACGGTACCGAGCATGCGCATGAGCTGGCAGAATTGCTGAAAGATACGCCGTGCAAGATTAACCTGATCCCATGGAACCCGTTCCCGGGCGCGCCTTATGGCCGTAGCTCGAACAGCCGTATCGATCGTTTCTCGAAAGTGCTGATGGAGTACGGATTCACCACCATCGTGCGTAAAACGCGTGGTGATGATATCGATGCAGCATGCGGACAGTTGGCGGGTGATGTGATTGACCGTACCAAACGGACGCTGCGTAAACGCATGCAGGGCGAGACAATCGCGGTCAAAGCTGTTTGATTATTATGCAGTCACGGCGCATGATCTGCGCCGTGAAGCATAATCTGACTGAATAATCAGTCAGATTCGTGATGTTTGATTAATAATTACGGTGCGTTTCATATGACTTTCGGGCAGTATGTAACGACGTAACAACAGTTTAGCCAGGCGGGCAGAGCTGCACTGTCATCTACCGGCTGACAGTCTTATACTGTCTGTTCAAGGTTAACTGACCAGAATTTTCGCGGTGCGGGTGGCATTGTGACTCACCGGCACCTGAACCCTTATTTTTCACGTACCAGTAGTTGTAGCGAATGAATACTGAAGCCACTCACGACCAAAATGAAGCACTCTCCACTGGCGTTCGTCTTCGCAACGCCCGTGAACAACTCGGACTCAGCCAGCAAGCTGTTGCAGAACGCTTGTGCCTGAAGGTTTCCACGGTTCGCGATATTGAAGAAGATAAGGCGCCTGCCGATCTGGCTTCAACATTTCTGCGCGGTTATATCCGCTCTTACGCAAAACTGGTGCATATCCCCGAAGAAGAATTACTGCCGATGATGGAGAAGCAGGCACCGGTCCGTGCAGCAAAAGTTGCGCCGATGCAGACCTTCTCTTTAGGGAAACGCCGTAAAAAACGTGATGGCTGGCTGATGAGCTTTACCTGGCTGGTGCTGTTTGTGGTGGTTGGTCTGACCGGTGCGTGGTGGTGGCAAAACCACAAGGCGCAGCAGGAAGAGATCACCACCATGGCCGATCAGTCTTCTGCCGAGCTTAATCAATCCGGTAATGACAATGCACAGAGCGTGCCGTTGAATACAGATAGCGCGGCACCGTCCAGCGAGCCGCAAACAGCAGCGACCGATACCGCTCAGGCTCCAGCCTCCCCGTCTGACACCGCATCAGCCACGCAGGCGCAGGATCAGAACGCGGTTGTGTCTCCTTCACAGGCCAATGTGGATACCGCCCCTGCGGCGACGGCGTCAGCGGATAATACTGCTGCGGCGCCACTGCCTACCGACCCGGCAGCCACTGCGACACCGGCTGTCGATCCTAACGCGCTGGTGATGAATTTTACCGCGGATTGTTGGCTGGAAGTGACTGACGCAACAGGCAAAAAGCTGTTCAGCGGCCTGCAGCGTAAAGATGGCACATTAAACCTAACGGGTCAGGCACCTTACAAACTTAAAATCGGCGCTCCGGCAGCGGTACAGATCCAGTATCAAGGAAAACCTGTCGACCTGAGCCGCTTTATCAGAACTAACCAGGTTGCGCGTCTTACCGTTAATGCCGAACAATCAGCAGCACAGTAACAGACGGGCAACGCGGGAGATTTTTCATGCATAACCAGGCTCCGATTCAACGTAGAAAATCGAAACGGATTTACGTTGGGAATGTGCCAATCGGGGACGGGGCACCCATCGCCGTCCAGTCGATGACCAATACGCGCACCACGGATGTGGAAGCAACGGTCAATCAGATCAAAGCATTAGAACGTGTAGGCGCGGACATTGTTCGCGTCTCCGTCCCGACGATGGATGCTGCCGAAGCGTTCAAACTTATCAAGCAGCAGGTCAGCGTTCCGCTGGTGGCTGATATTCACTTCGACTACCGCATTGCACTGAAAGTCGCTGAATATGGCGTCGACTGCCTGCGTATTAACCCAGGTAACATCGGTAACGAAGAGCGTATCCGCATGGTAGTGGACTGCGCCCGCGATAAAAATATTCCTATCCGCATCGGCGTTAACGCCGGTTCCCTGGAAAAAGATCTGCAGGAAAAATACGGTGAGCCAACGCCGCAGGCGCTGCTCGAATCCGCCATGCGTCACGTCGATCATCTCGATCGTCTTAACTTCGATCAGTTCAAAGTCAGCGTAAAAGCGTCCGACGTGTTCCTTGCTGTAGAGTCTTATCGCCTGCTGGCAAAGCAGATCGACCAGCCTCTGCACCTCGGGATCACCGAAGCGGGCGGCCTGCGCAGCGGTTCTGTGAAGTCTGCGATCGGTCTGGGTCTACTGCTCTCTGAAGGGATCGGCGATACGCTGCGCGTCTCGCTGGCGGCCGATCCGGTGGAAGAGATCAAAGTCGGTTTCGATATCCTGAAGTCACTGCGCATTCGCGCGCGTGGGATCAACTTCATTGCCTGCCCAACCTGCTCACGTCAGGAGTTCGACGTGATTGGTACGGTGAATGCGCTGGAGCAGCGCCTGGAAGACATCATTACCCCGATGGACGTTTCCATCATCGGCTGCGTGGTGAACGGTCCGGGTGAAGCGCTGGTGTCAACACTGGGCGTGACCGGCGGTAACAAGAAAAGTGGTCTCTATGAAGATGGCGTTCGTAAAGATCGTCTGGATAATAGTGACATGATCGACCAGCTCGAAGCACGCATTCGTGCCAAAGCCGCCATGATGGACGAGACGCAACGCATCAACGTTCAGCAGGTTGAAAAATAACGTGATGGGAAGCCGCGAGCTTCCCATGTATGATTGAACCCATTCTTTGGGTTTTTTTTGTATATAGAAAGAGAATAAACGTGGCAAAAAACATTCAAGCCATCCGCGGCATGAACGATTATCTGCCTGGCGAAACCGCCATCTGGCAGCGCATTGAAGGCACACTGAAACAGGTGCTCGGCAGCTACGGTTACAGCGAAATCCGTTTGCCGATTGTAGAGCAGACCCCGTTATTCAAACGCGCGATTGGTGAAGTCACCGACGTGGTTGAAAAAGAGATGTATACCTTTGAGGACCGCAACGGCGACAGTCTGACCCTGCGTCCGGAAGGTACGGCGGGCTGCGTACGCGCCGGCATCGAACATGGTCTTCTGTACAATCAGGAGCAGCGTCTGTGGTATATCGGCCCGATGTTCCGCCACGAACGTCCGCAGAAAGGTCGTTATCGCCAGTTTAATCAGCTGGGTGTGGAAGTCTTTGGTCTGCAGGGCCCGGACATTGACGCCGAACTGATTATGCTGACCGCCCGCTGGTGGCGCGCCCTCGGTATCGCCGAGCACGTTTCCCTTGAGCTGAACTCTATCGGTTCTCTGGAAGCTCGCGCTAATTACCGCGATGCGCTGGTGGCGTTCCTGGAACAGCATAAAGAGAAGCTGGACGAAGACTGCAAACGTCGCATGTACAGCAACCCGCTGCGCGTTCTGGATTCGAAGAACGCGGACGTTCAGGCACTGCTGAACGATGCGCCTGCGCTGGGTGACTACCTGGATGAAGAATCTCGCGAACACTTCGCGGGCCTGTGCAAGCTGCTTGAAGCGGCAGGCATTGCCTATACCGTGAACCAGCGCCTGGTGCGCGGTCTGGACTACTACAACCGCACCGTGTTTGAGTGGGTAACTACCAGCCTCGGTTCGCAGGGTACCGTATGTGCGGGCGGCCGTTATGATGGTCTGGTTGAGCAATTGGGTGGCCGTGCAGCGCCTGCTGTTGGCTTCGCGATGGGTCTTGAGCGACTTGTTTTGCTGGTTCAGGCAGTTAATCCGGAATTTAAAGCAGATTCCGTTGTCGATATATACCTGGTGGCCTCAGGTGCGGATACGCAGTCTGCGGCGATGCAGCTTGCCGAACGCGTGCGCGATGCGCTGCCGGGCGTTAAGCTGATGACCAACCATGGCGGCGGCAACTTCAAAAAACAGTTTGCTCGTGCCGATAAGTGGGGCGCAAGTATTGCACTGGTGCTGGGCGAGTCCGAAGTGGCTAACGGCGAAGTGGTAGTGAAAGACCTGCGCTCTGGTGAGCAAACAACGGTAACGCAGGACGGCGTTGCGGCGCACTTGCGCACTCTATTGGGCTAAGGAGAAAGACTGCGTGGAAATGTACGAGAACGAACACGACCAGGTCGACGCGATTAAACGCTTCTTTGCTGAAAATGGCAAAGCATTGGTTGTTGGGGTTATTTTGGGTGTCGGTGCGCTGGTAGGCTGGCGCTACTGGAACAACCATCAGGCTGATGCCGCTCGCGGTTCGTCTTTGAGCTACGAAAACACCGTTAGCGCAATTCGTGCCGATCAGCCGCAAACGCTGACGGCTGCGGAGAAATTTGCGGCTGACAACAAAAACACCTACGGCGCGCTGACTGCGCTGGAAGTGGCTCAGCAGTACGTTGATAAAAACGAACTGGACAAAGCCGCTGCACAACTGTCACAGGGTCTTGCTGCTGCAAGCGATGAAAACCTGAAAGCAGTGATCAACCTGCGTCTGGCACGTATCCAGGTTCAGCAGAAAAAAGCCGATGACGCGCTGAAAACGCTCGATACCATCAAAGGCGACGGTTTTGCTGCCATCGTTGCTGATTTGCGCGGTGAAGCACTGCTGAGCAAAGGTGACAAAGCGGGCGCGCGTAAAGCGTGGCAAGCTGGCGTAGAGAGCAAAGCTTCACCTGCGCTGAGCGAAATGATGCAGATGAAAATAAATAATTTGTCCGTCTGAGAGGGACCCGATGCAATTGCGTAAATTACTTCTGCCAGGACTGCTTTCTGTTACGTTATTGAGTGGTTGTTCACTGTTCAGTGGCGAAGAAGATGTTGTAAAAATGTCCCCGCTGCCAACGGTTGAAAACCAGTTTACCCCATCCACCGCGTGGGACGTCTCCGTGGGCAGTGGGATTGGCGATTTCTACTCCAACCTGCATCCGGCGTATGCGGACAGCGTTGTCTATGCCGCTGACCGTAAAGGTACCGTAAAAGCGGTAAACGCCGATGACGGGAAAGAAGTCTGGTCCGTTAACCTGGCGGAAAAAGACGGTTGGTTCTCACGTAAACCTGCGCTGCTTTCCGGCGGCCTGACCGTCGCTGGCGGTCACGTTTACGTGGGAAGCGAAAAAGCGCAGGTTTATGCGCTGAACACCAGCGACGGTTCTGTTGCATGGCAAACGACCGTTGCCGGTGAGTCTCTGTCTCGTCCTGTGGTGAGTGATGGTCTGGTGCTGATCCATACCAGCAACGGCCAACTGCAGGCGCTGAACGAAGCGGACGGCCTGGTGAAATGGACCGTTAACCTGGATATGCCAGCGCTGTCTCTGCGTGGAGAATCCGCCCCGGCGACGGCTTTCGGTGCTGCGATTGTTGGCGGTGATAACGGCCGTGTGAGCGCGGTACTGATGCAGCAGGGCCAGATGATTTGGCAGCAGCGTATCTCCCAGGCGACCGGTTCAACAGAAATCGACCGTCTGAGCGACGTGGACACCACCCCGGTCATTGTTGACGGTGTTGTTTATACGCTGGCGTATAACGGCAACCTGACCGCGCTGGATCTGCGCAGCGGCCAGATCATGTGGAAACGTGAGCTGGGATCCGTGAATGACTTCATCGTTGACGGTAACCGCATCTATATGGTTGACCAGAACGATCGCCTGCTGGCGCTGAGCACTGAAGGCGGCGTGACGCTGTGGACGCAGAGCGATCTGCTGCACCGCCTGCTGACCGCGCCAGCCCTGTACAACGGCAGCCTGGTGGTCGGTGACAGCGAAGGGTATATGCACTGGATTGATCCAGAAAACGGTCGCTTTGTTGCACAGCAAAAAGTTGACGGTTCTGGTTTCCTGACCGATCCGGTAGTAGCTGACGGCAAACTGCTGATTCAGGCAAAAGACGGCACGCTGTACGCGATCACGCGTTAATTACCCGGCGGTTGTAGTATACTAAACGGCTCCTGTTCACTCAGGAGCCGTTTTGACATTTTTAAAAACGCCGCAAAAGCGACGTTTATTTGAATTTTATGAGGCTTCAAACATGGTACCTGTGGTCGCGCTTGTCGGGCGCCCTAACGTTGGAAAATCCACTCTTTTTAACCGTTTAACACGCACCCGTGATGCGCTGGTTGCGGATTTTCCGGGGCTGACGCGTGACCGTAAGTACGGTCGTGCAGAGGTGGAAGGACGCGAGTTCATCTGTATCGATACCGGTGGTATCGACGGCACAGAAGACGGCGTTGAAACCCGCATGGCGGAACAGTCTCTGCTGGCGATTGAAGAAGCAGACGTGGTGCTGTTCATGGTGGATGCGCGCGCTGGCCTGATGCCTGCAGACTCCGCTATTGCCAAACACCTGCGTTCACGCGAAAAGCCGACTTTCCTGGTGGCGAACAAAACTGACGGTATTGATGCCGATCAGGCCGTTGCGGATTTCTGGTCTTTAGGCCTGGGGGATATCTACCCGATTGCGGCATCACATGGCCGTGGCGTCACCAGCCTGCTGGAAACCGTGCTACTGCCATGGGTTGACGAAGTGAACCCGCCGGAAGAAGTGGACGAAGACGCTGAGTATTGGGCGCAGTTTGAAGAAGCTGAAGAAGGCGAAGAAGAGCCTGAAGACACCTTCAACCCGCAGGATCTTCCGATCAAGCTGGCTATTGTCGGTCGTCCAAACGTAGGTAAGTCTACGCTTACTAACCGTATTCTGGGTGAAGAGCGCGTCGTGGTTTACGACATGCCGGGCACCACCCGTGACAGTATCTACATCCCGATGCAGCGCGATGAACGTGAGTTTGTCCTCATCGACACCGCGGGCGTGCGTAAGCGTGGGAAAATCACCGATGTGGTGGAAAAGTTCTCCGTTATCAAAACGCTGCAGGCGATTGAAGATGCCAACGTGGTGCTGCTGGTCATCGACGCGCGTGAAGGTATCTCCGACCAGGATCTCTCTCTGCTCGGCTTTATCCTCAATAGTGGGCGCTCACTGGTTATCGTGGTCAACAAGTGGGATGGCCTGAGCAACGAAGTGCGCGAGCAGGTGAAAGAGACCCTCGACTTCCGTCTGGGCTTTATCGACTTTGCGCGCGTGCACTTTATCTCTGCGCTGCACGGTAGCGGCGTGGGTAACCTGTTCGAATCCGTTCGCGAAGCCTACGACAGCTCTACCCGTCGTCAGAGCACCGCGATGCTGACGCGCATCATGAATATGGCTGCAGAAGACCATCAGCCGCCGCTGGTGCGCGGTCGTCGCGTGAAGCTGAAATATGCTCACGCCGGTGGTTATAACCCGCCAATCGTGGTGATCCACGGCAACCAGGTGAAAGACCTGCCGGATTCCTACAAACGCTATCTGATGAACTACTTCCGCAAATCGCTGGACGTGATGGGCACGCCTATCCGTATCCAGTTCAAGGAAGGGGAAAACCCGTTCGCCAACAAGCGTAATACACTGACGCCGAACCAGATGCGTAAGCGCAAGCGTTTGATTAAGCACATTAAGAAAAGCAAATAAACATTGCCGATCTCACTAAAACCCGCCTCTGTCGCGGGTTTTTTTTCGCGCTTTCACAGCGATTGCTAACCCTGTGTGAAGTCAATCACTATTCACTTCCAACCATCTTTAAATCCAGAAAAGTAGACAATCATCGAATTTTCGTCTTAAAGTCCGGGGTCCAGTACTGGACAAAACTAGCGTCTGGTTATCAAATGGTTAACTAATTTTTCGCCACATGTAAAAAATCGGTCGGATACGTAACTGACCGGCGTACTTGCTGGTGTTTACAAGCACGACACATACCTTTCGGGAGAATTATGCAATCCTCTGTTAATCCAAAAGAGAGCCGAACGTTCTTCGGCCATCCGTATCCACTCGGTTCACTGTTCTTCACCGAGATGTGGGAACGTTTTTCTTTTTACGGCATTCGCCCGCTACTGATCCTGTTTATGGCGGCGACCGTTTATGACGGCGGCATGGGGCTGGCGCGTGAAAACGCCTCGGCGATTGTGGGTATCTTTGCCGGTACCATGTACCTGGCCGCGCTGCCGGGTGGCTGGTTGGCCGATAACTGGCTCGGTCAGCAGAGAGCCGTCTGGTACGGTTCGATCCTGATTGCGCTCGGTCACCTGTCGATTGCGCTCTCGGCAATCATGGGCGACAACCTGTTCTTTATCGGCCTGATGTTCATCGTGCTGGGCTCTGGGCTGTTCAAGACCTGTATCTCGGTGATGGTCGGCACGCTGTATAAAAAAGGCGATGCGCGTCGTGACGGCGGTTTCTCGCTGTTCTATATGGGCATCAACATGGGCTCGTTTATCGCACCGCTGATTTCCGGCTGGCTGATTAAAACTCACGGCTGGCACTGGGGCTTTGGTATCGGCGGGATCGGGATGCTGGTGGCGCTGATTATTTTCCGCGTGTTTGCCGTTCCGGCAATGAAACGCTATGACAGCGAAGTCGGTCTCGACTCCACCTGGAACAGCCCGGTAGTGAAGCGCAATGGCGTGGGCGCATGGCTGGTAGCGCTGGCCGTCGGCGTGGCAGTTATCGTGACGCTGATCGCGCAGGG